>NZ_CP124549.1:0-600000 GCF_030253515.1 Candidatus Nanosynbacter lyticus
GTGAATAGTCAAGCTATTTGGCAGGGAGTGCTGGGTGAAATTGAGGTTTCAATTCCGCCATCGTCATTTTCGACCTGGTTTAAGTCGACCGAGCTTGACATTATATCTGCTAATGAGGTGGCCGTCCTATCACCCAACCCCTTCGTGTTGACACAGCTGGAAAAACGCTACTATCAGCGCATCGCTGACGGCTTGAAGCGAAGCGGCCTTGCGGTCTCGACGATTCATTTTCGACCCAAAAAAACAGCTGCTCGAAAGCAGCGCCTCAGCCGTGATGAACCAAATTCAGCGGCCGCCACCCAACCGATCATCAAGCAGTCTAAAAAATCAGCAACCAACCTCAACCCGCGCTATACCTTTGACAACTTCATCGTTGGCTCGAGTAATGACTTGGCGCACGCCGCCTGTCAAGCAATTGCCGCTAGTCCTGGCACCAAATATAACCCGCTTTATCTCTATGGCGGTTCGGGGCTTGGCAAGACCCATTTAATGCAGGCCGTTGGTAACGAGATTATTAAGCGCCAACCCTCCGCCCGCGTGCTATATACCACCACCGAGACCTTTGTTAGTGAATTTCTCGACTCGATTCGCTTCAAGAAAAAAGGATTTTCCGACAAATATCGTAACGTCGATGTCCTGATCGTTGACGATATGCAGTTTATCGCCAATAAGGAAAAAACTCAGGACGAGTTCTTTCACACCTTTAACGACCTACACCAAAACGACAAGCAAATTATCATCAGCTCTGACAAGCCGCCCAAAAGCATCCCTACCCTGACCGACCGCCTGCGCAGTCGCTTTGAGTGGGGCATGACGATTGACGTGCAGATGCCGGATTATGAAACTCGCTGCGCTATCGTTACTGCCAAGGCCGGCCTGAGCAATGTCGAATTATCCGCCGATGTCGTCGAATATCTCGCCACCAATTTCAAGACCAATATTCGCGAACTTGAGGGGGCGCTCAATCAACTCCTAGCCTACGCCGAGATGCAGAACATCACGCCCGATACCGAAACCGCCGAGGGGCTACTTGGTAATATCAAGCGCTCTCGCCCGCAACATATCACCGCCAAGCAAATTATCGACAAAACTGCTCGCCACTTTGGCGTTGAGGTCAAGGATGTGTGTTCACCAAAGCGCGATAAATACATCATGCAGCCACGCCAAATTGCCATGTACCTGCTGCGCAGCGAGCTCAAGATGAGCTTTCCAAAAATTGCCCAAGAGCTTGGCCGCAAAGACCACACCACCGCCATTCATTCGGTTGACAAAATTAGCAAGGAGATGCTCATTAGCGTCAACATTCGTGAACAAATTAACGACATCCGGGACAAGCTCTATGTGTAAAACCTGGGTAAAACGTGCGCGTAACCAGCGACAAACTTGTGAACGACTATCCACTAATCTGGTTATCATCAAATGGGCTAAGCAGCATCACGTGGATAATCGGCGTCTTGTCCACGACACCATACCCAGCAAATCCACTATCTTTTCCACTGACACAATACCACTACTACCCCTGTCCAAACACGATCTTTACCCAGTTTCCACAGTACCTATTATTACTAACTACTGAATAAAGATAAGAAAAAGGATTATAATAAGAATATGAAGCTCACCGTCACCCAAGAAAACCTCGCCAGAGCCCTCGCTAATGTCGGGCGCATCGCCGCTAGTCGTAACGAACTGGCGATACTGAATAACATTTTATTACGAACCGATGGCTCTCGGCTGGTCGTAGCGGCGACGAATCTGGAGATCGCCTCTACCCAGTATGTTGGCGCCAAGGTCGAGAGGCCCGGCTCGATAACTATCCCAGCCCGACTAGTGAGCGAGTTTGTCGCCAGCCTGCCAAGTGGTACGGTCGAGTTGGAGGTTAAGGACGAGCATCTACATCTGACCGCAGACAAGTTTTCATCCGTTATTAATGGTGTCGTGGCGGATGAGTTTCCGGAGCTACCGACAGTGGATGAGCAGACGGCGGTGCGACTGGATATGAGTGCCGATGAGCTAAAAAAGGCAGTTTCGCAAACCATTATCGCGACGTCTAGTGATGCCACGCGGGCGGTGTTAACTGGTGTGTACTGGCATACCTATAATGGTGAGTTGTGTCTAGCGGCCACGGACGGTTATCGGTTGGCGGAGAAACGGCTGATGAGATTTGACGGTGAAATTACCGCCATCGTGCCAGCATCGACACTCCAGGAGGTGCTGCGGAGTCTCGATACCGAAACAAGTGACGTAAGTTTGTTTTTTGATGAAACACAGGTCGGGTTTCGGACGGATCACTTAGAGATCGTGAGTCGGCTAATCGATGGTAAATTTCCCGACTATCGTCAACTGATTCCTAAACTCGCCGAGACCGAGGTGGTAATTAGAAAAGCCGATTTCCTGCGCATCACCAAGGTTGCCAGTCTCTTTGCGCGCGAATCGGGTGGCGGCATTACCCTCAAGGCTAGTCACGAGCAAGCGCTACTATCAATCCATTCAATTGCTTCGGAGCTCGGTGAGAATACCTCTGAGGCTAGTGCCGAGGTGTCGAGCGACGGCGAGATTACGCTCAATTCTCGTTATCTGATCGAGTCACTTGGCGCCACTGATGGCGAGACTGTCACCTTCTCGTTTAACGGCAAACTGTCGCCATGCGTCATCCGCGAGCAGACCCCCACGCCAGATTGTATGCATATTGTTATGCCGTTGAAGCGCTAGGCTAGTTGAGTGATCGACCGTCTTGAGTAATGGCAATTCGTCGACTATTATCGTAATCAATAGTGATATTGTAGGCTAATTTATCCTCAACAGTAATAGTAAATGATAGCGTATTTTTTCCTGATGATGTATCACGTACGATATCTTTTATCGTTGTTTGTGTAGCGATACGTGATAGTTTGTGGTCATAAGAATAATCGCTCATGATTAGCTTCTCAATGTAGTCAGTGTCATTGCCGGTTAGTTGGTTAGATAATGAATTGCCGTACTGATCATTTTGGCCGCTCCAGTTGACAACTAGATACGGGCTTCGTAGTCCACGCATTCGTGAAAAGTCATCATTACAGCCAAAATAACCGTATATTAGCTGATCAGTTGGTAGGCATGAAACGGTTGTACCATATTGATACTGGGCATCCTCGTCAAGATTGGTTTTTTGTGACCACGTATATTCGACAAGATACGATTGCTGTAGGCTTTTAATATCAACAATGAAGTTAACGGTGTGGATGTCTTTCGCTTGATCATGAGTTTGCTTGAACGACCCGTCGCGGACAAGGATGTCTTTAATAGAGTTGTCCGGCAAATTGCCAGCGTAATTGTTACGGATGGCGGTATATAATGCGTGACGGATTGTTTCGAGGGTTTTAGCGTCGGTCGGTTTACCATTTGTATATGTACTGAGATTTTCGATATGCATTTCTCCACCAAGAGGGTTGCGTAGCAGTAGTATATAGGCAACCGTAGTGATAATAACAACACCAATAAACCCCAAGATAATGAAAATTAGTTTTTTATTATAGTGCAACATTACCACCACCTCCACCTGTGCTTGCTCCAACATAACTTGCTACTGCCGACATGTCAACTTCTGGGTAGGCAAACTCATCTGGTAGGCGACCGAGCCACGCCTTTGTCTCGTTGATCTTACCTACGCGAATGAAACCAGATCCACCACCCGATTGTGTACCATCACCGCGCCCCTTACCGGGACCACTACAGCTCGCTTGGCCAACGATAACAGTATCACCGTGAATGCCGAGGACGACACCAGTATGTCCATACCGCCCACCGTTCCAGCTAAATATTGCTCCAACCTTTGGTGTTTTGCCGGTTGGCACGCGCCTATTGCTCCTTAAGTATGACACAACCGCCTCTCCATTTCCGGGTGTATAGACGCCTTTTGTAGAAGTGAACTTGTTTAAAAAGAATACAGAGAACGACACACAATTCGAGCCGCCACCATTACAATTATTCCACAGATAACCACCCATAGCCTTCTGGCTTTCATTGTTCTTATTTTCGCCGTAATTCATCATGAATTTCTTTGCCTGCTCTTCGTTGAGGCCGCCTTCGGAGATGGTGCCGCCTCCACCTCCACTACCATCACTGCAGTTAGTAGCGGCACCAGAAGCTGCTGCGGCTGCGATAGAAGGATCTGGCTCCCAGCTCATGGCTTTGTTAGCATAAGCTGCGCGAATATCGGTTCGTGGGATACCAGCACCAAAGAACTTCTTTACCATAATAGAGGTTGCCTCGTTTACGTTGCCCGAGGCCGTCATTTCGGCAAGAACGTTTTTACGCGAGGTCGGTGCAAGATTCTGGAGCTGCCACCAGACGATAGCTAGTTGCACCTCGAGGCTGGTAACATCACCCTGGACGCCAGCCTGCTGTTGCCAATAAAGGACGGCTACGCCCGGGTCCCACTGGGCGATTCCCCAGGCATCACCCATACCAGCCGGTTTACTCGGGTTCCATGGGTGGTACTTACCGCCGGCCTTGAGCGGATTTGGCTCGGAGCCTTTATTTTGACGAAGAATTGGGTTACCTTTTGACTCCTGATATAAATTACCAACGATTGCTGCTGCAACAAACTTTGGCGCACCTTTGGATATAAAGTAATTAAATGCTTTCTTTAGATTATCTTCGCCGACTAGCTCGCCTGCTGCCCCACTCGCTGACTGTGCAGCATTTGGTGAACAGTTTGTATCTTCAGAATTATTACTAAAAAGGATACTATTGTCTTCAAATGTCGCGCGCAGTTGATCGGTATTTAGTTCGGCAAATACCGGTGAGCTCCCAAAAAGCAGCGAAATAATTGATATAATAATAGCGACTCTTTGAAAGGCTAATTTTCGTTCCATAATTTCCTCGCTCGCTCTCTCGCGTTATCCGGTAGTATGTTACCACCAGCTGCCCGCCACGCCTCCCTGCCGGTTGAATATGCGATGAGCTGTAAATTGCCGTGATCATCTTTCTTTAATATGACATATAATGTGCGCGATGGATTGGTAGTCGTAACATTGGCAGCAATTGCTTTCAGAAAAATCCACTCACTTTCGAAGTCAATTTTTTCGAGAAATGTTTGTCGCGGTGTTGTCGTAACTTGTAGGTTGGTAAAAGCAGCGGAAGCCGATTCGCGCAATGTTTTTTCTGGGATTGTAAGATTTTTAGTTGGTCCTGGGTTTAATGGAGTGTTGTTGCGGATAACAACTAGAATAATGACGATTATCAGCGCAATCGCCGCGACGCACAGTCCGGCTATAATCGCCAACGATCGCCTATCGTCACGTGGCTGCTGGGAGTAATAACTCATGTTATCTATCATAACGCTACTGGCTCCCCACTTGCGGTTCGAATGGTGATGGTGTTATCCGCGATAGTAAACTGCACGACATACGCGGTGGTGTTCTTAACGGTCACGGTGAATGATATTACCCTTTCATCAAAAACTACATTAGTGATCGCTCCAGACACAAGGGTATCAGAGGTCGCATGTTTACTTACGTAGTGGCGAAGAATCGCTGCAACGAGTGAATTTTGAGTGTCATCATTGATGAATGCGGCCAGTGTTTTATTGGCGCTATTCTTCGTATCCCACCCGCTGAGGATCAACTGCTGTGTTGTTGGCTGGCCACTGCCGCCGGTTGGTCCCTCGTACTGTTTACCCTCTGATTGGTTGTTATTAGGCGATTGCGATGGGGCCGATGGGTTGGTGGGTGGTAGCAGTAGAATGACGACAACGACTGAGGCGGAGAGTATGATGAATGATAACGTAGCAATAATTGCTGTTTTGTGTGCTAAAAGGAACTCTCTCACGATGACCGCCCTCCAACTTTTTTCGGTCCAGTGATCACCCACATACCTGTTGTGCCATCATTCTCTTCATTTTTACCCTTGTCTGCCTTTTCACCAAAGTGAAATTCGCTCGCCGCAAAGCCGGCTTTGTTTTCGGTGTTGGAGCGCTTATTCGGATCACCAACGAGGAACTTACCGTCAGCAGTTTTTCCGCGAATAAACATAATGTGACCACCCTGGATAAACGGTGTTTTCCCGCCAACTGATATAAGAACTAGGCCACCTTCGGACAGACCTCTTGAGGCATTCTCGGCGCTTGGCTGTACTTTCTTGATCGTAATACCGAACTTATCCTTAAATAGCTGAGCTTTACTTTCCCATATCCAATTCGAACCACAATGCTCACCACCCCTCTGGCCATCGTTTTGATAGAAAAACTCAGCCATTTTTTCTGGATCAACGGTTGTATTGCCGACAGTCGAGATGATAGCAGCCATAGAGGTTGGCGCACAGCCACAATCACCAATATTACCAATGCCGTATTTTTTATTCTTCCATGGCTCTTCTGACTGATAGTACATCTTAATTTGATCGAGATTTTCGCCGGTTTGGGAGTTTGAGGCGCCATTAGACTGATTACTGCCGACAAGCTCTTCGTCGTCTTCGCCGTTAATGGAATTTTGGATCTGATAATCCATTAAAAAGACGGAGATGGCGGCGAGGGTTCTGCTGTCGGCGGTGTCAATTGAGCCAAAGTCGGTGTCGGCGCTTGTTTTGCCATTTTCGCTTTCGACAACAGGACGATAACCGCCGCTGGAGAGTTTGCCAGTAGTTTGCCTGGTACTAGATTCATCGAGAACGCAGCCGGTCATATTGGTCGAGTATTCTGCTGAGCTGACATCGCTACAAGATTCAATAAACGATTTTAGCGGCGTATTGTCTTTTATATATCCTTTACTGACCAATGCCTCAATGTCGTCTTCTTTTTCTATATCAACACTTTCATCAATCCACCCAGCCTTTGCCAGGATCTCTCGTGCCTCCTCAACACCCATATCGTCCTGCTGTTTAGTGAAGCCCGTACACCCAGCGCCGGCAAAGTTCACTGCCGGGGTAACGTCGCGGCCATTAACCTCGGACTTTAAGCCAAAGTCTTCGGCATAACCACAGTAATTTGCCGAGTAGTTATCGCTCGCGTTGGCGGCGGTTCCAAATGAAAGCGCCATTGCTGGGAGGTGGATGATATTAGAGAAGATTGATGCGAATGAATTATTATAACTACCAGACTGGAGCATCATCTGACGCAGGTTAAAGGTGAGGCTGCCGAGGAATGTGTGGCGACTAGAGGTGTCGAATGGGCTGAGTGAGGCGATGTCGTATTCACGTTGTTGTCGCTCGTTAGCGAGACGAACTTGATTAAAACTAGAGAGGCCTTTTTTAGACAATACCGGCAGATGTTTTGCTGAGTTTGCTGCTGCAAAAAATGCACCAGCCGATGTTCCGAGCATATCACCAAACTCTTTACCCTTAGCATTTGCAATGTCATTATCGCCAACGATGGCTTTGAATATCGCCTGAACAGCTGCACTTGTGGCCGCTTTGGTTATTTCGCCTATAATGACAGAGGTAATCTGAGAGATTGCGAAATCACCCACTGCCTTGACAATACCGCCGATAAGTGTTGGCGCTGCTAGGGCTGTCGCTGCTGCATCGACGGCCATGGCTGTGTACATAGCCTGGTCGCTCATGATGACGTTACAGGCGCCCTTGGTGGCATCTTTATATTGATACATCGCTTGGATGGCTGGATGACGACGAACTTTAAGTCCGGGTGCAAATTTTTCAGATAGCGGAACTTTATTTTTATTGACACCCATAGCAGAGAGCAGGAGTGGTGAATCAAGGGCTGACTCGGCTTTGCCATTACTGCCTTTGTGGCGAGAGGTTAACATTGTGCCAACAAACTCCATACCAGCAGCAGTCATTGCGAAGCGCGGATCAAGGCCTGAAGCCTTTTGTTGTGATCCTGGTGAGAGAACGATATTAGCTATCGGTGGGATAAGTGCCGCCATTTGCGCTCCAGCGACACCGCCAACGATAAAGTCGGGCACATGTCCAGCGATACAGGCACCTGTTGCGAGGGTATAGGCTGAGCCAGCACGCCGCGCACGCTTCAGTTTTTTGTCGGCATGCGTTTTGGCTTTGTTACCAGACTCTTCGATGTCTGCTTGGTTTACTTTATCGTCAGCACGATATTCTTCAGATGGGGTCTTCTTTTTTTCACCGTCAGAACCGGTTGGGCTTTGATTTTGTCGGTTATTCTTTTTGTTTTCTTCGGCCCACGTGGCCGCTCCCCCGTTTCGCTTTATGCGCTTAAACTTACTAAAGAACTTTTTGGCGAGATATTTACTTGACCAAACGCGAAATCGCATGTTAAATGCACCGGATCGACCAAGGACTTTGGCGGCAAGACCACGGTTTTCTTTAGCACTTAAAAAACCGGGCAAGTCTTGAGCCTTGATATGTTTACCGTCAACGATGAACTTTTCTGGGTTACCACTGGGGTAGCCAAGCCTTTTTAGATTAAGCGGTTTGCCTTTAGCATCGGCCGCCACGACACCGTGCTTTGCGAGACGGCGTAAACCTTTATTTGAAATCGTGCCGGCCTTGCACTTCATCTTTTTACTATTGCAAACGCCGGGCTTTGTGATCATATTCGCCAAGTTTTTTGCGAGACGTCGTTCAGAGACAACTGAACTAGAATCGTTGCCAAGAGTTAGGTTTTCCATGAGATTGATGAGCATTGATGCCGGACCAAACACCGAAGCCAGTAGACCACCACCAACACCAAATAATATCATTAAACCAGCGATACCGCCGCGTTTTTTAGCAAGAGCGATGAGCTTAGCGGCTTGACTTTTGGGCATAGTTCGATTAGATTTTTCTGGTTGATAAAAACCACTTTGTGGTCCTTGATTTGCAGTACCATTCTCTTTGTCTGTTATTTTTTGTGCAGCACCCTCGATGTTGGCATCTCGATTCGCCTGGTAGCCGAACTGATCATTATCAAGGCCATCATCTCGTAGACTAGCCTCTATCTGGTCGAGCGCTGCTTGCTCACCAGCATTCAGTTGCTCCGATGAATCATCATGTAGCTCAAACGGGTTTGCTCGCCCATCAGCATCAGGATCGGTCGTGGTGTCAAATCGCGGCGGTTTTGTTGCTGTTGCCATATGCCTCCAATTATACTACACTGCCCCGTACCCGCCGAGCGGTGTTTCTGATGGTAGTTGGTGTCGAGAGATCGGCGAGGTGTTGATGAGTTCGTATTCGGTGTCGCTAGCCTGGATCTGAATGTGGACGTGGTTTTGTCCGGCAAAGAATAACCCCTGCCCCACGGGGAAATTGGCAAGGCGTTTTTGCTCTTCCTCGGTTAGCTTAAAGACGCTGGAAAGGACATCAACGGCGCTGGTTGACTGCTTGAGTAGCAGCTGCATCGATGAGTTGGCGACAATGGCACGGCCCATCTTGCTGCCCATAAAGTCCTCGACGTCCTGGGTGATGGTCGTGAGGCCGAGCTGGTATTTGCGGGCACGCTTGGCGAGAGAAAACAGGAAGTTGGCCGAGTCGTCGTAGCGCATCAGCTGCCACGCCTCATCGACGATGAGCATGCGTCGTTTTTGGTCGGTACGTGTAATGTTCCAGATGTGATTGAGCACAATATACATAGCGATCGGCCGCAGCTCGTCCTCGAGGTCGCGGATATTAAAGACCACCATGGTGTTATTGATATCAATATTTGACTGCTGGCTAAAGATACCAGCGAAAGTACCGGAGGTAAATTTGCGCAGCCGCTGAGCGAGGCTTGGCCCGGTGCCACCCATATGAAGCAGTGTATCGTAGAGATCGGCAATGGTTGGTGGTGTCGAATGGTGGGTCAATGGGTCAGCGGTGATGCCGACGCGGGCGTACGTATCAATCAGTGCCTGGTCAATATCAGCCTCCTCGGCAGCCGTCAGTCCAGCGATAATCTGCCCGCCCGCCGTCGTCTGTGAGCCACCCAGCATCTGCCGCAGCAACCCGTGCAGCGTCACTAAATTCGCCCTCAGTGCATCGTCTGCCTCATCGGTATCAATCACCCGCGGCAGATCAAACGGATTGATGCGGGTATCGCTGTTGAGGCTGAGTCGAATGTAGCTACCGCCAACGGCGTCGGACAATTTCTGGTATTCGTTTTCTGGGTCGATGATCACGATGTCCGAGCCAAGCATCATGCTGCGCAGCGCCTCGAGCTTGACCGTGAACGACTTACCGGCACCAGATTTCGCGAACACTACCATATTAGCATTCTCGAGGGAAAAGCGGTCAAAAATTACCAAGCCGTTGTTGTGCATATTGATACCATAGAGCACGCCCTTGCCGTCGGTCAGGTCGGCCGAGGTAAACGGAAAGCTGGTGGAAATAGCGCCGGTATTCATGTTGCGGCGAACCTGGAGCTGGTCGGTCAGCTGTGGAATAGTGCTATTGAGGCCCTGCTCCTGTTGAGCTGAGGCAACCTTAGAAAACACCAGCTGCTGGCCAAAAATTGTCTCGATCTTGTGTTGGATAAAGTTGAGCTCATCAATGCTGTCGGCATAAATCGTGATGTAAAGGCCAAAGCGGAAGAACTTTTCCGAGCCGATCTGTAGCTGATTGCGTAGTTCCTCGGCGTCCTGCAATGCCGCTTCCATGGCTGGGTCGCGCACCTTGCCCTTCTCGGAATTGATGCTAAGGCTGGCCTCGAGCTGAGTCACTTTCTTACGTAGGTTGTTGAGCACCACCTGGGTATCAACCGGGTAAATGAACATACTGATATCCAGCACCTCGTCGATGTTGATCACCGAGCTGAGCCAACCGGTGTATAGCTCGCGCGGATACCCGTAGACGTACATGGTGCGGCCGTATTTTGAGCCGAGGCGGAAGTGGTCAGACTTGAGCTCGAGGCTGCTCGGAGCGATAAAGTCGCGCAAGGTTCTCACGCCAGTGAGAAAGGCCTGCTCAACCTCGGCCTGCTCGCGGGCCCGCTGTTGGGCGGCGATATCAATGGCGTCTAGCTTCTTTTTCCTAGCCATGTCGTGCTCCTCCATATCCATGTGGCGACTCGCCCTGCCCCTTGCGGACATAGGTTGTCGCCAGTTCATCGGCACCAACACTGAGTGGCTGCTGTGGCGCCACGTCGGGGTTGTATGAACTATAGAATAATTCGCCCAGCTGTTTGGTATTAAGCTGCGCGCTCTTTACGCCCATCTGAAACAGCCCGCTCATTACCGAATCAACTCGGTTCTTAATTTCATCCTTGGCCTTTTCGTAGGCGGTTTGTTCAATCTTGGTGACGGTGTTGTCTTTCTTGCCGCCGAAGAAGCTATCGAATAGACCCTTGGCCTGCTGCTTGATAACTTGCATGTCGCCACTCTGATAATACGGCACAACGATATAAAAATCCTTATCCATAATATTGGCTTCTTGGGCGAGGACATCGATGAAGTTGATGTAGTCATCCATCAGCACGTTCAGGAGCATATTGTCTTGGTTGCGGCGAATGTCAATCAGGCGGTCGATGTACGGCCCGATGTCAACGCGCCGTGAGCGAATGAGTACTTGAACCGGAAAATATAACGAGTTAAGGAAGTTTTGGTAGCTAAATTCGATTCCCTCACGCTCGCGGCCACTCATCAGGTCGAAGTTGATTGACTGACACTGAACAATCGCCCGAAAGCTGCCGTCATTCATGATGATCATGTTCTCGCGCATCTCAGAAAATAGCAGTGTGTTCTGGGTGCTGGTCGGGCCTTTTTGTTGAGGCTTTGCCTGGCCAGTCGGCTGCTTGGCGGGTTGTTGCGGGGTTTGCTGTGGTTGGTTGGGCTCGGGTGCGGACGGTGGGTTGGGGGCTGGTTGTGCCACGGGTTGTGCGCTTGGCATCGGCTGTGGCTGGGCTGGCGCCTGCGGTAATTGCTGTGGCAGCGGGCTGAACTGATCAGGGTACTGAGCGTACAGTGAGGTTGGTTCTGCGGAGACTGGGTCAGGCCCAGAGGCAATAACCCCCGGCATGGTTGGTGGATTTGACGCTGCACCAAACGGTGGTGCAGCGGCTGCATCTGGTGGATAGTGATATGGTTGCTGTTGCTGATTTGGTTGCATAGACATCCCACCTAGTGAAGCGAAATCACGACTTCCTTATCATGTTCTTTTTGGATACGACCGGCCTCTCGTTGCAGTGAGGCGACCGACAGATCGCTGTGATTACGCGCTAGATCCATTATAGCAGGCGAGACGGGTGCTGTGCTAGGGGGCGCCTGGTCGGTGTGAGTCGTCGCGGTCGTCTGCTCGCTGATGGGCGTGATGATAGACTGCTGCATAGTTGGATAGGGGTTGAAGGTCGAGGTTTGTAGCGAGTAGGCTTGGTCGTCTTGGCTGTCTTGGGTGGTCTGGGTGGTTGGGGTAGTTTGGGCTCGCTGCATTTGCTGGACAATTTTATCATGGCGTCTTTCGTCGGCTCGCTCAATGAGTGTTTCAAAGGCGCGGGCTGTCTTGCTACTTGGGTCGAGCGGGTCTTGGGCGGTTTGGGCCTCGTTGTACCAATCCGCCTGCATCGAACTATTCATCACCGAGCTGTTTGGATTATCGACACCGCGCACCGACCAGCCGTGCGTGTCCACCAGCGTTGCCAGATACGACAGCCGGCGATTGACCTCGGCCTGGTCATACCCCTTGCCGTATTGCTTTTCCTCAATCCGCGGGGCGATCACCTCGACCATTCGCTCAATGCCATCGGCTCGCCACAGTCGCTGCTTGGGCTTGAGGATGAACGAAATAACCGCTGCGAGGTACACCTCCATCGGCTGATCCTTGCGCAGCGGCAAGGCTAACGCTCCGAAAAACAGTGCAACCGGCACCGGGATAATCGCCAGCGGCGGCAGCACCGAGAACAGCCCCCACGCCAGCGCAATCATGCCGATCGCGACGATCAAGAAAATAAACTGCTTGAAACTAAACGGCCCGAGCAGCTTGTCTTCAGCTTCCACATCCTGGGGAACTTTGTAGACAGCCATTGAGTATTATTATAGCAGACTCTGAATGCCTTTGAGGGCGTCTCCTTGCTCACGAGTATATCGACCCTTATAGAGCTCGTCTGTTAGGACGGTTTCAATACTCTCATTGAGGAATTCCTTTGTATCAGGGGTTAATTGCGCAGCAATATTGTACTTTTGCATCATATCAAGCGTATCCTCAAGGAATACCGCGTCACTTGCCAGGGCTTTGTCGGCACTCAACTTACCCTTCTCAAAAGCCTTTATCATATTGCGCACCTTGAAGGCGTCACCGGTATCCTTGATAGCATTGGCCTGTATATCAACACACTCCGATCCACCTAGCCACCATGGTCGTGCACTATTGTTTTTCAATGCTACACCAAGTTCTTGGGCGAGGTCGTCTGTCAAATTATTCATCTGTACCTTGCTGAGCATATCGAGTAGCGGTTTAGCACCACGACTGCTTGCGATCTTGCGACCAGCCGCATTCCTGATGTCGTCGGTTGCTGGGATATTGCCAACAGCATTGCCACCGATGAGACTTACTGTGTCGGCATCGCTCACGTTGCTGCCGTTGAGGATAGCGGTGGCATTCTTGACCGATTCTTCGTAGGCGGCACTCACCGTTTGAGCGGCAGCAGCGGCGGCGCGTCGCGACCCAAGATCATCACTCATACCTGGAATTGATGCGTAGTAAGCGTCCTCGATACCACCAGCGGCCGATCGAAGCTCTGCGCCGGTATTGTCATCACGCATGGCACGAGCGAACTGATCGTTGAGGACACGATCGATACCGCTCTTGCGCAAACCTTGAACCGCGAGAGTTTGATGTGAATCACGTGCTCGTTGTACAGCCTCTTGGACTGCGGTGTTATTGGCAACATTTTCTGGCAATTCCCCGTGTCCAGTCTGAAGCGCCGTAAAGCGATTGTCGAGCACCTGCTTCTCAGCATCAACCATCTGACGAATGGACCGTGATTGGAAATCCTGAACGATAGCCGCCTTGTCAGTACTTTGATGCGCATTCCATGCTGACTGCAGCTTCCCTTCGGCGATATTTTTATCTTCTTCAACAGAGCGCCTAAACTGGTCAAGCTTTCTGTAGCTGGCGGTTTCGGTGCGCTGTACGTTTGACTGATTACGCAGCCCCTCTAGCCTATCCTTACGGTTTTGTGATGACTGCGCCAGTCTGCGTCGCCATGCCGTTGGGGTAAATTTGCTATTTGGACGTTTGTTGAGTTTTTTATGTTTAGTAATCTCGCTCTGCTCTTTTGCCCAGTTCTTAGATCGGTCGAATAATCCCTTACTGCGGTCGTTGACGAGACCAGTGAATTTGCCGAGGAGCCCGCCACCCAACTTAATCATCAACGGCGTCAGGGCGAGTGGCGCGATCTGGACTGCCATACCGAGGATATACATCACTGCCCCGTTCGGGCCTGCGGCGTTTTGCATAATGACTGAGCCTGCCAGCTGCGCTCCACCAAAGGCTGCCGCAAACCCCGGGAAGAATATCAGCATCGTCAAGAAGACGTCCTTCCACTTGTCAAACCACTTCTCCGTACCCGGCAACAAGTAAGCCACAAAAGCCAACGGCGAAATGATAATCAAAATAACGATCAACGCCTGACGGGCGGCCATAATGATAACAACGAGAAGAATAACAAGTCCAATACCACACAAAAGCGGCACAACAAAAGGAAGTAGCTCGGCTCGCATATGGAGCCCCGCAGCCAACGCCGCACCGCCAGCGGCACCTCCCAAAATCTGGAAGGTGACCTCTTGCCAGGTCATGGGTTCAGACGCTGGCGCCGATCCGCCCAGGGTGGCGACTGTGTTACGAATATTCATGAACATGTCCTGGAGCGCACTTCCGGCGATGTTTGACAGGTCGAGGAGGATGGCGCAGACGTGGAATGACAAATTAACCAGTATCGCCGCGACAATTAACCGAGGCAGCATCTTTTTGATGCCATAATTGGAGATGCCCATAGAAGTAACTTGTGAATAAATAATGACTATGAACATGATGATAAAGATACCGTTGGCGATGTTGCGAACGATATTCCAAGCCAGAAAGATACCGCTAGTCTGATTACCCGTCTGAAGCGGCGGCACCACGAGGAAGCTTTTGAGCACCCCAAACATCCAGTCGATGGAGCTAGCTAACCACGCCGAAACGGGACAAAGGATCCAGCCGATACCGCCAGCAACCTCGCACGAAGATGCAGAGTTTTGGCTCGGTGGGTCAATTGATAGTGTGGTCGATTCTTTCTTTGTGTAGGTGTTTGGCGCAGTATACGTGAATGTCGTTAGGGACACCGAGGTCATTGATCCGAGGTCGCCTGTTGACGGAAAATGAATGACGCGGACGTCTTGATTATTGGCTACAGTTTTCTTTGACATGTAGACCACTTGGTCAGACCCTAAGTTAAGGGCCTTTAGTTTGTCGACGTCGGAAACTCGCTCAAAGGTTTCGTTGTCGTAGGATATTTTGCTACTATCCCACTTCGCGTCCGCCGCCAGCGCCTGGCCCGAGGTTACGACCGTACTCAAAAAAATACTGACTAGGAGGCCCACCGCCAGCAATATAAACCACTGCAACCATCGCATCGACGATCGCCCTTGTGAACGTAACCACTCCATTACCGACAATGGTAGCATTTTTACAGAGAAAAGTCAATAGTTTTTAGCTGGCGGTAGGTGGATTGCTGTTTCGATTATTGCGATTATTTTGATTATTTGGCGGTGCTGAAGGTGGGGATTGCGGTGGAGCTGGCCCTCTGCCTGTTCCGGCGACGAATGTTCGCCCCGTTGGGGTGTCTGATGGGACTGCCTCGGTGATATTGTTAATTTCTACCGTAGAATTAATCGCATTTTTGACGTCATCTGCTGTTACGCCGCTCATGTCATGCGGTACTCGCAGCTCCTGAGGTTCGGCTACTCTATCGCTGTTTCGTATATTTTCAAGCTCTTTGCGCGCACTACCCGATATCGAGGTATTAATACGTTTATTGTCAAGCACTGAGGCTGCCCTCTCGGCGGAGACACCGACCATTTTCTGGCCACCCTTAGTGAATTCAGTTTCACCAGCGACCTTGATGGCACTTGATGTCTGTCGTGCCAATTTTTCATCACTTAATCCGCTGACCCCCTTGGCGGTCAGTTCGGCCATTTGTTGCTGGCTAAAGCTGACCGAGGTTGCTCCGTCCTGTTCCATCTGGTCGATAGCCGTTCTACCCATTTCAAACAGACCGGCATGGTCATCTTTCATTCTGGTAAGGGTTTCTGCCATGCGGCGGTTGCTGATGGTTCCACCACCCTGGAGATACTCGTACATTTGTTCGGCACCGCGCTTACCAGTTGACTCTAATTTCTTAAAGGCAATGTGTTTAAGTATCTCGTTGTCTCCAGCGCCTCTCAGTGCAGCGGCCGCATCGCCGTTGTACCGATAATCAAGCATACGCTCTGCTGTCTTGCGCTCTTCGTCATCAACCGCATCCTGACCTTCGGCAGCACTGCGAATACCATAATCTCCTCCGAGGAAGCGGTTATTTGCTAAGGCGCTCTCGTTAAATCTTTTGCTGAACCGAGATTTTCGATTTCTCCAGAATTTATCTAGGGCTCCGGTGCCCTCCCATGCCCCGGCCCGCATGAGGGCCTTGCGGCGCTGTCGTCGCTGCTTGCGGAATTTTTGCATCTCGCCAAGCCGTGAACTATCATACCTATCTTTTGCCCAGTTTCTGGCGCTGCCACCGAGACTACCGCCAGCGTTGTTGATGTGCTGACCGATCGCCCCGGCAACGTCGATAGCTTTCTTGAGGACACTCCACACGGCGATGAGTGGCAGGACTTTGATTAGCTCACCGACAATCTGCATGATCGTGTCATTTCCACCCCCGGCCTTAACGACAGCCCCCGCCAGTATGCCGCCACCGAACAGTAGGCCGATTGTCGGAAAGACCATGAGTAGTCCCACAAAGATTGAGCGCCATTTACTAAATAATTTTTCGGTATTTGGCAGCAGAAAGGCAACAAAAGCCAGCGGTGAGATGACGATGAGGATGATGATGAGCGCTTTGCGGGCGATTAACAGCACAGCGACGGTCGCCATAACAACTAGCCCAGAAACAAGCGCCCCAATCAAGACTGCGAGGGCGAGAATCCCGGCGGTGCCTGCGGCAAGGATGGTTAAGGCAAAGCCCCCCCATGTACCACGTCCTTGACCTGATTGAAAAATTTCATTTGCTCGGGTAATCTCGTCGCCAATGCCGCCAATGCCAGCACGCAGGCTATAGCCGAGGATGTTAGACAGGTCAACGGCAATTTGACAGATGTAAATTGATACGTTCACGAGGATTGCAGCGATGATAAGGCGAGGCAGCATCTTTTTAATGCCGTAGTTTGAGATACCAAAGCCAGTGAGCTGAGAGATAATGATCGCTAAGAACATAATAATGAACGCACCATTGGCAATATTGCGCATAATTCCCCAGGCTGCTTGCACCTCACCTCCAGAGGCGAGGCCCGGCTCAATCTTTAGGAAGTTATCGGCGATCATGGCAAAAGCCGCGTCTGAAATATCAGCCAAGAAATTAACGACTGGACAAATGAGCCAACCGAGGTCTTTGACGGCACACTCTGGCTTTTTCTCGTCGCCCCCGCTCTGGCCAGAGGGGGTGTCGGCGGAGATACCAGAGAGGGCGCTTTTTAGCTCACCATCGGAATAATTTGACTGTTTGGCGATACACTTTATATATTCATCAGAACTCGCCACGGCACCACTTGACGGCATCTTATCCTTACAAGCGTTCATCCAGCTGTCAACTTGTTGTTTACATATTTGCTCCGCTGGCCCTCCGACGCCTCCGCCGTTTTTCTCGATACATTTTTTTAGGAGAGTGTCATAAACGGCCTTGCGGGTATTATCGGCGGCTTCGGTTTTTGCTGATTTTGCGGCTGCTTCAGCGTTGTCTGATGCCCACTGTGCAATCTCCGCACATGACATCTCTGTTTTTGCACCACCAGAAGGACCATAAGGCGAGTCAGCTCCATGAAACATACGAACCCTTTTACCTGCATCCGGGAGATAAAAATATCCATAAGCTGCCGTACTGTCAGTTAAAGCAACCGCTGTTTTTTTATTGCGCTGATCGGCCTTTATGTCATTACTTGCGGCGTCATCCCCGCTATCATATCCTCGCCACTCGGCCTTACAACCAGCGTTTTGGGCCGACAAGAGTGCCGCCATCGCCGTGGAATAATTAACCAATGCCGAGTCGAACTTTAGGCTTTTACCAGCCTTTTTTTCAAGAACCTGAATTGCGTACGTGCCCCTGTCCCTTGGTATATTCCACCTACCACCGCTGTACTCACCCTTGGTAATATTGCTAATACAGTCAAGGCCGGCGTTATCTCGCCACTCACCCTTTAGCGCGCAGAACATGTCGGTAAAAGAACTGTAGCCAAATGTATCTCGTGTGGCGGACACTAGTTCTTTACAGCTAAACTGCCCATCGTCACCGTCGGCAACTGGACCGACGGTAGTAATAGTGGTGAAGCTGCCGCCCCAATCACCGCTGGCAATTCTTGCTGGGGTGAGTCCACTATCAAATCCTTGACGATGACTAATACAGTTGCTCATGGCCAACGCGAGAGAGCGCTGTTTGACTTGGGCGAGATATGGCGAATAATCAAGCCGCGCCCGAGCCGCGTTAGCGGTTGGCGACAGCGCAAAAAACGTCATGAGCATCGGAACGACTAATAGTGCGGCCAGCCCAACCAAGGTAATGCGAATACGTCGATGCGGGGTCTTTTTTTGCGTAAGCATTATGAGAATATATTACCACGCTTATGCTAGTAATTCAAAAAGAGGGGCTCATCCCCTCTTTTTGGTATGTTGCTATGCTGAGTGCGACCAGCTCACTTTAGGAGTCGACACCGCTGTAGCCAGTAACCTCGTCGTCGACAATTTGCCACAGATCACCGTTCTTAACCACCCTGAAAAGAGAACCGGTAGTTACACCATTGGTAATCGTTGATTCATAAACAAGCTGGAGGCCTTGCGTCGGTAGTGTTTCGCCAGTCTTTGGGTCCACATAGGGCTTGGCTTCTGCAAACCTTACCTTTAGTACCTTAAACATTTCGGAGCCGGGTACATTTTTTTGATAGCCGCTCTCTTCCTTCTTATCCTTAGCATCCAGGAGTGCCACAATAGTCTTTCTGGCGGCATATTCTGAAGTTGATATCTTCCCGCTCCGCAGCATATCATCTAGAGCAGACTTCCTTAGCTCAGGATTCCCATAAAATGCCGCAGATGTAACCATTCTTGCAAAGTCAGGATCCCACGGACCAGTGTCAAAACCTGCAACCACGGGACCGAGTATTTTGGCTGCAACTTCTTCGGCGGAGTCTGTTTCCGATGCGGGCTCTGTGCAGTATTTGCCAGGCTTAACGGCCGCCCCCGACGGATTATATAAGTCATTATTTGGGCTTTTGGTTCTTCCCCATATCGTGTCCTTCTTAAGTGTCTCCCTATACGGCACTAAGCGCTTTTCTAGTGGAAGGTTGGCAAACCTCTCTGGGGTTATGTCCTTGAACTCCTCCCTGACTTGATCGTATTTCTCCTCGGCTAGATCCTTTGGATCAACAGTCTCAGACGGTGATGGTGAGGCAGATGGTGACTCTGATGGGTCTAATGAAGCGCTTGATGATGGGCTTTTCTCTGGTACTGCTAAGCGATCACCCCCACCACAGCCCGCAAGGCCCACTACAACTGTAGCGCCGAGAGTAACCCCGGCTAAAGCCTTTTTAAGCTTATCCTTAGCCCTCTCAAGAAGAGACGGCTTGTCAAGAGACGGACCGTCATTTAATGAACTACTTGGGTCATGGTTGTATCCTTCCATAACGCTTGGAGTCCTTTCTCTGGCCGGTGGCCAGTCATAGTGTAGTTTTAACCCACCTCAGAGTAGATAATTGGAACTCTGAATAACATCATTGTAACACATTATGAATATTTAGCAATACCCCGCGGCAACAAAATAAACAAAACAACCCTTATGCTTTAGAAAAACGGGTTGTTGGATAACGAAAATCTAATTCTGGCGCGCCCGACCGGATTCGAACCGGCGATCTCCTCCGTGACAGGGAGGCGTGATAGGCCAACTTCACTACGGGCGCATAACTTTCCGTATGATAGCAAACTTTTATGGCTTTTTCAAGAAATCGTTTGCATTTTTCCCGCCACTATTTTACAATTTAGGGTAAGAGATCCGTTATGACAAAAAGAAATATTTTCATCACCGCTATCTTTCTCGCAACCATTATCTGCGGCGTCGTGCTGTCTGGTATGCCTGCGTTCGCTGATACTGAATGCGGCGGCGCAAAGACCTCGATCATTAATTGTAGCGGTGCGACTGGTGATGCTGCTATTCTCGGTATCATCAAAATGGTTATCCAGATCATGACTGCTGGTATCGGCATCTTGGCGGTCGGTACGGTGATATACGGCGGTATTCTCTATTCTGCGTCTGGCGGTAGTCCAGACAATATCAAAAAGGCCAAAGAGCTCTGGGTTAACACTGCCATCGGTCTTCTTATCTTTGCATTTTTTGTAGCCATCACTAATTTCCTGATTCCTGGGGGGGTGTTCTGATGAAGCATATTGTGATCGCGCTGGGGCTGATGATCGCGGGGTCACTGATGCTGTCGGTGATTCAAGCAACGCCGGCCAGCGCGGCCTGTGGCGGCAACATCTTGACGCTCAAGCCGTGGTACGACGGGCTGACCAAGTCGGATTGTAATCTCAAAGCGATTGTCGACAATAACGATAAGCGCGCCCAAAACGATCCGGACAATTACGCCACGCTCAATGGCTTTATCTGGCGGGCGATACTGAATGTTGTCGAGGATTTGTTGCAGCTGGCGGGCTTTGTGACGGTCGGCTTTGTGATATACGGCGGCTTTTTGTACTTGACGAGCAATGGTGAGCCGGGACAGATGGCCAATGGCATGAAAACGGTGATTAATGCGGCGATCGGCCTGGTGATTGCTATCGCCTCGGTGGCGCTGGTGAATGTCGTGGCTGACGGATTGGGGTTGCCACGATCATGATGCGATTTGTAGCCGGTGTATTGGGGTCGCCAGATTCGCTGGGCATTCCGACGAACGGTGCTTCGGCGGATGCACTGGGCAACATCCTCAATACGGTGTATTTCTTTGCCGGGGCGATCGCGATTTTGATGTTGGTGCTGGCCGGTATCAATTACGCCAATTCGGGCGGCGACACCAACAAGCTCACCAAGGCGAAAAACACCATCCTTGGTACCGTTATCGGCATTATTATCATCCTCTCCGCATTTCTCATTACTAACTTTGTCATTAGTGGCATGAAAGGATCGGCAATATGAAAAAACTCGTAGTCATTATCGGCGTGATAGCGGCGCTCATTGCCCCGTTGGTAGTCACCTCAAATGTATCCGCCCAGAGTGTCGACATTTACGGCGCCTGCTCGGGCTCCAGTGGTGAAGTCTGTAAAAACCGTGGCGCGACGGTACAGCCACTGTTTAGGAACCTCATCAATGCTATCTTGCTCATCCTCGGCGCCATTTCTGTCATCATGATCATCATTGGCGGCTTTCAGTATGTGACCTCGGCCGGCGACTCTAATAAGGTTAAAACTGCCAAGTCGACCATTATGTACGCGGTGATCGGTGTCGCCGTAGCGCTTCTATCGTATGCCATTGTTGATTTTGTGTTTGGCAAAATATAAGAAAAAAGGAGAAATGTATGAAACGATATAGAAAAACCCTCGTAGCCGCCGTTTTGTCATTAGCGGTTGCTGTCGTGGCCGTCGTCATGCCGATCGCCCTGCCGTCCGCGTCGGCCCAATTTAAGAGCGGTTTGGATGCAGCTCGAACGGATGAGATGAGCACGAAGCCTATTGGCACCACCATTGGCGAGGTGGTTAATATCTTTCTCTACTTCGTCGGTGCGGTGGCAGTTATCGTTGTGATCTGGGGCGGTTTTCAGTACATTACCTCGTCAGGCGATAGCCAGAAAGCGACCACTGCTAAAAACACCATCATGTACGCGGTGATCGGTATCGTTGTGGTGGTCATGTCGTACGCTATCGTTAACTGGGTCTTTGGCTTGTTTAAGTAGCTAAATGATGATAGAATAACAGCTGAAACCATATCAAATAATAAACGAGGAATAAAGAATGAACAAGTTAAAACTCATTGTTGTCGGCGTTGTGGCCACTCTGGCATTGGCATTTGCAACGGTCCCAGTAGCTCATGCAGACTACAACCTGGATAAGGGTATCAGTGACTCAAAGGGTGACCGGGTTGCCGAGAAGGTCGATGATCCACAGCAACTGGTCAAGGGTATCGTCAACGGTATTCTCTACTTCGTCGGTATCTTGTCAGTGATTATGTTGATCTGGGGCGGTATCCTTTACACGACTTCATCTGGTGACTCGAATAAGGTGACTACTGCTAAAAACACCATCATGTACGCAGTAATTGGTTTAGTGGTGGCGATCTTTGCCTATGCGATCGTTAACTTTGTTCTCACAACATCGCGCGGTGTAAGTTCATAAACCGCATCTTGTCTATGACAAATTCACCCCCGTTTATGGCGAGGGTGTTTTATTCTGGTTGTCTGGCGGCGTCAAATACGACGACTACGACACTAACGGATTTGACGAAGGACTACAAGACCTGGATTTTCTTGGCGCGTTCTTGCTTGATCTTTTCAAACGTGATGGTGAGCACGCCGTCTTTGAGTTCGGCCTTGACGCCTTCTTCGTTGACCGCGACGGGTAGCGCCAGGGTGCGGCTAAACTCACCCCAGTAGCATTCTTGGATGTGCCAGTTCTTGACGTCGGTCTCGTCGCCGCTTGATAGGGTGCCGCTGATCGTGAGGATGCCGTCGGAGATGCTGACGTCTAGGTCGTTACGATCAACGCCGGCGGTCCGGGCCTTGATAATAAGTTCGGTTTCTGATTCAAATACATCGACCGCTAGCTGCCCCATCAAATCATCGGCCTCATCCTCCCAGTCATCCTCAGGAGTGGGCGCTGCGGTAGCCGGTGCTGCTGCGGGTGCGGCTGGTTGCGGCGCGTCATTAGCCAGATCATCATTCAAGAAAGCTGCGGTTAGCTCATCTTCGATTAACAAATCGTCGTTTCTGCGTGCCATGTTTCCTCCGCCTTTATAGGCTGATTGACAATATCATCTATTAGTATAACGGTTATGTGCGCTATAATCAAGAGTGAAAGGCGAAAAAGCGAAAAATGCCTATTGATACGTTATTATCATATATCGCGCCGCATTATTGTTATGGTTGCGATGCGACTGGCTCGCTTTTGTGTCGGTCGTGTCTTGCGGCAGAAAAGCGGAGCCGCTATCAGGTCTGTGTGATTTGTGGACAGCCGTGCGCTAATGGCAATGCGTGTCGGCGACATGCCCTGCCCTACGAGGCGCTCGACTGTGTGCTGTGGCGGCGAGGTGCGGTGGCGCGGCTGATTGATGGTTATAAGTTTCACCGCGTGCGTGCCGCCAGTGGGGTGTTGGCTCAGTTCCTAGACGAACTGCTCCCAGAATACGACACCTCGACGGTGGTTGTGCCGGTGCCGACGGCTCCTGCCAATATTCGTAAGCGCGGCTATGATCATATGTTGCTGGTTGCTCGGCAATTTGCCCGGCGGCGGGGACTGAGGGTCGAACGGCCACTGGTCAGACAGACGAATGTGACGCAGCATTATGCCCGCTCGGCGGCTGAGCGGCGAAAGCAGGCGCAGCAGTTTTTCCGCGCGCGTGGCGTTCGGGCCGATGTTCCCTATCTGATTTTGGATGATATTTTCACCACTGGCTCAACGATTGCAGCGGCAGCCCAAATGCTACGAGCGGCTGGTGCGCGGGACATTCGCGTGGGGATTATCGCTCGCCAGGGGAACGATAAAAAGGCTACTGTAAAGACACCGCCACATCCTAGTCGTGATGATACGAACCACCCCGAGCGATCTCTTGGGCGCGGTACAGCTGCTCGGCGAGAATGAGCCGCACTAGCTGGTGCGGAAACACCAGGCGTGATAGCGACCAAACGATGTCGGCTCGCCGGTGAAGTGTCTCGGTAACGCCATAGGCCCCGCCAATGATGATGACGATGTGCTGATCGGTATGATCGAGGACGAGCCGCGATAGTTCTGGCGAGCTCAGGTTGCGGCCGCGCTCGTCGAGGAGGATGACGAAGTCGTGCGGCTTGAGGCGAGACATCAGGCGCTCTGACTCGTCCTGGCGTGCTCTGTCGCCGATTTGGCCGGAATGTGGGATGATGATCATTTCTGCGGCGAATGGCGCTCTGAGGCGCTCTAAAAAGCGCTTAATGCCTGGTTCCACCCAGGGCTCGTGCCGCTTGCCGATGGTGAGAATAGTAATTTTCATGTGCGGGCTTTCGGTGGGGCGTTATTATCATGCAAGATGGCTTCGGCGGTTGCCTTGGCGATTTGGTGATGGATATAAGCGGTCGGATGACCGACGTCATCACCCGTGGCTACCACACCAAGACCAAACGTGGCGCAAGCATCAACGTTCTTTGGCGGCTCGACCAAGGTGATCCGCGGTTCATGCATACTGGCCACAACGTCGCGGATAGCTTGATTGACCGTCTCGATAAAGCTGGCGACAAAGTGGTCGGTATCGTTATTGATAATCGTTGGACAGATGTCGCGTGGCTGAATGGGCGTGGTGTAGAGATTGATGTATAGCTGGGCGTTGGGGGCATGTTCAAGAATGGCGCGGTAGGCTTGCTCGAGCGACTGACGATATTCGTCTGAGTACAGTCGGCGAAAGACATCGATATACATCTCGCTGCGCGTACCACATCGTCCGTGCAGACAGGCGTCGAACACTACGTTGAGATCAACCATATTGGCGCCAAGCGACAGTGTGACGATATCGGTTTCGGGGCTAAGGGCGTTGATTTGCGGTGGCTGGTCGTCAAACTGCTGGTTAGAGATATGCTCTGGCCCGGCGCCACGACAGGCCACGAGGGTGATGTTACCCGAGGGAATGCCGAATGCTTCGAGTCGCCGCGCGTAAGCTTCGGGTGAGCGCCGGCACTCTTTTGTTGTGTCGTCGTAACCCCCCAGCCCTGCCCCGCTGGCGACTGAATCACCCATGCCGACGACGTAGGTGTGCTTCGCCTGCTCGGGCGAGATGCTCGGGCGGCTGGACGCTGATAGCGCTAATGAAGCGAGGGCCGCTATCGTAGCGACCCCCCGTTTGGCTAATGTTTCTAATCTTTCTTTCATGATGTCGTATCTGGCGGAAGGGGAGGGATTCGAACCCTCGGTACGTGTTACCGCACGCCGGTTTTCAAGACCGGTACCTTCAACCACTCGGTCACCCTTCCAATTAATCGTAGCGACTGGATTCTGGCGGAGAGAGAGGGATTCGAACCCTCGATGGGTTGCCCCATACCGCTTTTCGAGAGCGGCCAGTTCAACCACTCCTGCACCTCTCCAAATAAAAATGGTACACCCGGCACGATTCGAACGTACGACCTTTGGCTCCGCAAGCCAACGCTCTATCCAGCTGAGCTACGGGTGCATACAGCCTTTCGGAAATCCGATTGGCTATAACAAAAATATAAAGAACTTTCAATGCCAGCGGCAATGAACTTTTGTATTCTAGCACACCTGTTAACTCGGGGCAAGCTATAGCCTGATGATCCGAATGAGCTTCTCCAGTGCATCTGGCGCGATTTCTTGCATCGGTAGTCGTGCCCCCAGCATGTCGACGATGGTCTCGCCCTCGGCCTCAGAAAAATAGATGGTCAGTGCCGGTGAGAACCGCTTGACCGGCAGTAAAATTGCCGAGTGCTGATCGCCGTCTTGCCCCAGCCCAAAGGCTCGAAATTCACTAAAATCATACAAGCGGTCGGCGACGTAAACCCCCTTGGGACTGATGGCGTAATTGACCATCACTGATGGCTTGGATCGAAGTAGTACGAGCGCCACCGCCATAATCGGCAGCAAAATCGCGAATGTCCAGCTATTAAAAACAAAGATCGCCAGCGCCATCAGGGCAAGCACTACGAAACCAACAGCAATATACCAGCCAGTCGTGCGGTGGGCCTGCACGCCCTCAGGAGCTTGCCAGGCGATGGGCTGCGATAAGTCAGTCATCGGCTGGGCCGCGTCTTGTTGGGTGTTTTCGGTGTCGGTTGCGTGTGGCTGCTCTTCCATATGTCTAGTATACCACGAGCGGTATGATCTGCTATACGTCGGTAGAATTACCGCCAAGACCAATTACGGTATTGAGGACAAATTGAATGATGGCGTAAGCAAATAGGGCGACGAGCAGACCAATGACGGCATAGAGAATGGTGTTCTTTGCCGAGGTGACGGCGTCTTTGTTGCCGCTAGAAACAACGTAGCGAAAACCACCAAAAATCAGCATCACCACAGCGAGGATACCGATAAAATAGAGCATGATGTTGATAATTTTTTTCACCAACGAGCTGTCACCGTTAGTTAAGTTGGTTGGCACGCCGTCGCCACGCGCATCATTGATGCCACGAGTGACGCCGCCCTCGCCGAGCGCGAACGCTGGAGTGCTCAAAACTACCGTGCCGACACCGATGGTCAGCATGATGCTAACGATACCTGCGAAAAACCTCTTCATGCGCGTTATTATCCTCTCTCTTAGGTTTATTGTCAAGTTTTGCGGCCCGCCTGCTAGCCGCGGGGCTAGCCAGACCATTGCTTCTATGATACACTATTTTTGGCTCATGGAGGAGTACCCAAGTGGCTGAAGGGGACGGTTTGCTAAATCGTTAGTACGGGGAGACCTGTAGCGGGAGTTCGAATCTCCCCTCCTCCGCCAGAGTTATGCCGCTCCCGTCTCGGTTTATCCGGGACTTATTTTATTGTTTTGTTTAGTACGCGGAGTGGGTATCGAATAGAATTTTGGGCCGACGGCACCATCTAAATCAGGAAATATTATTGACAAATTAAAAACCTTATGCTATTATCCTAACATTGCTATGGCCAGATCCATACAGATAAACATAAAAAGAATATGAAATATTTATCACACATTATTACTACTACCACGATGGCACTGGGCCTGTCGACCAGCCTCGGCGTGTTTCTACACGATACGAATATTGATAAAGCGATTGTTTCTGCTTGGCAACTCATGAGTGATGCGCGCCAGGTTGATGACGACCATCACAGCAAGCCGCATTCCTCACCGCACACTCACTCTGACCATCATGATTTTTCAGGGGTGCTAAAGGACGGACAAACTCATCCGCGGACGACGCCGCGCAGCGCTGATCGCAAACACCTACACACCAAGCTTGTCAGTCGTGGTGGCGATGGTGACATTGATGGGCATCGACTGATAGTCGATCCGATTAGCGTGAGCTGATGACTTCGAGCTCGCCGATGAAGCGCTGGATGAGCTTTTCTTGCTCGGCCAGCTGCTGGCGAGTTTCCTCGACGAGATGGGCTGGCGCCTTTTCAACATAAGTTGGATTATCCAGCCGTGCTTGGAGGCTTGACAGGGTTCGCCGCGCTTCACTTAGCCGCACTTCCAGATCGGTCTGGTGCTGATAGAGTGTCTCCTCGTCAATATCCAACCACGCTTCCCTGTTTGCCGCCGCCAACCTAAGGCCTCGCGGTTGATCGGTGTGTGCAATTGACTCCAGGCGCATGAGGTGTTTGATGGTGTCTTGATTATCGGCGATGAGGCTGTCATTACCGTATAACAAGCGGTATTTTTTATTGCCCGGCAACTCAGCGATTACCCAGCGGCCTTCCGCGACCAGTGTTTTCAGCTGTTCAAACTGCTCGGCGGCGATGGGGTCAAACTTTTCTGGGGTTGGCCAGTGGTCGCGCATCAAGATACCGTCGGTGTAATTAAGCGTCTGCCAAATCGTCTCGGTGACGAATGGCGCGAACGGATGAGCGATTTTCAGGCTGGTCGCCAGCGCCCATGACAGTAATGGGCGATTGATAGCGGTTTTCGACGATTCGATGTACCAATCAGCTAGGTCGTCCCAAATAGCGTGATAAACCGTGTCTGCAGCTTCAGAAAAGCGGTACTGCTCCAGACGGACGGCGACATTGTTGGCGGCGTCGTTCAGCTGGCGGATAATCCAGTGGTCGGCCGGCGTCTGCGGCTCCAGGTCAACGATTTGGTGTTCATCGCCGATTTGCGCCTCGACGAAACGAGCGATATTCCACAGCTTATTACAGAAGTTGCGAGCAGCGATGACCGCGCCCTTGTTAAAGGCTTGGTGCTGGGCTGGCGCGCGGCCAGCGATGATGCCCATGCGAGTGGCGTCCGAGCCAAATTCTGAGACTAATTCCATTGGGTTGATGACATTACCCTTGGATTTGGACATTTTTTGATTATGTTCGTCGTTGACCATACCGTGCAGATAAACATCCTTGAACGGTAGTTTGCCGGTGCGGTACAGGCTAAGCATAATCATGCGTGCTACCCACGCCCGCATAATGTCCATACCAGTTTCCATCAGGCTGGTTGGGAAATACTTGGCCAGTTCCCCGCCGTTTAGGTAATCGGTAACGATGTACGGCCACTGTCCAGACGAGAACCAGGTGTCAAAGGTGTCTTCTTCTCTGATATATGTTGTGCCATTTACAACTATCTTTCGTTCGTCAGTGCGGATGTTGAATATCCAATCGCGCGGGTCGCTTTCATTGACGAATGCGGGAATCGGGATTCCCCACGGGATTTGCCGAGAGATATTCCAATCTTTCAGCTGCTTGAGATAAGCGATGAGCTCTTTGCGCTTGGCGGCCGGATAAAAGGTAATCTCTTCCCTTTCTAAGGCTTCGATGGCTGGCTGAGCTAGCGGCTGCATTTTAATAAACCACTGCTCTTTAACCATCGGCTCAATGACGCTGCCGCATTTGTAACAATGTCCGACGGCATGTTCAATGTCTGTTTCGCCGCGGCGCAGCTCTAGCGATTCCAAGGCCGCCAACACGCGAGTGCGGGCTTCTGCCGGCGTCAGGCCTAGGAATTGCGGCGGTACGTTGACCATCTTGCCTTCTTGGCTAATGATTTGTTTGAGCGGCAGATGGTGGCGCTCGGCCATTTCGAAGTCGTTTGGGTCGTGCGCCGGCGTAATTTTCACCGCGCCAGTACCGTAGTTCATGTCGACGTACTCGTCGGCGATAATCGGGATTTCCTCGTCGGTGATTGGCAATAAAATTCGCGTGCCGATGAGGTGTTTGTAACGCTCGTCATCCGGGTGAACAGCTACTGCCACGTCGCCCAGCATAGTCTCCGGCCGCGTGGTGGCGATGACGATTTCGCCGATTTTATCCAGCGTCGGGTAAGCGATTTGCCACAGCTTCCCTTTTTCATTTTTATGTTCAACCTCGATGTCGGCGAAGCTGGTTTGGTGTTTGGTACAATAATTGACAATCCGCTCACCGCGGTAAACTAGCCCGTCATCCCACATTTTTTTGAACGTCTCATACACGGTGGCGATGACTTTATCGTCCAGCGTAAAGGTCAAATGCTGCCAAGAAGCGCTGACGCCCAGAGCGCGCAGCTGCAACTCCATGTTGCCGCGTTTTTCTTCAACAAATTGCCAAACCTGGTCATACAGCTGTTCACGTGAAAAGTCAAAGCGGCTTTTTCCCTGTTTTGCTAGTTCTTTTTCATAAACCACCCAGGTCTCGAAGCCAGCATGATCTGCCCCAGGAATAAATACTGCATCATCGCCCTTCATGCGGTGATAGCGAATCATAATATCCTTCAAATTCATGTCCAGGGCATGGCCAATGTGCAAGTTACCATTGGCGTTGGGCGGCGGCATGACGATGGAATATGGTTTACCGGTGCCGGTCGGCTCTAATGCGCCGCTGGTTTCCCACATGGCGTAAATGTTTGGTTCGTAATCGTTTGGGGTGTATTGTTTGGCTAGTTGCATGAATAATTCCTACTTTTCACGTGAAAAGCGAGCATCGCCACTGTCAAGATTTTTCACGTGAAAACTCGGACAATAGGCGTAAATAGTCTTTCCACGCGGTTATATTACCAAGCCAATTATACCACAGAAAAAGGGGCGGCAAAACCGCGGACGATGCCTGGCTGGGGGTGTTAACGCAGCGCTTGGTAGGCGCGGTACAGCCAGTAGCGGCTGCGCTGTAATGGCAAATCCCAAGCCCCAGCAAAAGTAACGTCGTGCCCGCCAAATGAGCGTTTGAACTTGGTGAAGCCGGCCCAAGGATGGTTCTTGTCGGCACCGTCGGGGGCGATGCCGTAGAGGTCAGCTTTGGCTAATCCGCGCTGCTGAGCGTCAATGATCGCCTCGGCCAGTAGGGCAGTGCTGGCATTAAGTTTGCGGTGAGCTGGATCTGATGAGGCACCAGCGTGGGCGTAATATAGTGTGTTGCTGCTGTGATAAAACAAGGCGGCGGCGATAGGCTGATTATCAAGCGCGGCGTAATACAGTGTGGCCGCGCCAAGAGGGAAGAGGGTAGCGGCTTGCTGGCGGAAATAACTATCAGAGTGCGGCGTAATGCCACGGTGCCGAGCGACTTGGTGGACGAATTTCAGTAAGATATCAATGTCATGCGGGTCGGTCGAGCGGTGGACAGAGACGCCTTTTTTATGATAATTGCGGTACACATTACGAACCGGCTGCGCCATATAGGCGATCAGCTGGTCTTGCGGCTGGGTCAGGTCGATGACGTGCGAATGCTCGGGCTGGAGCTTTTGGTAGGTGACCTTTTTCCAGTCGTGAGATTTGAGATGCGTGGTAAAGTTAGGGTTGGTTGGCTCAACGCGCAGGAAAGTGACATGATGTTTTTTGCCAAGCTGAGCTAGAGAGTCAAGAGCTGCTGCTAGCGAATGTTCGTCATCGGCAGTCGGGCCGTACGGGCAGTACAGACGGGAATTACCGGTGCTGCGCTCCAGGATAGCCAAGTATTCCCAGCCCGGGCCGCTATCGCGAAAGGCGGTGCGCCCGAGTGATTCTTGAAAGGCTTGCCAGGCGGTTGATTGTAAAAAATGTTGATTCATGTTGTAATCCTCACAACGTTAGATTGCTGTCATTGATAAACTTGGTTGGACCTCCAGGTCGTACGGGTCGGCGGGCTGGTCTATGTGGGCGCGGAAATAGCCGAGTGCGGCGATCATGGCGGCGTTGTCGGTGCAGAGCTGGATGGGTGCGTAATCGATGTCGATAGGCAAGACCTCACGCAGTTGGCGGCGTAATTCTTGATTGGCGGCGACGCCGCCGGCGATGACGACGGAGGCAGGCTGGAAATTGTCATAGGCTTTTTTAGTCTTATCGACCAGGGTTTTAACGGCGGTGTACTGGAAACTGGCTGCCATATTATGCCTCAGTTCATCGTTTACTAGGGCAGGGAGCTCGTGCGACGGGAAGGTGAAGTCTTTGCCCACCTCGCGCTGAACAGCTCTCAGAACGGCTGTCTTGAGACCGGAGAAGGAAAAATCGTACTCGCCGGCGAGCTTGGCGATGGGTAAGTGAAAGGCGCGGGGATCGCCGAGTTCGGCGGCTTTGGCGATGGCGGGGCCACCGGGGTAGGGTAGGCCAATGATTTTAGCGACCTTGTCAAACGCCTCGCCAACGGCGTCGTCTTGGGTTTGGCCGATGAGCTGGTAGTTGCCGTGATTTTGAAACAGGACGAGCTGCGAATGTCCGCCAGAGACGATGAGGGCGAGGAGGGGGAAGGTGGGTTGATGATGTGGTAAAGACAGCTCCAAATCGCTAGAATTAACAACGGCTTCCGCACGCCGAGATGCTTTTTCGTCAGATTCTTTGGCGACTGCGGGACTCGCTTTACTCAAACAGTCCTCGTCTCGCAAGGAATCTGACAAGCTCGCCTCTCGGGTTTGTGCAGATGTTGTTAATTCCAGCAATTTAGCATGTTTTGCGCCTCTCTTTCTCTGTTCGGTGATGAAATTAGCATACACATGCGCCTCGACATGGTGTATCTTGTAAAGCGGCTTATCGTGAATGATGGCGAGGGTGCGGGCGGCGAGAGTGCCGATGAGCAGTGAGCCGATCAGGCCGGGCGCATAGGTGACGGCGACGGCGTCGATATCATCCCAAGTACAATCGGCGTCAGACAGGGCTTTTTTGATGACAGGGTTAATAACCTCTAGGTGGCTGCGGGCGGCAATTTCCGGGATGACGCCGCCGTATTCAGCGTGGATGTCAATCTGGGAATTGACCACATTAGAAAGCAAGCGTTCGCCGTCTTCAACGACCGCCGCCGCCGTTTCGTCGCAGCTGGACTCGATTCCCAAAATCCTCATTTGCTTTTATTATAGCAAATATAAGTGGTAAAATAGGGATATGAAAGCCATATTGGTGAAGTTTGTGAGGAAGGTGCTGCCGGGCGGGATGCTGCGGCGGTTAGAAAATGGGTATCGGCGGTTGCGCGTCAAGCTGGTTAGCGCGCGGTATGGCAATCCGTCAAAGCACCTCAGGGTGATCGCGGTGACGGGGACAAATGGCAAGACGACAACGTCGTGCTATATCAATGAGATTTTGAAAGAAGCTCATTTCACGACGGCGATGTTTACCACAGCGGTGATCGAGGTGGCGGGCAAGCAAAAACTCAATGATCTCAATGCTACGGTAGCGAGCACAGCGCGGATGCAGCGGTTTTTCCGCGATGCCAAGCGGGCGAACGCTGACTACGTGGTGCTGGAGGTGACGAGTCATGCGCTGGATCAGCATAAGCTGGACGGCGTGCCGATCGAGGCGGCGGTGATGACAAATTTGACGCAGGATCACCTGGATTATCACAAGACGATGGAAGAGTATGCGGCGGCCAAGAGCAAGCTGTTTCAATTGCGCCCGCGATTTATCGTGCTCAACCGTGACGACGAGTGGTATGACTATTTCAATCAGTTTGTCGCCAGCGAGCAAAAGATGACGTACGGTCGAAGCGTGGAGGCTGAGGCAAAAATTACCCACGTCAAGTTGTACCGCAAGGGCACCGAGGCCGACGTGGTACTGGATCATCAGACGCACTTGGAGCTAGCGACGAATCTGCCGGGCGAGTTCAACGTGATGAATATGACGGCTGCGACAACGCTGGCGTATCTGTTGGGTGTCAAGCTGGAGGATATCCAGGAGGGGGTGGCTAATGTCGAGGCCGTGCCGGGGCGGTTTGAGCGAGCGGTCGAGGGCCTGGGTTATGACGTGATCGTTGATTATGCGCATACGCCGGATGCGCTGGAAAAACTGTTGGCGGCGGCCCGTGGTATCACTAAGCAGCGGGTGATCTTGGTGTTCGGGGCGTGCGGCGATCGTGATCAGGGCAAGCGACCGATTATGGGCGAGATCGCGGCGCGTGGAGCGGATCGGATTTTCCTGACTGACGAGGAAAGCTATAACGAAGATCCGGAGCAAATCCGGCGGATGCTAATGGAGGGGATTGAGCGCGGTCGCGGCGACGCGAAAACGACGGAAATTGCCGATCGGCGCCGGGCGATTGAGCGAGCGCTTGGCTGCGCCAAGAAGGGCGATATGGTGCTGATCACCGGCATGGGCCACGAGCAATATCGGATCGTCAATGGTCAGCGGCTGCCGTGGAATGATGGCCAGGTGGTACGCGAGATCGTTGGTCGGGAACGGGCGGCGTGAGGTATGCGGCTACTATTGGTAACCAGAGGGATTCCCGGCTCTGGTAAGTCGACGTTTCTCGCGGAGCAGGGGCTTGATACCTATACGTTGTCGCCGGACGCGATACGGTTGATGCTGGCGTCGCCGCAGTTGACGCCTGATGGACAAACGACTATGCCGTCGCGTCAAGACGCAATGGTGTGGCGGCTTCTACACGAGATGCTGGAGCAGCGGATGACGCGGGGTGAGACGACGGTGGTTGATGCAACGCACACGACGCCAAATTATTTCAAGACGTATGGCGAGCTGTGTCGGAAATATCGCTATCGGCTGGTGGTGATTGATTTTGCTGATGTGCCGCTGGCGGTGTGTCAAGAGCGTAATCGAGAGCGGCCGAGTCATAAGGTGGTGCCGAGTAGCGTCCTTGAGCGTATGCATCGGCGGCTGCAGCAGAGTTCACTGCCAAAATGGGTGACGGTGGTACGGACGGCTGAGGAAGTGAATCAACTGCTTACTAATCAGCCAGAGAACGTTGATAGGTATCGGGCGGTTCATCACATCGGCGATGTGCAGGGGTGTTTTGCGCCGCTGAAGGAATATTTCGAGCGGCATCCGCTTCGGGATGATGAACTGTATATTTTTGTCGGCGACCTATTAGATCGCGGTGCGGAGAATGATGCGGTGATGCGATTTGTTTGTGACGAGTTACTTGACCGACCAAACGTGCGGTTTGTGGAGGGCAACCACGAGCTATATCTCTGGCAGTGGGCGACTGATCAGCCAGTTACGGCGCGGGTATTTAGTGAGCAAACTCAGCCACAGCTGGAGGCGGCGGGCATCGATAAGCGCAAGGTAGCGCGGCTGCTGCGGCGGATGGATCAATATATTTTGTATCAGTTTCGAGGGCAAACAGTTTTGGTGACGCATGGTGGGCTCAGTACGCTGCCGGAGCAGTTACCATTGGTGGCGACCAGCCAGCTGGTCCATGGCGTGGGGGCGTATGATGAGGTTGGGGTGGTGGACGATGCATTTATGGCGCAGACTGATGACGCGACGTTTCAGATTCACGGACATCGCAACAGGCAAAATTACCCCACGTGCTACAACGAACGTTGCTACAATTTGGAGGGAAGGGTTGAGTTTGGCGGCGAGCTGCGAACAGTGCGGCTGGACGAGAACGGCATGACGCCAATCACTATTCAAAACCAACGAGCAGCAGCGCGGCTATATCCAGAGCACGCGGCGTTCCTAAGCCAGCTACGGCAGAATCGCTACATTCGTGAGTCGATCCTGCCGGGTGATATCAGCTCGTTTAATTTCAAGCCCGAGGCATTTTATCGCCAGGCATGGACGACGCAAACGATGCGGGCGCGCGGACTGTTTCTCAATACGCTGACGAACGAGATTGTGATTCGGGCCTACGATAAGTTTTTTAACATTGGCGAGCGGCGCGATACTGAACTAGCGGCGCTGGAGCAGACGATGGTCTTTCCGGTGCGGGCGTGGGTGAAGGAGAATGGCTTTTTAGGATTGGTCGGGTATGATTCGGCGGCGGGCGGGCTGGTGATCGCATCAAAGTCGACGACCGAGGGTGACTATGCGGCGGCCTTTCGGCAAGAATTTTTGGAGCAATTTCGAGACAAACTGCCATACGTCACTGATTATCTGCGCAGTCATAATGCGTGCCTGTTGTTTGAGGTGGTGTTGCCGCGATTTGATCCGCATATTATCGCCTATGAGTCGGATCAGCTGGTGCTGCTCGATATCGTCAAGCGGCAGGTTGCATACGGGGCGGTCGACCGGCAGGAGCGGGAGCGATTTGCGCGCGAGATCGGGACGAACAGCAAGCGTCTGGCGGCGGAGTTTTCATCATGGGCAGAGTTTATGACGTGGTTTGGCCAGCTTCACGGCATGGCGTATCGGTGGCGGGGCGAGTGGATTGAGGGTTTTGTAATTGAAGATTCTGGTGGCCATCAGGTTAAGGTCAAGCTTGATTATTATACCTTTTGGCGGCAGATGCGGACGGCACTGGCGGCGCTGCAGGCTGGTCGGCAGCCATCAACGAGGCCCGACTGCCCTGACCCGGCGTTGGCAGCGCGGGTAATTGCATATATGCGGCAGTTGCCCGCCGAGGAATTAGCGCGGATGGACATTATCGCGCTGCGGCGACGGTTTGAGTAGGCGAGAGGTTGGTTTCTTGTTCTACGCAGGGCGGTCTGGTACAATTTTGACATAAGCATAACGGAGGGGGCGCTTATGTGGAAACTTATTATTAGTGTTATTGGGGCTACGTTAGCGGTGTGCATCGCGGTGCCGGCGACGGCTGGAGCGACTTCTGGGTATGATGATATCATCAACAAGGTTTCAACGAAAACATTGATCCATCACATCGATAATTATTCGGGTAAAACCTGCGGAAGTCCTGATGACGATTACGCGAAGAAGTGGCTGTTTGCCTTTAAGCAAAAGAGATATTATTCAGGTGACCCCAGAGACCACCAGGCGGCGGTAGAAAGTTTAGAACGCGCTATGTCGTCGCCAAAGGGTGCGTACGCGGTTGTTTATGAGCAGAATAATAAACATAACGACACGTCAAACCCATCGTTCATAAAAGTTTTTTGGACAGAGGACGGTAAGGATGATTATACGTATCGTTTTTATAAAAATCATCAAATAAGCGGGATTTATCTTACGAGGAAGGAGGGTAGTCAGTCGAAACTTTATGTGGCTACCGTTGCCAGCCCTAAGTTGATTTTAGGAGGTGGTAATGGTAGTAATTGTGACCCTGAATACTTGTGGGGATATAAACATTCGCAGGCTTTTGTATCTGATCTGAATATATCTGTAGGATCAAATAAAAAACTCTTCACGTCTACGTTTTCTGTTGACTATCCGAGCGGCTATGCAGGCCCCAAGTTTCCGGACAATCGCTCAGCGATCGGATGGTGGCCAGACTCGTCTCAATATGATGATTTTACAGACAAAATAACAGTAAAAAAATTAATAAATTACATAAATTATCACAAGAAATTTTGTGCACCATCAGACTATTCTAACAGTTGGTTTACAGCGTTTAAGTATCCCAATATTCCTGACAATCATAAGTATCATAAAAGTTATATGGCAAGTCTTGAACGGGCGATGGCGACGGGAGCGTATGCTGTTGCTTATGAACAAACGACGGTTAATGGTAAAACAGTAAACCCCTATTTCATAACGGTATTTTGGTCAGAAAATAGCAATGACTTTCATATTAAGTTTTACGGTGATGCTCCGTACAGAGTTGCTACCATTACACATAAGTGGGGCAGCAGTGCAAAGTTGTACGGTATGATCGCAGGTAGCACTGGACCGCTCTGGGGACGTGGCGGTTGTGAAGTTGAGTTTTTGCAGGGAAATTATCTAAATGGCTATATACCTACTGCTCGGTTTAACGAGTCGTATATACCGTTGAGCGGTGGCAATAATATGAAAATCTTCACCTCAACCTTTGACGTCGAATATCCAGACGGCTATAAGGGTAAGCCGATTCCTGGCGATCGACGCAATATCAAGTATCTCGCCCTTGGCGACTCCTTCTCCAGCGGCGAGGGTGATACTGACAAAAATCCGGCGACTGACCGAAAGTATTATCGCCAGTGGACGGATGTGAAAGAAGATAAGGCGAAGGGTGCACCGAAGGAAAAGTGTCATATCAGTACGCGTTCGTATCCGTACAAGCTGGCGAATTGGATGGGGCTGGGTAAGCGGCCCGTCGGCGGCGTGGGCGTCGGTTGCGTGTAGTGGGGCGACGGTGTATGACATGAATTGGGACAACTCGGGTGGCTATGAAGGGCAGGACAGCCCGCTCGGGCGGCTGCATGGTTATGACAACAAAGGAGTGTTGCAGAAGATGGCGCTCAACGAGATGATCCCGGGGCGCGTCAAGCAAATCGAGTTCGTAAAGAAATACCAACCAAAGGTGATCACGCTGACGGCGGGCGGGAATGATGTGGGGTTTGGAAATAAATTAAAAGCATGCGTGCCCTTCCCTAGTACCTGCGTGTATGCAAAAACTGAAGAGCGACGAAAGCTAAAGAACGAAATTCTTGATCAATTTGAGCGATTAAAGTCATTCTATGAGGAACTTAAAGCCGCAACGGACAACAAAGCAAAAATATATGTACTTGGCTATCCGCAATTTATAAATGGAGCTCCTGATGCTCCGTGTGGAGGCAGGGGCCTTCTTTATCTTGACGCCAGAGAGCGCGAGATGATAACAAATTCAGTTTCTTATCTTAATGGTGTGATCCGCCAAGCCTCCAAAGCGGCTGGGGTAAAATACATAGATGTAGAAAATGCCTTTGGCAATCATTGGCTATGTGGCGATAAACCTACTCACGTTAACCCGTTGCTGTTGGTTGAGGAGGTTGCTAGTAGGCAACCAGACTTCCACCTCCCTCCCGTTGAGCGTCAAGAAAGCTTTCATCCAAACGCTAAAGGTCACGCCGATATTGCTCGTGCTTTTAAGAAAGAATTAGGCGGTGTTAATCCTGTGGATTATAAAATCTGTAAAAATGACGCGACGACTTGTCCTGACAACTCTGCGACAAGGGATAATATACCAACACCTCCTTATTTTAACGTTACTAATGAGCAGGAAGACATAAAGTTTACTTATTATAAACTATCCAATGGGACAGCGACAAAAGTTCAAGAAAAGCACATAGAGATCAAAACATCCAGGCGCCCGTATAAGCCATGGAAAAAGGTATACGTAAAGATTTACTCTGAGCCAAGAGATTTGGGCGAGATTGAGGCTGATGAGAATGGTGAAATTAATGGATCTGTGGCACTGCCTGAGGATTTGCCCGCTGGATATCACACGCTGGTGGTGTCTGGTGAAGCACCAGATGGCAAGAAGCAAGAGCTATACCAAACCATTCTCGTCAAAGGTCCAAACCCCGAGGATATCGACGAAAATGATACGCCAGACAAACTCCAACCCTGCGGGGCTTTCGCTCAAGCCGCTAATAAAGACGAAGACCTTGACGGCATCGACGACGCCTGCGACCCTGAGATCACCGACCCCATCCTCTACACTGCTCGCAACGGCAAGTCGTTGCTTGGCGAAGATGAGGATCGGATTTATCTCTTTCGCAATACGCGAGCAGCTAACTTGACTGGTATCACGAACGATTACGTTGACAAGTCAAAAAACCAGAATAACGCTGATGCGCTGGTCGGACATACTTTAAGCGAAGAGACACGCGGACTTGCATTCGATAAACTGGTCGTTATGAAAGAAGCTGACGGTGACATAAAAAAAGGAACGCCGATTATCCTCGCCAAAGACGTAAACGAAAAATGCTACGCCCTAAAACCAGAGGATTACCTATCACCAGCACTAAAGCCCGGATCAAAAAAGTATAAGCTACGAGGATTAACAAAACTAAATACACTACCGAAGGGGGTTGGTTGTGAAGAATAAGAAGGTAATCAAGTGCTCAACTGTACTATATACAGGCGTAGTGTCGGTCTTGGGAATATGTCAGTTCCTGGGTGTGCCAAACCTTGATATGATCTCAATACAAGATAGGGTAATGCTAGGTGCAATTATATGGTGGCTCGGCATATTTGGTGTTGCTATGAATGCAGTTATTATAATGAAAATTCAGGAATTAAGAGCGCTGGCCACTATTTTATTACTATTATGTGCTGCATCTGGTTTAATCGGTGGTTTTCATTACTATTTGGCGACTACCTGGGCTTGAGGTTAACTTGTGAAGTATAACATAATTAACACAAAAATAAGGGGTGAATTGTGAAGAATAAGAAAATAATTGTGGGATTATCAATTATTGTCCCAATGTTAATATTGTTGCTAGAATACTACATAATCGGTCCGCTATTGGCCGATGGTATCAGTATATTTGTTGCACAATGCTCGTTGCTAGCTTTGAGTGCTATATTTATGATAGCGGGCATTGTCATTTTAGTGAGAGCTTCTGGGGGTTATAAATTTTGTTGTGTGCCCAGTATCGTCGCCAGCTTATTACTCGTTTTTGGATATTTTTTGTCCGAGGCTGTAAAAGAGATACGGTTCTAGTGAGCTTGGAAAGTAAAATGTGTTATGTTCAACAAGGTGGGCTGTGAAGAAAAATAAGATTGTAAAATACGCCACGATAACTTATACATGTCTATTGGCGGTAATGGCATTTTGCCTATTCGCGGGAATACCGAATCTAGACATGAATCCGAGGCAAGTTAACTCACTGTTAGGGATCATTCTTGTGTGGGCAAGTGTGATCGGTATAGCTATAAACCTGCTCACGGTAATTTTTATAAAAAGTCTACGCTCCATTGCCGTAGTGCTGCTCATCGTATGCACATTTGCACTGGCAGAAGGATGTTTTCATTATTTTTGGTTTTCACAGCCATTCGCAGGGGGACGGTGAAGTAGCGCATGGCTAATCATCATATGAAGATTAATAAAACTAAACAAGCTACCGAAGGGGGTGGTTGTGAAAAAGAATAAACAAACGTGTCAAAACGTAATCACTATAATTATAGGGATAATTCCCATCCCTACGCTCGTAATCCATCAGATAATAGCTGAAAAATTCATATTTCCATATTACTCCGAAGCTCATTTCAATTATCTACTTATAGGAATTGGAGCGTTTGTTATTGGGGGATCTATCCTAGTTTGTTGTCGAGGCAGGATAAAATTATGGTGTATTCCTGGGATGCTTGTTGGGGTTATTGCGGTATTAGCTTACATCATAGCTATTGGGCTGAGGGAATTTCAGTTCTAAGCCGGGGTTAACGATACTGAAGTTATCGTAGGCTACTACGCCCTAAAACCAGAAGATTACCTATCGCCAGCACTAAAACCCGGATCAAAAAAGTATAAGCTACGAGGATTAACAAAACTAAATACACTACCGAAGGGGGTTGGTTGTGAAGAATAAGAAGGTTATAAAGCACTCAATCATGCTGTATACTGGTATACTGTCGGTTTTAGGATTGTGCCAGTTTCTCGGCATACCAAACCTTGATACAGCTTCAAGACACGACAGGATGTTGCTGGGAGCGACTATATAGTGGTTGGGTGTGGCCGGGGTTATTATAAATGTGATTATTGCAATAAGGCTTAGAACATTGAGGACCTTGGCTATTGTCCTGCTAATGTTGTGTATCGTGTTTGGCTTGGTCGGTGGTTTTCATTATTATCTAGCAGTTAACTGGAAATGGGGTTAATCCGTGAAGAATAGTCAATAGGTACGTCAAAGCGCCAAGGATACAAACGGGGGTCCATTACCATTTGATGGCTCATTGCTCATAGCAATAGGTTGATTAACTAACGCAGCCGATTTATCATGAGGGGTAGGTTATGAAAGATGATGTAGCGACGACGGACAAGCCATACTTAAGCGATACGATAGTAATCTTGCTAGTGGTCGCACCGATAGCTTTGTGCGTGCTGCTCTTTGTCGTGGCGAGGTGGGATACGTGGTGGATTCGTGAATATCATGTTACTGAGATAGCAGCAATGGCGCTGCCGATGCTATTGTCGGCGGCGGGAGTGTGGATGGTAGTGTGGCTGAGGGGTGTATATAAACTCTGTGCGTTTAGTAGCCTTGCGGTAGCGGCATTGTTCTGGCTGGCGTTTCTTTATAAATTATCGCAATGATTTTTTACGACTTTCGCGGTACTTGGTGCGGCGATTAATAGTCATAAGAATTGTTCCGCAGATGAAAAGTGGCGGCGCGCAGAATAGATATATAAACTCTCCCAGCCCATCAGCCAGAAAGCAGTTACCTATGGAAAATCCGCTACCGCAGCGTCCAGGAATGCCCCACCCGCCGATCGTCATGTCGAGGAGCAGTATCAGTATTGCGAGGTAAAACAGGATGCCTGTTATAACAAGCGGCCATCGATTGCGCAGGTTCTGACAGCGGGCGGTGATTGACCGGTCCGTTATCTCTATCATCAGCAAGGTGATAAGCATGGCCACAATGAACCACATTGAGTCGTGCAGATAGTAATCATAATAATAGTCGGGCGGACCAAATTGGTCAGAGTTGAGCTTGTGTAGGTGGTCATTATGGGCAGTTGCAAGCACAAAAACGAGGATCGTCAGGCCGTAAATAAGCCAACGCACGATGCGGGTGGCAATTGATTTTTTTGATGGAGCATTTTCAGTCATCAATGGTCGCTTTCAAAAAACTGCCGTTTCTTTTCGAGCCACGCGTCTGATTGGCGGACGAGCTTTTGGCGATCGGCGGGGTTTTTGAGGAGTGGCTTGATGGCTTCCTCGAGGTAGATGCCACCCTGGGAACCTTTGAATAGGAAGGTGGTGTCTTTATTGGCTAGGCGAGCGAGGAACTCAGTGGCATCGGTGGCTTTAGTAAACGAAGTGACGGTGCAACCGTTTTGGCGGGCGGCTGGAGCGAGGAATCGCTCGGCCAGGTGGCCAACGGTGATGACGTGGTCAAGCTGTTTTGGGTCACACAGCGCGCCGATGGCAGCGTGTTCGTCGGCTGCGGTCTCGCCCAGCTCGTTCATGTCGCCAAGGACGGCGATTTTGGTTTTGGCGGGTAGCCGGTAAAGCGTCGTCAGGGCGGATTTTACAGCGAGGGGACTGGAATTATACGAATCGTCGATGATGGTTGCACCGTTGATACCGGGCAAGATATTCATGCGGCCGCTGACTGGCGTGAAATTCTCGAGCATGGTCATCACACATTCAATGTCAAGTCCAAGCTCTAACGCCACTGCCGCTGCGCCGCCGGCAACGCGGAGTTGATGCACGCCGACAACAGGAATGATGAATGGACGTGAGGTTTGGTCAGCGTGGATGAGCTGGCACTGAAAGCCCTTGCCGCTAGTAAATTTACCGATAGCCATCTGGTAGTCGGCGCCCGGCTCGGTGCCGTAGGAAATGATTTGGCCGCAATCGGCGAAATCCACGAACTCGGGGCGAATGTCGTCGCGGTTGTAGATCACTTTTTCGCTATATTCAGCGAGGGCAAATTCCTCGCGGGCAACAGTTTCTAATGAGCCGAAAAACTCCATGTGCTCGGGTGCGATGGCGGTGACGATGGTGACGTCAGGGCGAATATAGCGGCCGAACGCGGTCATTTCGCCGGGGTGATCAATGCCAAACTCTTGGACGACAACATCAATGTCATGCTGGCGGCGGGCGGCCTGGCGGGCTCGGCCCAAGACCGACAACCAATTCCATACCGAGCGGGGGTTCTGCGGTGAATCGACACCGAGAATTTCCAGCGGCGCGCTAAACTCGGCGTTGAAGTTGCCGCGGTTGGTGCGGACTTTATAACTGGAGTTTAGGACGCTGACGAGAGTTGATTTGGTAGTGGTTTTGCCGACGCTGCCGACGACGGCAACGAGCTTGATGTGCGGATTATGCAGGAAGAACGCGGTGACAGAGCGGGCGAGAATGCGCGAGATGAGGGTTTTGAAGAGTCTCATGAGTATAGTATAGCATCTTTTGAATATGGGTAGTGAATCAGGAACTTGATTTTTTATCAAGTTTATGCTAATATTCACTACAGTTATGCTTAATCATGAACGGACATCAGCACGAAGGTTAGCACCACCTCGTTGGGGCAGGGTGGATGACATATTATATGCTGTCACAAAAACACCAGAATACCAAAAAACAATCAATGAGGTGAAGTCTCAAAGAGCTGAGCGACAGCCAGCACAAGAGAGTAATACCGAAGAGTGGGGTGCACGACTTATCGAAAGCTTGCCTAGTGTGCTGCGCGGAAAAGCGGTCACTCTTCTGGCTGCACAAGCCGTGTCGGAGTGAGTGGGGCGAACCCATAAATATGAGAGCGACCAAACTCGTCAATTAGCGCTTATGGCAGCGATACCAAATTGGCTGTTAGCGAAGCGACAGCTTGACAAACATGGCAAAACAATGGAACGCCCTGAGAAAAAGAAATTACTTGGTCCAATAATAGCATTTAACCATGCCCTTCGTAAGATAATCGACGCGGAACAATGTTCAGGGATGCAGCAGTTGATTAATTTTGTTAATGACATTGTTTTAATGATGAGTGAGAGCGAGGAGGTCGCTCGGTATGCAGAAAATGCAGCACAAATAACCCTCGTTGGTATGAGACAGGAAATTGCGGCAGAGAGCGTGCTAAGTTCAATGCAGGAAGTGCATGGCATCAGGGGTGCAAACGACGAGGAAGAACTGGACGGTATAGATATTGTCGTGAATTATAACGGTATTGAGGTTGGGATTGATATTAAATCAAGCCAAACTGCCGCTGATAAAGCAAATAGAGTCGCTAGAGAACATAGAGATACTAAGTACATGGCAGTGTGGTCTGGGTTTACCGGTTGTGATTTTGGTAGCAATCTCATTTTGGAGGATTGGCAGCTTAGAAATCAACAAGGCTATTATCGCTCCGTTATGGATGTAGTGATTCAGCAAGTTGGACATAATGTTGCATGATATATCAGAATAGTTTATAATACTAAAGATGCCTATACGTTCATATGATATTATCACCCCTGACGATTTAAACTCGGAAGCATTTCTGAGACAACAATATATAGAAGCGCTCAAGCGTAGCACTGAGATACCTGGCAAGGTAGGCGCGGTTGCACTTCGGTTGGTTGTGACTCCTAATTCTGATGGTAATGAGTTGGCGACACGGCGACACAAACAGAACGGTAGTGCTGAGACAATTATGCTAAATGCAACCATGGTGCTTGATGCAACGGGTTTTGATGAGTCCTCTATTCGAGCGACTGGAAATGTTACGGTTGGGACAGAGAAAGCAGTTTGTGGCCCGGGGAGGCTTGAAAAAGATAAGAATGATCAATTAAAACTGCATGTTAATGAAAAGCTGGCGAATCCGGAGGAACCAGGTGAGGCGGCTATGAAGTTCAATTTCTAGCACTCACGCTTGACGAGTGCTAATTTGGTGCGGTACAATGGGTGTATTGTTAACGAAATGGAGGATGATATGGATACACCTATCAAGCCTCTCGGCGACCGCGTGGTAGCGGTGCGCGAGGAGGCGAAGACGCAGACGGCTAGCGGATTATATTTGCCGGACAACGCCAAGGAGAAGCCAGTGGTGGCTGAAGTCAAAGCGGTTGGCGGTGATGTCAAGAGTGTAAAGGTGGGCGACAAGATTGTATATAAGGAATATTCGACCACGGATTTGAAAATTGACGGCACGGAATATTTGATCGTCCGCGAGGAAGATATTTTAGCAACGGTTGTTTGAGAAAAGGGGAGTTTTTATTATGGCAAAAAAAGTTTTTTACGATGATGATGCGCGCGCTCGCGTGTTGGGCGGTGCCGAGGCACTGTATAACGCAGTCAAGGTAACCTACGGGCCAAAGGGCCGCAATGTGGTGATTGCCAAGGGGTTTGGCGGACCAACCGTGACGCATGACGGTGTAACGGTGGCGGAAGGTATTGAGCTGGGTGAGCAAGACGACGAGACACTGGGTTATAAGGTCGGTGCTGATTTGATCAAACAGGCGGCCAAGAACTTGAACAAGCAGGCTGGCGACGGCACCACGACTGTGACGGTACTGACCTATTCGATTTTGAAGGAGGCTAACCGGTTGATCGCAGCGGGCCACAACCCAATGGAGCTGCGCAAGGGCATCGAGCAGGCCGGTGCGGAAATTGTCAAAGAGCTGAACAAATTAGCTGAGCCAATTGAAGGCAAGTCTGAGCGTGTGGCAGAAGTGGCAACCATTTCGGCGGGCGACGCGGAAATTGGCAAATTGATCGCTGGTGTCATCGAGAAAGTTGGTAAAGACGGCGTGGTAACGGTTGAGGCTGGCCAAGGTTTGGAGCTGGAGGCTGAGGTTGTTGAAGGCTTCAGCCTGGACAAAGGCTGGGTCAGTCCGTTCTTTGTCACCGACACCGGTCGGCAAGAGGCGGTTTATGAAAAGCCAGCGATTTTGATCACCGATAAGAAGATTTCCAGCGTGCAAGAGTTCCTACCAATGCTGGAAAAATTGGCACAAAGTGGGAAAAAGGATGTGGTGCTGATCGCTGATGAAGTTGAAGGTGAGGCGCTGAGTATCTTGGTGCTGAACAAGCTCAAGGGCGTGTTTAACACCGTGGCGGTCAAGGCACCAAGCTTTGGCGACCGCCGCAAGGAGATTTTACGCGATATCGCAGTGTTGACTGGCGCAACGGTGATTTCTGAGGATCATGGTTTGACGTTTGAGAATGCTGGCTTAGAGGTGTTGGGTTCGGCGCGCAAGGTGATTGTCGGTAAAGATGAAACCACCATCGTTGAGGGCGCGGGTAAGCCGTCAGCAGTGAAGGAACAAATCGCTCAGATCAAGGCGCTGTCCGACAATGCTTCCAGCGAGTACGAAAAAGAACAATTCGACAAGCGGGCAGCTGCCTTGAGCGGCAAGGTGGCCGTTATTAAAGTCGGCGGCGCGACCGAGACAGAAATTGACGAAAAGAAGTTCCGGGTGGACGACGCAGTGGCAGCGACCAAGGCAGCCTTGGCTGAAGGAATTGTCGCCGGTGGTGGCGTCACGCTGGTGAATTTGGCTGGCGGCTTGAAAGTGAGCGGTGCAGATAGCATCGCGGCTGGCCGGCAGATTCTAAAGGATGCCCTGAAGCAGCCGTTCCTACAGATTATGCGTAACGCTGGCTTGAATGCCGACGCGCTGCTAGCGCAAGTCGAGGCGGGCAAGGCTGGCTTTGGCGTTAATGTCATGGATCCGGAAGCAGGCCTGGTGGACGTCAAAAAAGCTGGCGTCATCGACCCAGCGCGCGTCACTAAGGAAGCAGTGCAGAACGCGGTATCTATCGCCTCAACCGCAGCAACCATGGGCGCACTGGTCGTCGACGTACCAGAGCCAGAAGCTCCAGCTGTGCCTGGTGGCATGCCAGGTATGGGGATGATGTAAGACTCTTGCTTCTACCAGTAAAATGTCCCGTATGAAGCGGGACATTTTATATTGCTCGTGAAGTGAATTACCGACCTTGGGCCTGCGCTCTGTTTATGTTTGAGTCTGCAGTCTCAGCTCTGCGACAAGAAATCAATTTCCTTGATAATATCGAGCAGCGCCTGGGCTTTGCGGGTCTCGTCGGGGATGGCGACGGCCGCTTCGTGTGCTGGGGCGATTAGCGAGGTGTCGTCAGTTGAGCGCAGCAATAGGAGGTAGGTGTCGAACTTTTCCTCGGGCGAGACGTTGAGCTTGTTGACCAGTGGTCGAAGTTCATTTAGAGCATTTTGCTTGATATCATCAAGTGACATATCGGTCGGCGTGGTATATGGCCGACTAGTGTTATCGGTAGTTGGCCGTGGTGCTGGTGCGGCCGACCCGGGTGCGACGCCGGTCTGTGGCTTGGTCGGGCGACTGGTCGTGTCGGCGTCCTGGGCGCCGGTTTCTTCAAATCGTAGATTGTCATCATTGCCACCAGAGACGCCCGCTAGCACGTTGGCTAGATCTCGATCGCTGTTGACTTGTCCGCTGTCTTGAATTGTCATACCCCACCTCTTTTCACATTACGGTTACGCTTGCTTCCTATGTTATACTGTAACACAGGAAAAGGAGGAATTTCAAGATGCTTGACGATAAAAATCTTTTAGCGCAGCGCGATCCGGGCAGTACACGAACGAGTGCGGTGGCGGTAACGATGCAGACGGACTTTGCGGCTGAAGTGGAGTCACCGGCGACCCCTAGTGAGGTGGCTAATGTGGTGCTGGCGGGTATGGGCGGTTCGGCGCTGGCGGCAGATATGGTCAAGGTGCTGACGGCGGATCGGATTATGGTGCCGCTTGAGGTAGTGAAAGGCTACCAGTTGCCGAATTTTGTGAACGAAAAAACACTAGTTATTGCTATCAGCCACTCGGGCAACACCGAGGAGACGATGAGCTGTTACCAGCAGGCTCGTGAGCATGGCTGCCAGTTGGCGGTGATGGCGACGGGCGGGAAATTGTTTATGGCGGCCGAGGCCGATAATCTGCCGCGGGTGCGCGTCCCGTCGGGCGGCCAGCCGCGGATGTCAACGATTTATCATTTGCGTGGGCTGCTGAAGCTGCTCAGTCAGTTTGAGGTGATTGACGATAGTCTGTACCACGCGGTCGCAACCAGTGGTGTGTGGCTGAAAGATCAGCTGAGCCAGTGGGCCGAGGATGTACCGACGGCGGATAATTATGCCAAGCAACTGGCGCTTAAGCTCGTTGGTTCGACCCAGGTGTTTTATGCGGGCGAGCTGACATGGCCGCTGGCGTATAAGTGGAAGATTAGCTTTAACGAGTCAGCGAAAAACGTGGCGTTTTGGAATCAATATCCGGAGTTCAGCCACAATGAATTCATCGGCTGGTCATCACATCCGGTCGATAAACCATATAAGGTCGTGGATTTTCGGAGCAGCCTTGAGCGTCCGCGAATTCGGGAGCGGATGGAGCTGACCGATCGGTTGCTGTCGGGTATGCGCCCGAAGGCCGAAGTAGTCGAGCTACAGGGCAAGACGCTGCTCGAGCAGCTGCTGTGGGGGCTGGCGCTGGGCGAGATTGTCAGTATCTATGCGGGCATTCTCAACGGTGTTAATCCAGAGCCAGTGGCGCTGGTGGAGCAGCTAAAGAGAGAATTGTCGTAGGCTCATTTGAGCCGGAGAATAAAAAGCGGCGCCCGGGGAGTGGGGCGTCGCTTTTATTTTAGAGCCCATTGAAGGTCGTGGCGGATTTGTGTGAATCAGTGGCGCAAGCTCTCGATCGGGTCTTTGCCGGCAGCGCGGCTGGCTGGATAGATGCCAAAGAGCATACCGATGATCAGCGCTCCGCCGATGGTCAGGGCGGCTGCTTGCCACTCGAGAACCGGGGTGAATGGTAGGTACATGCCGAGGAGGAACGACGCGCCGAGGCCGATAACGTAGCCAAGAATACCGCCAAATAGGCCGATGATGGCTGATTCGATGAGGAATTGGGCGACGATGGTGCGGTTGGTGGCGCCAACGGCTTTGCGGATACCGACTTCGCGCTGGCGTTCGGCGACCGAAACCAGCATGATGTTAGTGATGCCGATGCCGCCGACCAGTAGCGAGATGCCGGCGATAACCGCCATGGCTGTTGAGAGCGCGTTCACTAGGTGTGAATTTGGTGCGGTGATGGCTTGGCCGACCAAGGTGTGGTAGTCGGTATCGCCCTGATGCTGCTGGGCAAGAACTTTTTTGGCTGCATCAATTTTGGCTTGCAACGCCGTACCGTTGTCGGCAGTGATGAGGATTTGCTGGATTTGGGCGGTGTTTTGGGTGAACTTTTTGCTGACGGCCAGCGGCAGGATGATAGAGCGATTAAAATCAACACCGAGGTAACTAGGCGCAGTTTCCGGCTCGTCGAGGACGCCGACCACCGTGAGCGTCTCGCCGCGGAGCTTGAGGACGCTGCCGAGGGATTTTTCGGTGCCGAATAGGTCAATTGACAGCTGTTTACCGATCACGACGCCGTTGGCCTCGTCGATGAATTGTCCTTCGCGCAACTTGAGGCTGGCGAGTTTGGCCAGTTCGCCCGAGCTGCCGATAACGGTGGTGCGCTCTAGCTTCGTCTTGCCGTCCGGTGTTGATATATTCGTGCGAAACGTTGCCAGTGGTGCGGCGCTGTTGTCGGTCGCCTTGGCAATTTCTCGGGCGTCCTGTTCGGTCAGTGTGTTCACCATCTGGGCGGCGTGTCCGGAGCTGAGTGACAGCAATGAATCCGGCCGCGCCTCGCTGCCAGACCGGATTAGTGCGGTGGTGTCAGAGATCTTGGCGGATTGATCACCAAATAGGCGGCTCGTGCCGGTCAGCAGCGACAAGATAATAGTAATGCTGGCGATGCCGACCATGATGCCAAAAATCGATAGGTAGGTGCGGACTTTATTTGACTTGAGCGATTCAGTCGCGTTCTCGAAGTGATTATTGAGGAGCATTTTCATGACTTTTTCGTAGCTTTCCGTTCTTTTTTGACTGGTTTCTTGGTTGATTTGGCGGCATCGGTTTTTGCGTCGTCGGCTTTATCGGACTTAGGGGCGGGTTTCTTTTCGGTCGACGGAGCAGCGGTTTTTGCGGCGTCAGAATCTATTGATTTTTTACTATGATCGCTGTCAGCTTTAACAGTCTTTGTGGTTGCTTTGGCTGAAGCAGCGCCAAGCGGCCGCTTTGGTGGGAGATCATCCGGCGATTTCACTGGATCAGCTGGCTTGTTGGGAGTAGCAGATGGGGCTGCCTTCTCGGTCGTTGGTTTTTCAGGAGTGGTTTTGGTTGGCTCGGCTTTCTCTACTTTCTCGCCCTTTTCCTCTGACTCGTCTTTTGTGTCTTTGGCGGCTACTGTGTGCGTCGGCGTTGAACTCACCGGAGTTGCTGGTTGGTCATCGCCGCCCAGCTTTTGCTTAAAGATCTTCTTGATGTGGTGCGTATCGGTATCAATGCGCCCATCGAGCATAGAAATCACCCGGCTGGCATAGGACAGCAGCTCTGGATTGTGCGTCACCATGATAATCGTATTGCCTCGGCGGTGAATGTCGGACAGCTCCTCCATGATGATGTGGCTGGACTTGGAATCGAGGTTGCCGGTCGGCTCGTCGGCCAGGATGATTGATGGGCTGTTGACCAGTGCTCGGGCGATTGCCACGCGCTGAACCTGACCGCCAGATAGCTGATGCGGCAGATAATACTCGCGCTCGCCCAGATGGAAGTTGCGCAAGATTCGGCTGGCTTCCTGGAGGCGCTTGGTCTTGCTGATGCCTTTATAGGTGAGCGGCAGGGCAACATTATCGATCACCGTCAGGCGTGGGATGAGATTGAAATGTTGAAAAATAAAGCCAATATCGCGCGAACGAATCGTGGCGTGATGGGTTGCCGTCAGATCCTCGACTGGTTTATTGTCAAGGTAATACTCGCCCTCTGACGGGTGGTCGAGCAGCCCGAGGATGTTAAGCAGGGTCGTCTTGCCGCAGCCGGACGGGCCGACGATGGCGATAAATTCACCCTTTTTGACCTCGAGATTGACATTGTCCAGCGCCACCTGCTCGGCGTCACCAAAGCCAAATCGTTTGGTTACATTAGTAAGTTTAATTCGCGTTGAAGGATCGTTCATCATTGCCTTTATTATAGACAAAAAGCCGCTCCGGTTGCAACCGCTAGCGGACTTTCTGTTATAATATGCATCACGGAAGGATGCAGGAGTGGTTGAACTGGCACGCCTGGAAAGTGTGTAGGCTCTTCACGGGGCCTCCGGGGTTCGAATCCCCGTCCTTCCGCCAAGAGATATTTGAGAGGGCATTATGGAAATATACGAACATCATACAGAAAAGCGTATAGAAACAAGAGAACATTATACGTACTTAATCAATATTTTGATAGGCGCATATAATGCTGGTAAGCTACCAGAGATAAAAGATATTATTATCGAACCTGAATATGGGTATGTGGCGTCAATTAAGTATAATTCTGGAGAACACAGAGTTTTATATGGACATGATCCTGGGTTTAATTCAGGAAGCGCAGAGTAATTAGCTAATGATAAGGGGTATACAAAGTTTTTGCTTAGAGAAAATGGCATAGATTGTGCAAGAGGTTCTGAATTTCTTTTACCTTGGTGGGCGGATATGCTGCGTCAATCAGACCGTCAGCAGTTTAATCACTCTATGCGTGACACAAAAGAAGCCCTTGGCTATATTGATGAATCTTTAGGATTTCCTGTCTATATTAAACCTAGCAGAGGTTCTCAAGGAGTTGGTGTAGCTAGAGTTGAAACCGCTGAAGAACTTGATAAGCTTCTTAACCAGTGTAACGAGGAGCGCGTTAAAGTAGCTGTCATTGAAGAAGAATTAAAAATGCCTGACTATCGCATATTGGTTTTTGATGATGAGGTAGTTAATGCCTATGAGAGACGACCTTTTTCTGTTAAGGGTGATGGAGTAAGTAATTTAGAACAGCTAATTGATTTGAAACATAAGACCTTGGTAGATTCTGGTAGAGATATACATTTTGAAAGGCAGCTACCTATAATTATGAATAAATTGGGGAAAATGGGTCTGTCTATGACCGATATTATACCGAAAGGCACAGATGTTCGTTTGATGGATATATCAAATTTATCAGCAGGAGGAACGCCAGTTGATGTCGGTGAAGTTATGCATCAACGGTGGCGAGATCTAGCTGTCAGGGTGGCAAGAATCTTTGATTTACGAATATGTGGGGTTGATTTGGCGTGTAAGGATATTACGCAATCAGATAGCGAATACGGCGTAATAGAGGTAAACGCAACGCCTGGTGCCAAACAATTTATGGCAAGCGGCGTGGCTCAGCAGGAAAAGCTAGAAGATATTTTTGTTAAATTCTTCCGAACATTATAATGATCTACCTTGCCGCAAATTCACTCACCAAATAAAACGACCCGGTAACAACGACGTACGTATCGAGTTGCCGGGCCTTCTTGATAGCTTTCGCGAGAGCCTTGTCTGTATTATGTTCAATCTCGACTGCAGATTTCATGACATGGCGGATAATTTCCGGCGGCATGTTGCGGTGATTTTTGCCGTAATTGGTGCTAAATGTGGTGGCGTAGGTTAGTTGCGCCAGGTTGTCAATTATAGCAAGCGATTCTGCTATTGATGACTGCTTATTTTGCCCGAATGCTACTACGAAGATAGGCTTTTTATCCGGATATAATTTCCGCAATGAATCAATCAAAGCGCGGATTTTCTGGGGATTATGCGCAACATCAAATATGATGTTAACTCCATCAACATTGCGCTTCTCTAACCGTCCAGGAATAGTGATATGCACGGATTTTTCCAGAACTTCTTTTGGCAGGGACGGCTTTTTATTCAGTGCCAGCTGCTTTTCGACGGCGCGGTACGCCAATGTCCAATTCCGCTGCTGAAAATCCGGCAGTATTTTCAGGAATTCGCTAGTCACTGGTGAAGTAATCGAGAATTGTGTATGCTGCTCCTCTGCACGTTGTCGAACAACCATTTCAATCTCAGAAGCTTGCCGGTTCATAACGACTGAATCGCTTTGATGGATAATGCCAGCTTTTTCTTGGGCGATTTCTGTCAGAGTATTGCCTAATAATTCCGTATGGTCTAGTCCGATATCAGTGATGACGCGTACCGTTGGCGAACGGAAAATCACGTTGGTTGTATCTAGCCGACCGCCAATCCCAACCTCAATTATGATATAATCAACTCTCATTTCCTTAAATAGCCAAAAACTAAAAATCGTCAAAAATTCAAAATACGATAGATGCAGGTTGTGTACTATATAAAGATTGGCAAACGCTTGAAAATAATGCAAATATTCTTGTTCAGGCAGTGGCTGTCCGTTGATTAGCGAGCGCTCGGCGACGCTGGCAATATGCGGCGACACTAACATGCCGGTAGTATAGCCAGCCCGGTTCAGTAAACTGGTAGCATAATAAGCAGTCGAACCCTTGCCGGAGGTGCCGGCGATGTGGATGGCGGGAATTTGATTTTGCGGACTGCCAAGGGTTTCCAAAATATGCGCTACATATGCCAGCCGATCATGCTTTTTGGGCGGATGAGCAATTAGCTCGTCCAAAAAATAAGTGGCGTCGCGCATTGAGGCAAATTTCATACCGTATCTGATTATAGCAAAAATAGGTTGTAAAATTTACCAAATGTCTTGAAAAACACTATATGTAGCGGCTATAGTTAGTGTTGTACGCTATATATGTAGCGAACCCATAAATAAATAAAAAGGCAAATTATCCAAATGAGCCACCAGATGGGGTACTGGCGGCTGATTTTTAGCAGGGCAAATTAAGGAGGGTACATGCAACAAATCAACGTCATCAAACGCGACGGGACAAAAGAGCCGTTTGATGCCAATAAAATTAACGCGGCGATTTTGAAGGCTTGCGACGGGCTGCCAGATCAGGTTTCTAAGGTGGTGCAGGTGGCAACCGAGCTGCAGCTGACACTATTTGACGGGATTACCACCGAGCAGCTCGATCAGGCCGTCATCCAGACGACACTACAGAATGTCAAGGATGATCCAGATTATGATAAAATCGCAGCCCGCTTGCTGCTAAAGACTATTTATAAGAGCATTTTGGGCGATTACGAGACGGCCGATGAATTAAAGAAATTGCACGCTCGGGAGTTTCCGAAATTTGTTAAAGCGGCGGTCAAAGATGGCTTACTTGATAAGCGGATGAGCGACGGGCGATTTGATTTGAAAAAATTGGGCGAAGCATTACAGCCAGAACGTGATGACCTCAGTAAATATCTCGGTGTGATGACGAATAAAAACCGCTATGCCTTGCGTAAACAAAGCGGCGACTCGCTGGAAACACCGCAATTTACTCATATGCGCATCGCCATGGGGCTTAGCTATAATGAGCCAGATCCAACTGCAGCAGCGATTGAGTTTTATGAACATATGAGTAAGTTGGAATATCTGCCAGGCGGCTCGACACGAGTCAATGCTGGCGGCTCCTTCCCGCAACTCAGCAATTGTTTTTTGTTAAATGTTGATGACGATATGGAATCAATTGCTAAGAGTGTGCGTGATACGATGTTTATCGCCAAGGGTACTGGCGGCATCGGCATCGGTTTTACTAAGTTGCGGGCAGCTGGTAGCCCAGTTAAAACCACTAATACTGAATCAACTGGCCCAATTCCTTTCATGAAGATGATTGACACGGCGTTATTTGCGGTCTCACGTAAGGGTAAAAAGGCGGGTGCGGCGGCCATTTATATGGAGAACTGGCACCTTAATTTTGGGCAGTTTATTGATCTGCGTTCTAACTCTGGCGACCCGTATATGCGCACGCGTTTTGCCAACACCGCGGTATTTATCTCTGATGAATTTATGAAGCGGGTGCAAAAAGATCAGGATTGGTATCTGTTTGACCCAGCGGAAACGCCAGATTTGCCAGAGTTGTACGGTGAGGAGTTTTCGGCGCGTTACAAGGAATATATTAAGCTAGCCGAAGCTGGTAAATTGCGGGTCTTTGAAAAGATGTCAGCCCGCCAGCAATTTAAGCAGATTTTGACTAGCCTGCAGGCTACTAGCCATCCGTGGTTAACCTGGAAAGATACCATTAATGTGCGGGCGCTGAATAATAACACTGGTACAATTCATCTGAGCAATCTGTGTACGGAAATTACCTTACCTCAAGACAAGGATAATATCGCCACCTGTAACTTGGTTAGTATCAATCTGTCGGCGTTTTTGCGTGAGGATAAGACGTGGGACTGGGACCGTTTACAAGAGGCTTCACGGGCAGCGATTCGGCAATTGGATAATCTGATTGACATTACTGAGACGCCAGTTAAAGAGGCAATGCACGCCAACCAGCAGACGCGAGCTGTCGGCCTGGGCATGATGGGTTTTTCGGACGTATTGGAAAAACTTGGCTATTGTTATGAGTCGAATGAAGCCTATGAGTTGATCGACCAATTGACGGAGTTTATCAGTTATCACGCCATCGACCAGTCGGCGGATTTGGCGACCAAGTTAGGTAGTTATCCGACATATAACGGTAGCGGCTGGAGTAAGGGTGTTTTGCCGATTGATACGGTGGCGGAATTGTCGAATAATCGCAAGGTTAAGGTGAAAATTGATAACAAAACCCGTCTAGATTGGGATAAACTACGTAAGAAAGTTAAAAAAGGCATGCGTAACGCCACATTGATGGCCATTGCACCGACCGCTAACATCGGTCATGTGGCAGGGACGACCCCTGGAATTGATCCGCAATTTGCCCAGATTTTTAGCCGTTCGACGCTGAACGGTAAGTTTTTGGAGGTGAATAATAACCTGGTGCGCGACCTTAAGGCGCTGAACTTGTGGGATGACATAAAAGAGGAAGTGTTCGCTAATCAGGGCGACATTCAGCACATCGACGTCATTCCGCAAAAACTGCGTGACGTCTACAAGACTAGCTTCCAGCTCAGCCCGTATGCTTTTATCGAGGTGGCGGCGCGGGCGCAAAAGTGGGTGGATCAGGCGATTAGCCGCAATATGTACCTGGCAACTCGTGATATTGATGAGTATGTGGAAATTTATTCTGAAGCCTGGCGGCGTGGTTTGAAAACGACTTACTACTTGCACGTTAAGCCACGTCATCAGTCAGAGCAGACCACAGTGTCGGTGGAAAAATTAGCAGAACAGAAGATTCGAACTGGCGCTAAAACACGCGGGTTTGGATTTGCCAAGGTTAATAAATAAAATAAAGGAGGAACGATATGGAATATCAAAATCAACAGGATACGTTGCCGGGAATTGATCTGTTGGCGAAGGAGGCGGCGCAACGAGCTATTGGGCAGGAAGCGCTGTTTGCTATCATCATAGAAGGGGACAATTAAATGGGTATTTTAGGTTCAGGACTACGCGACGGTTTATCACTGCACCCAATTCGCTACCCATGGGCGTATGACTTATACAACCAAGCGGTGGCTAACACCTGGTTTCCTAACGAGGTGCAGCTAGTCCAGGATTTGGCGGACTTTGAAAAACTCAGCGATGAGGAAAAGCACGCGCTCAAAACGGTGATTAGCTACCTCAACCCGAACGAGCTATTGATCAACAAGTCGCTGGCCTTTGGTATTTATCCATACGTCAACGCCGCTGAAGCGCAGCTCTATCTGTCAAAACAGATGTGGGAAGAAGCCAACCACTTCATGACCTTTGAATATATCATTGAGACCTTTCCATTTGATCGCGAGGAGATTTATGCGGCGGGCTTTGGCAAGAAATCGCTGGCCGACAAGGCAGATTTCCAGAACAAGCACCTCGATGTCATGCTTGATCCAAACCTCGATATCTACACGCTGGAGGGTAAAAAGGATTTTGTCCGCTCACTTGTGGCATATAACATCGTGCTGGAGGGTATTTGGTTCTACTCGGGCTTTATGGTCGGCATGAGTTTCCGTCAGCGCAACTTGCTGCGTAATGTCGGCACGCTGCTGGACTGGATCACCAAGGATGAGAATCTGCACTTGACCTTTGGTATCAATTTACTGCTGACTATTTTGGACGAAAACCCAGAACTGCAAACCCAGGAATTTGCCGAGGAAATCCGCAACCTCATCCTGCAGGCGGTGGAGCTGGAGAAAGAGTACAACAAGGATATGTTGCCAAAGGGAATCCTCGGCCTGAACGCTGATTATGTCAATCAATACGTCATGCACATGACTGACCGCCGCTTGGTCGAGCTTGGTTTTGAGCCTGAGTACAACGTGGCCAACCCGGCCAAATGGATGGCTACGGCAAATGACACCCTGGAATTGGTCAATTTCTTTGAAAGCACTAACACTAGCTATGAGGTGAATACCACAAAATAACTACTATGGACAAAATTACAACAGATATTTTAGACACCGTGGAAGTTGGTGCTTTGGCTACCGTCAATCGCGACAGAACACCATTAGTGACGCCGCTCCACTTTGTGCGTTATAAAAATGACAACATTATTTGGATTTCTGACCGGCAATCCCGTCACGCTGTTAATGCGTACCGCAGCGGTGTTGTCGAATTTGTGGTTTGGAATGACCAAAAGAGTGCTGTCTTTTTGACAACAAAGGTGCGAGAGCTACCAGAGGAAGAAGAGGCGGCGGCTTTGGGGGTCTATGCCAATAAGCTGGGCGACTTTATGCCGCGCGTGGAAAATAGGCAAATTTACATCATGCCAATTGGCAATCTTGATGAAAAAACCACAACGGAAAATTGGCTGCATTTTATTGCGTAAGCGCTATCACTGGCGTACAATAGCCATAAGGCTATACTAAATATAGGGGAAAATAAGAATGAATGCAGCCCAAATTATTACTGATGACATGTCTCTGGAAGAAAAGCTGAGTGCTATTGATGCGGCGATGCAGGCAGCGCAGGCGGTGGCTGACGAACAGGCCAGAGCGAATGGTAGTGTCGCTGCACCCATTGATCCGGCAAGTCTGACGGTTTGCGATGGTTGTGAATAAAACAACAGAGGTGTCGATTTGACGCCTCTTTTGATATGTTGGAGAAGTGATGGCAAAGAAGTATATTTTCGTAACCGGCGGCGTGCTGTCAGGCGTAGGTAAAGGTATCACGGCCGCCAGTATCGGTGCAGTGCTGCAGGCCAAAGGCATCGCCGTGTCGGTACAAAAGTGTGATCCGTATCTGAATGTTGATGCTGGACTGCTGAATCCGAAAGAGCACGGCGAGTGCTTTGTGACCAAGGATGGCGCCGAGACCGATTTGGACCTGGGCCACTACGAGCGGTTTTTGGATTTGGAATTGACGCGAAAAAACACCACGCTGTCGGGCCGATTGCTGCGCGATTTGATCGCCGATGAGCGGGCTGGTAAGTTTGGCGGCCAGACGGTACAGATGGTGCCGCATTTAACTAATTCTATCAAGGCGGCCATCCGCGAGGCGGCCGAGGGTGACGTTCATATCGTGGAAATTGGCGGCACAGTCGGCGACTACGAGGGTCTGAGCTTTATCGAGGCGATTCGCGGTTTTGCGCTGGATGTGGGACGGGAAAATTGCCTCTTCGTGCACGTGGTATATGTGCCGTTTTTGGAGGCGTCGCACGAGTACAAGACCAAGCCGGCTCAGAATGCGCTGGCGGATCTTCGCGGTTTTGGCATTATGCCGGATGTGGTGGCGGTGCGGACCGAGGGTCACGACAAGCCGCCGCGCAGTATCGGCGAAAAAATTGCTATTTCGTCTGGCGTGCGCCAGGAGGGAATTATTATGATGCCAAATGTCGATACAGTATATGAAGTGCCATTGACGGTGTACCGTGATTTGGGCAAGCTGCTTGGCGAGTTTACTGACAATTCAGTGGAGCCAAATTTACAGCGATGGAAACGTCTAGCTCAGCGCGATACTACTGAATATGCCAAGCGGGTAACCGTCGGCTTGGTGGCTAAATACATTGATAATTCTGATACCTACTTGTCGGTGACTGAGGCGCTGAAGTCTGCTGCTTGGGCGAACAAAAGTGAGATTTCTATTAAGTGGATTAACGCTGAGACAGCCAGCGAAGCTGATTTGGCCAGCGTTGACGCTATCGTGGTGCCGGGCGGTTTTGGCACGCGCGGCGTGGAGGGGAAGATTAAAGCAGCTGAATATTGTATAAAAAACAACAAGCCGTATCTAGGAATTTGTCTTGGCCTGCAGGTGGCGGTCATTGCGGCAGCGCGTTTGGGCGGCGTGGCGAATGCTAACAGTGAAGAGTTTGGCGCTGAGCCTGGCGCGGATGTGGTGTACATCATGGACGGACAGCAGGGCAAGCAGTCGACCGGCGGCACGATGCGCCTCGGCGATTATCCGGCGGTGCTGAAATCTGGTTCGCTTGTTGCTAAAATTTATGGTAAAACAGAGGTAATTGAGCGGCATCGCCATCGCTACGAAGTGAATCAAGATTTTGTTCAAGCGATTGAGAGGGGCGGCCTGGTGATTTCTGGCACGTCGCCGAACGGTCAGCTGGTGGAATTTATCGAAGCGCCGCATCATCGGTATTTCGTGGCCACGCAAGCTCATCCTGAATTTAAGTCGCGCCCGTTCCGCCCGCATCCACTATTTGACGGGCTGATTCGAGCCAGCTTGACAAAGTAAAAAACTTATGCTAACATACGGCCAGATAGTACCTAACATAAAAAGGAATAAAAATGGCTGAAGAAACAATTGAAACACATGATCCGCTTGATGGGACGACGTTAAGTCATGACGATGCCTCGGCGCTTGGGTATGTTTTGCGTCACGTCAAGGGCTCGAGTCCGAGCTCGGTGACGCTGCTGCAGCTGGAAGAAATGAGTCAAGAGTAAAACTGCTTGTTGTCTGCTATACTGAAAGGTATGGAGCAGATTATTTCTCAGGCGGTGAAGCAACTTTTTGATCAGGATGTATCGGTGCAGTTGACGCGCCCTGATCCAAAATTTGGTGATTTTGCGACGAATGTGGCGCTGCAGTTGGCGAAACCACTGGGCAAAAGTCCGCGCGAGATTGCCGAGGCGATTGCCAAAGAGCTGCGTGGCCGCCAGGAGTTTAGCGAGGTCAGTGTGGCTGGGCCAGGCTTTATCAATGTGAAATTGAGCGATCAAGCGGTGCTTGAGTCGTTGAAAGTGCGACCAGCCACCAATCGTTCAGGTCAAACGGTCGTTATTGAGACCAACTGCCCGAATCCGTTCAAAGCCATGCACATTGGTCACGCTTTGAATGCGATTTTGGCAGACACCATGGCGAATTTGTTGGCGGTGGATGGTGCATCGGTACACCGAGTGAGTTACCACGGCGATGTCGGTACGCATGTTGGCAAGAGTATGTGGGCGATTCTTCGCGAAATTGATGGCGATGTCAGCAAGCTAGACGCTATTCCAGCTGATAAGCGCAACGAGTTTATGAGCCGTATGTACGTTGAAGGGGCGCGGGCAGCCAAGGAATCGCCAGAGGCGCGGGCGGAGATTGATGAGCTGGCCAAACAGTCATTTGTGCTGGACGATCCGTTGTATAAGCAGGTGTATGAGATTTGTAAGGCCTGGAGTTTTGATGAAATTGACGCCAATGTGGCACGACTGGGTAATGTGCCAATTGAGCGACGCTACGTCGAGAGCGAAACTGAAGTGCCAGGCAAGGCCTTGATCAAAGAAAAAACCCCAGAGGTCTTTACTGAGTCGGACGGTGCATATATCTTCAAGGGTAGCCAGTACGGTGCGTTTGATAATGTGTTCATCGGTTCGCATGGCAACGGGTTGTATGGTGCGCACGACATGGGGCTGATCCAGCTGAAGCGCCAAGATTATCCAAACCTAGACCTATCAATTACCGTCAATGGCGAAGAGCAGGCGGCGTATTTCCGCGGGGTGATTGCCGCTAGTGAATTGGCAATTCCAGAACTGAAGGGTAAATTGTTTAATTATGCGACTGGCCTCGTCAAATTAACGACTGGTAAAATGAGTTCGCGTACTGGCGAGGTGATTACCATCGATTGGTTATTTAACGAGTTTAAAAAGGCCATCACGCAAGCTGGCGGTGAACCAACCGACGAAGTAGTGGCTGGCGCACTGCGCTATCAATTTTTGAAGGTCAAAATTGGTAGCGATGTGGTCTTTGACATTAACGATGCGGTTAGTTTGACAGGTAACACCGGTAGTTACCTACAGTATGCACACGCTCGGGCACGGGGTATCTTGGCGAAATCTGAGCAAGCAGTTGCGTTCCCGACGGAATTGTTCGACGAAGATCGGCTGCTCGTTAGGAAACTGAGCGAATACGCTGAGGCGGTTAACCGTGCTACCGAAAGTTTGGAGCCGCATCATATCTGCGCCTATTTGTTTGAGCTGGCACAAGAATTCAACCGCTACTATGAGAAAAATCAAGTTGTTGGCAGCGACAAAGAAGCGCACCGCGTTGGCTTGGTAGCGGTGTATGCTGACATCTTGAAGGCGGGACTCACCATTCTTGGTATCGTCGCCCCCGATAAGTTGTAAAATATTAGTAAATATTGTATGATATGTCAGAGATGGAAAAGTATATTTCTGCTAATTTGATGACGCCTAAACGGCAATTAGTTAAGGCTGAGCCAGGACTACGACGTGAACTTTTATTAGACTCGCAGCAGCTGAAGTTGATTCGTGCAGTGTATGAACAGTCTCCGCAGACGTATGATGCTGCAACGAAGGCGGCAGTTGATATAGCACGGGTGGTACGACAAACGGTGGATTTTGCTCCGACTTCGGCTGATTCACCGCTACTCGATGCAGTTGAAGTTGCTGGTTGTGAGGCTACAAATTGTTTTGGCCATGTCATTATTGCGTCAGAGTGTCTGGAGCAGCTCGGCATTGAGCATTTTGTTAGTTATGCGAATCAGCACGCTATGGTTACACTATTTGATTGGAGTAGTAGGCGAGCCTTTTTGCTCGATGTGGCAACAGAGGAGTTGTGCTGTGATATGACCGGCGTGATTGGCAGCGGTGCGCCCAACCCGCTTGACCAGCTGGCGATGGGTGAGTTGCGGGCAGTGAATACATTTTTTTCGGGGGAACTCTTGAAACGACTACCGCCGTCGATCGATAGGCAAAAGTTTATGAGCTCAAGGCCATGACTGTCATTTGATGCTATTGATGCGGCACAATCTCACGAATATAAGCCCCGAAATCGGATATTACAGTTCTTAACATTACCCTCAGTACCGGGGCGTATGTTGTTGATTCAGCAATACAATGCTGCCCGGCGAGCGGAGTGGGGTGAAATCGAAACGGCGAGCGAGGAGCTATCAGAATTATCAGGGATATATCTTGATGTTGATTCGCGAAATGGCCTGAAAGAAGTTGATGGGTTGTGTCGTCGGCTAATAATAGCAGGAAAGTATGACGAAGCGGTTGAGCTAGCGACTATGGTGGACGAGAGCTTGGTCCCAGATGACAAATCGAAGAATAAGTTGTTTTTGCCAGATGTTATGCGAAAAATTGCCAAACAGAAGGGCGACAAGAGACTTGCCCAAGAAGCCATTGCACTATATGAGGCGAAACCGCCAAATAGCCTGCGCAACGGCAAGCTTGCTGCAGCCATAAAACTTTTAGATAATTTGTAAAGTTTTATGCTACAATCAAGGTACTACTTAACATAAAGGAGTTTTTATGGCAGAGAAAAAAGTAGCCAAAAAGGCGACTACTAAACAGACGACCGCTAAGAAATCAATTGTGAAAAAACCAAGTGTGGCGGCACTGAAAGAAAAAGCGGCAGCAGTCAAGGGCCATGGCGGCGGTTTTATGACATTTATCCGTGAGCAGGGCGTGGTTGGCTTGGCTGTCGGTCTGGCGATCGGTACTGCGGCTGGTGACACGGTCAAGAAATTGGTGACAGCATTTATCGATCCGCTCGTTCAGCTGATTGTCGGCTCGCAGGAAGGTTTGCAGGCAGCATCATTCTCCGTTGAAATTGCTGGTCGTAAGGGTGAGTTTCTGTACGGCGCATTCGTTAGCTCGCTGATCACTTTGTTGGCGGTGGCGTTTGTGGTGTATGCAATTATTCACTTTTTGAAGCTGGATAAATTAGACAAGAAAAAAGACTAATTGGGCCTTGAAAACAGATCCGCCGGATAAATACGGCGGATTTTTTATGTAAAACGATCTAGGCTGGAACAAGATGCGTACTGTACTCAGCAGGCTAGGAAATCAGCGTGCCGACTATCTCGCCGCGAGCGGCCCGGGCGATGTTGCCGTCGGTGAGCAGGTCGCAGATGATGACCGGTTTGTTCTCCTCGGCGGCCAGTCCAATGGCGGCCTTGTCCATAACAGTGATGTCAGGATTGGTGAGAATTTGGTCGTAATGAAGACGATCGAACTTAATGGCGTCAGGGAATTTAGCTGGGTCTTTGTCGTATACACCGTCGACTTTCGTCGTTTTGATCACAACGTCGCACTGCATCTCGAGGGCGAGGTTGAGAGCGGCGGTATCGGTAGTCAGGAAGGGTCGGCCAGTGCCACAGGCAACGATGACGATGCGGCCCTTCTTGATATGACTAAGGGCGCGGCGGAAGGTGTATTGGTCGATGAATTGATTAATCTCCACGGTGGACAGGGCGCGGGTCGGTAGGGCAGCGTCGTTGAACACATCGGCCAGAGCGATGGCGTTCATCAGAGTAGAGAGCATGCCGATGTTATGGGCCGAGACGGGCTGGATACCGTGGCCAATGATTTGGTTGCCGCGGACATAATTGCCGCCGCCAACCATGATGACGACTTCGGCGCCGCTGCTCAAGGCCGGTTTGATTTGTTCGGCGATCCAACGAGCCCGCTTAGGATCGAAGCCGCTGGCGAACTCGCCCTGGAGCTGCTCGCCGGATAATTTGAGAAGGATACGTTTTGCCATAACTTTAGTGTAGCATGCTGCAAGGAAGTGGTAAAATAGAAACATGAAAGCGAAATTCAAGCCGCAGCGAATTTTATGGCTGGATATGGAAATGACCGGGCTAGATCCGGTGGAGGATTTTCCGATTGAGGTGGCGATGATTGTGACCGACTGGGGGTTTACGGAAATTGCTCATTTTGAGGGTGCAGCGCACTGGTGTAGCAAGAAAATGCAAGCACGATTTGATAAGAATAAATCATTTTGGTATGGCGATGGTGCGGCTGCGCGAGAGCAGCTGATAGCGCAAAACAAGATCACCAAGACAACTAAGGCGCAGCTCGAGCGCGATATCTTGGCATTTTTGGATGAGTATTTTGATGATGCACCAATTTTATTGGCGGGTAATTCAATTCATCAAGACCGGCGCTTTATCGATCATTGGTTCAAGAAATTTTCAAAACGCCTCCACTACCGAATGCTGGATGTTAGTGCCTGGAAGGTGGTATTTGAAGGTAAATATGGCAAAAAATTTGCCAAGCCAGAGGATCATCGAGCGCTGGAGGACATCCGCGGTAGTATTCAAGAATTACAATATTATTTGAAGAAGGTGAAACGCTAGGTTTACCAGTCGGCATATTCACGGCTGCTGAGTTATTTGACAAGAGTGTACTTATCTGATACTCTCCTGAGAAAAGGAGTTGGAAAATGCATGCAGTAAGTTCTGAGTTACAGCAATATATGACCGGGCTAACGAATGAGATTTCGCGCGGTCATTTTGATGAGGCTGTGCGGCTTGGCGAGAAAGCGCTGATAATGGAGGAGCTGCATGGTGAGGGTAACGAGTCACTGCTAGGGGAGGTGTATCGCAATATGGCCGCCGTAAGTGATCGTTTGGGCCGAACTGACGCGGCGCTTAACTATATCGATCAGGCATATGACATCCATGATATAGCAACTAACAATGACCCCGGGATTGAGACGCTACGCGAGCGGTCAGCCACGGCATCGTATGTTGGTGTGTTTGCTTTAAAGGCGTATCTGTTAGCGGAGGGTCGGGATGAAGCGTTGGCGGACAAGGCGCGGCTCATGACGCGGCAGGCCGAGCAGGACATGGCAAAAGTAAACCAGCTTTCTAAAGAAGAGGACGCTGACCAGTACGAGATAAATATGGCATCCCGCTGGGGTATGGTTGAAAGTCTAGTGGGTGACAAGCAGCGAGGCTTGGCGCTGGCGGGCCGGGCAATTCGATTGGCTCGGCAATCAGAGCGGGATCAACAAAAGGGCTTGACTGGGCGAGATGTTCTCAGGGCGCGAACACGAGCGGCGCTTCGTGGTATGGCGGCCGTGGCGGTAAATGCTGCGAGCCGATTTGGCGCGACGCGGGGCATGGCTGAGAAAATTGCTCTCAAGACATTGTGATTGTATACTGAGAGCATGACCCATAAACAATTTGAAGAGTTTATCCTGAGTTTGCCCGGTGTGTGGCTGGATTATCCGTTTGGCGAGGATGTTGCGGTGTATAAGTTTGGTAAGAATAATGACGGCGCAGGGAAGATGGTAGCTCTGGTGGCTGAGGGCTCGAAGCCGCTCAGGGTTAGTCTGAAGTGCGACCCACTACTGGCTGAGAATCTCCGCGAGAAGTACGAGACGGTGCTGCCGGGGTATCATCTGAATAAGAAGCATTGGAATACCATCATTTGCTCGGGGCAATTGAGTGATGAAGAAATTTTTGATTTGGTGCGGCTAAGTTATCAGCTGGTGGCGGAGTGAGTAAAACAGCATAAACTGAGTGCCGGGAGAAATAGTGCTGCTCCGACCGACTTGTGCCGCATCGTGCGTGGTTATGACTTGTCCGAATCACCGGTGATCGCCATGAGCTGCTTGCGTACGTTGGTGAGGTCGGAAATGGTTTTCTCAAGAAAGTCAATTGTGCTTTTGCTGCGCGAACCCTCTTTGATACGATTCATCATCAAGAGCGTATCAGCCAGTTCGGTATTCATGGTGTAGGCATAGGTGTTGTCGAGGTCGGCATTGAGATAGGCCTCCTCAAATTTTTCCTCGAGTTTTGTCGGTGGGTCGAGCGCGGTGATGTTTTTGAGGTCTTTTTTGACGTCGATGTTCTGGGCGGCGGCCGGCGTCTCGATGGACTTATTGGCAGTGGTGAGTACGGCCGTGAGCGAGCTATTAGCGTCTTGGAGCTGGCTGGATTTGAGGCGGGAAGTAAATTTCTCAGAGACGGTTTGGAGTTTTTGTAGACGAGCAATGAGGTTATTTAATGAAGGGCCGCGGGAGGCGTTTTGGGTGGCGTTGATGATAAAGGCCAGGCCGAGTAGTCCAATGATGCCGAGAATGAGCAAGATAATCTTTGTCTTTTTATCAAAGCCTTGCGGTGCTGGCGGTGCAGAAATTTGATTGAGATAATCAATACCGGTTGGCACGTCGTAGTCATTGTGTGGCTGCATATACCCATTAAAGCATAAACAACAACAGAGGTAAAGAGTGATATAATAAAAACCATGAATGATGCCAAAGAAGAAGTGCGGGCGCGGCTAAATATCGAGGACGTGATCGGCGAATATGTTCAGCTGAAGCGGGCGGGTCGTAATTTGAAGGGACTGAGTCCATTCACTGATGAGCGGACGCCGAGTTTTATGGTCAGTCCGGAAAAGCAGATTTGGCATGATTTTTCTTCGGGCAAGGGAGGCGATATTTTTACGTTCGTGATGCTGGTGGAGGGGATGGATTTCCGGCAGGCGTTGGAACATTTGGCGCGCAAGGCAGGCGTGGATTTGAGTTTGTTTTCTCATGGTGATGGGCGCACGGCCAAGCGGCGGGCGCGGGCAGGGGAGGCGCTGAAATTGGCCGCGAATTTCTATCAGCAAAATTTGGTGAAAAATTCGGCAGCACGAGAATACGCGGTGAAAAAACGGCGGCTGAATCGGCAGACGATCGGTGATTTTATCATCGGCTATGCGCCGGATCAGGGCGATGCGCTGACGAAAGCGCTGGAAAAGCGGGGATTTTCGCGCCGGGAACTGGCTGACGCGGGGCTGGTGAATCGGTTTGGCGGCGACTTGTTTCGGGGGCGGATGATGGTGGTCTTGAGTGATAGCAGCGGCGAGGTGGTTGGCTTTACGGGGCGAATTATTCGTGATGATCCGCGCGCGCCAAAGTATCTGAACACGCCGCAGACCCTGCTATTTGATAAATCGCGCCATATTTTTGGGCTGTATCAGGCGAAAGAGGCGATTCGTAGGAGCGACGCGGCGGTGATTGTCGAGGGGAATCTGGACGTGGTTAGTAGCCACCAAGCTGGCGTCAAAAACGTGGTGGCGACGGCGGGAACGGCGATGACCCTGCAACATCTGAAGGTGCTGAGCCGGTTGGCGGGGCGGATTCGTGTGGCATTTGATGGCGACCGGGCGGGCGTGAGCGCGACGGAGCGGGCCATCAATTTGGCGCAGGAAATTGGTGTGGAATTAGAGGTGGTGAGTCTGCCGGACGGCGTGAAAGACCCGGATGAATTGATCCAAAAAGACCCAGCCCTGTGGCAAGCGGCGGTTGAGCGGGCGCAGCCGGCGGTGGACTGGGTAATCGCTCGGCACGCCGAGATGGAAGATTTGGCGACGGCCGAAGGGAAGCGGCGATTTTCGACAACTGCATTGAGAATCGTGCGCGGCCTGAAAGATCCGGTGGAGCAAGAGCATTACTTGGCGGTAATTTCTAAAGAAACTGGTGCTAGTCTCGCGGTCTTGCGAGCGAAGCTTGGCGCTGAGAGATCAACGCCGCCCGCTCAGCTTAAAAAACCAAAGATTGAAAAGGCGACTCCGAGTAAACCTCGTGACGAATTAGCGGACATCATCGTCGGTCTGGCGCTTAGTCAGCCGTCGACTCGGCGCTGGGTCGGGGCGCTCGAGGCGGCTAGCTTGGACGAGCCAGCTCGAGCAGTGGTGACGGCGCTGCAGGCTGAGCCGCTACTTGACATAGAAAAATTACCCCGTCCCTTGCAAAAATTTGAGCAGTATGTGAAAATAGTACAGTTAAAAAGTGAACGCCGCTACATGGACTGGGAGCCGGAAGCTCTGGACAGTGAAATGGCGCGTTTGGTAAAGCAATTGATACGTAAACACCGCGACACAAAAAAACAACAATTATTAGAAGATTTGCGTGAGGCTGAGGAGCTCAGCGATGAGGCGCGGGCGCGTATCTTGCGGCAGCAGCTGAACGCACTGATTAAGGAGAATGTGTGAACAACGACCAGCAATACACCCCGACCAATGACGATCCACTCGAGCCAGATCTGACGGCGGTACATGATGACGAGGAGATAGAAGATCTCGAGGCGTTGAGCGCTGGCCAGTATCTGGATGACATTTCGGACGATTCGGTGCGGTTGTATCTGCGTGAGATTGGTAAAATCCCGCTGTTAAGCTCGGACGAGGAAATGGAGCTGGCGCGGCGGATCATTGAGGGCGATAAGAAGGCCAAGGACAAGATGGCCGAGGCGAACATGCGTTTGGTGGTGTCGATCGCTAAGCGCTATTCGGGCCGTGGGTTGGATTTTCTGGACCTGATTCAGGAGGGAAATACTGGTCTACTTCGGGCCGTGGAGAAGTTTGATCCGGACAAGGGCTTTAAGTTTTCGACCTACGCGACGTGGTGGATTCGCCAGGCGATTACCCGGGCGATCGCTGATCAGGCGCGGACGATTCGCATCCCCGTGCATATGATTGAGACAATTAATAAGCTGGTGCGGACGCAGCGACGGCTCACCCAGGAACTGAACCGCGAGCCGACGATGGAAGAATTGTCCAAGGAGATGGACATGGAGCCGGAAAAGATTGAATACATCAATAAAATTCGACAAGAGACGTCGAGTTTGGATGCTGGCATTGGGCGTGATGGTGACGAGGAAGATTCGGTGTTGGGCGATTTTATCGAGGATGAAGATACAATTTCGCCAGAAGAATCAGCGACCAATCAGCTGCTGAAAGAAAAGGTCGCCGAGGTGCTGTCGAGTCTGTCTGATCGCGAGCAAAAAATTGTGCGCATGCGGTTTGGGCTGGATAATGGCGGTAAAAGCCATACGCTCGAGGAAGTCGGTCAGCAATTTGCTGTGACGCGCGAACGTATCCGCCAGATCGAGGCGAAGGCTTTGGCGAAGCTGAGGAAGCACAAAGACGCTAAGAAGTTGTATGAGTATTTGAGCTAGATTGACGGGCGATAATAAAAAGGCCAGGCGGGTATGTCTGGCCTTTTTGGTGCGTTGTGATTTAACACTGCTCAGGTGCCTTACAAAAATGCTCGTGGTGAGTGACGGCCTCTAGCTGAGCGTACAGTTTATCTAGCCCACGGTCGTTCATCACAAAATAGTCGGCAATGGCGATTGGCCCGCCTTTTTCTAGGTTTTCAATTTCTGACCAATCGCGCTGGTCGACTTCGCGTGGCTGCATCGGCCGCTCGGGGCGTTTGGCCATGCGTTGATAGCGCAGGTGCTTTGGTGTGACGACGGCGATGACGGACATCTGGCCGGGGAATTCGTGCTTGAGGATTTTATACTCGCTCCAAGTGTATAAGCCATCCAGGACAATTTTATTTTGTCCGGCATTGATCAAATCGCGAATGTTCTTAATTACGCGCTTGATAACGAAATCTTTGCCTTCGCGCTGGCGGATTTCTTCGCGGAATTTTTGCTGATTGTCCCAGGTTGGTTCAATACCAGCTTCTTCCATGGCTTTGTAAATAACACCGCCAAAATAAACTTTGGGGAAGCCTTTTTTTGTTAAATATTCGACGGCCGAACTTTTGCCGCTACCAGCCAGACCGACGAGGGCGATGATTTTTGCGTGTGGTTGTGTCATGTTGCTAGTATAGCAAATTTGCTATACTGAGTATATGAAACGTTTGGCGGTTATCGACGGAAAATCAGTGTTTTACCGAGGGTATTATGCCATGCCGGGGCTCAGTACGGCGGATGGTACGCCGACTGGCGGGGTGTATGGGTTTGTAAGTTTGGCGATTGAGCTGATCAAAAAATTAGAGCCGGATTATGTGGCGGTGGCATGGGACAAGCGCGGCACCAACATCCGTAAGCGGCGGGAACTATATCCAGACTACAAGGCCGGTCGCAAGCCAGCACCGGATGATTTTTATCAGCAAATTCCGATTTTGATGGAACTGCTGGATGCCTTTGGCTGGCCGCTGTATGAACTCGATGATTATGAGGCGGACGATATCATGGGCGCGTTTGCCAGGCAAGCGGAGGCGCGCGGCGTGCAGACCTGTCTGCTGACGTCGGATTTGGATGCGCTGCAATTGGTGTCGCCGCTGACCAAAGTCTACGCCATGAAAAATGGTCTGAGGAACATAGAGGAATTTACGGCGGAATATTTTGAACAAAAATATGGCATTCGGACGGATCAGTTTTTGGATTTGAAGGCGCTGAAGGGTGATTCCAGCGACAATTTGCCGGGCGTGCCGGGAGTTGGTGAAAAGACAGCGGTGAAATTATTGCAAGCATATGACACGCTGGACGGCGTGTATGCGCATGTGGATGAGCAAACAGGCGCCCTACGGACAAAGCTTGAAGCGGGCCGCGAGTCGGCGTATTTGACCAAGCAGGTGGCGGAGATTTGGACGGACGCACCGGTGGAGCTAGACTGGGAGGTGGCTGATGTTAACGACTGCGACTTTGCTAGAGTGGCGGAGATTTTGCGGAAACTGGAGTTTCATTCGCTGATTGGGCGATTGCCGAAGACAATGCAGGCGGTGGATGAGGCAGTGGAGACGGCGGAGTTGGAGTTGCCACGTGTTGAAAATTTACCGGCTGAGCCGCTGTTTGAGGCAGAAAATAGTATCTATATTGATCCATCGGAGCCGGACATAGTCTATATTAATTCCAAGCCTGGCGTGGCGTGGCGGGCGAAGATGAGTGAAATTGGCTGGTCGGTTTGGCAATTGTTGGCGCAGGGTGTGGTGATCGCGGTGGACGTCAAGGGGCTGTATCACGCGCTGGATACTCACGGTGTGACGGTGCGATTTCATGAGGTGTGGGATGTTGGGCAGGCGGCGTTTTTGATCGATCCACTGAGGCGCGACCGTCGTTTAGCGGCGCTGGCGGGCGATTTTTCTGAGGATAATTCCGCGTTGCGGCAGTTGGCGCGGCTTCGTCAAATTTACCGCCAGCAGCAGGATTATATGGCGGCGCATCAGCAGATTGCCAGGGTGCTTCGCGAGTTTGATTTTCCAGTGATTTGGCCGCTGTTTCAGATGGAAAAGCGCGGCATGAAGCTGGACACAGTGCTGCTTGAACAGATGGGTGAGGAGCTGAGGGCGGAGGTGAGCCAGCTTGAACAACAAATGTATACGATGGCTGGGCGTGAATTCAATGCCGCCAGCCCGGCACAGCTGTCTGAGGTGTTATTTACCAAACTTCAGCTGCCGACGACCGGTATCAAAAAAGGTAAAACCGGCTATTCGACGGGGCAGAAAGAGCTGGATAAGCTGCGCGGGCGACACCCGATCATTGAGCTGATTGAGCGGTATCGGGAGCTGACTAAATTGATCAGCACCTACATTGAAGCGCTGCCGAAATTGGTGGCTGAGGACGGTCGGATTCACACCACGTTTAATCAAAACGTCACCAGCACCGGGCGGTTGAGTAGTACCAATCCCAACCTACAGAATATTCCGGTGCGCACAGAACTGGGCCGGAAGATTCGTCAGGCGTTTGTGCCCAGTCAGGGCAAGGTGTTTGTTGGTGTGGATTATTCACAATTTGAGCTGCGGCTGGCGGCGGCACTGGCGGGCGATGAGCAGCTGATTAACGATTTTAATAGCGACGTGGATATTCATACCAAGACGGCGGCCGAGACCTACGGCGTGCCAATGGCTGAGGTGACAAAATTGCAGCGGCGCGCGGCCAAGGTGATCAACTTTGGTGTGCTGTACGGCATGAGTCCGCACGGCTTGGCGGCAGCTACCGGCATGACCTTTACTGAGGCGAAACAGTTTATTGAACACTATTTTGCGGTACGCCAGCCAATCCGCCAGTATTTGGACACAATTTTAGTTCAAGCGCGTGAACGAGGTTTTGTCGAGACCTATTTTGGTCGGCGCCGACCAACGCCCGACGTTAAGTCGAGCAACTTTATGGTGCGTTCAGCGGCGGAGCGGGCGGCGATGAACATGCCGATTCAGGGAACGGAAGCGGATTTGATGAAGCTGGCGATGATTCGGCTGGAGGACAAGTTGGCTGGGCTGGCTGAGCCAGTCCTGCAGGTTCACGACTCAATTTTGGTGGAATGCGCGCCGGAAGACGCCGAGCGAGTCGGTGAAATCATGCGCAGAGAAATGGAAGGTATTTGTCCGGAGTTGCCAATTCGATTGAAGGTTGATATTGAAGTGGGGTATAATTGGGGTAGTCTATAAAAAGGAGGGTTAGACTAGTGTCTGGATTTAAGGCTCGTGAAGCAACATTACAAAACTTATTTGACAGTGGTGACTATGATCAGTTTGTAATTCCGCATTATCAACGCAGCTATGTGTGGGGCCAGGACGAATTGGAGAATTTCTGGAATGATTTTATTGAACGTAAAGAAGTAGGACAGCTTTATTTACTCGGCTCAATCATTGTCAGTAGGACAAAACAAAAACGTTCTTTTGGGGTTGTGGATGGTCAACAACGTCTTATTACAAGCTCGGTGTTTATAACAGCCTTGAAAGATGTTTGGAGCGAAAAGTTTGGTCGTGATGAAGAATATTTCTCTTTAGAAAGATTTATTAAAAAGAGGGTATTAGGGAGCAATAGTGCCATCTTTAAGATAGATGTTGCGGGCAGCTTGAAGCAATGCTATATTGACATGATTATTTCAGGAAGTACTAAAAAGGAGTATAAGAACGAAGATCAGAAAAATCTTCATCGTGCATATAATTACTTCAAAGATAAGTTACGTGACTCGTATGATGCAAATCAAGCTAATGATAATCAACGAAAAAAGTTGCTGCTACAAAAACTTGAGAATCTTCTAGATACTAATCTAGTGCTGGTTATTCTTGATGATGAGGACGATGCTTACGAAGTGTTTGAGGGGTTCAATGCTCGTGGCGTAGATCTTTCTATCTCGGACTTGTTTAAAAACCTTTTTCTACAAAAGATAAAAGGAACAGAAGAAGAAAAAACAAGAGCGCTTGAAGAGTGGGATAATATTATTCAGATAGTTACAGAATTGCGGATCCCAAAGTTTACGATCAATACGTTTATTAGGTATTATTGGATAAGAAACCACTCGTTTATAGGCGAGCGTCAGCTTTACAAGAAAATTAAGAAAGAAACGAAGAACTATAGGGAATTGCTATCTGATATGCATCAGATAGCAGAAGCTTTAAGGGTATTATTTAATGGATCACCGTATGAGATAAGGGATTTTCTTGGGCACCCGGAGGCGAAAGCAGAATATGCAAAATCTATAAGTGACTCATTACGTGCTTTGAGGGTTATGAATACTCAGAGCTATATGGTTTGGCTGATGTCTATAGCAGCTAAGCGAAATAAAGAATTTATTAGTCTTAAGATGTTTGCTCGATCGCTTGGTCAAATAGAAAGATTTTCATTTAGGTATTTTGTAGTTTCAAAATTACCAGCAAATCGTGTTGAAAAAATGTATGCTAAATTTTCAAATGAATTATTTAAATTGTCCGATATTCGAGATAAACAAAGAATAGCAACTTTATTAGATAAGGGGATCTTGGACAGAATTGAACAAGATAAACTTCTACCTCCAAGAGAACAGTTTATTGCTGATTTTGGTTTATTGTGCCTAAAACCTAATAATAATAAAAATCTTGTTCGGTACATTTTAACCCAAATAGAAAATCAGTTAAGCAGCGGCGAGAAGGGCGTTACTCAAGAAGTTGTTACAATTGAGCATATTATGCCCCAGAGGTTAAACAAGGGGTGGAATATATCGCAAACCGATCATAAAAACTGTGTTAATATGCTTGGTAATTTGACAATCCTAAAAGGTGCGTCAAACTCATCTGCAAGCAATAAAGCAATTAACGAAAAGATTCGTCATTTTAAAGATTCAGACTTAAAGATGAATGGTGATCTGGTTGATCTAATAAATAAAAAAAGCGATTGGGGTAAAGACGAAATAATAGAAAGACAAAATGCTTTTGCAGAAGCATCTGATGGTATCTGGTCTGTAGATAAAAGATAAATACTGCCCTAAGTAAGGTAATATTAAGGTATTAGTATGCTAATCTGACTGTACTAAATAATGTAGGATATCCCTGGTGACTAGTGCAAAAAATCTAATATTATGGTATAATCGCCCCATGAGGCGTACGTATAATTCTTTTAATTCCTTTTCTCGGTTTGTGCCGATTTTACTAGTCATCATTATCACTATCGTGACGATCGTCGCAATTATCAGCATCAGCCGGTCGATATTTGGTGGCGACGAGCAAAAACAGCAGCAGGAGACGACTGAGCAGAAAAAAAGCGACTTGCTACAAACCGACGAGAGTCGAGCGGTCAGACTGACAGTGCGTGGCCCGATCGTCGCTAATGAGAAATTCCGTTCGTATCAAATAACCATTGCGCCGTCGTCGCGGGTGATGACGACGTATGAAGGATATGTCGAGAAGCAGCTGAACACCAAGCAGCTGAATAATAACGCCAAGGCTTATGAAGAGTTGGTGTACGCACTGGATAAGCGCAAGATGATGGAAGGGCGACAGCTGAGCGATGAGCAGAATGACCTGCGCGGTATTTGTGCGACGGGCAAGGTGTATAAATTTGAATTGTTGATGAATGGAACATCGATCAAGGCGCTGTGGACGTCGGATTGTAGTGGTTCTAAAGGCTCGGCGGTTGCTAATGTCGAGGAAATCGTCGATATGTTTATCAAGCAAATCCCTGACGGTAGCAAAATGGCCACCGCTATCGGGCTGTACCAGCGGGATACGCTGTTCAAGTTTTAGGGGCGTCTGATGCCGGAACTTCCCGAAGTCGAAACAGTTCGCAGCGGTTTGGCGGAGCTACTGCCGGGTCGAGTGGTGGCGCGAGTGGCAGTGTTTGATTCGCCAAAAAGCTTTCCGAATGCGCCGGCTGATGTTGAACAATTTTTGTATGGTGCGCGCGTGACGGCGGTGCGGCGGCGAGCGAAAGTACTGATGATTGATCTGGACACTCGCTACTCGCTGGTGGTGCATTTGAAGATGACGGGGCAGCTTATCTTTCGTGGGCAAGAAAGTTTTGCTGGCGGGCATCCAAACGATAGTTTGATTGGCAAGCTGCCGGATCGGTCGACGCGGGTGCAGATTGATTTTATCGATGGGTCACGGCTGTTTTTCAACGATCAACGTAAGTTTGGTTGGGTAAAATTGCTGCCGACTGATGAGGTGAAGAACTTGCCGTTCATGCAAAAAGTAGGGCCGGAACCGCTTGATCCTCAGACACGCGCCGAGGATTTCATCCAGCGGATTCGTCACCGTCAAAACTCGATGATTAAGCCGGCTTTTCTTGACCAGACGGTGATCGCTGGGGTTGGCAATATTTATGCTGACGAGGCATTGTGGGCGGCGCAGATTCATCCACAGACGCGGGTGAAAAACGTTAGCGACCAGCAGCTGAATACATTATTTACTGAGCTACGGCGCATCTTGCAACTCAGTATTGATCAGGGCGGCTCGACTGATAAAAATTACGTTGATGCCGAGGGTCGAAAAGGAAATTATCTAACATTTGCTCATGTGTTTCGCCGCGAAGGTCAAGCCTGCCATCGCCACCCCGACCAAGAAATCATCAAGCTAAAAGTCGGCGGTCGCGGTACGCATATTTGTCCAGTGTGCCAGAAGACACCGATATTTGACAAATAGTAGTTTATAGTGTAGAATACAATATTATGACAAGAGGAGAGCACCCATTACATGGTGAATTTGATCGGCCAAGGGCTAATTTAGATCAAGAGTGGGTAAAATACCTGATAGCGATGGGGGAAGGAGAAGAGACAGTCTCCGGACTTAGAGAGGCTCGGCTGAAGGTCAATGGCATGCTAGACAAGCACGAAGTGGACACAATTTATCGGCCAGGATTGAGCGGAGAAGAGCTGCTTGAGCGAGGGAGGGGCGTTCTTAATAGTGGTCTACGACGCCTAGAAAGTAATGATTTTAGCACGTTGGATTTATCAGATTATGAAGGCCATTGCAATGGTGATCCAGAACTAAAGAGGACAACCGCTCGACAAGTAATAATGTATCAAATTCTCGAGCGTGTCTTGATGGAGAGATCCGCGATAGGCGTGTCGTTAGTTGAAATGGCTTCTCGTACAATAACAGGTAATACGATTGAACCAATGAGGAAAATAGTCGTGATCACAGAGCGTCTGCTCGACCTTAAGGAGACGGTCCGCTCGCCTTGGTTTGGTTTTCTCAATGAAGTACTTGGTGGTGAGGATGTTTCGCCAGAACAGGTGGAACAGGCAATGAAGACTCAAGCCGCCGCCAATAAGACAGGGGATCAGGATGCTAAATTTCTCGAGCTTCTTGATGGTATATTTATGGAAACTGGTGGCGGGCTCTCTGATGAGCAGATGTTGTCTGTGGCAAGCAATGTGACTAGCCTTGCGGTCATAGAAGAGAAGGGCGGTCAGGGTCATAAAGAGGGGTTCTTATACTCAAATTATATGGCAGAACTGAAGGGTATTGGCTTATCCGATCAGCAAATCACTGAGCTAATAGCTGCACATAAAGAGATTATGCAAAAGCCGAGTAACGCGGAAGAATAAATCAGTACACCGAAAGGCATGGCTTAAGGGGGTATTTGGTATAATTAAGTCGTGATCTATCTCTTTTATGGCGACAACGAATTTGAGAAACGGGCGGCGCTTGCGGCGCTGGTTGGTGATATGGAGGTGGTGCGGCGTGACGGTGAAGAACTGACGGCCGCCGAGGTCTGTGAGGTGGTGATGGGGCAAAGTTTGTTCGCCGTCAAGCAAGCAGTGGTCATTACTGATGCGAGTCAGAATGTGGCTCTGTGGCGTGATTTGCCGGAGCTACTGGGTGATACGGCAACCACGGTTGTCCTTCTGGAGACGAAGCTTGATAAGCGCACAAAAACGTATAAGTGGCTGCAAAGCCATGCCGAGGTAAGGGAATACGCTCATTTCACTGAACGTCAAAAGCCGCAGCTGAGCGCCTGGTGTGTTGAGCGGGCCACGGTGTATGGGGCCGTGTTGACAGAGGCACAGGCAACAACGTTGATCGATCGGTTGGGGTTTGACCAGCTGCGACTTGATTTGGTGTTGCAGCAGTTAGCCTTGGCTGGCGAGTCGAATGATGAGCTGATTGATATGCTGGTGCCGCTCGCTCCGGCTGAAAGTGCGTTTGAGCTGTTTGCGGCGATGATGGATGGTGACCAGGGAAAAGTGCGCGCGATCATTACCTATCTCGAGGCGGAGAGCGGTGATGATGGGGCGTACCAGACGCTGGGGTTGTTGGTTTCACAGTTGGTGCAGCTGAACGCGTTGGTGCTATCTGGTGGTGATACGGAGGCGGTGGCTCGTGATTTTGCGGCCCATCCGTATGCGCTAAGAAAGGTAGCGCCGTATGCAGCGCGGACGACATCGACGCAACTTGCGGTAATTAACTCTGCCTTGGCGCAGGCTGATGAACATATGAAGACAACCCGTGTGTCGCCGTGGCTGTTGGTTGAGGCGGCGCTGATTGATGTGACTAGGATAGATCGCTAAGCCAGCATAAGCCATTTATATGCTTGACAAAATAAGTATGATATAGTACAATGCAAACTACTATTAGTTTACTAGAAAGGTAAAAAGGAATTAGCCATGGTCTTCAAAGATACGGAGCTTGATACGCAGGGGTCTGATAAACAACAGTCTTTAGACGAACGGCAAAAGCAATGGATGGAGCTGGGGCTCGAGGAGAAAATGGCTAGAAAAGAAACAGAGATTAGCCGAGGAGCTATTGACAATGAGCCTGCGTTAGTGATCGCCGAGATGGCAAAGTATGTTGGCGAAGAGTGTCCTCATCTCGTTCAGGTATTTGAGGAGACTAAACGTATGCGACTATCTGACAAACATCTGAGCTCATTAGCGGCAAATATAGACATAAGGTTAAATGAAACAAGACCCGAAGAATTGTATGAGATTGCCGGGGAGATCAAGGATAACTATGATACGTGGGCCGAGGGAAGGGCTGCACCGCCAATTGGCTCAAGAGGTCCACGTGGTGACGGTTATAAAACTCAGTATTTGTATGAAAGTATGATGGGGAACGGGCTTCCTAAGGAATTTTTTGACAAAATGGCCGTGGCATCCGTTCATTTTAATTATGTTTATCACCCAGACTCTCCGCAGAGTCAGATATATCAACAAATGCGACTTAACTCAGGGCGAGTGTCTGACATTGATGAGCTACAGGAGCAAACACTGAGAATTGCTGATGAAAGTCTTTATGATGCGGTAAAGCTGGTTATAGGGAAAAAAGAGCATGTGATTCGTGGAGTTTTTTGTGAGACGGACAATTATTACCCACAGCTCGTAACTCGGATGATAACAACGCTCGAGGTAGATAAGGGCTTGCCACAAGGGGTTCTGTTGGAGCGAGTTAATATGGATGACTTGTTCCATAGAATAAAGGAGGATCTTGGCCCGCGAACAAGCACTAGACTTTCTCGGTACTAGGGCTCACAAATTGTAAAATACTCCCGCCAACCGACGGGAGTATTGTTGATGCAAACGTGAATGGCTAGTTAGCCTCTTTGGCAGCTGGCTTTTTTGCAGCTGATTTTTTGGTAGCGGTTGATTTCGCGGTGGTTTTTGCCGCCGTCTTTACTGGGGCTTTGGCAGCTGGTTTTTTGGTCGCTTCAGGCTTAACACCGGCTTTTTTCGCGATAGCTGAGAGGGTACTCTTGCGCCGGGCAGCAGTATTTTTCTTCAGCAGGTTCTTCTTGACAGCGGTGTCGAGCTCACTGTGAGCAGCGGCTAGCGCCTCAGCACTCGGCTCAGCCATGAAAGCTTTGACGGCTGACTTGATGTCGCGCTTGATACCGATATTGCGCTCGCGGCGCTTTAGGGTTTGTTTGGCCCGTTTGATGGCGGATTTGATGATTGGCATAGATTTCCTTTACCTCTATAAATTTGTTTCGCTAATCAAGGATGGATTATACAGAAAAACCCAATAAAAGTAAAGAGTGGCTCGCATTGACGATAATCTATTGACTTTCCTGAAATGCTTATGTATAATGTGACTCAACGGTATAAACAAAAATAAACAGGGACACAACAATGGCGAGCCAGTCACAAAAGCAGCAGATCATTCAGAGCATCAAAGATGTGACTAATATCTTGGTGACGGTGAGCGCTGACCCATCGGTGGACGAGCTGTCGGCAGCGTTGGGGCTGACAATTTTCCTAAATAAACTGGGCAAGCACGCCACGGCTGTTTTTAGTGGCAAAGTCCCGCCGGCGATTTCATTCCTCGAGCCTGACGAGACGTTTGAAGCTACAGCGGACAGCCTGCGTGATTTTATCATCGCGCTTGATAAGGAAAAAGCCGACCATCTGCGCTACAAGGTGGTTGATGATGCAGTGAAGATTTTTATCACGCCGTACCGGGCGACAATTACCGAGGCTGATCTAGAGTTTTCGCAGGGCGATTATAACATTGAATTGGTGCTCGCATTGAACGTTGAGAGTCAGGATCATCTCGACAAGGCGCTGACGGCTCATGGCAAGATTTTGCATGATGCAGTGGTATCGACGGTGACCGCCGGTATGGTGAGGAGTAATCTCGGGACGGTTGATTGGCATGACGATAAGGCGTCAGGCGTCAGCGAGATGCTGGTTGACCTGATTGATGAGTTACGAACACCGAAAGTGACCATGGATGAGCAGATCGCAACGGCGTTACTGACCGGTGTTGTGGCGGCGACGGAGCGGTTTAGTAATAACTTGACGTCGTCGCGGGTGATGACGTTGGCGGCGGAGCTGATGGCGGTTGGCGCGAACCAGCAACTGATTGCTACTAAGTTGGCCGAGGGGCAGGCGATCGAAGCTGAGGAGCACTCAGAGTCAGAGCAATCAAAGCAGGCGGCCGATGTAGCTGATGATAAGACGGATAATGACGGCCAGGATGGCGCTAATTTTAAGGTTGAACGAGGGAAACGCTCGAAGCCAGCCGAGCCAAAGAGGGATGATAGCGCGCTATCAATCAGTCACGAGCGGCGGGGTAGCCTTGATGAGGTGGCCAAGCAGACTCGGGCCGAAGAGCAAGATGCGGCGGCCCGCGCGGCCACGGCGCAGCTTGAGCGCCTTCGAGCAGCGTCAGCGACGAGCGGACGGAGCAGTGCGACATCGACATCGCAACCAATCAGTGCGTCGGTGTCGGCTGAGCCAGAGACAGCTGCTCCGCTGCTGGGCGGAACACTGAATGCGACAACCGAGCGAGCGGCTGAGGATAAGCGCCGCGATCTTGATACTGATCAAAACAAGACTATCTTGCATCATGGCACCTATGTCGGTGCGTCGCGGCCGGCTCTCGGCGAATCGCCGTTGAATGCTGCCATGGGGAAGTCTGATGAACCACCGAGCGTTGACCCGTTTGCGACCACCAACAAAGACGAAGCGGTCATTGCCGCGCTGAAGGAGGAAACGCAGGCGCTGGCTGACAAGCAGACTCAATCTACCGCGCCGCCATCACTGCCAGATTCTGAGCGCGACGCCCGAGCGGCAATTACCGAGGCGCTGGCTGCTGCACCGCCGCTTGAATCTGCGGCTTCGCCCGCTCCGGTAGTTTCACCTTCGCCACTACCGACAGTGTCGTCTGCTCCGGCTACGCTCGCCGATATTGAGTCTAATGTGATGCATGGCCTGCCACCGCTGCCTGATTTCTCTGACTTCTCAGGATCAGGTTTGCCACCACTGCCGCCAGCTCCGGTCGGTACTGCAGATGGTGGACTACCAGCGTTGAACACATCGCCTTCAGTGCCGTCCACCTCTACACAGTCGCGCACCTTTAATCCGTCCCAGTTCCAGATCCCGGGGCAAAAATAGCCCATGGATGAGGTGCTGCTCATTGATAAACCAGCTGGTATGACGAGTTTCGGGGTAGTAGCGCGGTTGCGGCGAGTGCTCAGCCAGGCGGCGGGCAAGAAAGTGAAAGTTGGCCATACTGGTACGCTCGATCCGTTTGCTACGGGACTGATGATTATTGTGACGGGCAAGAAGTGTCGCGAGGCCGATACCTTTACCAAGCTCGATAAGTGGTATGAAGCAGAAATCATGCTTGGCGAGATATCGACGACTGGTGATCCTGAGGGTGAACTGACTCGCGTGTCGGAGCGGCAGCCGCCTCGCAGTGAGGTTGAAGCGGTACTCGGTACGTTTGTGGGTGAAATCAAACAACGACCGCCAGTGTTTAGTGCTATCAAGATCAATGGCCGTCGGGCCTATCAGCTGGCACGTCAGGGTCAGCCGGTCGATATGCCAGAGCGCACCGTGTCGATCTATGCCTTGGAGCTTGTCACCTATGCGTATCCTCGCCTGGTGATTCGAGCGCATGTTTCGAGCGGTACGTACATTCGGAGCCTAGCGGTTGATATTGGTCAGAAGCTGGGAACAGGGGCCTACTGCTGCCAGCTACGCCGCCAGGCTATCGCCGAGTATGACGTTGCCCAGGCAAAACCATTAGCGGATTTTGGGATTTTGTCTTGAAGTGCTATTATCAAAGCATGGGTAGGCAGACAGGTTTTACAATCGTTGAATTATTAATTGTGATGGTCGTGATCGCGATTTTGGCGGCCATCGGTATTGTGGCGTATTCAGGCGTGCGCCAGGATGCTACTGATACTAAGATCCGTTCCATCGTCAAGATTGCTGGGGATGCGCTGCAGATATATGACACACAGAAACGAACGCTGCCGTCAGGACAGGGGACGTTCAATAACGCTAATGGCGTTGACTCGCTTGTACCGCAGTATATCCAGCCAGGATATCGTGAGGGTGTCAGCAGCAAGAACGCGTCTGGTCCGGATGATATTTTTGTCTGGTATCCGTGCAAAGATACCTCTGGTAAGATAACAGGTATTGCGGTATTTGCGGCCCTTAATTCCGCCAAGCCGCAGGAGGCAGCTCAGGTTAATGCGGTCAAGGCGACCTGCAACATTCCGGGCGCAGCCGTGCCGACTACGGGTAAACCAGCCTATAATTACGTGCAGACATTTTAGTAAATGCGGTTGATTTGCGTTTTTAGCGTAGCATTGGTATAATGACGAGGCTATGATTAGCAAAGACGATAAAGCGAAAGCAATTGCTTTGACTCAGGTCAGCAAGGACGACGTTGGCAGCCCGCAGGCGCAGGTGTCGATCTTGACGGCTCGTATCAAAGAGGTCACCAAGCACCTGAAGGCGAATAAGCACGACTTCATGGCACGCCGTGGCTTAATCCAGATGGTTGGCAAGCGTAAGCGCCTGCTCAAATACCTGGAGCGAACTGATTTTGAGAGTTATAAAGCGGTTGTGGCTGCCCTGGGTCTGCGTAAATAGTCGCGCCTCGGTAGTTGTACGGATATCCACCTTGATATATCACGAGGTGGATATTTTGATTTAACGTGGCGTAGCTACAAAAACCGTCCGGCCGTCGGCTGCGCCGCCAAGCGTGCATGAATAGAGGGTGAGCTGTGGCTTGTTGGTTCGGTTTTCGATGTGAACGGCATCCGGCTTGACATCAAATAGCCGGGATATGACGTAGGTATAGCGCCTGCCACGGTAGTCAATGATTATTTCATCGCCAATGCGTAGTTTATCAATATTGTAGAATGGTGATTTTTGGATGGTTTGCTGCGGCGTCAGGCCCATGATAAATCGATGGGCCGACAAGACGAAGTTGCCGCCGTCGACTGGATTGCCATTCTCTGGCCGACGCCACCATGCACCTCGCTCCATAGTTTCGGCGCCGCCAGTAGCGTACGGTACGCTAATGTCAATTTTGGGGATGTAGAGGCGGTCCTCGGTGATGCTGGTTTCTGGCGTAGCGGCGAGAAGCTGGGTGGTTTCGTTACGCGTTGGATCAATGAGCTGAGCGCGAAAGAATGGACTAAACGCCGTGATGAGTGTGTAGCCGCCGCCAGCGAGCATGATGATAGCCAGACTCATACTGAGCCATCGGCGGCGGTTTTTGGCGTGGGTTGTCTGCTTCACTTGTTAATTGTAGCATGGGCGGGTCAGCCTAGCAGCATGGGTCGTTGTTTTACCGGGGTGAGCCGATCTGTTTTTTGGTGTTGTTTGACTTTTTATAGTTTTTATGCTAAATTACAAAGTATGAATGAATACGCGCCGCGGGCTGATAAATTACCGCCAGATGTGGCTAAACAAGCGGCAAGAGTCAGTGAAGTTGTGGCTGCTGTTAAGAAGCAGATTGGTCCGGATGGGGGACGATTAAGTGATGGCCCGCTGCATCTTGAGAGGTTGGAAGAGCTGAGTGCTGATGATCATAATTCAAGATTTACAGATGCGGATGATTTTTGGAAAAACGGTATGGATCCGTCGCGAGCAAATCCGTCACAAGACGAATCTGATACATCTGAAAAACTGCCGAGTAAATTTGTTAATAATTTTTGGCAGTACTTCTTTCCGGATGAAATGTTTGAGAAGGATGAGCTGTTGGGCTCGGTTGTGCTAAGCAAACCACCGCGACAACGGTTGAAGCTGGCGGGAGGAGAACTCCTCACATCGGTTCAGCAGCTGTTTGGGATGTTATTTGAGGATACCAATATTGATAGCCACAAACTTGTTACCCTGGAGTCAGCAGCTGATGAAGAGCACCTTGCCGATCTTAAGGAGGCAATGTTTATGCTCTATGTGCTGGCACTACATACGGTTACTCAACAAAATGTTATTGAAGTTGAGTGCTCAAGTGCGCATGAGTATTTGTGCAAATAGGAGTTTGTCATGGTAAGAAATATGAATGCAGAGCCACCAAGGGTAAGTCGGCGCGGTCTATTATGTGGTGCGGTTGGGGTAGCGGCGGCCACAGCTGGTGGGCTGCTTATGAATCGTGGCGATGAAAGTCAACGGAGAGTATCGGTAGAGACGAATGCTCCGAAGCTTGACCTTGATGGGGCGTATGAGATATATAATGCGGCGTACGATATGTTCCTACGATGTATTAGAGAAGTGCCTACGACTCCCGTATTTACTGGTCGTGAGCCATTAGCGCTACCACCGCCAGCCTCAGTATCGCGCACTGGCGGGAAGGGGTATGGATTTATGACCGGAGAAGCAGTGGTGAAAAATGGTAAGAGTAGTTTTCACATGGAGTCTGTGATGGTGTCGGCTCCTGACGATGATTCACAAGTTGAAGTGGGGATTCGTCTTTTGCTCCAAACTGGCCAGCCAAGCCTTACGGTAGCTGAAATGAATGCGACGTGGACTGTAGCGCGGGTGGCGATGCGAACGGATAAGGATTTTTTGAAACATATCGAGCGGTATGCTCCAGACGTGATTGCTTTGTCTTTCGTGCCAGAGTTGGAGCGGCCGCCACACGTTTCACATGGTAGCGAGCAGAACTATGAGAGGTATACGCTGGCACCGGGTGTGGAGGGCTTTACGATTAGTCATCGAGGTGGGCATGGGTTACAGTGGCTTTCACCGACAGATGAAACGCTCTCTGGTGTTAGTGAAGTTTTTGGTAGTATTCAGAACGAGCTTCGTGAGGCTGACTTTCTATAACGTGTGTGGCGCTGTGATATAATGGATGGTACGAAGCATAACCCGCAGACGGTGATGGATGTGTGGTGTGTTGATAGTAAACCAGCACGCGTACACCTGTTACTGTCTTTGCGAGAAAGAGAGGATCTATGGCAATTATTAATCCAAGTGGTAAGGAGATTTTTTCGGTTACGACGGAATTATGCGGGCGGCCGTTGACGCTGGAGGTCAACCGTGTTGGTTTTCGGACGACCGGTAGTGTGCTGGTGCGCTATGGTGATACGGTGGTTTTGGGCAGTGCTCAGGTGGGCAGCCGGCCGGTGCAGCTAGATTATTTCCCGCTGTCGATTGATTATGAAGAACGGTTTTATGCGGCGGGTAAAATTTCTGGCTCGCGGTTTATTAAGCGCGAGGGTCGGCCGAGCGACGAGGCGGTGCTGATCGGCCGGTTGATCGACCGTCCGATTCGGCCGCTGTTTCCAAAGGGCTACCGCCAAGAAGTGCAAGTAGTGGCGACAGTCTTAAGCATGGATCCGGATTTCCGCCCGGACGTGGTGGCGATGATTGCAGCGTCGAGTGCCTTGATGCTGACCGGCACGCCGTTTGACGGGCCGGTGGCGGGCCTGCGGGTGGGTCGTGTGAACGGCGAGTTTAAGGCCTTTTTGACGCCGGAGGAGCGTGAGCAATCTGATTTGGATCTGGTGGTGGCTGGTATCGAGAGTGGTATCACCATGGTGGAGGCCGGCGCTCGGGAGGTGTCAGAAGAGGTGATCGTCGATGCGATGGTGTGGGCGCACCAGATGATGCAGCCAGCGATTCAGGTGCAGCGAGAGTTGGCAGCCAAAGTGGCGCCAGCCGCACAAGAATATGAATTAGTTTTACCTGATGAAGCAATTCAGCAGACGGCTGATGCGTGGGTTGATGGCAAGCTGGGCGAGAAAATTCGCCGACCATATCCGGAGCGCAACGAAATGATTAGCAATATTTGCGCTGAATTTCATGAAGCGATGGCCAAAAAACTTGGCATAGACGAAGAAGAATATAGTGAAGTTCGCAATGATTATGATGAGGCGTTCACATTGGCGCTACACAAAGATGTGCGCCGCGGTATCGTTGAGGAAGGTAAGCGCCCAGATGGCCGCTCCTTGACGGAAATTCGCCCGCTCAGCTCAGAAGTTGGTTTGCTGCCACGAGCGCACGGCTCGAGCTTGTTTACTCGCGGCGTGACTCAAGGTATGAATATCGTGACTTTAGCGCCGTTGAGTTACGCGCAGCTGGTTGATACTATGGAGGTCAACGACGGCGAACGGCGCTACATGCATCATTACAATGCGCCGGGCTATACGGTTGGCGAGGTCAAGCGGATGGGCAGCCCGGGCCGGCGCGAGATTGGCCACGGCTACTTGGCGGAGCGAGCCTTGACGCCGGTGTTGCCGAGCGAAGAAGACTTCCCGTACGCCATTCGCAGCGTTACCGAAATTATGAGCCAGAACGGTTCGACGTCGATGGCAGCGACCTGTTCGAGCTGTCTGGCGTTGATGGATGCTGGCGTGCCTCTCTCGGCACCAGTTAGCGGTATCGCCATGGGTCTGATGATGGACGGTGATACACCGTACGTATTGAGCGATATTGCCGATGCCGAGGACTTTGCCGGTGACATGGACTTCAAGGTGACTGGTACAGCCAAGGGCATCACGGCGCTGCAGATGGATATGAAGGTGCATGGTTTGCCGGTGGCAGTGCTGCGCCAAGCGATTGAGCAGAGTAAGGCTGGCCGGGCATTTATCCTTGACCATATGCTAAGTATTTTGCCAGCGCCGCGCGAAGTACTCAGCCCATACGCGCCGCGGATTGAAAAGCTAAAAATTGACCCAGATAAAATCGGTGCGGTCATTGGCAAGGGCGGCGAGGTGATTAACAAGATCACCAGCGAGACTGGCGCCGAGGTTGATATTAAGGAAGACGGCTTGATCACCATCGCCAGTCCGAACGGCGAATCAATTGAGAAGGCGCTCAACTGGATTAAAAGCCTGGTCGAAGAGCCAGAAGTTGGTAAAATCTACGAAGGTACGGTAGTCAGCATCAAAGATTTCGGGGCCTTCGTGAATATTTTGCCGGGGATTGACGGGATGGTGCATATCTCGAAGCTGGCCGATCATCGCGTGGCTAAGGTGACTGATGTGGTCAAGGAAGGACAAACCGTTCGCGTGAAAATCACTGGTATTGATGAGCGCGGTAAGATTAACTTGACGATGATCGGGTTGTAACTTTTGCTTTTTAGCAAAGTACGCTACAATAGGAGAATATAAGACTAATTGAGGGGGATTATGGACGATAAGAATAATAAAAACGTACCACAACCGACAGCAACACCGCCAGCAGCAAATGAGCAGGCTGCTCCAGTAGTACCACAGCCAGTACCATCGGCTCCACAATCGCAGCAGCCGCTGCAGCAGGGTGCGCCAATGCAGCCCAAAAAGGGCTTGAGCAAGGGTGCGCTATGGGGTATCATCGGTGGCTCAATTGGTTTGATAGTCATTGTCGTTGGTATCGTGTTGGCAGTTATATTCCTTGGTGGGCCATCAAAGGCTGATTACCAAGAAGCTGCTAAGGCCATGAAAGAGTTTGACGGCAACAGCCTCAACTCGGCACTCAAGTCGTCGAATGCTGATAACGCAAAGAAGCTGATTGAAGAGGCGGTGGAGCGTGCTGATACAATGATGAAAAAACTTGATGCATCAAAGATTATGCGCGACGAGGAGACTAAAAAATCTTTCGGTGAATACAAAACTGCCTACGAAAAAGTACGCCCGAATTTGCTTGCCATTGCCAGTCTGATAGGAGATATGAAGGACTTTTCTAAGAAGTGCGCACCAAGCTTCTTCGGCTATGTCGGTAAGTCAGGAGACGAAGTAAAGAAGCTCTACGATGAAAAGATGAGCGACTGCTATAAGCTACTCGATAACGTTGCCAAATCAGAACAGAAAGAAGCACAGGACTTTGGCAAGCAAATGAAAGAGTATTACAAGTTGCTGGGTGACTACTTCGTGGCACGCGCTAATAAAGACTACACTACTCGGGTACCGCGTCTACCGTCGGGTAGCTCAAATCCACTGGCCGGCTTTGCTAAAAAGATTCAAGAGTCAAACCTACAGAAACACGAGCGAGAATTCATCAACTTAGTGAAAGAAAAAGCTGAAAAGTAATTTTCGCCTCAGCATCAAGCAAAACACCTCGCATAGTGACGAGGTGTTTTGTATAATAGAAATATGGATGAGGCAGCGCAACTGGAGGTTTTGGCGGCAGAGATTATCGCTGGTGATATTTGTCATGACTTGGCGCTGCAGGCGACGCAGCTGGTGATGGGTGATGGTCGGGCTGACGCAGACATTGTATTTATCGGTGAAGCGCCAGGAAAAAACGAAGACCTTCAGGGCAAACCATTCGTTGGGGCAGCTGGTACATTTCTTGACGAGATGTTAGCCGCAGCCCAGTTACGTCGTCAAGATGTCTATATCACCAATATCGTTAAATATCGGCCGCCAAACAATCGTGACCCGCTGCCGGAGGAGAAGCGCGCTTTTTGGCCGTATTTGATGCGCCAATTGCAAATTATTCAACCAAAGGTAGTCATCACACTGGGTCGGCATAGTGGCATGGCATTCATTCCTGACTTGGCGATCTCGCGTGATCATGGCAATCCGCGCTGGGCACAGTTCAACGGTTTGAAGTTCTTGGTAATTCCGCTGTATCATCCGGCAGCGGCGCTGTATAACGGGGCGTTGCGGCAGACGTTAATTGATGATTTTGTGCGGGCAGCACAACTGGCCGTCCAAGCCAGCGCTTAGGCTATTTTGACAAGAGCTGGCATCCTGTGCTAGAATGGTCTTAATTGTTAAGGGATAGATTTGTTGTACGTTGCCCCCGTGTCTATCACTTGTCATTCTAATTTTGCAAGGTATATTTTTATAAAAGGAGAACAATACGCATGGGCCAGAGACGACTTGCGACGCCGAAGGGCGATGATCAGTCAAAACGACCAGCTGCCAAAAAAAGTAACACAGCGGTGATGAATAGTACCACTACTCGCAAGGGCGAGGTGTTTCGGGCGCAGCGGCGGACGAGCGAGAATGTTAATCTCAGGGCGTCGCAGCACGTGATCGATATTCCGGTCAATAAATCAGTTTACAACGGCTATGGCGGCGAGCAATTTAGCGCCAAAATGCAGCCAAAACGCACTCGCGGCGGCAAGCCAAAACTACGGATTATCCCAATCGGCGGTGTCGGCGAAATGGGCATCGGAAAAAACATGAACGCCATTGAGTATGACGATGAAATCATCGTTGTGGACATGGGTTTCCTGTTTCCGGGTAGTGATTATCCAGGTATCAACTACATCACGCCAGATATCACCTGGCTGGAGGAAAATAAACATAAAATCAAGGCGCATGTGTTCACCCACGGGCACCTTGATCACATCGGTTCTTTCCGGCACTTTATTCACCGAATTCCAGCGCCGGTGTACGGGTCAAAGTTCACTATCGGTATGCTAGATAAGTCGATGGCTGATGCGGATACCGATTTTCAGCCAGATTTTCGGGTGATGGATCCATTGAGCCATGAAATTATTCAGGTGTCGAAGCATTTTTCCGTGGAGTTGGTACGGGTTAATCACTCAATTCCAGATTCAACGGCGGTGATTATTCGAACCCCGCTGGGTGTGATTATTGACTCTGGCGACTGGCGATTTGAGGAAAGTCCGGTTGACGGTCAGAAATTTGACCTCAAGCGGATGACTGAAGTGGCGTCCAAAGAAGGCGTCTTAATGTTCATGAACGAATCGACCAACTGTGAATCGGCCGGTACGCATACTCACACCGAGTTTGATATTCAATATTCCATCGGCCAGGTGATGGATAAATTCAGTAACAGCCGAGTGATTTTAAGCTGTTTCTCGTCGCAGGTGCATCGTTTGCAATTGATTTTGGAAGAAGCGCATAAGCATGGACGCAAGGTGGCGTTTGCGGGATTTTCGATGATCCAGAACTTGGAAGTGGCGCTGCGTTCAGGCACCATTAAGATCCCGAAAAATACTGTCATGAAGATGGAAGATATCATCAAGCTGCCGGATAGCCAGATCACCGTGGTTTGTACCGGTTCGCAGGGTGAGTTTAATGCCGTGCTCAGTCGTATGGCGACTGGCGCGCATAAATACATGAAGATTAAAGGCTCTGACGTGGTGGTGTTTAGCTCTAATCCGATTCCGGGCAATGAGAAAAACGTAGTGCGAACCGTTGATGGTTTGATGCGCGAAGGTTCTGATGTGATTCAGAACGGCAAGACACACTTGACGGGGATTGGGCCGCTGCACTTGTCGGGACATGGTTATTACGATGATCACGTCAAGTTGATTAACGCGTTGAACCCAACATACTACATGCCAATTCACGGTGAATTCCACATGCTGGTGCACAATGCGCGGCTGGCAGAGAAAGAGTGTGGTATTCCGAGGAAGAATATCTTTGTGTGCGACGCTGGCGATATTATTGAAATTGATATTGAACGGCAGGCTAAGAAAGCCGGTCGAATTCAGGCTGGCGGCGTGATGTATGATGATACGGGCGCAGTGGTTTCCGAAGTGGTGCTGAAAGACCGCATTCACATGTCTCAAGAGGGAATGTTTGTGGTGGTATTGACGGTGCAACGCGGCACCGGGCGGTTACTAACCAGTCCAGACATTATTTCCCGCGGTTTCATCTACCTGCGTGATTCCGAGGAATTGATGAATATGATTCGCCAGTACTTGAAGCAAAAAGCGGCGCGCAGTTTTGCTGGCAAGTACGACCTTGATGTAGTAAAGAAAGAAATTAAGGACGAAGTTACGCATATTTTGTACGACCAGACGCGCCGGACACCGATTGTTATTCCGGTAATTAATGAGGTGGGTGGCTTGAAGACAGTAAAATCGGCCGCTACCTCGAGTGTTTCTACCACAAAAGCACCGGCGCGCAGTAAAAAGGTTGTGACTAACTCGGCGGCGGAACCGAAAATGACGCTACCAACTATGCCGCGCCGCCGTTTCCCGCGCCGCCAGGTGCCAGACACCGAGGCGAATGATACCAAGGCTCGAGAGGTCGGCCGAGTGCGCGCGTACTAGCTCACGCTTGCTATTTGTTGTAAAATATGCTACAATGTGAATGTCGGTAAAGTGATATAATAAAAGTAGTTATGCCAAAAAAACGAAAATCTACCCGCAAGAAATCAGTTTCCACAGCTCCAAAGCATGATGTGCCGAGCGGCTTTTGGGCGCAAGTCGGCGCGGTGCTTCTCGTTGTGTTGTCGCTTCTTCTGATGGTGGCGTGGTTTGGTGTTGGTGGCCCGGTGCTGGAGTGGCTACATAAGGCGACTCTGAGCATGCTTGGTTACGCGATGTATGGGCTGCCGATTTTGCTGATATATATTGCTGTGGAGATTTTCCGGGCGGAGAATAATCGGTTGCCGCTGGCGATGAAATTAGCAGCCATCCTCGAGGTGGTGTGGTTGTCTGGTTTGTTTGGATTATTAAAGACACCAACCCGCCCAAATGCTGGTGGATTTATCGGTGATACGGCCAATCGGGCGATGAGCGCCATGGTCGACCCGGGCATCGCTGCTTTGATATATGTGGTCCTCATCATTATTACCGCGCTATTTATTACTCAGACGTCGCCGTTTATGGTGATCAAGAAAATCGCCGAGGCGCTCAAGCGCGACCACTCCGAGGAGGATAACAATGCGGCGGTGATGAAGAAGGCGGCTCGTGAAGATGCGGCCAGCGCCAAATCATCGAGCGACATCAAGTTGAATGCCGGCGTCCCAACCGTCGATCCGGTTACGCCAAAGGATAAAAAGGCATCGCCGTTGAGCAGTCTGCGTGGTAGTGTAGCGCGGGATAAGGCAGCTGAGGAGCAGGCAGCACTGGTGGCGGCACACGACCCGAATTGGCAGGCACCGAGCCTTGATCTATTGGAGAAGAAGCAAAGTCCAGCTGATGCTGGTGATATTCGGCAGAATGCGCAGATTATTCATGATACCTTGGCAGAATTTAACATTGATGTGGAGATGGAAGACGCAAATATTGGACCAAAGGTGACGCAGTATACCTTGCGGCCGCCGAGTGGTGTGAAATTGACACGCATCACGGCACTGGAGACGAATATTGCTTTGAATCTGGCGGCACAGAGCTTGCGGATTGAAGCGCCAATTCCTGGGCAAAAAGCCGTTGGTATTGAGGTGCCAAATCGCCGAGCGGCTGATGTGCGGCTGTATGGCGTGTTGGATTCTAAGCAGTGGAAGAATGCTCGCGAGCCGCTGAGCTTTGCAATTGGTAAGGACATCTCTGGTGAAGCAGTGGTCGGTGAGCTCAACAAAATGCCACATATGTTGATCGCTGGACAGACTGGTTCTGGTAAGTCGGTGATGATTAATACCCTACTGACCAGTTTGCTATATCGCAACAGCCCGAGCGATATGAAGTTGATTTTGGTTGACCCAAAGCAGGTGGAAATGGCGCCGTATGAAGACATTCCACATTTGCTGACCCCGGTGATTACTGAGCCAGAAAAGACTATTTCGGCCTTGAAATGGGCGGTCAATGAGATGGAGCGGCGCTATAAATTACTGGCGGCGGAGAAGATTCGTGATATTAAAGGGTATAATCAACGGCTAGCCACGCGAGCTAAAAAAATCCCGGTAGCGGACGCTGATGGCAACATTCAACAGCACGAAGACGGGGCGATGCCGTACATCGTTATTGTAATTGATGAGCTAGCCGATTTGATGATGGTGGCAGCACGCGACGTCGAGGCACTGATTGTTCGCTTGGCGCAGAAAGCGCGGGCGGTGGGTATTCACTTGGTCCTGGCAACGCAGCGGCCAAGTGTTGACGTAATTACTGGCCTGATCAAGGCGAACGTACCGGCGCGTATCGGCTTTACCGTGGCGTCGCAGGTTGACTCGCGGACCATTCTTGACCAAATTGGTGCCGAGAAACTGCTTGGCCAGGGTGATATGCTGCTGTATACGCCGAGCATGAGTAAGCCAAAACGTATCCAGGGCGCGTGGGTGACCGATGACGAGGTCAATAAAATTACTGACCATTTGCGGATGCAGTCAGCACCGCAGTATAATGATGAGGTGGTGGCGCAGCCAGTACAACTAAATGGCAAGGGCGGCCTGGCAGTTGACTTTAGCGGCGGCGGTGAAGACGAAGCATTTATGGACGCGGTGCGAGTGGTGATTGAGGGTGGCAAGGCCTCTACCAGCTATTTGCAGCGGCGGCTACGGATTGGCTACGGCAAGGCAGCGCGACTGATTGAAGAGATGGAAGAGCGTGGCATCGTCGGCCCAGCGAACGGCTCAAAAGCTCGTGATGTTTTGGTCTCAAGTATAGACGAGCTGGGTAATAGCTAGCTTGACATAATTATTTTTATAGGTTATAATACGCTAAGTGAGAAATTGATTTGTATGTGGAAGGATGGCTACGTGGCGCGCATAAGTTGTAGAAATAATGGAGAATTATCTCCTAATAGTAGAGCCGACAAGTTAAGGAGGCCTCTTGTGGTGGGGTTGCTGCGGTCACGTTAGCCGTATCAGGTATACTTGGGTATAGTCTTGGCCGGTCACACAATGTTCCGCCCGCACCATCAGTAGAAAATACCGATGGTGGAACATTCAAAGAGTCCAATGATAGTTCGAGAGCGGAAGAAATTACATTTACGCTACCAGACACCGAAGGCCGTCAAGAGGCAGAGGTCTTTTTAAAGAATCCTGATATGCTTCGACAGGCACGCGGTATTGCCGGACGAGTGCTTACTGCTGCGGGGAAGTTGGTTGATAGTAAGGCCGCTCGACTTACTCGCCAAGATTATCATGATGATCACAATAGGCTTAAACAGCAGTCAATAGCGATTACAGATGATAGGGGAAATGTGGTATCGGTTGATGTTACTCAAGGCGACAAAAGGCTTGGTGGAAGTGAGATCGCAGTAGAAGTTGCCACTGATATGATTGAGGTCGGCGCAAAGAGTAGACAGACGGACCGGATAACGTGGCGGTTGGATTTTTTGTCTCCAGAACCTGTGGCACATCAGCATATTGAATCTCCAGAAGCACTACTACCGGCTCTAGAAGGCGTGTTACCGACGAAAGTGGAATGGTCGCACAGACAGACTGCTGATGGTTGGTCGGAGACTAAGGAAATTACAATCGTTTCACCAAAGTCTGTCTCGCCATCGAGACCAGATTATGAGAGCATAGCGGCGGTACCGGCTAAGGGAGAGATTAATGGTCGGGCCGTGGAGAGTGCTAAGGTATATGATGCGGCAAAAAGCCTATTCAATCGGCTCGCGACCGATGGTGATATATCCGATCTTTTGCCTTCTCAGTAAACTAACGTGCCGCCAGATATTCACCAAGTAATGTTATTTTGTGCCCAGTTGAGGTGATTTTATTGATGGCACGCTGCAATGACGGGCCGGCAGCATCGACGGTCATAAAGAATTTGTAGTTCCACGGTTGGCCGACGATGGGCTGGGATTGGAGGCTGGTGAGGTTAATGGACTGATCGGCGAATGTGCGGAGTATTTCAAGGAGGCTGCCTGGCTGATGGGCGGTGGTCACTACGAGCGTTGCTCGATTGGCATCAGTCACTGTCGTTATCTGGTCGAGGACCAGGAAACGCGTGATGTTGTCCTGGGCATCTTGGATGTGGCGTTTAAGAATTGGCATATTGTATAGTTGGGCAGCGGCTTCGCTAGCGATGGCTGCCAGGTGTGGTGAACCCTGTTGCTTGATAAATTCGACAGCGCCAGCGGTATCAAAATATTCAATTTGTGTGGCTTGTGGCAGGCGTTCTTGGAGAAATTGATGGCATTGCGACAGAGCGACAGGATGTGAATAGACAGCGGTAATGTCTTCAAGTTTTGTGCCCAGATTGGTGATGAGTGTTTGTTGAATGGTAAGTGTTACTTCCCCGACGATGGGAGCACTGCAGGATTCAATGTGACGGTAAGTTTCGTTGATGGTGCCGTAAATGGTATTTTCCACTGCCACGACAACGGCGTCGGCCTTACTGCGAGCATAGGTTTGAAAGACATCGCCAAAGGTCATGCACGGAACAATGGTGATGTCAGATCCATACCATTGTTTTGCCGCTTGTTCGTGAAATGACCCAGCTTGTCCTTGAATGGCGATACGCATGGACCCTATTGTAGCATGGTCTGGCGGGGTGCATCACTGGACTTTTGCATTAGATTACCGTATAATACGGAGGAATAATAACCTAAGGTTATGTGCGATAACATAACCATCCGTAATGGATTCCAAAGGAGGAAACATGAACGAATACGAACTGACTGTTCTTATTCACCCAGATTTGGAAGCAAATTTGGATACGGCCCTAGACAAGGTCCGGTCGCTTGTCACTACCAATGGTGGCGAAATTACTAAAGAAGACAATTGGGGCAAGAAAAAGCTAGCCTATGCAATTCGTCGTGAAGACTTTGCGGTGTATGTTTACTTTGAGGTGAAGTTGCCAAGCAGTGCGCCGCTCAAGATATCAAATGTTCTGAATATCACCGACGAGGTGCTTCGTTATTTGTTGGTTAAGACCGACGAGAAGACACGTCGAGCGCTTGCTGAGCAGAAAGAGCGCGAAGCTAAGGTCGCTACCGAGGCGGCTGATAAAGAAGCCTAATATTCGACGCGATACATAATAAAAAAGGAGGGTCATCATGGCACGAAGTATCAACCAAGTTATTTTACTAGGGCGGTTAACGCGCGATCCAGAGCAGCGGACAACGCCATCAGGTCGGACAGTTGTTAGCTTTAGTATCGCGGTTGATCGTGCCGGACAGGATGATCAAGCTGATTTTTTCGACGTTACCGCGTGGGAAAAATTGGGCGAACTGGTGATGCAGTACCTGTCAAAAGGCCGCCGCGTGTTGGTCCAGGGTCGGTTGCGACAGGACAGCTGGGATGATAAAGAAACCGGCAAGCGCCGCTCGCGTATTGAAGTGACGGCGACCGACGTAACATTCCTTGACGCTCCGAGCGGCGATAGCGCGAATACAACCGCACCACGTAATACTAATACCAAGCAGGCTGAGACCGTAGCGGATATTGACGATAAGCCGATCGATCTTAGCGAGATACCGTTCTAAAGGAGAACAAAATGGCAAAACGATTAAAGAAGGACACCCCAACGGTTTTTGACTATAAGGATGTTAAAACATTAATGCGCTATGTTAATGCGTATGGTCAAATTGAGCCGATAGCGAAGACGGGTCTCAGTGTCAAGCAGCAGCGTAGCTTGGCAGTGGCAATCAAGCGTGCTCGGCACTTAGCATTGTTGCCGTTTGTATCGCAAGGGCAATAAAAGTATACGTTGAGGGAACTCTCTAGCCCCCGAACGTATTTATAGATAAGAAAGAGAGTCGAGTGGTCTGTGCAGGGTAAGGCACGGGCCACTGTTGTTTGTGGACTGCTGTACAGCGTATTTTTATTTTTTGATACAAGATAGTATTATGTGATGCTACTAAGCCCACTGTGGGATGTTTGGGTAAAAAATATGTTCAGTCAGCGAGAAATACTCTGCCGTCCGAAAGAATGTTAGAATTAGGTACGGTAGCTTAATGGTTATAGGAAAGGAAAAACAATATGTATCAGCCGACAGATCTTAAAAAGGGTACGGTTTGTCAGATTGACGGTAAGCCATACCGCGTCATTGAATATGGACAGAAGGTTATGGGGCGTGGAGGTTCTATTGTGAACGTTAAATTGAAAAACTTACTGGATGGAAGTGTCATCCCGAAGACCTTTAAGGGTCAAGACAAAATTGAGCCAGCTGAAGTGGCTAGCAAGACTGTTCAATATTTATATCATGACGGAGATATCTTCTGCTTCATGGATCCAGAAAGTTTTGAACAATTTGAATTGTCTAATGATGTGGTAGATGAGGCGAAAGATTATTTGAAAGAGGGTTGTGAGCTGAATCTCCAGGTGTTTGACGGGCGAGTGATTAATGTTGAATTACCAAAAAATCTCTATCTCGAAGTTACATATACCGAAGATGTCGTGAAGGGCGATACAACCTCAAGCGTACTTAAGGATGCAACGCTTGAGACGGGCCTCGTTATTAAGGTACCAGCATTCATTAAACAGGGCGATATTGTCAGTGTTGACACAGCGACGGGTGAATATCGAGAGCGCAAAAAATAACAAAAGGACCTTCTTGTCGGAAGCGTCGCCCAGAGTGTTCGGGCGACGCTTTTCGTTGTTGTAACTACATCAAATAACGATAAAGAATGGAACAAGATTTTAGATATTGATGCTAAAAATACAACGTAATAATATATATAGCTGGTAGAGTGTTTTTAGTGATACATATGATAATTGTTTTCATGAAAATTATGGGCCTATTCGCGATAATGGTGAGAGCCTTCTTGACTAGTACAGAGGTAAATATAACTATTGATGTATAAAGTACACTGATGTGTAGTATACAACGTTGTATTTTAGTTAACGTAGAATTAACGATAGCGAAGATCGGCCTATAGGTAAGAGTAAGAATAATTATTGATGTATTTATAACAGCAGTTCTACTATCACAATAGGTCACTAGTGATTGAGAAAAATATGTATTCAGGCTACAATGAGAAGTGACATGAAGCAGCGATTAGATAAAATGATACTAGAACGCGGGTTGGTTGAATCGCGTTCAGAAGCAGAGAATTGGATAGGCTTAGGGCAAGTCATGGTCAATGGTAGGGTGGCGACGCGTCCCGGATGTTTCGTTAATGATACAGCAGACATTACATTGCTGACTCGTGAGCGGTACGTTTCGCGTGCAGGCCTCAAACTAGCGAGTGTGGCGGATAGTTTTCGGTTGGACTTTCAGGGGAAAACAGTGCTGGACATAGGGTCGAGTACTGGTGGATTTACTGATTTTGCGCTGCGTCATGGCGCCCGACGCGTGTATGCTGTTGATGTGGGCACGAATCAGTTGCATCATCGACTGCGTGACGATCGGCGTATAATATTACACGAAAAGACAGACATTCGTGACTTTGAGCTTGATTGTCCACCAGACATTATCGTGGGAGACGTGTCATTTATTAGTCTGCGCGACATTCTACCACACGTTGCAAAACGGCTGATGGGCAGTGCGACGGTGCTTGTAGCAATGGTAAAACCGCAGTTTGAGGCAGGGCGTCATTTGGTACAAAAGGGTGTTGTAAAAAATGCCGCTATACGACGAAAGATCCTGACCGATTTTGAGCAATGGGCAAAACAGTATTTTGTAGTTCTTGATAAAAAGGATAGCACCGTCGCTGGCAGTAAGGGTAACGTTGAGCGCTTCTATAAGCTACAGCTAAAAATAAACAGAGGTAATAACTGTAGTAAAAATAGCATCGTTGTATTTAGGGCAACGTAGTATACTATACAATAAGGCTAGACATTGAACCGAAATTCGACGACATCGTTAGGCTGCATGATGTAATTTTTACCCTCAGTACGTATTTTACCCGCTTCACGGGCCTTAGCTTCTGAACCTGCGGCAACAAGGTCGTGGTAGCTAATGACTTGTGCAGCGATGAATCCGCGCTCAAAGTCTGAGTGGATGACGCCAGCAGCCTGTGGCGCCGTCCAGCCTTTATGTATTGTCCATGCTCTAACTTCCTTCTGACCTGCCGTGAGATAGCTTTGTAGACCAAGTATGTCGTACGCGGCATGGATAAGCTGCGACAATCCAGTTTCGGAAGCCCCGTAGCTATCGAGCAGTTCCAAGGCGTCATTATTTGACAATTCTCTGAGCTCTTCTTCAAGCTTGGCACAAATAAATAATACTCGAGCTGGCGCGACGAGTTTGGCAAGTTTTTCCTGTAGGACATGGTCGCCGAGCCCCGCCTCGTCAACATTAAATGTATAAATAATTGGCTTGGCAGTGAGTAAATGAAGATCATTAATTATCTCATATTTGATATTTTCTATGGATGCTATCGGCGTACCTGAATTAAGTGATGTCAGGAGTGTTTCAAGGTATGTAGCGACCTGTCGTGCCTCCGGCTTGGCTTTGGCTTCTTTTTGGAGACGAGGCAGACGATGTTCTATGGTTTGGATGTCGGCAAGGATAAGTTCGGTATTGATGATGTCAATGTCGGCTTGAGGGTTAATCGGGGTATTGTCGTGTCGTAATATATCTGAGTTTTCAAAGGCGCGAACGATGTGGATAATGGCGTCGCATTCGCGAATATTGTGCAGGAATTTATTGCCAAGCCCTTCTCCTTTTGAGGCGCCAGCTACCAATCCAGCGATGTCGACGAACGTTACGGTCGCGGGGATAATTTTTTGCGTATCATACAGTTTTGCGAGTACATCGAGCCGCTCATCGGGAACCGGTACGATGCCAGTATTCGGTTCAATGGTGGCAAACGGGTAATTAGCCGCTAGAATATTATTGTTAGTAAGTGCATTAAATATGGTCGACTTACCGACATTTGGCAGGCCGACGATTCCGATTGATAGACTCATATCGTGTATTATAACAAATTATACAAACTTGCCTCAGTATATAATATGTATTAGAATAAGCAGTATGAATAAGATTATTGTCTCGCGAATATTTATGATAGTGGGTATCGTGTTGAGTGTCGGGGCGATAGTCGCCGTTATCATGATGGTGATGGGGCGATTGCATGTTGGATTAAAAGAGCCGAGCCAAGATATCGCGCCAACCGCTAAGATGATATGTGGCGAGGATATGATAAAAGAATATCAATCAATTATCGCTGCACCGAATGGGTATGGTCCGACAGCGCTTGAGGGGCTGGTGAAGAAGATTTCAGAGCGTGGCGGCCCGGGTGACGATACGGTGTGTCACTATATTGTGCTTCACGATGCATCACTACGGAATGATCGCCAGCGGATTGATCAGATTCATCAAGGGTTGATCAACTCAATGAAGATGCGCCAGGCGGTCGAGCCGTTTTATCGACTGGGTATTAATCAGGATACGGTAAAGGCACTGGTCGAGATCGGTAAGGCTGATGCGGGTGCGGGGAATAAGGATGGTACACCGGGTCAGGGCTAGGGTCGGACTGCGGCTCATTATTGGCTATATGCTGGCACTTGTGGTTGTCGCATCGACGTTGGTGATTATTGGTGCGGATAAAGCAGAGGCGGTGGACTGTAGCGGTTTGAGCGGTCGACGACATTTGATGTGTATTAATGCGCGCAATGATGGTGAACGGTTTGCGGTGCAATATATCTGTAAGGGCGGCGGAACGCGGTGCGGTGCGATGTGGATGTCGTCGCCTGGGACGTCGTATACGAATGATGTTATTAACACTGCTAGCTGGAATGCGACGTCATTATCACTCGACTTGAGGGGGTCGGTGAATGGTAATGGCCAGTCGCAGGCGCGGGTGTGGGCGACAAATGTAACGGTTAGTCAGAATGGTCGGACATTAGTATCTGGCGGTACGCTTGATCGTGGGACGCATCCATCGGGCGCGTACCACTGGGTTGATGGCGGTAGCAGCATTCGAGTAAATGGGATTGATATATCTGGCGTAATTGCACCAGGAAGTTCCGGCCGTATCATTTTGCAGGTGCGGCGCTGTTTCTATAGTAGTCCAGGCGGTAGCGGTGTTTGTGCGACACAAGATGTTGAGGTGTGGATTAAGCGTGAGCAGGCGCCAAACCAATGGACTGTCGAAGGACAATCGCGAGTATCAATCAATGGTGGTAGTTTAGTGCAAAACGCGACCGCTGCGCCAGGACAGCGCGTACGATTTTTTCATTATCTACGGAATAATTCTTCATATACGATTCCTCCCTACACCCTAAAGCGCATAGGAATTAATCAGGATGTTAATGGTACGACAACGCATCACGCGTGGGCGTCGCCGTATACGCATAGTGCTAGTCCGTGGAATACGTTTTATGAGCCGAGCGATGTTAAGCCATATAATAATGTCTTTGGGGCTGAGGGGATCGTGACGCAGGATGATGTCGGTAAAACAGTGTGTCAAAAGATTTTATGGCTGCCGGGCGCGTGGAATACTGATGGCTGGGGGGTCTCATCGAATGCCTGTGCGTCGGTGCCGTATGACTATGAGTTGCGACCTGAAGTGCAGGCGCCAGATTATATTAATGAAGGAACGATTGAGGTGAGTGGCGTGACTGCGCGAATTAATCATACAGGATCGACACGGTCAAATCGGGCAAATTATGCTGTGGTGCGGTTTGTGTTAAGGGGCGGTGGAAATTATACCGTGCCAGGCGGTGAGGGAGTTGTTGTGCCGTATGATAGACGTTCGCCAGGTAATTTAGTGGGCGATTGGGATTGTTATATCGCCAAGAACACGATTAAAAATAGTCGACCAGGTTTACAAGTGGCAGATTGTACATCAAATAATTTGGCACGTAATGGCGCGGGAACAATTATCCAGCGAGGTGGGCTGGAAATTCCGCTCGGTAAGGATAATTTGAGTGGAGTGACGATGACGACTGGTGACCAGTTGTGTTATATGACTATTGTGAGTACATACAACCAACATGTGAATACCAGTACGTTTCGCTATGCGGTAGACTGTGCAAAGGTTGCCGGACGGCCAAAAGTTCAGTTTTGGGGGGCGGATGTGCGAGTTGGTGTCGGGATAGACGGTAGTGCGGGTAACAATAATGCGGAAGTCAGGACATCACTGACGAGGGTGAGGCGATAGATGGCGCTGCAGTTAAAAACCCACAGGTGGTGGATCGGGGTTGGTACCGTTGGGTTAGTGGTATTCGGAAGCCTTGGAGTGTATATCTGGCGTCATTATATCAGCGTGACGGCGCAAGTAGCGCCTGACGTAACTCACGTCGAGAGGGTGGTGCTAGCAGCAAGTACGACAACGCCACCGGGCGGCAGTAGTTATGGCCCAGCCACGTCATATCACATGCCATGGGAGAAATATCCGGTTGGCGAGAGAGAGCAGATCGGCGGAACGCCAGAACGGATTAGTAGTTGGCCAACGGCCGGGGATGGTGGATCTGACTGTCGTGTGAACGCAAATGCTACGACAGTGGTCGATGGTATTGGCGGGACGTTTAATTATGGTGGGTTTACGATGATGCCAACACCGATGTCTGGTAATCGGACAGTCGGTCAGGATAAATGTAGCGGATCGGTGTCAGCATGGACGGCACCGGACGGTGAAAATAGCACGTCTTCGGCAACGCCAGCACCGAGTTGGTTTGACGATGTGGTAGCGGCCAATAGCGGTGGTCGAGCGGGTGGAGCATATGTTAATCCACGAGCGTATGGTGGCTGGGCGACGGATGCTAATGCCACGACGAAAGTACCATTTGGTGTACCTGCCCAGCGATCGGGCGTGACTGGGGCGGCTGAGTTTGCCGAATGCGGCGGGGTTGCCAAGGAATCGGGGACATCGGCGTGGGCGACTGACGGGGCTTTTCGGCAGTCAATGTATGATCAAGGCGGCCAATCAAAGCCGCTCTGGGGCGCGCGCTGTAAGGACGAGACAAAGTTGAAAGAGGTGCTGACTCGGCGTCATAATGCGCCGCAAGCTGATACCAACGGTGGAAATTACGTGAAGTCGTCTGGTATAACACTATTTCGGCAGAAATTCCGGCTGACGAGCCAGCAGCTTGAAGAGATTCGCCAGCTGGATTTATTGAACGACGGACGATCGGGATTATACTTGCGTTTGGCGGTTGATGATTATGCTGCGGTATACATTAATGGCAAGCCAGTCTTTGCCAATCCGAAAGCGTCGTCTGGTGTCGAGATGAAGAGAATCATCGCGGATTATTTACGGGCTGGTGATAATGTGATTGCTCTAGAGGTGCAAGATGCGATTGCTCCAACTAGCCTCGCCAATGCTAATGCGGCTGCTCGGTGGCTGCTCGGTGTGTATGCGCCAAAGGGGTGGCAGCCAGTGCCAGGGGAGCCGCGGCTATACGGATCGTGGGCAGAATATGCCATCAGTGCGCCTGGACAAATTATTTCCTCTTCGGGAGCAGGACTATCATCTACGCCGACAGGGCGAACGGGGGCGATTGAGGCACGGCAATATAATGATCTGACGTTTCAGAACACTAACACCCCGTTTGGTAATTTCCGTGACAAGATGCCGACCGTGCGAACACCTGATGCCTATTTTACGAACACGGGAAATTTGTCTGGGGCGGTGTCTATGAGCGACGTGGCTAGTGGCGTGTATCAGGCTGGCAATCTGACAATTACCGGAGGAGAAATTAAGCGTGGCCGGCAAATTGTTATCAAATCGGGCGGCGTGGTGACTATCAAGGGTGACGTAAAGCAGGAGGGCGGTAACTATTCGGCGGCTCGAGATTTGCCACAGCTGATTATCAGCGCTCGGCATATTATCATTGAGCCGAATGTCACGCAGCTTGATGCTTGGCTGGTGGCCAAGAATGGTACAATCAATACCTGTGATACCATAGTTCGTGATAGTCGTCAGTGGCTGTTGGGGCTGGATGCAAAAACCTGCGAAAAACAGCTGCGGATCAACGGTCCGATTATCGCGAAGCACCTCTTTTTGCGTCGTACCTTTACCAAGGGTGGCGATACCTCTGGCAATAATCCGGGCGAGCCGGCGGAAATATTGAATTTGCGTGCTGATGCATATTTGTGGGGAAATGAGCGGTCGAAAGAATCGGGGGCTATCAAAACGATGCATCTAAAAGAGCTACCGCCACGATTTTAAGGGTTTTACATTTCAATATGCTTATGTATAATAGAATAGTATGAAATTAGCTAAAGGGCTGGGCGACTTTTTCGGATTAGACATCGGGACGAATGCGGTGCGTGTCGTTCAGTTGGCACGAACGAGCAACGGATGGAATCTGCTGCACTATGGTTATGCACCTGTTGACCCGAAGGTTACGGGTAGTGATTCGCCAGAGGCGCAGCGTAAGCTTGGTGAAGTGATCATGACTGCTGTCGGACAGAGCGGTATCAAGACGCAAAATGTAGCGATTGGACTACCGTCGAGCAAGACCTTTACGGCGATTATTGATGTGCCAAAAGTGTCAGACCAAGAGCTAAAGGCGACCATGAAATACCAGGTCGATCAGTACATTCCTATGGCGATTGAGGATGCCAAGGTTGATTGGGCGCTGCTCGGTGACAGTTTGCGCGAGCAAGGCCAGTATGAGGTGTTATTGACGAGTGCAGCGATTAGCTATGTCGAGGAGCGGCTTGAGTTCATCGAAGGTCTTGGCTTTAATGTGGTTGCTGAGGAGCCGGATCCGATCGCGATGCTTCGGGCATTAGCGCCGACTGATGGAGCGACCGCAAAGTTAGTACTAGATATGGGCGAACACTCGACCGATTTGGCGGTCATTTATGGCGATATGCCGCGGTTAGTGCGCACGGTGCCGAGCGGATTGCAGGCGTTGGTGCGAGCGGCGGTGCAAAATCTCAACGTGCAGGATGATCAGGCTCGCCAGTTTATTATCAAGTTTGGTTTGGCGCCTGACCGGCTTGAAGGGCAAGTCCTCAGGGCGATTGACGGCGTGCTGGATAACTTTGCGACCGAGCTGACCAAATCAATCAAGTTCTTTCAGACGCGCTATCCGAGTATTTCCGTGTCAGGAATTCTGCTGTCAGGCTTTGGCGCGGCGATACCGATGATGGATAATTATATTGCTAGCAAGACCGGCATACCGGCGACTACGGCTGATCCGTGGCAGCATGTCAGCCTTGGGCAGGCCGATCAGCAAAAATTAGCACCAATTGCCTCGGAGTTTGCGACGGTTGTTGGTCTAGCGCAGCGGAGGAGTGGGTCGTGATTGAGATTAACTTGATTCCCGATGTCAAGCGCGAGCTGCTTCGGGCAAAAATGATGCGCAACACCGTGACAGCGATGTCGATAACCGTCAGCATGATCGCGGTCGGGGTGGCGGTTGCCCTCGGCTTAATCTTTGGTGGTCAGATAGCCTTAGAGGCACTGCATGATGGAACAATTAAGAGTAAGACGCGCGAGCTGACGTCGATCGAAGATCTCGATAAGTTAGTGACCATCCAGCATCAGCTGGCGACAATTAACAAACTATCAAGTGAGCGTCAGGCCGATTCGCGACTATTTGACGTGATGACGGCAGTCAATCCGGTGGCGCCAAATAGTATTAAAATTGCGACGCTAAAGCTCAAACCAGAGTCACGGACAATTACTATTGAGGGATCAGCCGAGAATGGCTATATCGCGCTGGAGATATTTAAGAAGACGATTACTAATACGACTGTGCAGACAACACAAAATGGGCAAGAGGTTAAACAACCGCTGGCTGAGAATCTGCAGGCGGGTGAGGCTAGCTTTGGTGAAGATGCCAACGGTAAGAAGGTGTTGCGCTTCTCGTTCACGTTTACCTATCCGGCAGAATTATTCTCGAAAACGAGTAGCTCAGTGGTGATTGCGACGCCAAACGGTAAAGTTGATGTGACTGATTCGCGGCTGGGGGTGCCAGAGAGCCTATTTGCCAAGAAGCCAAAAGACGCTTCAAATAAGGAGAAAAACTAATGCCTGAAAATAAAGACGTTGCCATCCGTAAGCGCCAGCAGATTGATTCATCAAAGAAAACCATGTTTCTGTTCGTGGCGGGTGCGGCATTTGTTAGCGGGGTAGCGATTGTGGTGTCGTTCTTCCTCGTGCGGCAGATTTTGTTTCATGGCGCAGTTGTCCTTGCGAAGCAAGACACCATCAACACACTGGAGAATAATAAAAAGGCGGCCGAGTCGCTCAAAGATAATGTGCGTTCACTAGAGGCGAATGAGGCGCTTAACTCAGTGAAGTTAAAGGATAGTAGTAGTCCATTGCAGACGATTCTTGATGCACTGCCGGCTAGTGCGAATGCCGATGCGCTTGGTGCATCCATCCAGAAGAAGTTCGTTAATGGCATCGCCGGTCTGTCACTAGAAAGTATCTCGGTCCACTATACGGCGAATGAGTCGGGTGCGGAGCAAGAGGACGCTGGTGATGGTCGCTCGGCGGTGAGTTTTACCATGACAGTGAGCGGCACGTCATCGAGCCTCAAGGAGCTATTGACGCGCTTTGAAAAATCAATTCGGGTTATCAATATTACCGAGATCGAGATGCAGGCCAGCGAGGACGGCAAGATGACGATGGATATCTCTGGCAAGGCTTATTTTGAGCCGGCGCAAAAAGTTGGATTAGGAAAGAAGGTGATCAAGCCATGAAGAAGAGCGATATAGCAATGATTGTGTTGATAGCCAGTCTCGGCGTTGTAGTGGCATATTTCGTTGCCAGTAGTATTCCGTTCTTGCGCGTACCATCATCGGGTGTAGAAGTACAGACGATATCAAAAATTAGTCCAGATATTGAGCAGCCGGATAAGGCAGTGTTTCATCGCGATGCTATTAACCCAACGGTGGAAGCAATTGTTGGTAAAGCGACTGGTAGTTAGCGCGGAGGTGATATGGCGCTACTGACGGATGATATGCAGGGAAAATTGATTGGCTTGCTGACGAGCGAGGGCTTGATTGAGCGGTCGGTTGTTAAGGAGGCGCAAAAGCGTGCCAGCGAGTTGGGTAAGCCGTTACTGTCGCTGTTGACCGAGGAGCACCTTTTGGAGAATGAATTATTGGTGCATGCGGTGGCGCAATTGTCTGGTGTGCCGTATGTTAATCTCGCAAGCAGCGTGATTGAGCAGCACATCTTGAACCTGCTGCCGGAGGATGTTGCCGAGCGATTTATGGCGGTACCGCTGGCCGAGGTGCAGGGGCGCTTGGCGGTGGCGATGATTGATGCTAATAATGTCCAGGCGGTTGATTACCTAGCAAATCGTATCCAGCGACCGCTCAAGGTATTTATGGCCTCCGAAGAAAGCATCCGTCATGTCCTTGGCCAGTACAGAACAGACTTATCATCGGTCAATGAGGCAGCGGAAGACTCGCAGCGCGAAGCACTGGATGAGTCGTCGCAGAACATTGTGACGATCGTTCAAGATTCGCCGATCTCGCGGGCGCTTAGTACAATCCTAGAGTATGCAGTAAAGAGCCATGCCTCGGACGTGCACATTGAGCCGTTAGAAAAGGCGTTGAAAATTCGCTGCCGTGTTGATGGCGTGTTGCGGGAAATTATGCAGCTACCAAAAAGTATTGAACCAGCGCTAGTTAGCCGTATTAAAATTCTATCAAATCTCAAAATTGATGAGCATCGAATTCCGCAGGATGGCCAGTTCGCGGTCAATGTAGCCGGCAAGGACGTCGACCTACGTATCGCGATTTCGCCGGTGGTATGGGGAGAGCAGGTGGTGATTCGTCTGCTGGATAAGACAGGTAACTCGTTTGATCTGACTGATATGGGATACGCCGGGCGCGCACTGAGAGCCATCCAAAAAGGCATCAAGCGGCCGAGCGGAATGATCTTGACATCTGGGCCGACCGGTTCAGGTAAATCAACCAGTCTATATGCGCTGATCAAGGAAATCAAGGACGACTCGATCAATATTGTGACGCTGGAGGATCCGGTGGAGTACAAGATTGACGGCGTCAATCAGATTCAGGTGCACGCTGATGTTGGACTGACGTTTGCATCGGGCTTACGGTCAATCCTCCGGCAGGATCCTGACGTGGTGATGGTCGGTGAGATCCGCGATACCGAGACAGCGAACTTGGCGGTGCAGGCGGCATTGACCGGACACTTGGTATTTTCGACACTGCACACTAATTCGGCGGCGGGTGTGCTGCCGCGGCTGCTGGATATGGGGATTGAGCCGTTCTTGATTGCTAGTACCGTGAACACCATTATTGGTCAGCGGCTGGTCAGGCGAGTGGCGCCAAAATATGATTCATATCAATCGTCACCACTTGAAACGGAGACTATTAAGTCAACGGTCGGTCATCTCCTGCCGAAAACCCAGGCTGATATACCGACCGTTTCGCAGGATTTGGGCTACAAGGCCTTGCCATTATCTGGTCAAGCCGCTTATACTTTAGTCAGGGGCCGCGATATGCCGCAGACGCCGCAAGGTTACTCTGGCCGGTGCGGTTTGTACGAGGTTATGGACGTCACTGAGGAAGTTCAAAACCTGATCGTCAAGCGGGCAACGAGCGCCGAGATTCAGCGGCTCGCCATTCAGCAAGGCATGATAACGATGCGTCAAGATGGTTATCTCAAGGCGCTCAGTGGCGTGACAACATTAGAAGAAGTAAATCGGGTAGCAGCCGATACAGCATAAAAGAAAAGGGGGACGATTATGAACAATCAAGAATTACGCATCGAAATTTTACTCGAAGAGGTGGTTAAAAAGCGGGCCTCAGACCTTCACATTCAAGTGGGCCTGCCACCGATGCTGCGTATTGACGGAACGTTGGTCGCAGCAACGGGCACGCAGCCGCTTGATGAGGCAACCGTGGAGCGGCTGGTATTTCAGATTCTTGATGAGGATCAGCGGCAAATTTTGCTCAAAGATAAGGAGTTTGACTTTTCGTTTGCGTTCGGTACACTGGGACGATTCCGGGTGAATGCCTTTCACGAGAGGGGTAATTTGGCAGCGGCGCTGCGCTTAATTCCAAACGAGATCAAGACTGCGCAGGAGCTGGGCATGCCGCCAATTGTCAATACATTTGCCGATTTCCCACGCGGTTTGGTGTTGGTGACGGGGCCGACTGGCTCTGGTAAATCGACGACGCTGGCGGCGCTGGTCGACAAAATTAACGCCGAAAAGTCGCAGCACATCATTACTATCGAAGACCCGATCGAATTTACGCACAAGTCAAAAAAATCAGTGGTGGTGCAGCGTGAGGTTCATTATGACACTTATTCGTTCTCGGCGGCGCTGCGTTCAAGCCTGCGCCAAGACCCAGACGTGGTGCTGATCGGTGAGATGCGCGACCTCGAGACAATCTCGGCGGCGATTACCATTGCCGAGACCGGGCACTTGGTGTTTGCGACGCTACACACCAACTCGGCGGCGCAGTCGATTGACCGTATGATCGACGTCTTCCCGCCGCATCAACAGCCGCAAATCCGGGCGCAGCTATCAAACATCCTGATGGCAATTTGTTCGCAGAGGCTGGTGCCGTCTATCGGTGGCGGTCGGGTGGTGGCGGCCGAGATCATGATTGCTAATCCAGCGGTGCGTAACATTATTCGCGAAGGCAAGAGCCATCAGCTGGATGCCGTCATTCAGACGGGTGCTGATCAGGGTATGCAGACCATGGATCGGACGCTGGTAAATCTGGTACAAAACGGTACGATTACCTATGATAGTGCCCGTGAGTTTGCGGTTGATCTAGCGGAGTTTGAGCGGCTTATCAGGGGATAGCACATGAAAAAATATTACTATGAAGCCAGGGATTCAGCCACGCAAAAGATTACCAAGTCGGTTGTGCAGGCTGAGAGCGAGGTCGCTGCGGCGAAGCTATTGAGCGCTCAGGGTTTCGTGCCGCTGAAAATTGAGCTGCAGGATGAGCGTGAGGGCTTCTTTCAGCGATTGTCAAATAAAATATCGTCCAAGGACAAGATCGTCTTTACGCGGCAACTAGCGACGTTGATTGGTGCGGGGTTGCCGCTGGCGCAGAGCATGCATACGGTACTGGAGCAGACGCAAAACAAGCGGATGCAGAGTATCATTCAGGAGATAATTTCCGATATCGAAGGCGGTCGGCAATTATCAAGTGCGTTCGAGAAGCATCCAGAAGTATTTGACAATGTGTATGTAGCATTGGTGGCGGCCGGTGAGGTATCAGGAACGTTGGATGAAGCGCTTAAGCGCATCGCGTCACAACAAGAAAAAGATACAGCGATGCTTAGCAAAGTGCGTGGCGCCATGGTCTATCCGGCGATTGTGCTGTTAGTGATCATCGCGGTGGTGGTATTCATGCTCGTGATGGTAGTGCCGCAGGTCGAAGGACTGTATGGTAGCTTACATAAAGAGCTACCGTTTACAACGAAGGCCATGGTCAGCGTCGCTGGTTTTTTGGCGCAGTTTTGGTGGGCGCTGGTGATTTTACTTGGTATCGGTTTGTATTTCTTTCAGCAGTATCTCAAAACCGAGGCTGGTATTCGCGCTAAAGATACGTTCAAGCTGAACATACCAGTGTTTGACGCCATGTTCCGCAAGCTGTACATGGCTCGCTTTACCCGTACCGGTCAAACGCTTCTCAATAGCGGGGTGGCGATGCTGGACATGCTGCGCATCACCGCTCGGGCAGTCAATAATTCAGTTATCCGTCAAGGCATTGAGCATGCTAGCGAGAAGGTGAAGGGCGGCAAGGCGCTGTCGGTGTCCTTAAAAAATGAGGACTATATCTTGCCAATGGTGCCGCAGATGATCAAGATTGGCGAACAGTCGGGTAAGATTGATGAGATGATGGGCAAGTGTGCGCAGATTTACGAAGATGAGCTGGATGAAGAGATCAAGGCGATCACGACGACCATTGAACCAGTGCTGATGGTGGTCTTGGCGGTCGTGGCCGGCGTGATGGTGGGTGCGATAATCTTTCCAATTTATAATCTGGTCGGAGACATTAGCCTCTAGACAATCCATAAGCAGTACAGTATAATAGCAAGAGAAAGTTAAGTCACAGAAAGGTGGGCAACTTCATGGCTCAGCAAAAAGCAAATAAAGGATTCACAATCATCGAGGTCGTGTTGGTGCTGGCAATCGCTGGGCTGATATTCTTGATGGTATTCTTGGCATGGCCGGCCCTGCAGCGCAGTCAGCGCGATACACAACGACGGAGCGATGTGACCAGGTTTGTCTCGCAGGTGAATAGTTACGCGACGAACAACAAGGGAAGTATTCCGAAAACCGATACAGGATCGATTAATAGCTTCCTCGATTCGTATATGAAGCGTGGCAATGGTGAATTCAAGGATCCGCAGACCGGCAATAATTACAGCGTGGTAACTGGCGTCGCTCAGCAGGGCTCGGCAACGACCGAGAAGATGGTATATGCCACGAGCGCTCAATGTGATGGCGAAAATATTGTTGCCAAAAGTGGCTCACCGCGGTCATTTGCCGTCAAGGTGCAGCTGGAAGGAAGCGGTGCGTTTTGTAAAGACAACCAAAACTAACCAGAGACAACGAATTATTGGTAGCCTCCTACTATCAGGGGGCTGCTTTTTTCATGATTTCTTGTTACCATTAACAGTATGATGATAGTGACAATACTGGTGGGCGTGGCGATCCTCGGCGCGGTGACGGGAAGTTTTATCGGTGCTCAGGTGTGGCGAGTCCGTGCTCGGCAGCTCGTTGAAGACAAGCAGGCCGGCGAACCGGTTGATACGCTGGAGCTCCGCCGCCTGAAGCCGCTGCTCAAACCTCTCAAGGACGATCGATCGCAGTGTCTTTCCTGCGGGCACGAGCTACGCTGGTATGATTTGCTGCCAGTGGTGAGCTGGCTGGTTGCTAGAGGTCGCTGTCGGTACTGCCAGGCACCGATTGGCTGGATGGAGCTGGGGCTCGAGGTGGCGATGGCCGGGTTGTTTGTCGCAGTGACGTGGCATGGCATGATGACGTTTACGGCGCCACTAGTGATAACGAAGGTTGCGATTATGTTGATGGGGCTATCGTATCTAGCGTTCCTGTTCGTGTATGACAAGCGGTGGTTTTTGCTTCCGGACGTGGCGAATTGGCCGTTCGTGATGTTGGGGGCGCTATTTGCTGGGATTCACGTAGCAACTGGCCAGCTGCCGGGCGGAGTGCTGGGGTTGATAGCGGCGGTTGTTATCCTCAGTGGCATGTACGCATCGCTCTACGTTGTGTCGAGTGGTCGCTGGATAGGGTTCGGTGATGTCAAGCTGACACTCGGCCTCGCCCTCTTTTTGATGGATTGGCGGCTAGCATTTCTCGCGCTCTTTTTAGCGAATTTACTCGGCACGCTACTGGTACTACCGGGGATGCTTCGGGGTACAGTGCAGCGTGGAGCGCGAATCCCATTTGGGCCGCTACTAATCGTCGGCTTTCTTATTTCGTGGTTTTTCGGCGTGAGGATCGTGGATTGGCTTATCGTGATTTGATAGTGCTTATGCTATAATAATGAGCATATGAAGCGGTGGCAATCCGGGTTTACAATCGTTGAAGTGGTGTTGTTCTTGGCGATCACCGGTCTATTGACCGTTGGCTTGTTAGCTGGCGTGAGCGCTGCGCTGCGTCAACAGCAGTATCATGACGCTGTTCAATCGTTCGCCGGCTTTATTCGTGATCAGTATAGCCGAGTGATTAGTATCGAGAATGATCGGGGCGATCGCGACACATGTCCTGTTAAGGGTGCAACAAACGACGGAGCTCGGGGCCAGTCGAATTGCGTTGTCGTTGGTCGCTATGTCAAGTCGACGAATTCCGAGGCACGTTCATTTACCGCCTATCCGCTGTATGCTCTGAAACGCTCGGGAGTGTGGACGTATAGCTATAGTGAAAGTGAGGCAAATACCTATACGGTTGGCTGGGGTGCGCAGGTACGATCACTCACGGCAACCAATACCATTGGTAGAGAACTGGCTTTATTAATATACCGCGACCCAGATAGCGGGCAGGTTATCGTACGCACGAATGACGCACCGTATTCACCAGCTAATATTAATAATTTTATTCGCAATATGCAGCCGAATGGCGGTATGTATACGGCTGATTTACAGCTGCGGCAGCGAGAGTTTTGTATCTATGATACTGGCTGGTCGGTTGGCCAGAGGCTGTCAGTCTTTTTGGGAGCAAAGGCTGGCTCGAGCGAGGCAGTGACAGTTGGTCATGCGACAAAGGGGTGCGATAATGAAGCGACGGCATAGCGCGCAGGGCGACACGATCATTGAAGTGGTGATGGCGGTAGCGATGTTTAGCATGCTGGCGATCGGTATCATGGCACTCATGAATAGCGGTATTGCTATGGCGCAGCGATCATTAGAGTTGACGCTTGTGCGGCAACAGATTGATAGTCAAGCAGAAATGCTGCGCTACATTCACGACAAGTCATCTCAGGCCGGCAGCTCATTTGCTACCCTCTGGGACGCGATGAAAGGTCGGACTATTGACCACGCCAATTCGCTACTGAATGTTAATCGATGTCCAGAGGCAATGCCGAGTGGGGGATTCGCACTAGCACCCAGCAAAAATACCTTTCAGTTGATTACCAATAAGTATGAATTATCGCCGACATATGCCAAGATTTCAACTGCTCGAAATCCAATTTCTCAGGGCATTTCAATTCAGCTGGTACGTGTTGAAGGCGGCCGCGCCTATGATGCGTACATTCAGGCCTGCTGGATGAGTGTGGGGACCGACCGGCCGATGACCACGGGGACGATTGTGAGGATGTATGACACGGCGGTATAGACGATATGGGTTTACCTTGGTTGAGCTGATGCTGGCGATGGCATTCGTGTCGGTGTTGCTACTGGCGATTGCTACGATAGCAATCCAGGCCGGCAAGCTGTATAATCGAGGCCTCACGCTCAAAAGTATCAATCAGTCCGGCCGCGAAATTAGCGATAGCTTGCGGCGTGACTTTTTGCAGGCTAATGCTGGCAAGATAAGTGGTAATGCTAATTCGGCCGTTGTCATGGTGCAGGCGGGTGGTGCTGATCGGAGCGGCCGACTCTGCCTCGGTGACTATTCATATGTCTGGAATGTGCCAAAGGTTGTCTCTGGAGAAGTGAAGGCCGGTGCGGGTATTATTACCGAAGTTGGTGGGCCGCATTCTGGTCGTCCGATTAATTTTGCTCGAGTGATTGACCCAGATGGTATGCTGTGCCAGAAAAATGAAACAACGGGGGCGTACATGTCAACAGTCGCGACGGATAAAGTGACACATCTTCTCAAGCCAGCCGGGTCGAATGATGTGGTGCTGGCAATTCATCAAATGAAAGCAGCGCGAGTGGCGGGTGATAGCGGGGCAGACAGTCTGTATCGTTTGGAATTTGTCCTTGGAACCAGTCAGCTTGAGGCAGTTAACACCGCTAATGGCACCTGTAAGCCACCGGCGGATAACAGTGAGAATCTCGACTTTTGCGCGATAAATAGTTTTGAGATGATTGTGAGGACAAATGGATAAAATAGCGAGAAATAATCAATCAGGTGCGGTGTCGTTATTTGCAGTGATCTTTGCGACACTGTTACTAACGGTTTTGATGCTCGGCTTCATGCGGCTCATAATGGTTGATCAGCGACAGGCCCTGAACAATGAGCTGTCACAAAGTGCGTATGATGCAGCCCTGTCCGGTGTTGAAGACGCCAAGCGAGTCGTGCGTGCCTGTCAAAAAGGAGATAACGGTGGCAAGGCTTGCGAACAGTTACGACTGCCTGATGACTGTAAAGTGGTCGCACGTGCGGGCGTTGCCGGTAATGTGGCCGCTAACGAGACGCTGATTCAGTCACGTCGCTCAGGGGATGGTAAAGAGTTCAACCAAGCCTATACCTGCGTCAACATCACGATGGACACGGAAGATTTCCTGGTTAGCATACCCGAAGGATCATCTCGTTTGGTGCCGCTGAAAGCCAAATCTGAATTTAATAAAATTGTCCTCGAGTGGTTTACTAAAGAGGACGCGAACGGCAACGTGGCTGCTGGACGAGTAAAAAATGCTGCCTCCGTATCAACTTCGCTGCCGGCATACAGTGACTGGGATGAGTCGCCGTCTCGTCCTGCACCCGCGCTACTGCGCACTCAGATGATTTTTCCAGGCGATACATTCGACCTTGCTAGTCTTGATAGCTCTCGTGTTGCGACAATGTTCCTTTATCCACGGACGCTGAGTGTCCCCGGACCGACGAACGGAGGTGTATCGGCAATTAATCTACCGCGAGCGGGCGGTGGTGGGCAATTTAATAATGCTCCGACACCGGTGAGCTGTTCTCCGGATTTTGCGAATAGTGGTTATTCGTGCCGAGTCACAATTGATATATCACCTGTTACGGCTGCCGCCAGCGTTAATTCATTCTTGCGTCTGACGCCGCTATATCGCATGTCACACGTGCGAATTGCCCTATATAATGGTGCAGAACCGGTTAAATTTGATGGTGTTCAGCCAGCGGTTGATGCAACTGGTCGTGCTAGTAATGTATTTCGGCGGGTTGAGGCGCGCCTTCAGATAGGTGACGACTTCCCGTATCCTGAAAATGCTATTGATCTTGAGAATAGCCTCTGTAAAGACTTTTCGGTGACCGAGGGTAGTGTGACACCGGGTAATTGTCGACCGTAGCATGAACCTATCTGGTGTCACTGTGAAAGCGCTCGTGGACATCTTTGAGGTGCTGGTCGGTGACGTGTGTGTAAATCTGAGTCGTGGCAATATTGCTGTGGCCAAGCATTGATTGTACCGCCCGCAGGTCTGCTCCATTCATCAGAAGGTCGGTTGCAAAGCTATGGCGCATAGTGTGCGGGCTAACGTGTTTGGTGATGCCAGCAAGCCGGGCGTAGTGTGATACCATCCGCTGGATCGAGCGAGCACTCAGCCGACGATAATCGCCGGAAACTGATGGTTTTGTTAGGCGCCTGCTATAGCTGATAAATAGAGCCGGTAGGCTGTCACTGCGCGAATCAAGGTAGTTTTTGACATGCTCAGCAGCGGACATCGAGACAAATACCGGCCGGTCTTTCTGGCCCTTACCGCGCACCATAAACTCGCGTCGAGCGAGATTGATGTGGTCACGATTCAGGTTAACAAGCTCTGACACGCGCAGTCCGCTTGAAAACAAAAGCTCAATAATTGCGCGGTCGCGAAGGCCTGGTTCATTGTCCAATGGGATCTGCTCGATGAGCCGTACCACCTCGTCGTAGTGGAGAAATGTGACTTGTTTGCGAACGGTTTTTGGTAGGATGATCTTGTCGGCTGCCAGCGATGGAATATCTCGTTGTGATAAATACGTCAATAATCCACGTAGGGCAATTAAGTGGTAATTTTGTGTAATTAACAACAATTCTTCACCGGTGTTGCTATTTTTATAACGGTTTAACCAGAGGCGATACTTACGAATTGTCTCTGATGTTATTTTTGCAACATCAATATCACCAGCAAAATCAATGAAGCGCTCAAGGTATAATTTGTAGTTCTCAATGGTGCGCGGACTGCGACCACCTTCAACTTCGAGATGTTCTAGGAAATCTGCTAATGCTTCTGAGAGATACATAGTTTAATTTTAACAACATCTATACCGTTTATCAAACGAATACTTTTTGTTATGATGAAGAAAATAATACACGAAGGAGACATATGACTGAATCAAAAGAAAAGAATATGTGTGGCATTGAACGAACACTGATTGTGTTCAAGCCTGATGCAGTACAGCGGGGGATCGTCGGCGAAATCTTGCAGCGGTTTGAGCGTGTTGGCCTCAAGATTATCGGTGTCAAGATGGTTGCTCCGGGTCGTGAGCACTACTTTGCGCACTACGAAACGATTGGCAAGATGGTAACGCGTCGTGGTGAAGAAATTTTTGATATGACGCTCGATATGATGATGGATGGGCCGGTTATCGCTATGGTTCTTGAAGGAGTTGAAGCGGTTGCCGTGGTGCGTAAAATTGTTGGCCCAACCGAGCCAAAGTCTGCCGATATGGGTACGATTCGTGGTGACTATTCGCACGTTAGCTTTGGCTACGCCAACGAATGCCAAAAGGGTGTGCCGAACTTGATTCACGCATCGGGTGATCCTGACGAGGCGGCACAAGAAGTCGCCCACTGGTTTAAACCCGAAGAGTTGATGGATTATGCGACGTTAAACGAAAAGTTTACTCGGTAACATTTGTCGCGACCGACGACCACCCGTGTTATAATTAACACGGGTGGTTTTTATGTGTGCCTCGGTAGCTCAACTGGATAGAGCAGATCCGTCCTAAGGATAAGGTTGTAGGTTCAACTCCTGCCCGGGGTACCAAAGAATTATGACGAAGAAAGCCAAATCAGATAAATCATTTGATGGCCAGCGCGATGGCGAGGAGTTGCTGTTTGTGTTTCGTCGGCATATTATTGCTATGCGTAAGGGTTTTTATCTATTACTCATCCCAATGACGATTGGCGCGCTGCCGTATCTTATTTGGCAGGATAATCTCAATCTTTTATGGGTATTTCTCGGTAGCTTCATCTTTGGGCTCGTTCTGTTCAGCTATCATTTTTTAATGTGGTTCTACACATATTACATTGTAACGAACCAGCGACTTCGCCAGATAACGCAGCATGGTTTTTTTGGTAAGGATGTAATTGAACTTAAACTAGCGAAAGTCCAGAATATCAGTTATGTCGTGCCTGGTTTTACGGGCGAAATGTTCAAATTTGGTACAATAGTTATTCAGACGTTTGTCGGGGACCTTGTCATTAAAAATGTCGAGCACCCAGATGAGATTTATAATAAGCTGCAAGATGCGGTGGACCTTGCTGCTGAAAGGAGTGATCATGCTAAAGAAGACAACGAAGGTTAAGAAAAAGGACAAACGCTCACTGCCGTCACGGATTACTAATGATACCGTCGCGGAGCATCGCGAGAAGGTGCTGGCCGGTGGGCGCAAACACAAGTATCCGATACAGTACTCCAAGCATAAACTAGTCTGGAACACGATTTTTATTAGTATCGCTGGGCTCGTGACAGTGATAGTCCTGTTATACCTGCAGCTCTATGTTTGGAAGGACACGAGCGATTTGGCATATCGTATTACTAAAATTTTGCCACTGCCGGCCGGTTCAGTTGAAGGGGAATTTGTGCGCTATAGTGATTATTTACTATATAACCGCGGTAATATGGCGGTGCTTAAGACTCAGGGTCAAGATCAGGCTGGTGATAAAGTCGCTTTTCAGCGGCAGCGGGCCATGAACCAAGCGGTGCAGGATGCATATGTGCGTAAGCTAGCGAGAGAAAGGGGTATATCAGTTGATGATCGAAAAGTTGATGAAGAGATGGACCGCCAGCAAAAGGATGCCGGCCTGTCAAAAGAAGCCTACCGTTCGGCGGTAAAAGATATGATTGGCTGGTCGCTTGATGAGGCGCGTGATGGCATTAGGGCATCGCTGCTGCGCTGGGAAGTATCGTTTGCCGTTGATGAAGCGGCGGCCAACCTTGTTAAGGAAGTTGAAACACAGCTCAAGGCCGGTAAATCGTTGACCGATGTCGCGGCGGCGTTAGGCGAACGAGTACAAGTAATGCCAGAGACTGTTGTTCCGAAGACCAACAAAGACGGTGGCTTGACCGAGGTGGCGATTAGAACCGCAGATGGCACGATCTCTGGGGTTATTAAGCCGCTCGGTGGCGATGGCTACTACTTTGTTCAGCCACGCTCACGGGATAACGGTTCAATCACCTACTCATACCTCAAGATTCCATTGACGACATTTAAAGCTAATTTTGATAAGTTGATCAATGACAAGAAAGTTACCTATTACGTTCATCTTGATCAGCCAGCCGAACAAAAGTCTGGTGAGTAGAAATAGCCTCCGGCCTGCTCGTCATCATCTTTGCGAAAGCCTCACTCATCTGCTATAATTCTTGGGGAGACATGCCGCTGTAGCTCAGTTGGTAGAGCGGCGCTTTCGTAAAGCGTAGGTCACCGGTTCGAATCCGGTCAGCGGCTCCAGAACAGCATGAAGAACCATATTACAAACACATTACGACAGATAATGAAAGACCGCTGGCTACTTGGTCTTGTTATTGTTAACATCTTACTAGCGTCAATAATTATTATCTCCTTTGCTGTTACTATCAAGCCTAAAGAAACCCAAGTTATTGTTCAGCATAGTGCATTTAGTGTGACGGGGCTTTATCGTGGTCACTGGTATTCGCTTTGGACGTATGGCGTGTTGCAGCTTATGATTACGGTTGGGCACATCATATTGAGCGCTAAGCTTGCTGTGGTACAGCGTCGAGACTTAGCACTGGCACTTCTTTGGCTCACAATCGCTATATCAGTTATACTAGCACTGTTTGCTTACTCAATAATCGTAATCGCGTCGGTGGTGTAGAATTATGGATATAGAAATACCACTTGGTAAACGAAAGCCGCTCTATCGATTTCTAGAGATTCTGCCGGGTCTGTTGAGCTATGGTGCAATTATTCTTCTTGTCATATTGTCGATTTTTAGTCCACTGCTTGCGTCACTCTATCTGCTTATTATCATCCTGTCGATGATGGTGCGCGTGGTTGGTATTACCTATCATATGGTCGCTGGCCGTGCCAGGATGGATAAGGCGTGTCTGATCAATTGGCATGCGCGTCTTGAAGATCTCGAAGATCCGCAGGCGGTATATGCACGTATTCGTGACCAGCGACAGAAGGAGGTCGGCTTTGCAGAGCACAAAGAAAACTTACGTCTCATTGCTTCTGCACAGCCAGGGTTTTTCCCGAAACCATCTGAAATTTATAATGCAGTCATCATGCCAGCCTATAATGAGAGCATTGAGGTAATCGAACCAGCCATTCAAGCAGTAATCGCTACTACGTATGATAAAAAGCGTATGATTATGGTATTTGCGTATGAAGAGCGAGGCGGTAAGGATATCGACACGACCGCCAAGACACTGCAAAAACGCTATGGCAAGTATTTTCACGCCTTTCATATCGTCAAGCATCCAAAAGACATTCCGAATGAGGTGATCGGCAAGGGTGGCAATATTACACATGCCGGGCGCTGGCTGAAGGGGTGGCTTGAGAAGCAGCATATTCCGTACGGTAATGTTATTGTCACGACGATGGACTGTGATAATAAGCCACATGAAACCTACTTTGACTACCTGACATACGAATATATCGTCCGCGAGGACCGTAAGCACTACTCGTATCAACCGGTTTGCCTATTTACTAGTAATATTTGGGATGTGCCGGCGCCGATGCGTGTGGTCGCGACGGGTAACTCATTCTGGAATATTATTAGCTCAATGCGCCCTCATTCGCTACGTAATTTTGCTTCACATGCTCAGCCGATGGATGCGCTCGTTGAGATGGACTTCTGGAGTGTTCGAACGATCGTCGAAGACGGCCACCAGTATTGGCGCAGCTACTTCTATTTTGGTGGTAACTACGGGGTCGTGCCACTCCATGTACCGATTTATCAAGACGCGGTATTGTCAGCTACGTATATAAAAACGCTCAAAGCGCAGTTTATCCAGTTTCGTCGTTGGGCGTATGGGGCATCTGATGTTGCGTATGTTGGTGAACGGGTCTTTACTAAGCAGCGTAATGTACCATTTTGGGCTGGTTTCTCACGGTTTGTGCGGCTACTTGATGGGAATGTGACATTAGCCTGCAATTCGGTTCTAGTTGCTTTTGGTGGCTGGGTGCCGCTTATTGTTAATGCCGAGGCAGCTCGTAGTGTCGCCGCGCATCAATTGCCTGATACGGTGAGTACGCTGCAGCAAATTGCGTTGATTGGTATGGCGATAGCGATTTTTAGTGCTTTCAAGATTTTACCACCGCGTCCAGTTCGCTACACGCGACGTCGAAGTGTCTGGATGCTTTTACAATGGGTACTAATGCCAGTGACGTCTATTGTCTATAGCTCTGCTGCGGCGTTTGCCGCGCAGACTCGCCTGTTAGTCGGGCGATATCTCGATAAGTTTGACGTCACCGAAAAAGCCACAGCGGCGATTAACGCTCGCCAGAGGGCGGCTGCACGTAAACGGTCGAAGACCTCCCGCGTCGTCGAGAAGTGATGAGGCGGTGCTGAGCGGCATACTGGAGTGCCGCTACTGGATCGTAGCGTTGGAGAATCATGTGTGTTATTTGAGTGATGATTTGTGTAGATAGCGGCTTACCTTGCTTGATAATCTGTTGCTGCACAGTTTGTGCAAGGAAGTAGCTATCATGTGCTGCAGCATGCTTATTATGTTGAAAGCTACGGCTAATGCTTATGATGAGCTTTCCTAAATTGAAAGGGGTGGTTGACCCGTCGTGTGTTAGCACCATGCGCCCGTCTAGCGTAGCTTGTTCGTATGTCGTAAAGACTGCGCCACATTCTGGACAGGCCCGTCGCCGCCAGACGCTGGGGTGTTTCGTGTGCTTGCGGGAGTTTTTTGTAGTAGTTTTATCGTGAAAACAATTTATACAAATCATATCAATATATTGACATATCGCTATAAAAAATACTAGTGGAAAAGTATATAAAAATGTGTAAAATAGAAAAAACTAAAAACCCTCCGCACTGCGAGGGTTGTATGCAATAATGGTGGGCAATAGAGGATTCGAACCTCTCACCTCTTCAACGTCAATGAAGCGCTCTAGCCAAATGAGCTAATCGCCCGACTATTGTCAATAATAGCAGGAATTAGTGGTGAATGCAATTACCTCTTGCGGAGAGCGTAGGGGTTGGCCGTCATGTCGTTTCTTGGTGTAGTATTACGGATCCGCTACCTAGTCCATGCGTCGTAAGGGTTGCCCGGAACTTTTAACTATGATACGGTGAGAATAGCAAGGACAGAGACTAACCACCTCTCGAGCAACGTGAAAGCGGTTGCGGCGCACGAAACCAGCCGGAGCAAGAGTCATCGCCAAGGTGGAACCTCCTGGCTCGTCCCCAGGACCGAGGCACGCACGCTATACGCGTTGGGCGTGCTTTTATAATTACTTAAAGGAGGTTTTATGAGCGAAGATAAACTCTATGCAATGCGACACAGCCTGGCGCATATTATGGCGGCGGCTGTGCAGCGGGTATGGCCAGACGCCAAGTTTGGAGTTGGTCCGGTTATTGAACATGGGTTTTATTACGATATTGATCTTGGTGAAACGAAGATCAGTGAGCAGCAGTTTAATAAAATTGAAAAGGTAATGCGACGAATCATTGCCGAAAAGCAAGACTTTGTGTGCACAAAATGCCCAATTGATGAAGCAATTCAATGGGCCAAAGATAGCCATCAGCCATATAAAGAAGAACTTCTTAATGACCTAAAACGTGCCGGGACAACGGTAGCAAAAGATCTGGACGCTGCAGAAATGGGTACAATTGCCGAAGGTGATAGCGCGCTCGATGAAGTTTCGTTTTATACCAACGGGTCGTTTAAGGATCTGTGTCGTGGACCGCATGCTGTAAATACCAGTCAGGTTGGTGCATTTAAGTTGATGCGGGTTGCGGGCGCCTATTGGCGGGGCAATGAAAAGAATCCTCAAATGCAGCGACTATACGGTGTAGCTTTTGCTACGCAGGAAGAGCTGGATAAATATTTGGAGAAATTAGAGCTGGCCAAACAGCGTGATCACCGCAAGTTAGGCAAGGAGCTTGATCTGTACACCACCTCGCCGCTCGTGGGGGTTGGTTTGCCATTATTTACACCTCGTGGAACTATCTTGCGCGATACCGTGGCCCAATACTCAAATCAGCTGCGTCAGAGGTTTGGTTTTGAAAAAGTCTGGACGCCGCATATTACCAAAAAGGATTTGTATGAAACGTCAGGCCACTGGGCCAAATTTGGCGAAGAGCTGTTTTTGGTTAAAAGCCAGGAAACCAGTGATGAAATGGCGTTAAAGCCGATGAACTGCCCGCACCATACGCAGATTTTTGCTTCACAACCTCGTAGCTACCGCGATATGCCGGTGCGCTACTTGGAGACGACCACTGATTATCGTGACGAGAAAACCGGTGAGCTTGGTGGTCTGAATCGCGTGCGCTCATTAACCCAGGACGATAGTCATGTTTTCTGTCGTCCAGATCAAATTGAGCAAGAGATCAATAATTTGTTGTCCGCTGCCCAGGAATTGTACGGTACTATTGATATGAAACTGCGGGTTCGACTGAGTTATCGCGATGATTCTGATGCATATTTGGGCGAACGTGAGCTGTGGGCTTCCGCACAAAATCAGTTGAAATCAGCAGTTGAAAAAGTTGGCTTGGACTATTTTGAGCAGGAAGGTGAGGCTGCTTTTTACGGACCAAAAATTGATTTCATGGCAACTGACGCTATCGGTCGTGAGCACCAAGTCGCGACAGTGCAGCTAGACTTCGTGCAGCCGCAACGGTTTGGTTTGGAATACACAGATAGTGATGGTAATTTTACAACACCTGTGATGATTCACTGTGCGCTGCTCGGGTCGATTGAACGATTCTTGAGCGTCTTCATTGAACACACGGGTGGTTGGTTCCCGTTTTGGGCGGCGCCAGAACAAGTACGTATTCTAACGATTAATGACACCGTCTCAGACTACGTTGATGAAATTACATCGATTTTATCAGAGGTGACCTTAATGAAACCAATAAAATACAACGATGTAAGATTTACAATAGATAGTCGTAATGAATCCCTTGGGAAAAAGATTCGTGAGGCGACTGTTGTAAAAATACCAATACAGATTATTGTTGGGCCAAAGGATCAGATAGCGCGTGTCGTAAGCATCAGGACGCATGCGGGTGAAGAGCAAATTCCGCTTGAACAGCTAGCTGAGTATGTACGGGGACTGTAATCTTGTGCGTAGGCTAAGAATTGCAATTGATATCGACGATGTTCTAGCAGAAAATGCAATCGGGTTTGTGGCGTTTAGTAATGAACGGTGGGGCACACGATTGAGTGTTGATGACTATAGCGAACACTGGTCGGAGATGTGGCATGTTGATAGCGAGGAGGCAGAACGGCGTGCTCATGTCTTTCATGACTCTGGTGCGATAAGGGGATATGCTCATATAGGGGGGGCGGAGGAGGTGCTTAGAAACATGTCGCAGGTGCATCATCTCATGGTGGCTACTTCGCGTCGCTTGCAGGTGCAAAGCGATACACTACTTTGGATCGAGGAGCATTTTCCAGGGATTTTCGCCAGTTCTGCGGTCTACTTCTCTGGCCTATGGGATATAGTGCACGAGGGCTCTCATAAACTGACAAAAACAGAGTTAATCACGCAAATTAATGCCGATGTTTTAATTGATGATCAGTTGAAACATTGTTTAGCTGTTTCCGAGACTGGTCGTAATGCTATCTTATTTGGTGATTATACTTGGAATAGAGCAGATAGTTTGCCGGATAGAGTGGTGCGATGCCATTCGTGGTCAGAAGTGGAGGTGGAAATTGAGCGAATTGCCAATAGCTAGCTTGCGAGACCGGATCTATATTCTCATGGCGCAGCTACCTGACGACAAGGTGACGACGTACGGTGACTTGGCAGCACTGTCTGGACACCCGCACGCAGCACGAATTGTGGGCGGGATAGCGCATGGTGGCCCAGAGAATTTGCCGTGGCATCGCCTAGTGAACGCGAAAGGTGGCTTGGCGGTAGGTTTTCCGGGTGGGCAAGGTGTGCAAAGGCAGCTACTTGAACAAGATGGTATTTATTGCGATGAAAGGTGGCGGATAATTGATTTTGAGGAACGACGATGGCGGCCGAAACTATAAAAGCAAAATTACCCCTAGTTGTTATCGCGGGGCCGACTGCTAGTGGTAAGACCTCGCTAGCGATTCGTCTGGCAAAACAATATAATGGCGAAATAATTTGTGCCGATAGCAGAACAATATATCGAGACATGGATATTGGTACGGCAAAGCCAACTATGGCTGAGCGAGAAGCCGTGCCCCATTGGGGCCTTGATTTGGTCAGCCCGGGCGAGACATTTAGCGCCGCACAGTTTAAGGAGTATGCTCTGCAAAAAATAAGTGAAATTCGCTCTCGGGGGTGTTTACCATTTCTTGTCGGCGGCACGGGTCTCTATATCGATGCAGTAATTTTTAATTTTCAATTTGGAGCTCCTCCCGATTCTGCTTTACGGTGTGAGCTAGAAAAAAAGACGGTAGCTGAATTGCAATATTATTGTTGTAAATACAACATAAAATTACCAGAGAATAACAAGAATAAGCGCTATCTTATACGTGCTATTGAACAAAAAAATAAAAATAACAGATATGAATTTATGATTAGAGATAATAGTATCGTTGTAGGTATAGCAACAAATAAGGAAATATTACGAACAAGAATTATGTTCAGATCTGAACAATTATTTTTAAATAATGTTGTGGATGAAGCAGTGCTGTTGACCCGGAAATATGGCTGGGATAATGAGGCCATGACAGGTAATGTCTATCCGTTGGTCCGAGAGTTTTTGAATAAAAATATTACCGAAAGTGAATTAAAGCGGCAATTTGTTGTAGCTGATTGGCGGTTAGCGAAGCGACAGATGACGTGGCTGCGGCGTAACCCGTTTATCATGTGGGCGACGCTTGACTCTGCTGAACACTATTTGTCACAACTTTTGGCTCAGGCGTAAAATTTATGGTACAATTCTTAATACATGATTGATGCGCTGTTTGGCTCAAAAACGAGGGTGAAGTTACTACACCTGTTTTTAGCGAACCCTGAAAAATCGTTTTATGTTAGAGAGATTACGCGATTGATCGGCGAGCAAATTAACTCGGTACGGCGTGAACTATCAAATATGCTCAGGGTCGGAGTCATTGTTTCGAATAATTATGACAATAAGTTGTATTATGCTGCGAATCAGCAGTATGCATACTTCACGCCACTAAAGATGATTTTTGCCGATGAGCGACCGAGTGAGCAAACCGACCATAACAAAAAGAACAGTATACCGTGGGTGGGCGATATCGCTCGGCTGTCCGGGCTAAAGATCGCTATAGTCGCCGGTGCGTTAGTGCGTGGATCGACGAGTCGGGTTGATATACTGTTGGTCGGTCGGCTATCGGAGTCGAGAGTTGGTGTCGCCATTAAGAAAATTGAAAAAGCCGAGGGGAGAGAGCTGAATTATGCTGTAATGAGCTATGATGATTTTTACTATCGTCTGAGCGTTAGAGATAAGTTTGTGATGGAAATAATGAATAGTAAGCACTCGGTTGTGGTAGACGCAGAGAGTATACTAGTATAAGGAGACGTATATGTTTGAAGTAGAATACAAAGGTGCAAATAACGTTATTTTTACAACGAAAATGGTAAAAATCGCGTTTGATCCAGCGCTATCGCTGGTTGGACTTAAGGATAACCTTGGGGTACAGGACGTTGAGATATTGTCGGAGGGTAGATTCGCCGCAAGCAATGTAGTACCACGGCTGCTCTTTAGTGGCCCGGGTGAATATGAGGTCGGCGATGTGTCTCTGAAGGGGGTGGCAGCCTGGCGACACATTGATACGGAAACTGATGTCAAAAAATCAACGATTTACCGTTTAACAATTGGTGGTGTGCGTGTTGTGATTATAGGTAATGTTGCTCCAAAATTGTCAGAGTCTCAGCTGGAGGATATCGGTGTTGTTGACGTTGTTGTGATACCGGTTGGCGGTGGTGGTTACACGCTTGACGCGACATCTGCGGCTCATATGGTACGCCAGCTGGAGCCGAAAGTGGTTATCCCGGTGCATTATGCTGATGGTGCATTACACTACGAAGTGCCGCAAGACGACCTGTCGGTGTTTGTTGGCGAAATGGGCGTGGAGACTATTGATGCTGGATCAAAATGGAAAGTGAAGGGGACGGCGTCTTTACCTGAACAACTATCAATCATTACTGTCGCGCGGAGCTAGGCCAGTCGATACGTTGCACTAATAAACCCCCTCCTTGTCTGGAGGGGGTTGAGCCTAGACGGTTTTTGTCTGTATCGGGCGTAACAACCCTTTCTTTTTAAGAGTACGAATTGCTTGAGTACTCAGAACCAACGTGACTTTTTGACCATCTACTACAAGAGTTTTCTTCTGTAGGTTTGGCTTAAAAGTGCGCTTGGTACGGCGAAGGGAAAAGCTAACGTTGTGACCGTATTGCTTGCCTTTGCCGGTTAGTTCGCATCGTGATGCCATTTCCAACCTCGCTTTATATTAACTAAACAATCTATCGTATTGTAGCGGTATTTCTATAATTAGTCAAGGTGTTATAATGGTAATTATGGATTTGGCATATTTAGGTATGGTCTTGGTGGTCATTCTCGTCTCAATGACGCTACACGAGGCGATGCATGCGTTTATGGGCTATTTTCTCGGAGATGATACGGCCAAGGCGGAGGGGCGGCTGACGTTAAACCCGCTGAAGCATATTGATCCATTCATGACGCTTTTGCTGCCATTATTACTAGCTATGCTAGGGCTGCCAATTTTTGGTGGTGCTCGACCGGTGCCGTTTAATCCTCAGCGCGTACGACACGGTGAATGGGGCGCAGCGTTTGTGGCGCTTGCTGGGCCACTGACTAATTTGTTTTTAGCGTTTTTAGCGTTTGGCGTGGGTGTCGTCAGCGGGGTTATTACTAGCGGCGGGCTGATTCAAAATACATTAGTGGGGCAAATCATTAGCCTCGTCGTGTTGGTTAATTTAGGTTTTTTCGTGTTTAATATGTTGCCGCTGCCACCACTCGATGGGTCGCGGGTGCTGTACGCGCTTGCTCCAGAGGGTGTGCGCCGTGGCATGGAGTGGATTGAGCGCTACGGGGTAATGGTGGTGTTTATCATTATTATGATTGGGCAGGCGGCAATTGGGCGAATTATGACGTTCGCTACGAACGGTATTATCCAATTCTTTTGCATGATTTTTGGTGTATAATAGAGATAGCCTCAGGTAGGCGGGTGCATATGATTTTCCTAACATCATATGATAGGGAGTCCTAATGGTCAGTCATCGTGGTGACTGGTTGCGGATACCCACCTTGCATTTATGCGGGGGAATATCACGCGCTTGCACTGCTTGGGGCTTTTATGATGTATAATAATAGGGCAGCCTATTAAGCGATCGCTTGGCGGTGAAGCCAAGAGGAAAGTCCGGGCAGTAAAGGACACCGACAGTCGCTAACGGCGACCGGGGGCAACCCTAGGGAAAGTGCCACAGAAACAAAACTACCTTTGTGGCGATAGACACAAAGGAAAAGGTGAAACGAGTAAGGTAAGAGCTTACAGTCCTCGGTGGTGACACAGAGGAGAGGTAAACCCTGTCGACTGCAAGGAGGTCTACAAATGAGTTGTCCGCTCGTAGACCGATAACCGCTTGATTTATCTGGCAACAGGTAAACTAGATAGATGATCGCTCGCGACAGAACCCGGCTTATCGGTAGGCTGTAAACTAAAACCTTCTCTACCGAGAGAAGGTTTTAGTTTGCTGAAGGTACTTTCTTATAGCGCTGTTTTAACAATTGCGACAAAGGCCGTAGGCTCGTTAACGGCCAACTCTGCCAGTACTTTTCGATCGAGCTCAATATTATTTGCCTTGAGAGCGGCCATGAGCCTGCCGTACGTTGTGCCCTCTTGACGAGCGGCAGCATTAATACGGGTAATCCACAGGCTGCGGAGATCACGTTTCTTATTGCGTCGGTCACGATAGGCATATTGCAGAGCCCTAATTACCCCCTGCTTCGCTAAGCGAAAGCTACGAGTTCGGCTGTGCTGCATGCCTTTAGCGGCTTTTAGAATTTTCTTGTGCTTTGCGTGTCCGGAGACGCCTCGTTTTACCCTCATAGATTAAACTCCCATTGCTCGTCGGGCATTCTTTGCCATCGAGCCTGTTACCTTTGCTGTTGTATTAATCGCACGTTTACGGCTTTTTGACTTCTTGGCTAAGAAGTGACCGCCAAATGCACGTTGACGAGTTAGCTTGCCAGAGCTCGTTAACTTAATGCGCTTCGCGGTACCTTTGTGGGTCTTTAGTTTTGGCATTATTTACTCCTTATTACCACACTCAGATTGCGACCAGCCATCTGAGGTTTTTGTTCTAGAATCGCCTCCTCCTCAAGCTGATCAGTGATTTTTTGGATCAATTCGTAGCCGATTTCTTTATGCGCCATCTCGCGACCCTTATAGACGACTTGGATACGGACCTTGTGCCCATTGGCGAGAAAGTCTCGTATTTTGCGCAGCTTGACTTCGAGGTCGCCAGCGCCAATCTTCAGACCAAAGCGCATTTGCTTGAGATCGCCGACTTTTGCCGCACGCTTGTTGCGCTGCTGGTCTTTAATCTTCTGATATTGGAACTTGCCCCAGTCAATAATCTTGGCGACTGGTGGATTGGCATTTGGTGATATTTCAACGAGATCAAGTCCCGCATCCTCCGCCGCCTGAAGGGCGTCGCGCAGGGGCATTATCCCCAGTTGTTCACCGTCAGAACCAACAACGCGCAGTTCCCGGGCACGGATTGCTCCGTTAATACGAATTGATTTATTAATCTCCTAGCTCTCCTTTTGAAGCAATTTTAGATTAATTTCATCAGCCATTGTATCAGGTATAGGGGTAGATTTCAAGCGCTAGGTCGGGATAATCTGTCGGTATTGTAGGCTTTCGGCGACATGAGGAATGGTTATTTCTGATGATGACTCAAGATCAGCGATAGTGCGAGCAACCTTGATAACTTTGAAATAGCCACGAGCGCTTAGGTCAAGCTTTTTGGCGGCTGTAAGGAGAAATTGCTTGGCATCAATCGTTAGGGCAGCTATTTTATCAACACTACTGCTATCTATATCAGCGTTGTATTTATTACTATTCCCGTATCTGTTAGTTTGTAGTGTACGAGCTACCTTAATCATATTTTCAAACTGTTTTTGTTGTGAATCCGACGATGACTTATGGGACAACAAATCTTCATGTGCGACGCGGGAAACATTGATTGTTAGATCAATACGATCAAGGAGCGGGCCAGATAATCGTTTCTGATAGTTCAAGATTTGGGTCGACGAGCAACGGCAACTTTTTTCTGGATCGCCCAGATAACCACATGGACAAGGGTTCATCGTGGCAACTAACATAAAATTGGCGGGGTAGTAGTATTTGCCTTGGGCGCGGGAAATTGTGATCTGCTTATCCTCAAGCGGCTGACGAAGCGATTCCAATGTCGTCCGTGGATATTCTAATAATTCGTCTAAGAAAAGTGTGCCGTGGTGCGCGAGACTAATTTCGCCGGGCGTGGCCTTTGCACCACCGCCAATCATTGATATGCGGCTTGCGGTGTGGTGTGGTGTGCGAAATGGTCGGTCGGTAACGATATCATGACTAACTTGATTGCCATCAAGATTGTGGAGTTTTGTCACTTCGATAATCTCAGCGTCAGATAGCGGCGGTAGGAGTGAATTGAGTGCGCGTGCTAGCATGGTCTTGCCGGATCCCGGTGGTCCGGACAGCAAAATATTGTGCCTACCCGCGACGGCAATGGCGACAGCTCGCTTGGCCTGCTCTTGTCCGCGGATGTCATCAATGATGATGCCGCGTTTCTTTTGGCGATATTGCTGCTTTGTTTTTACTGCGGGTTGGATGAGTTTTTCTTGTTTGAGGTGGAGAAATAATTCGGTCAGATTATTGACGGGGATTACGGTAATATCAGAAATAAGCAAGGCTTGTTCGCTGTTGGAAGCTGGTAGGTATACCGTCGAGATACCGTGCTGCTTGGCGGTTTCGGCAATAGTAATGGCCGAGCGAATGGGGCGAAGACTACCATCGAGTGCCAATTCACCAGCAAATAGCGCTCCCTCTAGGGCGGTTTGAGGAAGTTGTTTGCCGAGACAGAGAATTGCGAGGGCTATTGGTAGGTCGAATTGCGTACCGTCTTTTGGTAGTTCCGCCGGGGCGAGATTGATGGTAATTTTACCTTTTGGAAAATCAAGTAGCGAGTTCTTGATGGCGCTGCGAACGCGATCACGCGATTCATCGATTGCTTTGTTGCCAAGTCCGACGATTTGTAGTCCAGGTAGTCCTCGTGATATGTCGCCTTCAATTTCAATAAGCTGACCGTGAAAGCCATATGGCGTCGCTGAAACTACCTTGCTAACCATATACCTAGTAAAGCATAGATAGCTAGACTTGAAAAGGGAAGGTTGCTATAATTCAAGGCAGATTGATGGGGCTGATATAGCTTTCGACAATTGGACTTTATCAAGATATTCTGCGAGCCGACGATACGCGTAACGTATGTTTTAGTTGCAAAGTCTAAACTTGCAGGTGCATTTGCTAGCCTGAAGAGTGTTTTCACTCCGATGGCTGCTGCGCCAGTCGCTGCTTAATTTAAGCGACCGTCCTTGCTTTGCGGCAACAGGCAAAGCCTAGGGTGTCATATATATGTTGCTGGCTGCATGTTCGGAAGCGGCGGACATGTGGGACTTTCTCCGCGTAACGAAGCTTGGTTTTTTGGTTCGTTTTTAAGCCGAGCAACGTTATAAAATAAATTAAAAGAACCTATGCTCGTAGACGGATATCATGATACCAGTTGGACCCGGGGGCAGTACCCGGCAGCTCCACCAGACAGTTATATATCGACCTAAAGAGGTCGATTTTTTATCGTAAAACAGGTGATAATGTGGCTGCGTGTGTTGCTATGAAATGAAAACAACCACCTGCGAGTAGTGGTTGTTTTCAAAAAGTGGAGTTTTACGTGTGCTGTTTATTTTTGGCTCCCGACAAGTTGTGTATAACTTTTTTATTCAGAAGCTACCCCTATAGTAAATGATAAAAATGGTTATGTCAATAACCTTTGAGAAAAAATCTAGGTAAAAAATACCACATAATTTAGAGGGTCAGTGAAGTGGTTTGATGAAAATATAGGTTGTTGCTGGACGAGACGGTTGAACCCTGATGGTTCCTGGTTGGTGCCCCGCACGGCCGGTGTTTTACCTGCGAGATGGCGAAACGGGATACGCTAAGGGCTTGGTTGTTTTGGTGTTTTATTTGTGGAAACGTTCAGCGAGCCGCATTAATTGCTAGATTATTTGTCAGATTTATGATGTCGTATGGAGTGGCTATACAAGAACTATGGATTAGCGGGCGGTATAGTAAGTATATGTTTATATTACAATGTTGTGTATAAAACATTTCATAGAACATAACAGATGAAAATATGTAAAGATTGTTACAAAAACGTTATAAATACAACATATTTTTTATGTGAAGTATTGACCGATAAGCGTATGCATGATAGTATTAGTACAAGCTTTTAAGGAAATAAAAAGCAAAAATCAGTACAATAATAAATAACAATAACAACATTAACAATTTACGTGACCGAATTCACAGTAACGCATATCGTTTGGCGTATAGTCGGCAGCAGTATGAAGCCGGAATAACAAAAGATTATTCCGCCATAGTGTTGCCGATGCTCCGCCGAACTTGTGATTGTTAACCTGTAGTTAACAGTTGCAATGTAACGCGTTGAGCGCGCGTATAATTAGTACCACTGCGCATCCAGTTAATCCTTGTTAGGTGATTAGCAATGAGACTACTGGATGTGCAGGAAGAGGAACGTTGCGCAAGGACATGCTCCGAAATTCGGAGCGGTCAGTTGCCCTGAGCGGCGGATTTTGAACAGGTGACCGCGCCCTAATAGTTATTGAGTGCGGCGGATGGTTCACCTGATCATATAATGGTTCGTCGCCTGGGCTCCCTTAGTCTATGATATAGTGTGAGTATGAAGTGTCGGTATGTTGCTATGGTCGCGGCGCTGGCTGCGACGGCAGATGTCGTATTGGTGCACACGGTGACGCCAATGAGCGTTGGTCCGTTGGGTATCCTAGCGTTTTTCGTATGTCTGTATATAGCAACTGCGTCGATCTGTTATTTGGTGATGGCTGCGGTGAAGCGTATAGCGATGCGTGTTGTTCAACATAATATGTATCGTGGCTTGGCCTCGGTAACACCGTTGAAATTATATTATTATGCGAGTATCATCGGGCTTATACCGGTTATCTTACTGGGAATGCAATCAATTGGTGGTGTTACGGCGTGGGATGTCCTGCTTCTGGTGCTTTTTTTGAGCCTTGGTTGTTTTTATGTACACAAACGATTTTAGGGCGTAGGAACTCTATCGGTAACGTGGTACAATATAGGTATGAATCCAGAGTTGCCTCAGGTGCGTCCACCGGTTGAGAGCTTACCGCCCGCTTCAAGCGGCGAGCTTCGGCTGGATGACGATGTAAATCAGGTAGAGACTGAGAAACGCTCCGCCGAACGCTCAGCGGTAAATGTGGCGAACTCACAGATGCCAGCAACAGCACTACCGACTATTCCAGCGCCAGCGCCTCCAGCGGTACAGGCTCCTGCATCGACGACGTCAACTGACGATACGCCGCTGATAGCTGGTGATGATGATTTGATTGAGAAGGAGTGGGTTGATAAATTGAAGCGGATTATTACCTTGACAAAAGATGATCCGTACGAACGGGCGCGAGTAATTGCACAGCTGCAGGCTGATTATCTCAAAAAGAGATACAACAGGGAGATGGGCCAATCAAACGGATAGGAATATGGATAGCGGGCCGTTAATTACTGGTTTTATCGTCGTCGTAGTATTAGCGATCGGTGTGACGATTGTCACGCTGCAGTATCGCAAGATGCTGCGTGAAGCAAAAAATTATGAGCGCGGGCTAAAAATGGTGCCGCTGCTCATTCATTTGCCGCCATCAAGCGAGGATATTGACGGGGCGAGCCGTGACCAACGTGATTTGACGGAAGAAATCCTCAGCCAAGCGCAAGTGATGTATAACATTATATCAAGTACCGCCACGAAAGGATTTAAGAGTCGACTCTACGGACAGCGTCATTTGTCATTTGAGATTATTGCGCGTGGCGGTTTGGTGCATTATTATGCCGTGGTACCGACGGTGTTGGTCGATGTAATTCGCCAAGCGATCGCGGCAGCTTATCCGGCGGCGCGGTTGGAAGAAGTGGCTGATACGAATGTGTTTAGTAAAATTGGCAAGATGAGCGGGACGATTGGTGGTGAGTTCTCGCTTCGTAAATCGTTCGTCTATCCTATCGCAACCTACCAAGAGTCAAAGCGAGACGCGTCGCGGGCGCTACTGAATGCCATGTCGGCGGCGACAAAAGATGATGGTATTGGCTTGCAATTTCTGGTTCGGCCGGCACGGGAGGGCTGGTCGCGCGCTTCGGAAGAGCATGTTGAGAAAATGAAGAAGAACAAGGGTAAGAAATCAACGAAGGTGGCGGGCGTTGATATCTCAATGGTTGGGGACATTTTTGAGGCGTTGTGGAAACCACCACAGTCGGCAAAAGAAAAAGAAGGTGAGATCAAGCCCGAAGACAAGCAGCTATCATCGCTAGAGCAGGCAGAGGTTGATGCCGTTAGTGAGAAGACGCGTTATCCGGCGTATGAGGTATTGGTGCGGGTGGTAATTTCATCAAATACTGCCGCTCGTTCACAGGTGTTGCTTAAAAATATTATCGCTGCGTTTGCGATGTTTGACTCGCCACGCAATAATGGTTTTCGTTTTTCGCTGACAAATAATATTGAGGAAATGACTACGGCGTATATTATGCGGTTTTTCCCGCAGCATATTCGCAGCAATATCCTTAATAGTGTTGAGATGGCGACTCTGTTTCACTTGCCGAGCGCAACTGCTATTCCAACCTCACAGGTTAAGCGGCAGATGTCCAAGCAGGTTGATGGGCCGACTGACGTTTTGGATGAAGGATTATTGATTGGTTACAATGAATTTCGTGGTACGAAAAAGCCAATTCGTATCGGTACGAAGGATCGCCGTCGCCACGTTTACATCATCGGTCAGACTGGTGTTGGTAAGTCGGTATTGCAGGAAAATATGGCGTATCAAGACATGATGGACGGCCGAGGATTTGCGCTGATCGATCCGCACGGTGATTTGGTTGAGTCGCTCATGGGGAAGGTGCCGAAAGAGCGAGTGGAAGATATTATCTATTTCAACCCCGCCGATATGGAAAACCCGATTGGTCTCAACATGTTTGAATTCGACAGTCCAGATCAAAAGGACTTTCTGGTGCAGGAGGCGATTAACATGCTGTATGGCCTGTACGATCCAGGGCATACCGGTATTGTGGGGCCACGGCTTGAGCATATTTTCCGCAACTGTGCGCTGCTGTTAATGGCAGATCCGGCGGGTGGAACATTTATTGATGTGCCGAAGTGTCTCATTGACCCAGAATTTGTGAAGAGCAAGCTGAAGTACGTCACCGATCCGCAGGTGATTGATTTCTGGACAAAGGAGTTCCCGGCCTCACAGCGATCAAATGAGGCCGGTGAGGTGATATCGTGGGTGGTCTCGAAGTTTGGCCCATTTATCTCTAATGATTCGATGCGTAATATCATCGGCCAGACGAAATCAGGGTTTAACATCCGCGAGATTATGGACAATAAAAAGATTCTGCTGGTTAATCTGTCAAAAGGTAAGCTTGGTGAGCTCAATGCCAAGCTACTAGGAATTATCTTTATCATGAAGTTCCAGGCGGCGGCTATGTCGCGGGCTGATATCCCAGAAGAGCAGCGCGAAGACTTTTCGCTATATGTTGACGAGGTGCAGAACTTTGCGACTGATAGTTTTGAATCAATTTTGTCTGAGGCGCGAAAATATAAGCTGAGCCTGATCATGGGTAACCAGTTCATGACGCAGCTAACGGAGAAGATTCGTGAGGCTATTATTGGTAACATTGGTACGGTTATCTCGGGGCGTATTGGTATTACTGACGCGGAATTGATGGTCAAGAAGTTTCAGCCAGTGTTTGACATTGATGACTTATCAAAGCTACCAAATTTCCAGTCGATCGCTTCGGTGATGATCAATAATGTACCGTCGGCGCCGTTTAGTATGAACTGGGTGCCACCGATGGGGCAGGTTAACAATCAGCTCCGCGATGCGTTGGTGCGACTATCGGCAGCAAAGTACGGCAAACCACGCGCGGTGGTTGAGAAGGAGATATTTGAGCGGCTTGGTCGCAATAAAAAGCCAGCGACTTCGTCGACTGGCCCATCACTCAATCGGCCGACTGCAAAGAGTGGTTCGTCTTTCCTGGACGAGTGGTTGTCAAAACGTCAACAACTTGGTGGTGGTAAGCCAGGGGCCATGGGCGCTGCTGCTCCGGGTGCGGGGCAGTCTCGGTTGGGTACGCCATCGCCGCTAGCTCCACAGTCAGGCCGTCCAGCTACGTCGCGACTAGCGTCGCCGACCTCAGGCTTGGCGGGTGCGCAACCACCGTTGGCTTCTATGCGACCGCCACAGATTGGGCAAGGCGCTGTGCCACAAGGTGTCGCTATGCCCGCCCAGATGGCTGGCCAGATGTCGCGGGGGGTTGGTGCTTCGCCGAACGGGCCATTGGGGCAGCCAGCGAGTGCGCCTCATGATAGTTTACGATCACCAGATCAGCATCCGGCGCCTGCGCCGACAGTGGCTGGTTCGGATGTGGCTGCGCAGGTCGCGCCGCTATCAATTGCTGATAGGATGGCGGCGGAACTGCAGCAGACAGAGCCGCAAAACCGCCTCGACCTGCGCGGTGATAATAACGATGATGGCGAGGTGTCGATCAAGCTACGCTAGGCGTGGGCCAGGCTATCTTTTATTGAGGAAGCCAACGCGAGCGTACTCAATAATGGCGCCGATAACCCAACCACAACCAAAGAGAATGATCGTTTCTGATCCAGAGAGAACGTAGCCGTAGTGGCGGGCGATAAAGTAGACGATGACTGAGGAAATTGCGCCAAGTGCGCCAGCAATAATGAGGTTCGGGCGTGCGACGGTGCTGCCGATAGCTTCACTGGCTTTTTCAACGGCTGGGTTGTGGATGACCTTGCTAAAGGTGCGTGAAGCTGGCGATAATTCGCTCTGCATTTTTTTCATGGTTTTCCGGTAGCTGTCGGTACGGTCGGCTTTGGTGATCTGGCGAGGTGCCTCTGAGACTACTGGCTTCTCCGTTTCAGCGGTTTGGCTTGCCTCGGCTTGCTCTAATGCTTCGTGACGAGCATCGTCGAGCTTTTCATGTTGTCGTTCGGCAGCTTGTTCGGCCCGCCGCTCCAGTTGTTCGGCTGTTGATCGTTCTATTTCGCTGGCTGACCGCTCAAGTTCGCCAGCGTTTTTTGCTAGCTCCGGATTAGCCCCATAAATTTTTTCTGACATGTGTTACCCTCCCTATGTTATAATGTTCCCGCTGTGATGTTGCGGCGAATGATGCGAACCTCTTTACCCAGTTGTCGCGAGCGGCAATAGAAGAAGGTTACAACAGCCGCAATGATACCGGCAAATAACATGTTTTCTCCAGGGCCGGTTCGCGGCAGGGTAGCGACGGTCTGCTCGACGACCTTTGGCGTTGGGCAATTGACAACGATTTCGACACTGGTACCAAAGACGTTTGTCATACGGCAGTCATACGATGATGGGTCGCTGGTGCCGCGTGGCTTAGCCGAAAGTTGACCCTTGAGCTGGACGACGTAGGTCATAACCTTTTGCTCGCCTGGTTTGAGGGTGACTCGTGGCCAAGAAAGGGTGCGCTTTTCCTTATCAAAGGTGCCACCACCATTATCATAGATATCGGCATATTCTAGTACGTCGGATAGCTCGTCCTTTAGATCAACTGTTGCCGGAGCTTTGCCTTCGTTTTTAATGGTTAGCTTATACTCAATACGGTCGCTGGCGTTGGCTTTTTTCTTGGTGGCATCGCCACCGGAGGTTAGGTTATGTGCTGCCTTGGTGCGGGTAACCTGGGCTTTACAGGTTGTGTCTTTGACCCAAATTGTAGCATCGCCTGGGCACGGCTGGCAGTCGGGGTGGTCTATCGGCAGGCTTGGGTTAAGTGGACAGCGTGGTTTCGGACTGATCGTAAAGGTTGAAGCACAGGCACTGTTCGTCTGGTCACCAAGGCTGGTGTGGACGATAACGGACACGGTATACGTGCCGTCCTTGTCGAGTGTGTGCTGTAATGACGTGCTCGTAGCGGTGGTATTGACACGTTTGCGGAGCACCTCTGTGCCGGCTGAGTTTTTAATGATGAAGGTATAGCCAGCGATCGTTGCACCGTTTTGGACATCACCATACGCTGTCATCGAGACTTTGGTACGGTCGGTGACGACGGGTCGCTCAAGTAATTTACAAGCGGCGGTTGGTTTCGGTTTTTGTTTTGGCAACTCTTTGAGCATGATGTTAGCGCAGGCCTTCATGATAGCAAACGGTTTGCCCTCGCTAGTCGTGCCGACGAATGATTTATACCATGAGCCTGAGCCGCTGCGGTTGCGCCCGGTGTCAAATTCAGCCATTGGTCGTGAATACAGCGTTAAGCTACCAACCTGAAACTGGACTTCTCCGCGCTGAAGGCCGAAGCGTGAAACTCGGCTCCATGACTGCCAGCCATTATCGCGGCCGCTGCTGCGAGTACTGATCTCAGAGTCGCGAGCACTCGCCAAGTTCTCGCGTGTGATGCCAGCGTGCTGCAGCATGTCACGATAATTTTGCGAGTTATTGTCCCACGCGGCGAGTAGCTGTGATTTCGTATGAATACCGCCATAAACGAGGTCTGAAGCATTGGCGGCATTGGCAGATTCAGGTGGTTGGAAAACGGCAAATGACTGCACGATGAGCGCTAGGGCGGTCAGAATGAGACCGGTTTTGCGAGTGATTTCCTCTTTGTGGAGGCGTTTCGCGTAAAAGCCGAGCTCTTGGATGAGGCTTGGGCTAAACGCGAGGTGGGAGACGATTTTCTTAAACATGCCGTTCCTTATTTTCCATTAGTTTTATGTTTTCGTAAAAATTCCGTCTCCACTATAGCACGGCGATCGCTTTTACGCAAATAGCTTGAGTGAACACTTTTTTTGCGGTATAATGGGGGAGTTGTAAATAGCTGACAAATCAGAAATAGTGAGGGAAGCATGGCTAAACAAACAGATAAGCAAGCCTACGATGGCTCGCAAATCCAGGTTTTGGAGGGTCTCGAACCGGTGCGTAAGCGGCCGGGAATGTACATTGGTAGCACGGGATATGATGGTATTCACCATTTGATCAAGGAGATCGCTGATAACTCAATCGACGAGGCAATCGCGGGCCATGCGACAAGAGTAGAGGTGGTGCTGCTAGAAGACGGTGGTGTGCAGGTGACCGATGATGGGCGCGGTATTCCAGTTGATAAACATCCAAAAACTGGTTTGTCTACTCTAGAAACAGTGCTGACCGTGCTACATGCTGGCGGTAAGTTTGGCGGCGGTGGCTACAAAGTGTCATCTGGACTCCACGGCGTAGGCTCAAGCGTGGTAAACGCGCTTTCAACCAAAATGATCGCTGAAGTGGTGCGAGACGGGCAGCTGTACCGTGTGGTGTTTGCGACTGGTGGTATCGTTGAACCACTGAAGAAGGTTGGTAAAACTGATCGGCCAACCGGGACGCGCATAACATTCTACCCAGATCCAACGATTTTTAAGGAGACAGTGGAATTTGACTACAAGTGGGTGGTTAGTTATTTGCGCCATCAGGCATACCTCACCAAAGGCGTGCACACCTCAGTTATTGACAATCGAACAGGTGAGCGACAGTCATTTTACTTTGAGGGTGGTATTCAGAGCTACGTGAGACACCTCAACATTGGCAAAGATGTTTTATCAAACGATGTCTTTTATGTTGAGAAGCAGGTTGAAGATTGCATGGTGGAAATTGCCGTGCAATATAACGATACCTACATTGAGACGGTGAAGCCGTTCGCCAACAATGTGCTGACACCAGATGGCGGTACGCACCTAGTTGGTTTTCGTTCAGCGCTAACCAGGGTCATCAACGACTATGCGCGTAAGAATGGCTTATTGAAGGAAAAGGAAGATAACCTGACTGGTGACGACATTCGCGAGGGCTTGACGGCGATTATCTTGGTTAAATTGCCTGATCCACAGTTTGAAGGTCAGACCAAAAATAAGCTCGGTAATCCAGAAATGCGTCGCTATGTCGAGCAGGTGATGAACGAGTATTTTGCGTATTACCTCGAGGAAAATCCGAGTATTGCTAAGAAAATTGTCGGTAAGGCGACTTTGGCGGCACGAGCCCGCAAAGCGGCACGAGCAGCCCGCGACAATGTGATCCGTAAGGGTGCACTTGATGGTATGGGGCTACCAGGTAAGTTATGGGATTGCTCGAGCAAAAGTCCGAGCGATAGTGAAATTTATATCGTTGAGGGTAACTCGGCGGCCGGTTCAGCTAAAGAAGGCCGCGACAGTAAGACTCAGGCAATTTTGCCGCTCCGTGGTAAGGTGTTGAACACTGAGCGAGCGCGGCTTGATAAGATGTTTGCTAACAAGGAAATTGTGGCAATGATCCAGGCCTTTGGTACTGGGATTGGCGATCAGTTTGACATCAATGGCTTGCGCTATCACAAAATTATCATCATGACCGATGCCGATGTTGACGGTAGTCACATCGCGACGTTGCTTCTGACCTTCCTATTCCGCTATATGAAGGAGGTGGTTGAGGGTGGCTACGTGTATCTTGCCAAACCACCACTATACTCAATCAACCGTGGGCAGAAGAAGATTTATGCGTATGATGAGGATGAAAAAGACAAAGTATTGGCGAGCCTGATTGCCGATAAGAAGAATCGTGGTACAACAATCGACGATGAACAAGACGTCACCAAGCAGGCTGGCGTAACAATCTCTCGGTTTAAGGGTCTTGGTGAGATGGACGCCGACCAGCTGTGGGGGACGACGATGAATCCAGAGAACCGTGTACTGATTCAGGTCAGTGTGGAAGACGCCGAGGAAGCAGATGCGATCTTTACACGGTTGATGGGCGATGATGTGAGTTTGCGCAAAAACTTTATTCAAAGTTGGGCAAAAAATGCTAACTTGGAGGATTTGGATATTTAATCATGAGTGATCAGGACAAACAGATGCAACCAACCAGTGACCACGAGTCAATTGAGGCGACGCCAGACATGGTAACCGAGACGCCAACAGGCTTGGAGCGACGTCGGCTCGAGCATGTGATGCAGGATAATTTCTTTCGCTATTCAATGAGTGTCATTGTTGATCGGGCATTACCGGATGTGCGCGATGGTCTAAAGCCCGTACATCGCCGTATTTTGTATTCAATGAACCAAAACGGCAATCGTAGTACTGCAAAGTTCGTCAAGTCAGCGCGTATCATCGGTGATGTGATGGGTAAATATCACCCGCACGGTGACTCAGCGATTTATGATTCAATGGTTCGTTTGGCGCAAGATTGGGCGATGCGCTATACCTTGGTGCAAGGTCAGGGAAACTTTGGTTCAATGGACGGAGATCCACCGGCCGCCCACCGTTATACCGAGGCGCGACTCGATAAGCCAGCTGAAGAATTACTAACTGATATTGAGAAGGAAACGGTTGATTTTAAGGATAATTTTGATGGTTCAGAGCGTGAGCCGATTGTGCTGCCGGCAAAGTTGCCGAACTTGCTATTGAACGGCCAGATTGGTATTGCTGTCGGTATGGCAACCAGCATCCCGACACACAACCTAGGTGAGTTGGTAGATGCGACGATTGAATTAATTGATAATCCTGAAGCGACAGTGGATGACTTGCTCAAACACGTCAAGGGTCCAGATTTTCCGACAGGCGCGATTGTCTACGGTGGTGCGCCGATGCGTCAGGCATATGCGACTGGTCGCGGTAGTGTAATGATGCGGGCAGTGGCGGAGATTCAGGAGACCAAGAAGGGGCGACATCAGATCGTCGTCACAGAGATCCCGTATGGTGTAAATAAAGCAACATTGATCGAAAAAATCGGTGAACTTCACAAAGAAAAGCGGGTGCAACTGGCTGACCTGCGTGATGAAAGTTCTCGAGGTAAGGTCCGCATCGTCATCGAACTGAAAAAGGATGCCTATCCAAAAAAGGTATTGAATCAGCTGTATAAATTAACAGCTTTACAAACGAGTTTTAATTACAACATGCTGGCACTGGTCAATACCATGCAGCCACGGATTTTAGGCTTGCATGATATTTTGAGCGAGTTTATCAAGCACCGTCAATCTGTAGTGCGTCGTCGTACAGAATTTGAACTGAAAAAGGCCAAGGCACGGGCGCATATCCTAGAGGGCTACAAGATTGCCCTGGATCACATCGACGAGGTGATCAAGACAATTCGTGCTTCAAAAACTCAGGATGAGGCAGAGAAGAACCTGCGCGCTAAGTTCGGACTGAGCGAGATTCAGGCAAAAGCTATCCTGGCGATGCAGTTGCGACGCCTGACTGGGCTTGAACGTGAAGCGATCGAGAATGAGCTTCGTGAGCTCCTGAAGCTGATTGCAAGACTAGAGGCCATCCTGGCCGATGAGCAAGAGATTTTGAACATCATCAAAACTGAGCTCCTAGAGATGAAGGAAAAGTATGGCGACGAGCGGCGGAGTAAAATTATCAACCATGAACTGGGTAAGTTCTCTGATGAGGAGCTAATTCCAGATGAGGAAGCGGTCATTTTGCTAACTGGCGAGAATTACATCAAGCGAACCCTGCTTAGTGATTATCGCAAGCAAAACCGCGGCGGCAAGGGTAAGCGCGGCATGACCACCAAAGAGGAGGATATCATTGACCAGGTGGTACCAGCAAATACCCATGACTACCTATTGTTCTTTACGAATCGAGGTCGGATTTTCCGTCTGAAAGCGTATGAAGTACCAGCTGCCAGTCTCAGTGCCAAAGGTGTGGCGGCGGTGAACCTGCTCCAGCTGCAGCCAGAAGAGAAGATTACCGCTATCATTAAACACGAGAAGAACGCTGGTGACCAGGGCTACCTATTTATGGCGACTAAGCATGGTACGGTGAAAAAGACTCCGCTTGGTGACTACGCCAATATCCGGACGAACGGGCTCATTGCTATTAAGTTAGATGAGGGTGACGAGTTACGTTGGATCAAGAAAACAGATGGCAAAAGTGATGTAATTATTTCAACATCAGCTGGCCAGGCGATTCGTTTCAACGAGCAGGATGCCCGGCCGATGGGTCGAGCGGCTCGTGGCGTACGCGGCGTGCGCCTGCGCCCAAATGATTGTGTCGTTGGTATGGATATTGTGACGAGCGACGACCAGACACTGCTAGTTATTAGCGAAAAAGGCTTTGGCAAGCGCACGAAAGTGACTAACTTCCCAAGTCATAAGCGCGGTGGTGTCGGGATAAAAGCGGCGATTGTGACAGCAAAGACGGGCCCAATTATTTCAGTACAGACGATTGATCCGACGATGAACGAAGCGCTGTTGGTATCGCAAAATGGTCAAACAATTCGTCTGGGCTTGAGTGACATCAAGTTGCTCGGTCGAACAACCCAGGGTGTGACGATTATGCGGTTGAGTGATGGTGACGCGGTGTCGTCGATTGGCCTAATGGAGAAACGTCCAGACGAGGAGGACTAGCCAAGTGCCGATGCAATACCTCCTGATACCGGGCATCGCGTGGTTTGTAGCGCAGTCATCAAAGCATCTGGCCCGGCTGTTTGGCCGTAATCGTCGAGTTACGCAGTCGAACCCTCGTTCGCCGGTATTGTTTTCGGGCGGTATGCCGAGTGCTCACAGTGCAACGGTAGTGTCGCTTGCGCTGACCATCGGCTACTACCAGGGGTGGGGAAGTCCGCTGTTTGGCCTGGCTGCGTGGTTCGCGGCAATCGTATTATATGATGCGGTGATGGTGCGATTTTCCTCTGGACAGCAAGGTGACTTGCTCAATAGAGTGGTGCGAAAAGATTATCCAAAACTGTCGACGATTAGGGTGGCACATGGTCATACACTGCCAGAAATGCTTGCTGGGGCCGCTGTGGGTGCGGCTGTGACGTTTGTTGTAATTTTCGCTACAAGATAATTGCTAATAACCCTTGACCTGACTACTAATATCAGGTAAGATGAGTATCAGTCTGGTTGCTGGAGTGCGAGCCAAGCGACAATCACGCTAATTTGTTAGGTGAAGCGAAAGCGGTACACAAACCCGACTATGGTCTTTAACAATTTGATTGTGCAATATCATCGTCAGTTTATATTTTTGTAGAGCCTTACTACTTTGATACAAAGTAGATTTTTAACGGAGAGTTTGATCCTGGCTCAGGATGAATGCTGGCGGCGTGCCTAACACATGCAAGTCGAGCGGCAGCGGGTTCTGCACTATCAACTTGAAGCCTGGACGCGGGGATTTCCAAAGGAAATCAGCCGCATCATTTCGAAAGAAAATGAGTGTCTAGGGTGACTTCGAACTGATAGTGCAGAATGCCGGCGAGCGGCGAACGGCTGAGTAACGCGTAGGAATTTGCCCCAAAGTGAGGAATAACTGCCCGAAAGGGTAGCTAATGCCGCATATGGTCTTCGGATTAAAGGATTTATCCGCTTTGGGAGAAGCCTGCGTTGGATTAGGTAGTTGGTAGGGTAATGGCCTACCAAGCCGACGATCCATAGCTGGTCTGAGAGGATGATCAGCCAGACTGGAACTGAGACACGGTCCAGACTCCTACGGGAGGCAGCAGTGAGGAATCTTCCACAATGGGCGAAAGCCTGATGGAGCAACGCCGCGTGAAGGATGAAGGCCTTCGGGTTGTAAACTTCTTTTATGAGTGAAGAATATGACGGTAACTCATGAATAAGCACCGGCTAACTACGTGCCAGCAGCCGCGGTCATACGTAGGGTGCGAGCATTATCCGGAGTGACTGGGCGTAAAGAGTTGCGTAGGCGGTAAGTCAAGTGAATAGTGAAACCTGGTGGCTCAACCATGCAGACTATTATTCAAACTGGCTTACTCGAGAGTGGTAGAGGTCACTGGAATTTCTTGTGTAGGAGTGAAATCCGTAGATATAAGAAGGAACACCGATGGCGTAGGCAGGTGACTGGACCATTTCTGACGCTAAGGCACGAAAGCGTGGGGAGCGAACCGGATTAGATACCCGGGTAGTCCACGCCGTAAACGATGGATACTAGCTGTTGGAGGTATCGACCCCTTCAGTAGCGAAGCTAACGCGTTAAGTATCCCGCCTGTGGAGTACGGCCGCAAGGCTAAAACATAAAGGAATTGACGGGGACCCGCACAAGCGGTGGATTATGTTCTTTAATTCGATGATAACCGAAGAACCTTACCAGGGCTTGACATCCAGGGAAGGTCTATGAAAGTAGACTGTGCCTTTTGGAACCCTGTGACAGGTGATGCATGGCCGTCGTCAGCTCGTGTCGTGAGATGTTAGGTTAAGTCCTTCAACGAGCGCAACCCTTGCAAGTAGTTGTATTTTTCTACTTGGACTGCCCCGGTAACGGGGAGGAAGGAGGGGATGATGTCAGGTCAGTATTTCCCTTACGTCCTGGGCTAGAAACGTAATACAATGGCTAGTACAATGCGCAGCGAAGCCGCGAGGTGAAGCAAATCGCATCAAAGCTAGTCCCAGTTCGGATTGCAGGCTGAAACTCGCCTGCATGAAGTCGGAATCGCTAGTAATCGCAAATCAGCAAGTTGCGGTGAATACGTTCCCGGGTCTTGTACACACCGCCCGTCAAACCATGAAAGTGACCAACACCCGAAGTCCGATTCGTCGGCCTAAGGTGGGGGGCATGATTGGGGTTAAGTCGTAACAAGGTATCCGTACCGGAAGGTGCGGATGGATTACCTCCTTTCTAGGGAGAATAGATGCCAATTTGTCGAGCAATCACAAATTGAGCTAGGTCGGTCTCGTAAATATGCTGAGCTTACATATTTACAATAGTCCTTCTAGGGACGAGACAAAGTTCAAAACCTTCTCTACGATAAGCCGATTGATGAATTGCACAATCAAGTTGTTAATATGGAAATACCCTCCTATGTGGAGGGTGTTTTTTCGTCTATGACTAATGACGGGGTCTTTCACGTGGCTGTCTCTAATCGATTATAACTAGAACGCGATATGGCGATGGCTGCGGAACTATCGGCGACCGAATAGCGATTCTGCCAGCCAGCCCAGCGGGATAGTGTGGAGACACAGCATAATCCCAAAGCCAACTCCACAGACGACCAGACCCCAGAACTTAAAGCGCTCGTAACTACTGATACCGCTCGCGAGATTGTCTGCCAGTTTTTGATGATATACGGTCATGACGGCACCGATAATTAAAACGATGAGCCCGACAAAAAAAGATCCAAAGGTAAATTTATAATACATATCTCCATTATACACTTGCCAGAATAAAAAAGATACGGTACAATGAATAAAGTCTTGGCGAGATGGGGGCATAGCTCAGTTGGCTAGAGCACCTGCTTTGCAAGCAGGGGGTCCAGGGTTCGAGTCCCTGTGCCTCCACCATATGGGGTGAAGTAGGCTTACGTCTACGACACTCCACCAAGACTGCAATGAGGGCGATTAGCTCAGCTGGTTAGAGCGCGTCACTGATAATGACGAGGTCGGAGGTTCAAGTCCCTCATCGCCCACCATAACGTCATTATGTTGAACAGAGCGAGGTATAATGACCTTTTGAAGGGTAATCCTATTACCCATCACGTTTTTGATAAGGGCGACTAGCTCAGTTGGCTAGAGCATCTCGTTTACACCGAGAGGGTCAGGGGTTCGAGTCCCTTGTCGCCCACCAAATAAATAGTCATCCCGTTTGGGGGTGTTTTTATTTAGAGGTGTCGAGATTGACATATGCAGTAAACTATGCTATTATGCTAGGCGTATATGGTAAAGAACAAACATAATTTAGAAAATAATCCATATGGTGAACGCTTGAGTTTTGTGCGGCAGTTTTCTGCCTACGATGATCTTGACGACATTAACAAGAGACTATTGCGCACCTTGCGTTTGATAAGGACCTTGAAGATGCAGGTTTTTATAAGTTAGCACATGAGATTATCCATGAAAAACGGGCGATGGGGGGCGCTGCGCTCAATGCGTCTTCTGCGGAGCGATATACTAGACTTCCTCAATCGTTTGATGAGGCAAGAAAGATGCCAGGTAATTCTATAGAAGAGGTGTTGGGGCGGCTTGATACCGACACGTCAGTGAACAACCCCGATGATGTCGAGTTTTATAGGACAGGAGTGCGTCAGCATATCGAAGGGCTCTATGCTTTTTCTGACAAATATTGACAGAGGTACGGCGGGGGTAATCAAATAAAGGAAAAAATGTTGGCAGATGAATGCAGCCTACTTTGGATACAACATAACTCTTTGGAGTTTCTGCGGGAAAATGGTAAAACCCTCAACAAATACCCAACGGTAAGAATATATCTTAATCCTCAGTTACAAGATAGTCTTGATATCTATAAAAAGATTTTTGCGAAAGCTACAAGAGAGAGGCTTCGCTTTCAGGCAAAGATTATGGCGCCAAGTGGTTACACCAAGCACCTTGTAGACAAGGCGGTTGACTATTGCGCCGGACTAGCCGCTGGGCGGCTGGAAACAAGACGAGATCCGATAGTATTTTATGGATTTGAGGAGTCTAAAGACAAGTTACTGAGGATAGTTGAAGAGGTTTACTTTCAGTATGAGAGTGCTTTTGAAGGCAGGGAAACGGGAGCTATCCCATTAGCCATCGCTCCTGGTTTTGCGGTTGGGGAAAATCCAGTAGGGTTGGATGGTGAAGAGTCATTAACAGATCATAGACAGCGAGTCATTAAGGAGGCTGATTACGATGCCAATAAGTTTCGGATGAATGCTGCCTCATGGAATATAAACCCGGATAATATCGCTTTTAATAAATAATTACCCTATACTGTAAGTAGATGTATAAGTATGTTATAAAACCCCTATTATTTTTGTTAACGCCAGACTTTACGCATAAGCTGATTGTTTTTTGCGGTCGCGTGGCGCAGGCTCTACCGCCTGTTCGGTGGGGTATCCGTAAGTCGTGGGGTTTTCAAGACAACTCGCTTCAGCAGGAAGTGAGCGGCATCACTTTTCGTAACCCGATCGGCTTATCGGCAGGATTTGATAAAAATATTCAGCTGTTGTCACTAATGGAAGACATTGGTTTTGGGTTTGCTTCGGGTGGGTCGGTGACACTAGAGCCGAGGAAGGGGAATCGACGGCCGTGGTTTCATCGCTTGCCAAAGACGAAGTCAGTCGTAGTTTTTGCGGGTATGCCAAATAAAGGTTTGCGAAAGATTCGTAGCTATATTGAACGAAACACCCGTCGGTCAAGCAACGCAGTCAGTGTGATCTCTGTGGCGGTTATTGCAAATAAAACAACGATTGAGCAGGCTGGTGGCTATCCAGCCGAACAGGCGATCATTAATGACGTAAAAAAAGCAACAGAATATATTATTCACAACAAATTGGCGAGTGTTGTAGAAATTAACATATCATGCCCTAATGCCGGCAAGGAGCCGTTTATTGAGGCGGAGTCACTTGATGTATTATTAACAACACTTGATATCGTGCCGCGTGATGTACCGTTCTGGGTGAAAATGCCGCATTTGTACGATGTAGAACAATTCGATTCGCTACTAAAAGTTATCGTTCAGCATAACGTCCAAGGTGTGACGGTGGCAAATCTGATCAAAGACCGTAGTAAAATTAACATCAAAGATTCGCTGACTGATGAAATTCGCGGTGGGCTGAGTGGTGCGCCAACGCGCGAACACAGCTTAGAGCTGATTCGCCATGCGTATAAGAAATATGGCGACCGGTTGACGATCATTGGCGTTGGTGGAGTGTTTTCGGCTGAGGATGCGTACGCCAAGATTAAGGCTGGCGCCAGCCTAGTCGGGCTGATTACCGGTCTGTTTTTTGAAGGACCGCAGCTGGTTGGGCAAATCAATCGCGGATTGGTGGAGCTATTGAAAAAAGACGGTTTTTCTCGTATCTCCGAGGCAGTTGGCGCGGATTTTCGCAGCCGGTCAAAAAAGACGAAAAAACTTTGAAAAAACTCTTGCAAAACAACTTCGGCTGCTGTATAGTTGATTACTAGTTACGCGAATGTTCAGGAGAACCTCTGGCAATACACTGCAAAACGTGCGAGGGCAGTGGTGATAGTATCGTTGAGTGTAGATTAGATGACGTCATTTTGACGGGTCGAGATGTGCACTCAAGCGTGAGGCATGATCATTAACAATTTGAAGAGAAGAAATTGAGTTTTTAATTGACGGTAACAGTAATTGCAAGGTAGCAACTACTAGTTAAGTCAATGCATAAAAAGGTACTCAAGGGCACTAAATGGATGCCTAGACGTATATTACCGATGAAGGACGTGGAAGACTGCGATAAGCCTCGGGAAGCTGTCAACAAGCTTTGATCCGGGGATTTCCGAATGGGGAAACCCAGCATGAGTCATGTCATGTTGCCACTTGCTGAACACATAGGCAAGCGAGCGGGAACCATCTGAACTGAAACATCTTAGTAGGATGAGGAAGAGAAAGTAAATAACGATTGCGAAAGTAGTGGCGAGCGAAATCGCAACAGCCCAAACCTTTTAAGTTTTTGCCTATTTATTTAGGCAAATAAGTTGATAGATGAATACTTAATAAGGGGTTGTGATATTACATATGACCAAGTCAGAGAACTTCAGAACAATTTGAAGGTATCTGATTTGCGATACCAGGCTATCAACTGGTAGTAAGGTAAGAAATTGCGTGGTTAGCAGAATAGTTTGAATGACTAGCCAAAGAACGTGAAAGCCGTGTACGCGAAAACGACGCTGACCTTATGTATGTTTTATCGAGTAGGACGGGGCACGAGAAACCCTGTTTGAATCTGGCTGGACCACCAGCCAAGGCTAAATATAATATACGATCGATAGTGAACTAGTACAGCGATGGAAAGGTGAAAAGAACCCCGGGAGGGGAGTGAAATAGATCCTGAAATTTAGTGCCTACAAGGAGTCGGAGCCGGCTTGTCCGGTGACGGCGTGCTTTTTGTAGAACGATCCAGCGAGTTAATTTTTACAGCGAGGTTAAGTCAATTGACGGAGCCACAGTGAAAGCGAGCCTGAATAGGGCGTTTAGTTGTAAGGATTAGACCCGAAACCGGGTGACCTAACCATGAGCAGGTTGAAGCCACTGTAACAGGTGGTGGAGGACCGAACCAGGATACGCAGCAAAGTGTTTGGATGACTTGTGGTTAGCGGTGAAATGCCAATCGAACTCGGAGATAGCTGGTTCTCCTCGAAATAGCTTTAGGGCTAGCGTCGTGTTAGTAGCACATGGGGGTAGAGCTCTGTAAAGGACTGGGGCGGGCAACTGTACCCACCCTTAACAAACTACGAATACCATGTGTGTAACCACGGCAGTTAGAACATCGGTGCTAAGATCGGTGCTCGAAAGGGAAACAGCCCAGACCATCATCTAAGGTCCCTAAATTAACGTTCAGTGGGAAACAAGGTGAGATTTCTTAAACAGCTAGGATGTTGGCTTAGAAGCAGCCATTCATTTAAAGAGTGCGTAACAGCTCACTAGTCAAGAGATCTTGCGTGGAAAATGTAACGGGGCTAAAACGTTATACCGAAGATATGGATGTCAGATTTATCTGGCGTGGTAGAGGAGCGTTCCTATCAGCGGTGAAGTCGAATCGGAAGGTTCGGTGGAGCGGTAGGAAGTGAGAATGCTGGAATGAGTAACCATAAGAGAGGTGAGAATCCTCTCGGCCGTAAGAGCAAGGTTTCCTGAGCCATGGTAATCATCTCAGGGTTAGTCGGGCCTAAGCCGAGGCGCAGAGCGTAGGCGATGGACATCAGGTTAATATTCCTGAACTGGTTAGTTTTGTACACTGTTCACGGGGAAGTAATCGAAGCGGATTCATGGTTTATCCGTCCAACCGAGCGGGAACGCAAAGGGAGTGAAAGTGATTCTTCGGAGTCGCGATTTTGGTGAAAGCCCTGGCTAGAAAAGCAGGTGTACGCGTGGACTTAGCCGCCCGTACCGCAAACCAACACAGGTGCTCGAGTCGAGTAGACTCAGGCTTACGAGCGAACCTTCGCTAAGGAACTCGGCAATACAGCGACCGTAACTTCGGGATAAGGTCTGCCCCCACTTCGGTGGATATCAGCCGCGTTCACTCAGTGAATAATAGGTTAAAGAGTATATTTTTAATCACAAAACGAATTTTCTGAGACACGAGCAAACGAATTGCTCTTTTGAACGCGAATCTCTTGTATCTAACGATGTGGGGGCCGCAGCAAAAGAGCCCACGGAACTGTTTATCAAAAACACAGGTCTCTGCTAACACGAAAGTGGATGTATAGGGGCTGACTCCTGCCCAATGCTGGAAGGTTAAGGGGAGCGCTTCACGGTGCGAACTGAAGCCCTAGTCAATGGCGGCGGTAACTATAACCGTCCTAAGGTAGCGAAATTCCTTGTCAGGTAAGTTCTGACCCGCACGAATGGAGTAATCATGTGGGCACTGTCTCAGCGAAGGACTCGGTGAAAGTGCATTGGCGGTAAAGATGCCGTCTGTCCGTACCAGGACGAAAAGACCCCATGGAGCTTTACTACAGCTTTACATTGAATACGGTTTCAACATGTGTAGCATAGGTGGGAGACTTTGAAGCAGATACGCCAGTATTTGCGGAGTCACCAAGTGAAATACCACCCTTGTTGTGATTGTGTTCTCACGCTGACCGTTATCCGGTTAGTGGACCGTGTATGGTGGGTAGTTTAACTGGGGCGGTTGCCTCCTAAAGAGTAGCGGAGGCGTTCAAAGGTTGGCTAACTTCGGATGGAAATCGAAGTGATAGTGTATGCGCATAAGCCAGCTTGACTGTGAGGAGTACATTCCAATCAGAGACGAAAGTCGGAGCAAGTGATCCGCTGTACGTACATTTGTACATGAATGTGGGATCGACAGCGCAAACGGATAAAAGTTACCCTGGGGATAACAGGCTTATAGCGCCCAATAGTTCACATAGACGGCGCTGTTTGGCACCTCGATGTCGGCTCATCACATCCTGGAGGGGGAGCACCTTCCAAGGGTTCGGCTGTTCGCCGATTAAAGTGGTACGCGAGCTGGGTTCAGAACGTCGTGAGACAGTTCGGTTTATATCCGGTATGGACGATAGGAAACTTGAGAGGATCTACCCCTAGTACGAGAGGATCGGGGCGGACACACCTCTGGTGTATCGATTGTGGCCACCTGCTGCATTGTCGAGTAGCTATGTGCGGACTAGATAAGCGCTGAAAGCATATTAAGCGCGAAACTAACCTCAAGATAAGGTTTCCCTATGAGGACACAGAAAGACTATCTGTTTGATAGGCGCAAGGTGGAAGTGCAGCAATGCATGGAGCTAAAGCGTACTAATAGTCCCATTGCCTTTTTATGTCCTTGTCTGCTAGCGTTTATGCTTGCATAACGCTCGCGGATAAGGTAGACTTGACTAGTAATTGGTGCTTTTCAACAAGTGCCGGTCAATTAACAATTCAATTCCGTGCTGAGATTTGGACATCGAAGAAAGGGGTTTGGCCCACCGCGGAGCATATGCGGAACCAAGCGTCGTAACCCCCTCCTTCGGTGCCCATGGCGAGGAGGAAACACCTGTTCTCATTCCGAACACAGAAGTTAAGCTCCCCAGCGGCGATTATACTGCGAAAGTGGGAAACTAGCACGGTGCCGAATTATAAAAAAGACTTCCGAATAGGGGGTCTTTTTTCAGTTCTGCCAGAGGTGCTTGCGAGTAGCATAAGTATGATATAATGATGGGGAAATGGATAAAAAACAAACAGAACAGCCAGAGTCCCTTAGGCCGGAGCGTAGGGGGGTTGTGGCGATATGCGCGCCTTGGTTAAGGCGGCCAAAATCGTGGGTTATTATTGGTAGCGGTATCGTTGCCTTGGCGGGGATAGTAGTTGGGACGTTATTTGTTATTACAACACGTGGTAATGTCAGCGTCGAGCGTGTGTCCGATGAAGCCCTACAGGAAGTCGACCGTCCAGTTCGCCTAAAGTTTAGTCAGCAACTGGGCGAAGTAAAACCGAAGATTACACCAGAAGTGCGTGGCGTGTGGCGCGAAAAGCGACAGCTGTTCGGCGTTTTTGAGATGGAGTTTACGCCCGACCAGCCACTGACAGCTGATACAAATTACACCGTGGCGTTCCCGGGGGTGAGACGTTCGCTGTTTGGTCATGCAACGATCCATGATGTATCGTTCAAGACGCAAAAAGCACCACGAGTGGACACGGCGTCACTGGATGGTAAAGAAGTGATCGCGATGGATCAGGCGTTGACGGTGCGTTTAGGCTCACGGGCGGGTAAATTGCGTGATCTAGAATTGACGACTGAGCCAGCGCTTGAGCTGAAGCGTGAGTCGTCGGATGATCAAACATTTTCATGGAAATACGCTGGCCTACTAGCACCTGACACGCAGTATACCTTCAAGTTATACGATAAAGCCCAGAAGGAAGAGTTAAAACGTTTTACGGTGAAAAGTGCGCCGCTACCAGCGATTGGTTCACCGATTAAAGAGCATTCAGTGACGCCATCAGACGAATTGAAGTTGACATTTCAGGAGGCAATTGACGCAAAGGATCGGCCACATATAGCGGTTGACACGGCTGGTAATGGTTCGTGGCGGAGCGATACCGAGTACGTGTTTAAGGCAGATAAATTGGAGCCGGGCAAAACGTACACATACACCATTCCGAAAGGCTTGCGGACAGCTCGTGGAGGCGTTCTCGTCGAGGAAGTAAAAAAGACATTTACCACTAATGGGCATGTGCGTGGTGTGGGGGCGTCCCCGTGGCGAACCACTGTTGATCAAGCGGCGCAGGATGTACGGATAACCTTTGATCAGGCAGTTGACCACAAGAGCGCCCAGGATCGCCTCAGGGTGTCATCTGGTACAGTTCAGAGTATTTCCTGGCGTGGCAATACAATGATTGCTCGGGTGGTTAATATAGGCTTTCAGCGGCAAGTTCAGGTTTGGGTAGAGCCAGGTGTGCAGCCAGTGTTTGGACTGCCGAGCGTAGAGCGAATTGCGACATCGTTCACAACTAATTCACGGGTCGTCAAGCTCAATAACGTACCATTCTATCGTCAGGCGTACGCCCAAAGCTGCGAAGCGGCCTCACTGCGTATGGCCTTGGCATATCGTGGTGTGCATGATAGTGATTGGAATATCTTGCAGCGTTTTGGGTATCGTCCGCGCTCGCGAGACAAGGCGACAAATGAGTGGGACGATCCGAATGTGCAGTTTGTGGGCGACGTAAACGGCAACCAAGGTGCGGGAACGGGCTGGGGTGTATATGCCGGTCCGGTGGCGCGGGCGGCCGGTCAATATGGCCGCGGAACGTCAGTGGCATATGGCGCCAATGCGAATTTCGTAGCACAGCAAATTCACAATGGTAATCCAGTCATTGCGTGGGGCGTATGGCGGATTGGCGCAAAAATTGATAGTTGGAGGACGCCGTCAGGTCGGACGGTCAGTGGGCCGATACCGATGCATGTGCGTCTCATTGTTGGGGTTCGGGGTGAACCGCACGATCCACTTGGATTTTATGTTAATGACCCGATCTCGGGACGACTCTATTGGACGAGAGCACAGTTTGTGGCGATGACAGCTGGTGCTGGACCGGCGGCGCAGCTGTTGGCGGTACATTAATCGGTACTGAAGTGAGGATGGTATAGTCGGGGGCCCCGCGTCTTTGTCATTCATTGAGCTAGCTCTATAGAGGCGGGCTTTGTGGTCGGAAAGTTGAAGGTGGGTATATGTATTTTTCTCGTCGTCGGAGTAATTTTGACCTAGATAATTTTAGCTATTGGCGAAATTCCTTTCACAATCAAAAACCACCCATCTCGCAGAAAGGGTGGTTTTTGAGTGGTGGAACTCATCATTTCTAAGCTCCAACAGGTGCCGTCACAAGGTGTGACAGATCTCATTATAGCGAAGTAAATCGCTGATTGCAATATTTTATTCACAATAAAAACGGCTTATGTAAATGTTGACAAAGTATGAGCAGTATGATAATATGCATACATAACACATATCATGTGTGATATATAAAGGCGAGGGTTTCCATAGTAGATGATGTGGAAATCTTTTTAATTCGGGAGGAAAACTCACATGGCAGGTACAAAAATTGGCGGTATGAAAGCGGCAGCGAAAAACTTAGCGCGTGACCCAGACTTTTATGCCAAGATCGGCGCGAAGGGCGGTCGGAACGGACGGACCGGTGGCTTTGCGGCAAACCCAGCTCTGGCACGGATCGCTGGTGCTAAAGGTGGTCGCATTTCTCGTCGGCGTAAGGTAACGACGACGGCCACGACAACCGTTAATCCGACAACGACAGTATCAACAGTGCAGGCAACGGCTCAAGACGACGTGACACTGGCCGCGTAGCCACACTGCTTAAAATGATGCGGTAGCCCTCTTTCCATAGAGGGCTATTTGCGGTAGCGGCGGAGTTCGCAGGACCGAGCCTCGTTGACGCGCCAGTTGCTAGCGCAGTGAAGGCAGCGATAGTGGTGCTTGGCGATTTCTATGCCGACAGCGCTACATGTCGGGCACGTGCTGCGGGCATGTAGCCACTTGCGGTAGCTATCAAGCGCATCCTGAACGACACCGTCATTCATAGTTAGAGTAATGTTATAGCGCGGTGCTAACTGATGGACAGCTAGCTCCCAGGCCTGGCGCTCCATGGTGATGAGGTCGATGTCACGAGTATAGTGATGATGGCCCAGGATGGCGTGGGCAGTTTCGTGGAGCAGCTGGGCGATAGCGGCTGGTGACGCCTCGTTGATATAAGTGATAGTCCGTGAATGGTGTGACCACGAAAAAACATCGTCAGCTCGGAGCTGATACTCTGGGTAGTCGCTGGCCAGCTGCTTAACGATGGGCGATAGCGTTATCGTAGCAACCATAGAGTACAGATTCCTCGGGGTGTGCTGCACCAACGATGTGCGGGCAGGTGATAAATGACGGTAGTTTCTCGGTGATAAGTCCGGCTAGTGACGCAGAGAATTTATCGGTGTAGCGGCCGATACCGCCGCCGATAACGATAACGTTTGGCTGAATAGCAGCGATCAGTGCCTGCAGTCCTAAGCTGAGTCTCTTGGCGGCCTCAAACCAAGCTTCGGGCGGCGTTGCGTCCGATAATTCACCAAACTGTTGACTGAGCGCTCGTCCGGAAGCGAGGTTTTCCCACGAATCAATGGTTGACTGATACGCAACTTGCATATGACCGGCTTCACTGCTACGTAGGCTGGGGTGGAGTGTGCCGTTGAGGATAATGCTGGTGCCGATGCCTGTGCCGATAGTGACGTAGAGGCCGCAGGCTGGCTGTGGTTCAAGGCGACGTATGCTGGCGAGGCCAGCGAGGTTGGCGTCATTTTCGAGGATGATTTGGGCGTCGGGAAAGTGCTCGGCTAGGAGGTCGCGGATGGGCACCTCGCACCAGCCGAGGTTAATGCAATATGTAGCGACACCGCCAGTGACGGTGCCGGGTAGACCGATCGAGATGTCTGTAACAGGTGCGCCCTCGGCAATTACGGTAATGGTTTCAACGACTTGTTTGATATATGCTGTAATATCTGTTGGGGTGGCAAACCGAGTTGTTGTCTCTAGCGTGCCGTTGTCGGTAAATCGTCCGACCAATGTTTTTGTGCCTCCAGTATCAATCGCAATAATCATGAAACTAGTATACCCCTTTACGAGAGTGGTGACAATATGGTACAGTAAGTATTAGTAACATCAGGGAGATAATGGTATGAAGCAGAACCGCCAGCGAGGATATGTTGTAATCTACGTGATCGTAGGGGTTATTTTGGCGGCGATCGCTTTGGCAACGTTATACGGGTTGCGACAGTTATCAGCACAGAACCAGGCCGCCTCATCGACGGAAAATGCTGCGACGAGTGAGCAGCAAAAAGAGACGAACAACACGAAGTCTGACGATAAATCGGCCGACAAAAAGAAGAACGAGAAGAGCGATGAGAAAAAAGACACTTCTTCGGCTGAGGTGAAGAGGCCTGAGCAATCTCAGCAGCGCGCGCAGCATCAACCAGCACAGCCAGCCCAAAATAATGGCCATGGATCATCCCATCTGCCGGCAACTGGGCCAACTGACTCGTTGGCAGTTGGCTTTGTGCTGGGGCTAATTGTGGCTGCGGGCTTTGCGTATCGTCGGTCAATGTTGGTAGTTTAGCTTCCTTCTCTTTACTCGGGGCACTATCTACGATATAATAAAACGAGATCCCCAAGAGGTAGCTGTTTTGGCGGGCCGCTTGGATAAGAATATTAACGTAATACAGGAGTCTATTTGGACGTATGGCAAATCCATTGACCATGGACGATCTGCTTGCTCAGGCGAGCGACTCCGTGAAGCAACTAACCGCAGGCGAGGTTGTGCACGGAACTATTTTATCAATAAAGAAACACGAAGTTCTGATTGATCTGGGGCCTTTGGGCGTTGGCTTGGTGCCGCGCCGTGAGGTAAGTATGTCGAACAATTATGCAGAAGGTGACGAGGTAACTGCGAGTGTTGTCGAGGTTGAGCTGGACAACGGTTACTCACTGCTCAGTATGCGTAAAGCGGCGCGCGATCGTGGTTGGGACGAGGTCGCGACCAAATTGGAGAGCGGTGAAATTGTAACGGTGACGCCGTACGACGCCAATCGTGGCGGTCTGTTGGCTGAATATGAAGGGGTGCGCGGTTTCTTGCCGGTATCGCAGCTATCGGCTGAGCATTATCCGCGAGTTGGTTCAAGCGATAAGGATGAGATCTTGCAGCGGCTTAACGTGCTGGTCAACAAAGAGATTCGCGTCCGGATTTTGGACGCTGATCGCAAGGCGAACAAGCTCATCTTTTCTGAAAAGGAGGCCATCAAAGAAGGCCTGGCGGAGCGGTTTGAGAAGCTATCAGTCGGCGATACTGTCAAGGGTATCGTGACTGGCGTGGTAGACTTTGGCGTATTTGTGAACGTTGAGGGAATTGAGGGACTGATTCATATCTCAGAAATTAGCTGGGAGCGGGTCAACAATCCGAGCGATTACGTTAAGGTTGGCCAGACCGTGGAGGCGAAGATTATCGCTATCGACAAGGAGCGCCTCAGCTTGAGTATGAAGCAGCTAACAAAAGACCCATGGCTCGATGAGGTAGAACAATTTAAGCCAGGTGAGGACGTCGAAGGCACAGTCACACGGATTACGCCGTTTGGTGCGTTTGTGCAGCTAAGTCCAGCTGTTGAGGCTCTCGTTCACGTTTCGGAGCTGGGTGGCGATGGGACTGACCCAGAGAAAGTCTTTACATTAAATGAGCGCAAGACCTTTACCGTGCTCGAAATTGATAAAGATAATCGCAAGATTTCACTGTCGCTGGCTGGCGGCAAGAAAAAATAGCCTATAGAAAAAGAGTAATGTAAACAGTTCGCCGAGGTGTCACGCCGGCGATGAAAGGAGCACGAGCAGATGACAGAAAAGATTGTCGCAATTGCAGATTCAGTAACCGTCGGAGAGCTCGCTACCACCTTGAATCTACCGGTTACGACGCTGATCGGCGAGCTGTTTAAGAATGGTATCGCGGCGACGATTAATCAGCGGCTGGACTTTGAGACGGCGTCGATCATCGTTGAGGAGCTGGGCCTTGAGGTGACACTCAAGAAAAAGGAGGCGACCGTTGGTCATACGCGTGTGGAGCATACGCTGTCAGAACGGGCAGTGCCGCGTCCACCGATTGTGGCGGTGATGGGGCATGTTGATCACGGCAAGACGAGCTTGTTGGATGCGATTTTGGGTAACAAGACCGCTGCGGGCGAGGCCGGCGGTATCACGCAGCACATTAGCGCCTACCAAACGAGGCATAACGAGCGGATGATTACACTGCTGGATACACCGGGGCACGAGGCGTTTGCGGCATTGCGGCAACACGGCGCGGTGCTGACAGATGTGGTGATTATCGTGGTAGCGGCAGATGACGGTGTCAAGCCGCAGACCGTCGAGGCGATTCGGTTTGCCCGTTCGGCCAATGCGAAAATCGTGGTGGCGATCAATAAAATTGATAAAGATACCGCCAACCCACAGCTGGTAAAAACGCAGCTGGCGTCTGAGCATGGTCTCAACCCTGAGGAGTGGGGCGGCGATACGGTGATGGTGGAGGTCAGTGCTAAAACTGGCCAGAATTTGGATAAGCTGCTGGATATGGTGCTACTGGTGGCAGATATGGAAGACTTGCGGGCGGATGAGGACGTACCAGCCGAGGGCTTGGTGATTGAGGCGCATATGGAAACCGGGCGCGGCGCAGTGGTTGGGCTACTCGTCGAGCACGGTCAGCTGAAACCAGCGTATTATTTGGTGGCTGGTACGGCGTACGGTCGAGTACGGACAATGTCGGATTTTCGTGGTCAGACAATGAAAATGGCCGGCCCGAGTACGCCAGTCAATGTGACTGGTTTTAAGGAGCTGCCGCAGTTTGGTGATAGCTTTCGGTTGGCTAAAAATGAGAAAGAGGCACGGCATTTGGCGCAGGCGGCGCGCCTAGAGCAGGAAAAAATGGCTGCCAGCACCAATGTCACCAGCTCGGATATTTTGAAAATGATGAGTCAGCAGCATGATGCTGAGTCGTTCAATGTTCTCGTCAAGGCTGATGTTCAGGGGTCGCTCACGTCGGTGATTGATAGCCTGAAATTGATTGATACGGGCGGCTTGGTGGATCTACATGTCATCGGTAGCGGGGTTGGTAATATTTCAGAAAATGATATTCATCTGGCGGTTGGCGAGAATACGGTCATTTATGGTTTTAATGTCGATCTGCCGCCAGCAGTGAAGCGCCTGGCAGCGCGTGAGCATGTTGAGGTGCGGCTGTATCGAGTGATTTATGAACTGCTTGATAATGCCAGGCAATCCATGGAGGCATTGCTGGCCCCAGAGGTCGTCGAGACTGAGGTCGGCCAGCTGAGGGTTAAGGGCGTGTTCCGAACGGTGCGCGAAGAGGTGATCGCTGGTGGTGAAATGATGACGGGTAAGGTCTATAAGGGGCTGCTGGCACGCCTGAAGCGCGGCGATGAACACATTGCCGAGGTTGAAGTATCATCCGTTCAGCGTCAACATCAGGAAGCCAAGGAAGTGTTTGAGGGTGAAATGTGTGGACTCAGCCTCAAAACTACGCGAAAAGTTGTCGTTGAAGAAGGCGACACGCTGGAGTTCTTTACGCGGGAGTTGGTGAAGAAGACGCTGTAACAACTTGTCACCGTAGGTAATTTTAGTATATCGGACGGTTTTCTATTGACTTTTCTTCATAAATCTGCTAAAGTTCAGACAGCGAGTGTGCATTTTACGAGATACTCAAATCGCTTACATGTAATTGTTTAATTGTTTGTCTTTGAAAGGAAGCTGCCAGCATGCCAGAAAGAAACATCTCTCGTCGTCGCAACACTATTTCGTCTGCGGAGCGGTCTGTTGATACATCGTCGTCTCCTGCTTTGCTGCCAGCCAAGAAAAACTTGGGAGAGGTTCCGGCGATTGGTAAGGGGCTTAAGGGCCAGGGTAGTAGCAGCAGCGAGGGCGGTGAAAATGCTCTTATGAATAAAGCTGTTGAGCTAATGGGCGAGGCTTCGCGAGTTCTCAGTGATCCAGACGCCTCTGCTGAAGACAAGGCGAAGGCACGTGAAGCTATTCAGGCAATCATAGAGAAGATTGATGGTCTAGGGTCGGGCAAAAAAGGTCCAGGAGGCACAAAGGGGCCAGAAGATGGTGGTAGTGGTGAGGATGATCCACGCTCAGTCGAGGAGAGAATCAGTGATGCGATGACTCGCATGAGCGATTTCTTTAAGAATACGTATGAGATAGACCCTGCTACTGGTGAGAAACGATACCCGTATCTTGAGCATATTAGGCGCTATGAAGCTGAACGTGAGCGTTTTCAACAGGTTATGGATCGTAAACAGAAGAGCCATGGGCTACGCATCAATCCAAGCGGTAAGCTCATGGAACGCTTGCTGGGTTGTGGTCGATTGGGCGCTAAGCTCGCTGATCGTCTAACGCGTCCATCTAAAGAAGAGCAGGAGGCAGCGGCAGCTTACGAAGCAGCCTTGACGCAGGTTGATGCTGATCGGCGCGACTTCCTCAGTCGTGAGATTAATGACGGCAACCTAACGGAAGAGGAAGTGCGCGGTTTGCGTGGTCAGTTCTTTACAGCAGAGCATTACGGTAATGTCCAAGAAATTGCGCGTCTGCAGATGGATCGCGGCAAAGATAAGGACGGCAACCGTCGACGCCCGATGAGTAAGTGGCTGCGGCGGCTGGGCTACGTGTCTGCCGGTGCGGTGGGAGGTCTGACGGCGATCTTTAGTCTGCCGCTTGGTCTGGCTGTTGCCGGGGCGGGTGCTGGCACATTCCGCTACCTAGCGAATAAGCGAAATGCCAATACAAAAGTTGGTCCTCGAGATAAAAACCCGTCAAATAGACAATACAAAGCTGAGGCTGTGGCAGACGTATATCATCAGCAGTTCTTAGAAGCTATGCAAGCTCGAGCTGAGGTGGCAGAGCAAGAGGGATCTGATTGGGAGCCGGGTGCGCGTGATATTGTCAATAGACATATAGATGAGACATCGACTGAGGTTGGCAAAAACGTAAGAAAACTCGTCATACCAGTACTGGGCGCAGTCGGGGCAGCACTAGCTACTAAGTTCTCTATAGAGGCATTAGGCTCGGGCGCGGTGCATCCTGTTGAACAAACCCCTACGAATCAGAATACGGTAGCAGAATCTGTGGTAGATGCGTCAGACAACTCTGATGTTGAGCCTGTCAGTCATTTTACTGAAGTGAATACGAATGGTGCGCCGGAGAGCGTGGTTGGCGATCAGTTGCAACATCTTGGCTATAAGCTTGAGGGCGACTCGACGGAGTTTCTGAAGAAGCTTGCAGACAACGTTGGTCAAGGTAATGTTTTTGTCGACGGTAACAATAACCCGGTACATATGTTTACGGGAGGTGCTGGCGACCAGCAGTTTGGGGCTTGGAACGTTGATACGAGCGTGCGCTTTAGTGATAAAGCGGCACGAGTCATTGAAGCTATGAAAGGCGTCACTAAGCTTTAGAATTAAAACAATAGGAGAACACAGACAATGACACATGAACAAATATTTGAACAGTTAGGCGTTACTGGTGCGAGTGATGAGGTTAAGCAGAGCATTCTCCACAACCTCGTCGGTGCGGTTGAGATCCAATTTGCTAGCGTTGGCGATGAGCTATTAACGGAAGAACAAGACGAGGAGTTAAATAAGCTCGTTGACGCACATGATGGTGATCCTAGCGTTGTCGGTGAGTGGCTAAAAACTTATATACCAGAGGCTGGACAACTATACCAGGCAATACTGGAGGATGAGATTGCTCGTCTAAAAAGTTGGTTGGGCGCATAGGTCGTCGAATGGCTCTCACGAGGTATAGTAGCATTCTGACCAGGATGCTGCTATACTAGGTATAAAGAACGGGAACCATAAACGAGGAGACGACATGTTCCAACTAGACGATAATTTTTTGAAAGAATTAGGACTAGATCAGCTGCCGGATGAGCAGAAGAAGCCGTTTTTACAGCATATTTATAGCGAGTTGGAGCTACGGGTCGGCGAGCGGCTGAGTCAGGGGATGAGCGACGCGCAGCTGGATGAGTTTGCGAACATTATCGATAAGGCACCGGGTGCGGTAGATGAGTTTCTCGCCAAACATGCGCCAAATTACCAGCAGGAGCCGATGTTTCAGCGGCTGGTGCAGGCGACCAAGGCTGATCCGAATAATCCGGGTCTAAAAGACGAGTTTGCGGCGACGAAGTGGCTAGAGGTAAATCGGCCTGATTATCGCGACGTGGTGGCAGCGACAATGGACGAGCTGAAGAAGGAGATCATAACTAACCGCGAGGCTATTTTAGGCGGCATGGGTGCATCCTCGGCGCCGGGGCAAGCTTAGAACGACTTTTAGCTACCTTATAGCCCATGAACTTAGCCTTGATGGCCGCGGAGAAACGCCTCTGCGGTCATTTGTTTACCGCTTGGGGCGATCAGTTCGAGGATGGTTACGTATCGTCCGTCACAGCACTTGACGCTCAGCGGCGATGCTGGGGCGTCTGAGGCGCGAGTTTTAGTGATAATGAGTTCACGGCCATGAATGCGCAGACGACTACGTGGAAAGCCGAGATACGCCCGCACATGGGCATCGGCGGCGGCTGCGGTCATTGCCGTCGGATCAATGAGTGACATGTCCTTGGAGAGCAGCTGGCAATACGTGGCATCGGCGTCGTTTTGCGGGGTCGGCTGAAGCGTACCGGCAAGGATGCTTGGCAGCGTGCGCACGAGCAGGTCGCTGCCGGCAGCAAACAACTCATCATACAGCTGCGGTTTGGTTTCAGTGCCGGTGAGCGGGTGACGGTGTTGGGCATAAATCGGGCCAGCGTCCATCTGGGCGTCAAGTTGCATAATGGAGATGCCAGTTTCTGAGTCTTGGTGTGCAATGGCCGCCTCGATCGGTGAAGGGCCACGCCATGTTGGTAGTAGCGAAGGGTGGAGATTGATAATGCCGGGAGTGAAGAGGTCGATGATTGACTGGGGGATGATTTTGCCGTAAGCGACGAGGACGCCGGCGACAGGCTGAAGGGCGGTGATATCGGGGATAATGTCGCGGAGCTTGTTGGGTTGCCAGACGAGGATGCCATGTTGGCGGGCAAAGGTCTTGACTGGTGGTTCGGTAAGCTTATGGCCGCGGCCGCTACGCATATCGGGTTTGGTAATGACGGCGCGAATGGAAAATCCTGCCTCGTAGAGTGCTTTAAGGGTAATCAGACTGTACGCTTCGGTGCCAAAAAAGATGATTGGTGGCATGTTAGTCCCATAACTGAGCATTATCTTTGATGTCGGCTTCGTAATCAAGCGGCTGTAATTCACCAGAATCATCAAGCGTGTAAAAAGCATCGTGCTGGTCGCGGATATGGTCGATAAAAACGATGCCATTGGTGTGATCAATCTCGTGCTGGATAACACGGGCCAGGAAGCCTTCGGCCTTGAGGCGAATTTCGTTGCCATCGAGGTCAAGAGCTTTGACGCGGATTTTGGAGTGGCGGGGAACTTTGCCGTAGACGTGCTTGACGCTGAGGCAACCTTCGAAATCGGCGACAATTTCTCCCTCGTATTTGACAATCTCGGGGTTGATCAGGGTGGTGAATTCGCGAGTAGCTTTGTCGTCAAAGTCGCTGCGGACGATGATGATGCGCTCGAGATGATCAACCTGGATGGCGGCGAGGGCAGCACTGATCTCGTGGGGGCGAGAATCCTCCCAGTCAAGAGCGGCCGCGATCATATTGGCTGATAACTGGCGCACCTCGTCGGTGATGACGTGAATTTTAGCTGATTTTTGGCGGAGATGCGGATTTGGTAGGGCAATGATATCGTCTTTAGTCATTGTGATTATTATACCACAGGTGACTAGAGGAGGCTGGTCGGGTCGAGCTCAGCCTGCCAATGAGCGGGTGGTACGAGATCAAGGAGGCTGACAAGGTCGCTGCGGCGGGGACTTTTAAGAATCAGCTGCCAGCGGTACGTGTCGCGGACGCGCTCATAAAATGCCGGTGTTGGGCCGAGGATGTGTACGTCGGCCGGGGCAGCCGCTCGCAGTGTCTGGGCGAGCTTTTTGGCGTTGCGGATGGCGGCGGCTTCGGTTTTGTAGACGCAGGTTAATTTAAGTAGATAGACGAATGGTGGAAAGTTAGTGGCGCGTCGCTGGGCGATAGTGCGGGCGTAAAAATCAGCGTAGTTTTGGGCAAGCCCATCGCGGATGGCAGGATGATCCGGCTGAAAGGTCTGGACGATGACGTTAGTGGCGTGATGGGAGCGGCCAACGCGGCCAACGACTTGGGCCAGCAGCTGAAAGGTACGCTCGCTTGAGGAAAAGTCAGGCAGTGTCAGACCGGCATCGGCTTGGACAACGCCAACAGTACGCAGGTGCGGTAGATCGAGACCCTTGGCAATAACCTGGGTGCCGATGATGATGTCAATTGAACCGTTTTTGAGCTCGTCGTAGCGCTTATCAGCTGCGTCGTTGGTACTTGTATCGGCATCGAAGCGGGCGATGGTGCTCGCGGGAAAGAGCTTGTGTAATTCTGCCTCAATGCGCTTGGTGCCGAGGCCTTTATGAATGATATCGGCATGATGACACTCGGGACAGCTGGTGGGGACGGTTGCAGTGAAACCGCAGATATGACAGAGGAGCTGGTGCCGGTCGGCGTGGAGGGTGAGCGGCACAAAGCAACGCGGACAACCGGCATTCCAGCCGCATTGTTCGCATAGGGTGATAGCGGCGGTGCCGCGGCGATTGTGAAAAATGAGGGCTTGATGACCGGCATTGAGCGAGCCAGTGATAGCCGAGAGTAGTTGATCAGAGAGAAAAAAATGCTGAGTAAAGTTTGTGCGCTTGGTCATATCAACCAGCGAGACGCGCGGCTTGACGGCGTCTGAACGGGCGGGTGAGGGCATGGTTATGATGGGCCGGCCAGCAGTTTTTGCCAGAAAATAATCGCTGATCGTAGGGGTGGCGCTGCCGAGGACGAGCTTGGCTTCGTGCTGGCGAGCGAGAATGGCCGCAGTACGCAGCGCCGAGTAGCGGGGCGATTGCTCCTGCTTGAAGCTGGGTTCGTGACATTCATCAATGACGACGAGTCCCAGCTGCTGGACGGGCGTGAACAGGGCCGATCGAGGGCCGATGACGATGAGCGGGTCGCGTGAATTGATAACATGTTGCCAAGTCACGTGCCGTTCAGCCTCGGTCTGGCGCGAGTGGGTGAGGATAACATTGTCGAAATACCTTGCAAATTCGGTAACGAGCTGTGAGGTGAGGGCGATTTCTGGCACCAGAATAATTGACGACAAGCCCTCGTCTATCAGTCGCCGGGCGAGCTCGATATAGACGCGTGTTTTGCCAGATCCGGTCACGCCATGTAGCAGCGCGCTACCAGGGAGCATGTCGTCAATGGCGGTGATGGCGGCGCTTTGGTCGGGCGTGAGCGCTGTCGTCGGTGGTTGTGAGGCCTGCGGACCGGTGGCGCGTAAGGGTGGGTGACGGCGCTTCTTCGTCAGGCCACGCGGCAGAATGGTTTGCCAGACGGTTGCGAGATGCGTATGATAATAGCTACTCATCCACAGAGCCGTCTGGACGAGTGGTAGCGGCACGGGAGCGTCATCTAAAAACTGGACGATTTCCTTAACCGTAAACTCGGGCTTAACGACTGCCGACATAATGATGCCAACGCACTGAGCTGAGCCAACTTCTATAACCACGAGTGCACCGACTGGCAGCCGCTCGGGGTGTGCATAGGTAAACGAATGCGCATCGGCACGAATGATCTTGATCGGTGATACCAAATAGTAGTGCATGTCTTGCTTTATTATACCGTGCTGGCCGGCTGAATATAATCATGAGCGTTTTATGGTGTAAGCGTGTATGTTGAGGCTGTAGGGCGTATAATTGTCGAAAAAAGCTTGTCGGGTGTTGTAAAATTGTGATACACTGAGTGGTAGCGAAAGGGAATATGGGGAGAGAATGCTTGACATTTTTATTACATCACGAGTGAGACGCAAAATCGTAGTTGTGTATGCCAAGTATCCTGATTTTCATACGCATGTTCGGGGGCTAGCCAAGCTGATCAAGGAAGACCCCGGCAATATTCAGCGCGAGCTCAAGCGGCTAGAGAAAGTTGGTTTCCTGAGGAGTGAAAAGCAGGGCAATTCGCGGGCATACTTTACGAACAAGCAGTTCCCGATTTTCAAGGAATTACAGAGTATGGTGATTAAGTCGCAGCAACATGCGGCCCGGCCGAAGCGCGGCTCGGTTGATAGAGATTGATGACCTTATTCGAGCAGATTTTGACAGCGCGGGGCCTGACGACGCGAGCAGCGCGCGAGGCTTTTTTGCAGCCGGATTATACGGCGGTGAAGCATGATCCGTTTTTGCTGCCGGACATGAAAAAGGCGGTGGCGCGGTTGAGACAGGCGCGGCAGCACGGTGAAAAAATCGTCATTTACGGTGATTATGATATTGATGGGTTGAGCGCTACAGCGCTGCTGCTGGACGCGTTTGGTAAGTTTGGGTTTGAGGGCGTTGACGCTTTCATCCCGAACCGGTTTGTTGAGGGCTATGGCATGACCATGGGTGCCGTGGACAAGGTGCGCGATATGGGAGCGGATTTGATCGTGACGGTAGATACCGGTAGCTTGTGCCATGCGGAGATTGCATATGCTGCTAGCTTGGGGATTGATACGGTGGTGACGGACCATCATAATGTGGCCGAGACGCCGCCGCCGAGCGTGGCAGCGGTGAATCCGAAATTTCCGGGACATACGTATCCGTTTCGTGATTTGTGTGGGGCGGGCGTGGCGTTTAAGTTGGTGCAGGCGCTGCAGACTGAACTAGAGGGCTTACCTGATGGCTATGAAAAATGGCTGCTCGATTTGGTGGCGCTAGGGACGGTGTGCGACATTGTGACGTTGGCTGATGAAAATCGGGCGAATGTCTATTGGGGCTTAGAGGTGTTGAAAAAACAACAACGTCCAGGATTGAAAGCTTTGATGATGATGGCGGGTATTGAGCCGGATCAGGTCAATGCTAGACATCTGGGGTTCGGTCTGGGGCCGCGAATGAATGCAGCAGGCCGGCTGGAGACAGCGCAGCACGCGCTAGACATGCTGACGGCGCGCGATGGGCTGGCGGCACTGGAGGCGAGTGAGAAGTTGGAGGAATTGAACATCAAGCGGCGCAGCATTCAGGATACGATTTTTGAGGAAGCGTGTGTGCAAGCCGAGGAGCTGGCTGATGATCGAGTGCTGGTGGTGAGTAGTGATGGCTGGAATCATGGTGTTATCGGCATCGTGGCGTCGAAACTGGTGGAGAAATATAAAAAGCCGGTGTTTATCATTGGCGAGCGCGGCGAGGAAGCGACGGGTTCGGCGCGCAGTTTTGGTGATTTTTCAGCGGCAGATGCCGTGCGGGCAGCGGATGATATTATTATCAAAGGCGGCGGGCATGGGGCGGCGGCTGGCGTGACGCTGGCGACTGAAAAGATTGGTGATTTTCGCCGGCGGGTGAATGAATTTTATGATTCGCTGCAGCTGACAAACCAAGAGCGATATCTGTTGCCGCGAGCTGATGTGGAAATCGACGATTTTTCGGAAATTGATGAGGAATTGGTGGCAAATTTGGCGAAAATGGAGCCGTTTGGCAATGGCAACCCAGAGCCTATAGTAAAAATTACCACAGCGAGCGTGCTGAGCGCGCGACGGATGGGCGCGGATGGGCAGCACGTTAAGCTGGCGCTGCGTGATAAAAATGGTAAAGTATTGCAGATGCTGGCATTTAACGCGCCGGAGGAGTTTTTCCGCGAGCCAGGTGATGAGGTGGCAGTCTGGTTTCAGCCAACCATCAACGAATGGCAGGGAGTGCGGACGGTTGAAGGACGGTTGCTACACGTGAGTGAGGCGGAATAGTCATCATTAGGGTCGCTATAAGGGATACAAGGTTGATTTATATCAATTTATATGATATAACTAAATTTAGCTCAAGAAATAATCCACACTGGAGCATTACGCACATGAGTGAAACAGCTAAAATAACACCAGACTATAGCTTTGACGAGGGTCTTCGTTTAGAACGAGTCAGCCATATAGTGCCTGCAGCAGAGGGTACTGAGAACAAGTTGTCTCATGATGGCAAAATAATTCAGATATCATCAGAAAGGATTAAAGAGCTGGAGGTCAACCCGTGGCTTGATATCAACAAAGACCAGAAAGAAAAGGTTATTGAGCAGTTGAGAAACCCACGCTATATTCGTGGTTTGGGTGGCGTTGGAATTGAGGTTGCGCTAATCGGCGACCCTAGTGCAGAAGAGCTTCAGGCTGTGTATTATGGCTGGGGTGGTGCCTTTCGTCATCCGAACGCTCAGCGTGAAGCGGTCAATATGGTTTATGCAAATCCAGACATTGCCTATATGGTAATGAATGGTCCAGGAATCGGTAATTCTGGTATGCTGCCAAAGTCGGTCCAAAAAGAAATCAGGCAGACTGGTAGTTATGCGTCAGCAGGTGAATATTATGCAAAGGTATTGGAACATGTGGCTCGGGATTATGATAAGGTCAATGTAGCTGGGCACTCGCTGGGAGCAAGGGTAGCTACGGGAGTAGCCGCAAATATGACACCAGAGGCAGTATCAGAGCTGCGGCTGCATGATCCAACAGGTACGCGAGAGATGAGTCTCGTCGATATTGCTGTCAGCTTTTTTGGAAAAGAAGGAGCAGAGAATGGTAAGTATGTTAAGGAGTCAGTTTCTCCGACAGCTAAAGAAGCTGGCTTGACACCGCTTGCCGTGGAGGTACCTCGTCTCCGTGATATCGAATATGCAAAGGGTGTTCAGTTTAGTCTAGAGGAGTTGAACCGTCCGTTTGAAGCACCAAAGAATGGCTGGATTCAGTCGCTCTTGGTTGATCCGTCTGGATTGAAACGGAATGCGTTTGAGGGTGACTTGCGAGAGGCGGCACCAAATGTGCGAAAGAGGATTGATATTTTAGTGCCAGAATTGAGCCATCTAAACAAGTGGGAAGATATTCAAAGGATAGTTGAGCGCGTACGCAGTATACCTCATATTCCAGAGATCAGTCAATGGGATGTCCTTCGTCATACACACGCCAATATGAACCAGCCGGCAAGTTTGGCGGCGATATACTCGGCCGATCTGGAATAGTAATTTGTTAAATATTTCCTCATCTGTTATAATGCAAAAAGTATGGTACAAGTTACACGTAAAGATCAGAAGGAAGCGAACGAGAATGTGATTCGTCGCTTTAATCGCAAGGTGCTGCAGAGCGGTGTCCTTGCACGGGCAAAGTCGGTGATGCGATTTGCCAAGCCGATTTCCAAGATTGAGCGCCGCAAGAAAGCGATTATTCGCCGCGAGCGCCGGGCCGAGAAAACAGCCAGGATGCGTATGGGGGCAACGCGTTAATGTCGGCGCTCAAAGCGCGTATTGCTAATGAAATGAAAGCCGCTCTTCTAGGGCGGCATCGTTTTCGGGGTGATGTCCTGCGCAATTTAAAGGCGGCAATTCTTAATGAGGAGGTGTCGCTCGGTAAGCGTGACGAGGGCCTAAACGATACAGAAGTCGAGAAGGTTATTGCCCGCGAAGTTAAAAAACGCAAAGAAAGCTCCGAGTTGTACCGGGCAAATGGCCGGGCGGAACTAGCTGAGCCAGAGGAGAAGGAGGCAGCTATTTTACAGGAGTATCTGCCTGAACAGCTGAGCGAAGATGAGATTCGGGTAATGGTCGAGGCAGCGGTTGCTGATTTGGGTGCGACGATGCAGCAGATGGGTCAGGTGATCGGTGCGGTGAAGGCTAAGGCTGGCAATGCGGCTGACGGCGCCTTGATTGCGAAAATTACCAAAGAAACGCTAGCAAAACAATAACAACACAGAAAAAGGAGCAAAGGATGATCTTATTGTTTGGGCCGCCGGGGGCTGGTAAAAGTATGCAGGGGCAGATGTTGGCAGCGCGCCAGGGTTGGAAATGGCTATCGACCGGCGAGATGTTGCGCCGAAGTAATGATCCGGCGGTGATTGATATTTTACGCTCGGGCGAGCTGGTGAGCGATGCGTTGATTTACCAAGTGTTTGAGCAGGCGGTGCAGGATGCGCGCGATAAAAAATATCCAAATATCATTGTGGATGGCTTTCCGCGGACGAAAGAACAGGCGGCATGGCTGGATGAGTATATGGCACGGATGAGTGAGAAGATTGATACGGTGATTTCACTGGAAGTGCCGGAGGCGGAAATTATGCGGCGGCTAGAAAAGCGTGGCCGGTTGGAGGATACGCCAGAGGCGATTGCCCGGCGAATGACGATTTATCGGCAAAAAATGTATCCGGTGTTGGGGATTTTTGCTGAGGCAGGCGTTAGGATTGTCCATCTGGACGGCGTCGGGACGGCTGGTGAAGTACATGACCGGATTTATGAAGAGGTGGCGTACGCATGCCAACTTTAATTACGGGTGAGAAAACGCCGCAGCAGATGAAGGATATGCGCGAATGCGGGCGGATGTTGGCGACGATTTATGACGAGTTGCGCCAGCGGGTAACGGCCGGGATGAGCGAATTGGATGTCAATGACTTCGTGGCTGGACGCATCAAAGATTTTGGCGCGGAAGCAACATATTTGACAGATGAAGTCAAATTTCCAGGGGTGATTTGCGTGTCGACCAATGAGCAATTGGTGCACTCATTTCCGACAGACTATGTGTTTGAGAAGGGCGACGTGGTGAGTTTTGATCTGGTGATCGGCTACCGTGGTATGAAAACCGATAGCGCGTTTACTATGGTGATTGACGAAGAGCCGCGCGGCGCTAAGAAGCATTTGCTGCACGCGACGGAACAGAGTTTGTATGCGGGAATTGATGCGATTTCTGGCGAGGGAACGCGTGTTGGTGATATTTCAGCGGCAATAGAAGCGGTGTTGAAGAAGGCTAAATTAGGTATCATTCGCGAACTGGTTGGCCACGGCGTGGGACTAGAAATGCATATGAGTCCAGAGATTCCAAATTATGGCCGGCGCGGTACCGGGCCAGTGCTGCACGCTGGCGATACGATTGCTATTGAGCCGATGGCTAGCCTTGGCGGTGAGAAAATTGTGACTGAGAATGACGGCTGGACGATTAGCATGAAAGACGGCAGTCTGGGGGCGCATTTTGAACACACCGTATTGATTACTGAGACGGGTGCAGAGATTTTGACGATACTCTAGGCGATCTGGTATACTAAGCATATGCAAGAACAATCTCGATATGTGGTAGGAATTGATGTTGGTACGAAGACCGTGCGCTGCGTGGTCGGACATATCGGGGATTCGGGGCTGCCAAACATTGTTGGTGTCGGCGTGAGTGAGAATAGCGGCATGCGTAAGGGTGCGGTATCGAACTTGACGGGGCCGGCGGCAGCAATTGACAAGGCGTTAGAGGCGGCCGAGCGCATGAGCGGTCATCATATCAATGCAGCAGCATTGAGTGTGAATGGGTCGCATATCTTGAGCACCAAAGCTGATGGTATGATCGCGGTGGGGATGAGTGGCGGTGAAGTGACGGACGAGGATGTGCTGCGGATTGAAGAAGTGGCGACGACCGGGAAGGTGCCGGCTAATCGAGAGATTTTGGAGATTGTGCCGCATGCCTATCGGCTGGATGGGCAGGATAATATTAAGGATCCGGTGGGGATGAGCGGGACGCGCCTGGAATTGCGGGCAAATGTGGTCTCGGGCTTGACGCCGTATGTGGCGAATTTACGCCGCTCGGCCGAGATGGCCAATGTCACTGCCTCGAGCCTAACACCAAGCGTGTTGGCAGCGGCGCGAGCGGTGCTCAGCGAGTCGCAGATTGAGAACGGCGTGGCGGTTATCGACATTGGTGGTAGTACAACCGGTGTGGCGGTATTTGAAGAGGGAGATTTGCAGCATGTGGCGGTGATTCCCATGGGGGCGCAGAACGTGACAAATGATGTGGCGATTGGGCTGAAGACCGACCCGGAGATCGCTGAGGCGGTCAAATTGGCACACGCCCGGCTGGGCGGCGGTAAGGCTGGTCGGGTTGATACCAAATACGACAAACAGGTGTATACGTTTGAACAAAGCGAGATTGATGAGATTGTCGAGGCGCGCTATGAGGAGATTTTCGAGCTGGTTACCAAAGAGTTGAAGCGGGCCGGCGGCATCGGACGGCTGCCGAGCGGTGTGGTGCTGGTTGGTGGTGGCGCTAAGGTTAAGGATCTGGTCGAATTTGCCAAAAATAGCCTCGGCGTGGCGGCTAAACTAGGCGTGCCGGCAGGGTATGCGGGCGTGAGCGACGAGGCGAATGGGCCGGAGTTTGCGGCGGCAATTGGTCTGATGCTCATTGACGGGTCGGGGGCTGAGCGGGCCGAGCACGCGCAGAGCAAGGTAGGTTCGGTGACAAAGAAAGCCGGAGGAATGATTAGTCGATTGCTAGCGAGGTTTAAGTAGGAGCTAGTAGACAAAGATGGTATACTTGATAAGAGAAAGATAGGGAGAGGAAAATGCCGCAGATTACACCAAGTGAAGTTCAAACGTTTGCCAGTATCAAAGTTGTCGGTGTCGGTGGAGCTGGTGGTTCGGCCATCAATCGGATGAAAGATGCGGGGCTCGCTGGCGTGCAGTTTATCGCTATGAATACTGATGCTCAGGCGCTGCATAATTCCAAGGCGGATGTCAAGATTCATCTCGGGCACACCACGACTAATGGGCTGGGTGCCGGTGCTGATCCGATGGTTGGTGAAGCGGCAGCCAATGAGTCGCGCGAGGAGATTCGCCAGGCACTCGAGGGTGCGGACATGGTGTTTGTGACGATCGGTGCTGGTGGCGGCACTGGATCGGGCGCTGGGCATATCGTGGCGGAGATCGCTCGCGAGATGGACATCCTGGTGGTTGGTGTGGCGACGCGACCGTTTAGTTTTGAAGGCGAGAAGCGTCGGGTGAATGCGGACTGGGCAATTACTCACCTGGGCCGCCAAGTTGACACCTTGATCACCATTCCGAATGATCGATTACTGCAGACGATTGATCGGCGGACGCCGCTGCTCGAGACGTTCAAGATCGCTGATGACGTGCTGCGCCAGGGCGTGCAGGGGATATCAGAGCTGATTACCGAGCATGGTTTGATTAATCTCGACTTTGCTGACGTCAAGGCGGTGATGAGTCGGGCTGGTTCGGCGCTGATGGGGATCGGTCGGGCCGATGGCGAGAATCGGGCGGTGCAGGCCGCTCAGCAAGCGATTGAGAGTCCGCTGATAGAGGTGTCGATTGACGGTGCGAAGGGTGTGCTGTTTAATGTGACTGGTGGCTATGACATGAGCATGGCAGAGATTCAGGAGGCGGCTGAGGTAATTACCAGCGCGGTCAGTCCTGATGCCAATATTATCTTTGGAGCGACGCTCAAGCCAGAGCTCGAAGATGAGGTGATTATCACGGTTATCGCCACCGGGTTCGATAGTGAGACCTATCATGATCATGAGGTGAGTTTGACGAGTGAAGCGTCGCATGAATCAGAGACTGAGGTTGATGACGAGGTGGTTGAAGGGATTGATCTGGAGCTCAGTGAGCAGAGCGGAGCGACGGACTTTACGTCCGAGCAGGAAAATAACATCTGGGATCAGCCAGCTGAGGATGAGGCGGACGAAGATGATACGCCAGCCTTCCTTCGCCGCCGCAAAAAGAACAAGGAGGAATAAATGAGCGGATTTAACATTGGTGATAGCCGCGTGATCGAGTCGCGAGAGGTTTCTGATGGCGTGGCGATTCGCCGCCGCCGCGAGACGCCGGATGGACGGCGTTTCACTACGTATGAACGAGTAGAAAAGCCAAACCTCATTGTGATCAAGAAAAATGGTAGTCGTGAACTATTTGATCGAGTCAAGCTCGCGCATGCGGTGCGCCAGTCAGTTGGCAAATTCCTTAAATCTGACGAGGAAGTCGAGTCGATTATCACGGCGGTTGAAGATAAATTGTATGCGCTGGGCGCCTCAGAAGTGCCGTCGCGGCAAATAGGTGAGTTTGTACTGGACGAATTAGCGAAGCGTAACGAAGTGGCGTACGTACGTTTTGCCAGCGTGTTTCAGAAGTTTGAGACGCTGGATGATTTCGTCAAGATATTGGAACAGCGTCGCCAGAAAGGACAAGAATAATGCGAGTCGTTGTCGTATACCGGGCGGAAAGTGATTACGCGCGCCAGGTTATCAGTTTTCTCCATGACTTTAGTCGGCAGACGGGACATACGATTGAGGAGCTTGACCCAGATTCGGCTGAGGGCAGCGATTTTTGCCGGACATACGACATCGTTGAATACCCGACCGTTATTGCGCTGAGCGCTGATAGCCAGATGCAGAATATGTGGCGCGGATTACCGCTACCGACGATTAGCGAGGTGAGTTTTTATGTTTGATGCGCTGCGTAAGTGGTGTTCAGACAAAAATTTAAGACGCCAGCGGCTTGCAGCACTAGCGTTGCTGATTGGTAGCAGTTTGGGTTTGCTGGCTTCATTTGTACTGTCAATTGAAGCGCTGACGCTTGCCAAAAATTCGCATGCTGTGCTGAACTGCGATCTAAATGCGGCCATAAGTTGTTCGGTAGTGGCAAATCACTGGTCAGCGGCGTTGCTCGGCTTCCCTAATAGCTTTATCGGTATGATGACACTGCCGGTGATGGTCACTATCGGGGTGGCATTGCTGGCAGGTGCGAAGTTTCCGAAATGGTTTATGTGGGGTGCACAGCTGGGCGCCGTGGTCGGCCTGTTGTTCGCTGGCTGGATGTTCTATATGAGCTATGTCGAGATTGGTGCGCTGTGTCCGTGGTGTTTGACGCTGGACGCGGGTATGCTGCTGGTCTGTTACGGACTGACTAGATATAATGTGGTGACTAGGATGGTTGGCGGTAGGCGTATGAGAAAATTTGTCGACCGGGGATTTGACACGTTCCTGTTGGCGCTAGTGACCGTTGTGATCGTTGTTGTTATTTTAGCAACATTTGGGCGTGAGCTATTTGCATAAATTAAGAGTAGGCGTATTGAATAATGGTGCTGGTATCCGTATACTGGGCATATGAAGAAAAATTTTCTCATTAGAGCGTTTTTGGGTGTTACCATTGTGTCGCTCGGCGGGATTTTGCTGCTGCGGAATCTCGGAGTTATTACCTTTAATAGCTGGCCCCTGTTTTGGGGCGCTTTTTGGGCCTTTGCTGGCTTATTGATACTATTATTCAGTTATCGCAGACCGATGGACTGGGTGTGGGGGCTGTTATTGATAGCTGTTGGCGTGTTGATCGGGCTGAGTGCTTATGGTGTAATTAATATTGGTACGTGGAAATCATTCTGGCCGGTAATACTGATTGCTATTGGTTTGTCGGTCGTGTTTGGTATTGGTTCAGGCCGTCGGCAGCCTAAAAAGCGGGCGGCTGATGATGGTGATAGTGAAAAAGTTGCAATTTTTTATGGTGAAGAATCACGGGTGAAAGGTGACTATACTGGTGGCTCCGTGGCAGTAATATTTGGTGGTATGGAGTTGGACCTGCGCCAGGCGAAGATCAAGGATGGTGTAGTTATCGACGTCTTTACCTTTTGTGGCGGTGCTAGCATTAGTTTGCCTGATGACGTGATCGTCAAAAACGAGGTACGTGGTATTTTGGGTGGTAGCGAGGACAAAACTACGCCGAAATCTTCCGCCAAAAAGACGATCTACCTAAAGGGTGAATGCGTCTTGGGTGGTCTGGAAATTAAATAATCTCTTGGGATTTTGGTAAAAACGCGCTACAATGAAAGTAGGGCGTTTTTGCGTGTGCCTGATGGAGTATATCTCTGATGGCGCCAACGCAAAATGAGCGGCTATCAACCGCGAAGCCTGCGGGAAGAAATCGGCTTTTTATCAGCTGAGATTAGACCCCGCCGTGGCTCGCTGCGACAAAGTGACAATTGAGTGCTAAAAGAGTGCGTGGGCGCCAGTGAACTTGGCAAAACCCACGGAAGAATCACTTCTTTTGGAATCGAGATGGTACCGTCCGCTTGAAACACCTCCAGCGGATTCTCGAAGTCAAGAGAGGTGATTTTTGTTTGTATAAGGAATAGCCATGCCAATACCAGCCCACAAGTCAGCCTTGCAGCACGCCATTCGCCACGAGTGTGCGGCGCTGTGGCCACTGCTCGAGGCAGCCGCTCCCTGGGCGGATGAGCTGGTGCTTCCGGGGCAGATAAAAGGCACGATGATGAATACTCACCAGCTAGCCAGCTATCTACTGGGGTGGGCTACCACGGTGCTAGAGTGGGGTAGTGTATATCATCAGACTCATACGGTGCCGACGATTATTACCACTGGCTATGGTGCGGTAGCGCAAAAGTTCTATATGCAATATGCTGATATAGCGTATGGTGCCGTACTGACAAAGCTTGATGAAACGGTGGCAGCGCTTGACCAACTGATCGAGCAGACATCAGAAGACGACCTCTACCGCGTCGTATGGTATCGGACGAAGACGAGTGGACGAGAGTATACCATGGCACGGATAATTGAGCTCAACACAGTCGCGCCATTGCGAAATGCACACGGTAGGTTGCGCAAGGCTATGGAGGAGAGAGGATGAGCATTATACCGCAGGATAATCGCATTACGAGTTTTGTCATTGATCGGACGCATGATTATATCATGTATGATACGACTGATTTGGTGCGTGCGATAGGTTTTCCACGTCAGGTGGTGGGGTTGTTGCTCAAAGATGATGAATTCCATTTGTCGTTATTTGCGGTGCGTGAGGAGTACGGGTTCGATGAGGCCGGCTATGGACGACTGGAACAAGTGTCGTGTCAAGCTGGTGCAGCAATGACCACAGAGCCAGAATTGACCGGTGATTTTCTTAAGCTAAAGGATGACGTGACTGGCCGTGAAACGATTATCGCGCTTGCTCAATGGGATGAACTAGAGACTTGGCGTGATGCAATTCGCAAGCTGATCCCGCAGGCGGAGTTTATCATTCCGCACATAACGCTCTATACAAATCAGAAGGGTGCACTTGGGTATAGTGATCGGCATAGGGATCGAGTGCGAGTGCTGGATGATGCAGTGGTGATGACACTAAGAAATATATTGTTAAGGAGTAAATTGTGACCAACCAACAACAAGAATGGCTTGATTTTGCAAAAAGTGTAGCACACGAAGCGGGCGACATTATGTATCGATATTTCGGTAAAAAACCGGACGCTCATCTCAAGGCGGACAACACAATTGTGACTATTGCTGATGAGGAAATCAACCAGCTTGTGATCAAGCGAGTAGCTGAGCGATACCCATCCCATGATATTGACGGTGAAGAAGCGAGTGCTCGCCGCGGTTCGGACTATGTGTGGGTATGTGACCCGATTGACGGTACGGCACCTTTTGCGATGGAGTTACCAGTATCGGTATTCTCGTTAGCGTTGGTGATTAATGGCCAGCCGGAAGTCGGTGTGATTTATGCGCCGTTTAGCGATCATTTGTATTGGGCGGTGCGTGGCCAGGGTGCGTTTATGAATAGTAAACAGATTTACGTGAATAAGAAGACTTTTGGTGGGATGACTGGGATGAACGTGGATTGGTGGCCGAGTGCAGAGTGGGATGTTATGCGGGTGATTCACAAGTTAGCGTATGAGAAGGGTGCATATGTCACGGCGCTAGGAAGCACGACGCACGCGGCAGCCTTAGTAGCGCGTGGTGGGTTTGTTGCGTCGGTCTTTGCTGGCACGAAGGGCAAAAATGTTGACATTGCGGCGGCGAAAGTCATCGTCGAGGAAGCTGGCGGTAAGGTGACTGACCTCTTCGGCCGGGAGCAGCGGTATGATCAGGATATTTGCGGGGCGGTATTAAGTAATGGAATCGTTCATGAGGAGATAGTGGAGGCGATGAGGGAACTATGATTGATAGCTTGAAACGGCAGCGCATGAGCTCTATTGCAAAAATCCGTAACACTCTCTCTGTTGGCTGGTCGCGCGAGACGTCCTATTTTGATAATTGGTCGCCAAATAATCCAAGTGCTGGACAGTGTGCGGTCTCAGCACTTATATTGCAAGACCATTGTGGTGGTGAGATACGAAAGTGCATGGTGGCTGGCGCGCCTCATTATTTCAATATTATTAATGACCAGGTAGTCGATAGCACGGCGGGGCAATTTGATGGGGGTGAAATTGAATATCATACATCGGCGGTACGTGAAAAGGGGCGGATTCTGAGACATGCAGATACTCTTCAGCGATATGAGTTGTTGCACATGAGGGTGGTGCAATTTCTAGCGGAATTAGATCAGGTGGCTGACGAGATAGCTAGCGTGGATTATGGATGTATGGGTGATGATTGTCTGCAGGAACAGACTATTTGGTTTGGGGACAATAATGACATTGTCATTATTGGCGAAGCACCGGCACGAACCGGCTGGGTGAAAAGTGGTGTTGCCTGGCACAATACAGACGGAAAGCTGCTGCCAAGTGGTGTGATAATGCAAAAACTCCTTTCTATCCTTGATAAGGAGCTCCTGTCGGTGACCTTTTTAGAGGCGATCAAATGCTTTCCGTCAGATCGTCGTCACCTGAAGAAGCTGGCTCAGCTTTACCAGCCGACTCTCGAGCGGCAAATTAAGATCCTACGTCCAAAACTAGTGCTAACGATGGGAGCTATCCCAACGCAGATGCTGATCGATCGGCCGTTTCAGAGACTAACCGACGTTGCAGGGAAGAGTTTTTCTGTTCATGGGACGCGAGTTATACCGATCTTTCATCCGTCACCAATATCGCCGCGTGGATACAAGGATAATGTGCCGATTTTTGAGATGATACAACGTAAAATATGGGAGGAAGTATAATGAGCAAAAACTGCTTGAAATACTGGACGAAGAGATTGTTGAGGATTCGCCAAAAGATGCTCTGTGGGGCTGGGGTGAGAACCGTGATGGTTGCAATGAGCTGGGCAAAATACGGATGAAATTATGAAACGAGCTGAATAGTGAAAAGCATGTAATGAATACAAATCAAGGAGGAAACCAATGAAATTCAAACACGGAACACGCCGCCGAGCGGCAGAATATGAAAAGGATTGGGTACAGCGCTGGAAGGACGATCAGACGTTTGAAAAGTCGGTGGCGCAACGGTCAGCGGATAACGCCTACGTCTTTTATGATGGGCCGCCGTTTATCACTGGTGTGCCGCACCACGGAACGTTACTGAGCTCAATCGTCAAGGACGCGGTGCCGCGCTACTGGACGATGAAAGGTAAGCGCGTGGAGCGCCGCTGGGGCTGGGACTGCCATGGCCTGCCGGCAGAGAATTTCGTCGAAAAGCAGCTGAATATCGTGGATCGGCGGCAGATTGTGACGAGTAGCGTTAAGCGAGTCAAGCTGGTAAATGATTTCGATAACGCAACGAAAGTTATTACTAAAGTTGCTGGCTGGATGGAGCAGCGAGGCTATGGTAGCAGCAGCTGGGATGCCGACAACCTAACGCCAGATAAATTAAAAGAGGAATTTGGGAGAGATAATTTTTATGTAGCTTACGATGACGATAAGTTAGTGGGGGGTGTCGTTATAAGTAATAAGGATATTTATAAGTTTTTTGCTGGCAAAAAGGATAATGACACGTCGGTTGGTTATCTTTATAAAATGGCGGTACTACCGGAATTCCAAGGGCAAGGTTATGCGGATGCAGTGTTAAAAGAAGCTTTTCGCTTAAGTAAGCAGGAAGGGGTCAAAGAGATTCGCATAGAGGTTGGCGAGCATCAACCTAAATTGGTGAATTTGTATGAGCGCAATGGATTTCAAAGAGTTGGTGAGCATATGTCTACCGAAACAGGGGCCAACTGGTTGCTATATAGTCTCGAAGTGAGTAGTTCTCCGGATCCTATGTATGGTCAACCATTACTGCCGGACAAAGACGGTAATCCTTTGCCAACCATCAGCCTGGAAAAATACATCACCAAGGCGCGCGAAAGCATGGTGGCGAATAGCGAAACGTGGCAGGGGGTGATCGACCGCATCGGCCGGTGGGTGGACTTTGCGGGCGCCTACCGCACCATGGATAAGGACTTTATGGAGAGCGTCTGGTGGGCGTTTAAACAGCTGTACGAAGCCGGCAAAATCTACGAAGGCGAAAAAGTGCTGATGTACGACACCAAGTTCGCCACCCCTGTCAGTAAGGCTGAAGTGACCATGGACAACGACGCCTACCAAACGGTGACCGACCCGAGTGTGTATGTGAAGTTTAAGTTGGTGGACGAAGATACTGCCATTCTCGCCTGGACCACCACGCCATGGACGCTGCCAGCTAACTTGATGTTGGCGGTGAATCCGGAGATGACCTACTGCGAAGTGCTGGTCGATGGTGAGAAATTAATCATCGCCGAGGAGGCGCTGGAACGCACTTTGCAAGACGACAAGCACCAGCCGCTTGAGTACGACGTACTGCGGAAGTTTCCGGGTAGCGAGCTAGTGGGTAAGAAATACCAGCCGCTCGACACCGGCTCGACCTGGCCGCAGAATGATAAAATTCACACTATTTACGCGGCGGATTTCGTTTCGCACGAGTCGGGTACGGGTATCGTGCACATTGCGCCGGCCTATGGCGAGGATGACTTTGAGCTTGGTAAAGCCAATGGTATCGCGCCTTTCCATGTGATTGATGATAATGGCTACTACACCGATACCAATTACAAAGGCCTGGAGGTGTGGGAAAATAATAAATTCATCGCCAAAGACCTGAAAGAAAAGGGTGTGGTGTGGAAGATTGAGTACATTCGCCACGAATATCCATTCAATCCGAGAAGCAAGCAGCGCATCATGTACCGGGCCATCCCAAGCTGGTTCTTCGACATCCAGGGGCAGAAGCCGCTGATGCTGGATGAGAACGAGCATATCAATTGGTTCCCGAGCCACCTCAAGCACGGTCGTTTTGCCAAAAATATCGAGCAAGCGCCCGACTGGAACCTGAGTCGCGACCGCTTCTGGGCGACGGCTATGCCGGTGTGGAAGGGCGACCGCGGCACGGTGAAGGTGGTTGGCTCGTATGCGGAGCTGAAGGAACTGAGCGGCGTGGAGCTGGATGATTACCACCGCCCGTGGGTAGATGATATCACCTTTACGATTAATGGCGAAACGTTCACGCGTATCGACAAGGTGCTGGACTGCTGGTTCGAGAGCGGCAGTATGCCGTTTGCCCAGCTGCATTATCCGTTCGAAAACCAGGCTCAGTTTGAGCAGAATTACCCAGCGGACTTCATCGTTGAGTATATTGGCCAGGTGCGGGCGTGGTTCTATTATGTGCACGTTGTTAACACTGCTCTGGCAGAAATCGGCGCTTTTGGCGAGGCGGGCGAGCAGCACAAAAATGCCTATAGCAACGTCATCACTACTGGCGTGGTGGCGGGCAATGACGGCCGCAAGATGAGTAAGTCCTTAGGCAACTTTACTGACCCGAACGAGCTGATGGATAAATTCAGTGCTGATAGCTTACGCTTCCTGCTGCTGAGTAGTCCGCTACTGAACGGTGAAGACTTTGCCTTGCACGACAAGGACGTTGGTGACGTGGCGCGTAAGCTCAGTATGATCTGGAATATGTATGATTTCTTTACGATGTATGCTGAAGTTGATGGTTGGGAATTTGACGGCGAGTTGGTTGATCCGCTGAGCGGTCGAGCGATATTCGGTGACGAAGGCTTTGCCTTTCCGGCAAAGCGAGGCCAAGAGCGCCAGCTGGATCAATTGGCGGCCGAGCGGCCTGAGGCAACGGATATCGCGACCGTAGCTAATGTAGTTACGAATCCGCTCGATATCTGGATTATTAGCCGTTTGCACGAGCTGGTGGCTGAGGTCGAGAAGCAGGTGGATGCCTATAACATCCCTGATGCGCTGAGTCCGATTCTGCCATTCCTTGACGATGCATCGAACTGGTATGTGCGCCGCAGTCGCCGCCGCTTCTGGAGATCGTCGAAAGGGGCCGCGGGCGCTGAGGATGATGGTGATAAAAATGATGCCTACCGCACGCTGCACTATGTGCTGGTGCGCTTGAGCTACATCTTGGCTCCATTTACGCCGTTTTTGGCTGAGGAGTTGTATCATAATTTGACGGGCGACGATGAGTCGATTCATCTGAAGGATTGGCTGCCAGCGGGTGCGGTGAACGAGCAGGTTCTAGCCGACATGTCCCGTACGCGTGAATTGATCAACAATGGTCTTAGTTTGCGTATGAAACAGGATGAGCACCAAGCATCAATCAAGGTTCGCCAACCGCTGCAATGTGCGGCATATGCAGGCGTGAAACTGACTGGCTACTATGAGCAAATCATGGCTGAGGAGCTCAATGTCAAGGAAATTCGCTGGATTGAGAATTTAGACGAGCACTTGGCTGATTATGACGTGACCGAGGGCGTGATCAAGCCAGAGAATTGGATCGAAATTAGTAAGCACTTGACGCCCGAACTCAAACGCGAGGGCCTGATGCGTGAGGTCATTCGTCACGTGCAGAGTGCGCGCAAGAAGGCGGGATTGCAAGTGGACGATCGAATTACGCTGCAGCTGACGACGAATGACGAGCAGCTCCGCCAAGCGATTGATGAGCATGCTGAGGCGATTGCTACTGAGACGCTGGCGGTGTTTGGCGAGGTACATGACAATCAGTCGACAGTGACGGTTGAAGGGGCTGAGCTCGAGATTGCCCTTGCTGTTGTAAAATAGTCATCACGATAAAGGTTGCGCCTCAAAACTAATGCGTGGCAAGCGTTTGTTCGGCTGCGCGCTGATCGGGCACTCATGACCTTGGCGATCGCCATGCAACGCGGTACAATGGGTCTATGTATGGTTTAGCAGTGCTCAGTCAGTTACTCTTTTTCGCGCGAGCCGGTGGCGGCGGGTCAAGTTCTGGCGGCGGTGGTGGTGGCGTTGCCCTTTTCGGGATACCGATGGTAGTTGCGATTTCGGTAAGTGGTTTTGTGAAAAAAACCACTCAGTCAAAGATGGCCGCCATAGCGGTCGGGTTTTTGGCCGGCCTACTCGCCAGCTTGTTCTACCTACTCGGCGGTGTTGTTATTTTTATCCTGGTGGCCATCTCGGCATTGGTCGGTGCGATTATCGGGGCATTTACAGACAAGATCAGCCGTTTTCGCAAAGGCAGCGAGGCTGCAAAACAGGCCGTTCAGCAAGCAGCTACCCAGGACAGCGCCTGGAATGAGCAGGGTATTGTCAATTACGCAACGACGGTGTTTAATCGGTTTCAGTATGATTGGGAGCGGATGGATTTGCCATCAATTCAGCAATACGTCACGCCGAATTATGCGCGGCACATCGGACTAATGTTGTACGCTTTACAACAGATGGGGCGAGTCAATCGCATGAAGAATGTGGCGGTCAGTGAAGCGATTATCACACGGGCGTATGACGATGTGAATGATCAGAATGACCGAGTAAGTGTGAGTTTTGTTGCCTCGGCAAATGATGAGCTGATTGACGTGGCGAGTGATGCGGTGCTACATCGTGATACGGGCGAGTTTGGTGAGCAGTGGAACTTTGTGCGCTCGGGTAATGGCTGGTTACTGGATAGTATTGATCAGGAAACGGAAGATCCCGCCCAGCTTGTTGCCTCTATGCAGCAGTTTGCAGCGCAATACGACATGTACTTCAGTCCGGATTGGGGGCGGTTACTGCTGCCGACCCGCGGTGAATTATTCAAGGGCGGCTTTAAGGGGACCGACATCAATAACCATATCATTGGATTCTGGACGAGCAATCTATTGGTGCAGCTATACACCTATGTGGCTGACGCTTCAAATACCGATTCGGCGGCTACGTACATTATCGGGCAGGTTAATTTACCAAAGTCGTATGGTGGGATTTTAGTGGAGCGTCGGGATTCGCGCTTCCTGAAGCGGTTCAGGGCGCCGTCGGGTTATAAAAAGGTAGAACTGGAGTGGGGTGATTTTAACAAGCGCTACCAGGTCTACGCCACTGATGAAAATCAGGTGACGAGCTTTGAGCTGCTCAACCCAAGCTTCATGGCCTGGTTGTATGATCAAGACATTAAGGTTAATATTGAGGTGGTAGATAATATTGTTTATCTCTATGCCAAAATTTCTGCGGGCGAGATGCGCTACGGGGAGATGATGGATATTTTGCAGAAATCACATAAAGAACTCAAGATGTAAGGAGGAGATATGATTACCAAAGCTATTATTCCGGTCGCTGGTTGGGGTACACGGATGCTACCAATTACTAAATCAATTGAAAAATGTATGCTGCCGATTGGCAATCGACCGCTGATTGATTATGTGGTGCAGGACTGCTTGGCGGCCGGCGTGCGTGAGCTGATTTTTGTGGTTGGCGAACAGAGTTCACAACTAGAGAGCTATTATCGGAGCAACATCTTGCTCAACGATTATTTGCGGAGCAAGGGTAAGGACGACAAGTTGGCTCTGGTGGCGCCGATCGATGCAAAGCTTCACTTTGTGACGCAACCGAGCTACGGCAAGTATGGATCAGCGGTGCCGGTGGCTTTGGCGGCTGATTATCTCGAGGATGGTGAGTCGGCAGTGGTGCTGATGGGTGATGACTTTATGTATAATGCTGATGGCTCAAGCGAAGTGGCGCGGCTGTTGGCGGCGACGCCAGACGGTCAATGTAGCCTGCTGGCTCAGGAAGTGCCGGGCGATGACATTAGTCGGTACGGGGCGATTGTGATGGATGAAGACGGCAATTTTGTAGAGATCGTTGAAAAGCCAAAGCCAGAAGAGGCGCCGAGCCACTTTGCCAACATCGGTAAATACGTCCTCACCAAGAAAGTTATCCAGTCCTGTGCTGATGTTGCAATATCGCCGCGCGGCGAGTATGAGTTGACCGATGCGATCAGTAATTATGCTCGAGCTGGTGGTGTCGTCAAGGTTGTGCCAGCGGTAGGTATGCATTTGGACGGCGGTAATGTCGATGGTTGGCTGCACGCAAACAATGTGGTGTGCGGTCGGTCGGGGTCGTGTTCGAGTTGACATTGATACTCCGGACGGTGTAGCTGTCGGTGGGATAATTGAAGCTGGCAGTAGCCTTGATTTACCACTGTGTCTCTGGTACAATAGAACGGATTGAAAACTAATTTTTAAGGAACGAAATGAAAGCAGTCGTAAAAATCTCTGGCAAGCAATACATTGTCAGCGAAAAAGAGTCCCTCTTGGTGGATCTCCTCCCTGAAGGCACAAAAGAACTCACTCTCGACGCACTTTTAGTGATTGATGGTGATAAAACAAAAGTTGGCACGCCAACCGTCAAAGGTGTGGTAGTGAAGGCAAAGGTCGCTGAAGCAGAAGTCAAGGGCGACAAGATCCGCGTTATCCGCTACAAGAGCAAGAAACGTGTCCACAAAGAAACTGGTCATCGCCAGAAGTACACCAAGATTGAGATTACCTCGATCAAATAACCGATGAATTAGCATACCGCCCCGTGATAAGGGCGGTATTTTTATGGCCGAAACTATGGTACAATGAGGTAAGCAGAAGGGGTATCGATGACGAAGATTATTGCGGTGACAAATCAAAAGGGCGGCGTCGGCAAGACGACGACTTCAATCAATGTGGCATATTTTTTGGCAAAAGCCGGTAAGCGGACGCTGATCGTTGACTTTGATCCGCAGGGTAATGCCACCAGCGGCCTTGGCATTGATAAGCAAGAGTTGGGCATAACGATGACTGAGGTGGTGACTGGTCAGGCAGCCTTGAATAATATAATTATTCAAACTGACATCAAGAATCTATCGATCGCACCGGCCACGTCGCACCTAGCAAATACCGAGGTTGAGTTGGCCCAAGCCGAGGGGCGGTTCGTGCGGCTGCGCCAGGCGCTGGCGAGCCTCGCTGGGTATGATTATGTGATCATTGATAGTCCGCCGAGTCTGAGTCTGCTGACCGTGAATGGGCTGATCGCAGCGCAGTACGTCCTATTGCCGGTGCAGGCAGAGTTTTATGCACTCGAGGGGCTGGGGCAACTGATGGAGACGATGAAGTTGGTTCGCAAGGGGCTCAATCCGCATCTGCGCTTGCTCGGCGTGGTGACCACCATGGTTGATTCGCGAACGACTCTATCAAGCCAGGTGTACGATGAAATTAAAAAGCATTTTGCCGATACGATTTTCAAGACGACGATTCCGCGCAATATTCGCCTCGCTGAGGCGCCAAGCCACGGCGTGCCGGTTGGTGTGTACGATCGTTTCTCAAAGGGCTCGCGGGCTTACCATGCGCTGACCAAAGAAATTATCGAGAGGATTGAAGGATGAAAAAGGGACTTGGGCGGGGGTTTGATTCGCTGATACCGACAAATTTGTTTGACGAGGCTTTTGACCCGACGGCTGGTCAAGATGCGACAATGTCGCAATTACGCCAGATACCGATTACCGATATTACTCCAGATCCAGATCAGCCGCGGCGGTTCTTTGATGAGGAGGCACTGCGTGAACTGGCCGATTCGATTCGTCGGCATGGCGTGGTGCAGCCGATCGTCGTGACGCCACATGGGGCACAATTCATGATCGTGGCTGGCGAGCGGCGCTGGCGAGCGGCGCAGCTGGCTGGATTAGTAGAAATGCCGAGCATTATTCGTAGCCTGAGCGATCAGCATCGATTGGAGGTGTCACTGATTGAGAACTTGCAGCGACGCGACCTCAATCCGCTGGAAACGGCGACGGCCTACATGAAGCTACGCGACCAGTTCAATATGACGCTGGAACAAATCGGCCAGCACGTCGGCGGTAAATCGGTCAGCGCCATTAGCAATACGCTGCGCCTCTTGAAATTACCGAGCGTGGTGCGGACGGCGCTGTTTGAAAATAAGATTTCTGAAGGGCAAGCGCGAACATTGGTGGGGCTGCCAGATGACGTGGCGGAGGATTTGCTGCGGCAGACGATTCATCAGGGCTGGAGTGTGCGCAAGCTCGAGCAGATGATCGCCGCCTGGAAGCGGTCGCAGCAGTCGTCGGGCCTCGCGTCAACTTCAAAGCCAGCCCGCTCGCCGCACGCCTCGTCGGTAGCGCGCCTGTCGAAAAAACTTCGTGCTGACATCACGGTTCGCACCAGTAAGCGCGGTGCTGGTCAGATTATTATTCCGTTCAAAGACCAAGCAGATTTTGAGCGGATCCGCGACTTGATTGGCTGACTATTAAAACCCTCTGATCTGTGTGAAGGGGAAAATGCGGGCGATGACTGGCCCAACAATGTCGTATAGCGGAATGTTGCCCATGCAGTTACGCGAGTCACACGAAAAATTACCCTCACGATTATCACCCATCACGAAAACCGTCCCCTCAGATACTTTGGTATCGACATCGCCGGAGGTGGGTGACTTTGGTTCGTTTTTGTTGACGGTTGTATCGGGGTTAAAGCCGTTTGGATGCTCGGTGTTATAAACGGTGACGACGCCATCCTTGACGGTGACGCGCTCACCTGCGAAAGCGATGACCCGTTTAACGATATATTCATCGTGACCCAAGGTCGGATTGTAATTAGGATTTTTAAAGACGATGATCTGGCCGCGCTTGGGGATATACTGCTGATTTTGAAGCTGTTTAATCGTGACCGACAGTCGGTCAACGATCAAGCGGTCATTGGTGTGCATGGTGTTTTCCATACTTGGTCCCTGCACGCCAAAGCTACGAAAAACAAAGGTATTGATCAAAATTGTTCCGATGATTACCCCGATTACAAAAATAATCAGTCCCAGACTGTCCCTCAGGCGCGGGTGTCGATCGAGAAAGTGAGCATCCATCCGCCTTATTATACATGGTTTGGCGGCGAAAACCAAAAGCTTGATCAATAGAGAAGTGTGCTATAATAAGGAGCAGTGAAAATTTCAAATAGGAATTCGGTCGATGGATTTGTACCGCGGAGGGCTCAGCGGTCTCGTTTGGGTGGTGTATCGCCAGAGCGAGCGGCTACGCAACCTCGTCCGGCGGTACATTCTGTTCCAGTGCAGCCACTTGGGAGGCCGATCTCAGTACCACGCCAGTCACTATCGCAGGCTGAGCGGATTCGCCTCGCGACTTCATCGACTGCCGATATTGATGAGGACATTAGCAACTCGCTCAAAGATCTCGAGCTTCAAAAGCCCGAAACGCCCCGTGAAAAGCGCAAGAAACCGCATAAGAAACGTCGTAAGCTGAAGATTATTATCCTGGTGATCGTGGCGCTGATAATTCTGGTGGGTGGATTTTTGCTGTACAAGGCGTGGGTCAATGCGGGGCGAGTGTTTGGTAGCGGTAATCTGATTGACTTGTTTCAGAATCAACCGCTGAAAATGGATGCACACGGGCGGAGCAATATGCTGATCCTCGGTACGACGGATGATGATCCAGACCATCCGGGCGCAACGTTGACCGACTCAATGATGGTGCTGAGTGTTGATCAAAAGAAGCACGATGCCTATATGTTTAGTATTCCGCGCGACTTATACGTGCAGTTTGGGCGAGTTTGTAATTCTGGTCGTGCTGGCAAGATTAACGAATATTTTGACTGTGTTGCCAAGGGTAATGATGAACAGGCTGAAAAGAAGCGGATAGATGCCAGCCGCGAGTTTGTTGGCAAGATTTTTGATATGGATATACAGTACGTAGCACACGTTAATGCTCAGGTAATCAAGGACGCGGTTAATGCGGTTGGTGGTGTGACGGTGAATGTTCAGAGCGACGATCCACGAGGTGTGTTTGACCCGAGCGTCGACTGGATGTGTCGGGAGAAGGGACTGTCAGCGGAGCAGCGGAAACGGCGCTGTCCGACGGGGCATTACATTCATTTCAAGAATGGGCCAAATGAGATGGACGGTGACAAGGCGCTGTATTTCTCGCGAGCGCGTGGAGCGCTGGGCGGTTCGTATGGGCTGGACAAGTCGAACTTTGACCGCGAGAAAAACCAACAGTTGGTGCTGATGGCGCTCAAGAACAAGGCAGCCTCGACAGGCACGCTGACTGATCTTGGCAAGGTGACGGCGCTGATGGACGCCATGGGCAAGAATCTGCGCACTAACGTTGATGCCAAGGAAGTCCGTACGGTGATGGATGTTGCTTCCAAGATCAAGGATACGGACATTCACCGCCTCAGCTTTATTGAAAAAGATAATGTCCTGCTTGGCACGAGTAGTGTTGGTGGCGCCAGTGTGGTCGTGCCAACGGCTAGCCAGTTTGATTATTCGCAAATTCGATCGTTTATCAAGGTGGAAATATACGGTGATACACTCGCTAAGGAAAAGGCACGCGTCCTGGTGCTCAATGGCAGTGGCGTGGTCGGAGCCGCCAAATCCGAAGCTGATCGCCTAAAGGCGGCATCGCTCAACGTGGTGAGCGTTGGCAATTCACCACAGAAAATTACCGAAAAGTACAGGGTTTATCAGCTGGAGTCGGGCAAGTCCAAGCAGGCTTCTGCCAACAAGATCAAAGAACTGTATGGAGTAACCTTGACCGAGGGTAAACCAGCATTTAACCTGCCAGCTGAGGCTGACTTCGTAGTGATAATCGGGCCGTAATTTGGTATAATAGGGTGGCAATGGAGTTTCTGAAAAAAACAGCCAGGCGACGGTCGCTTCTCAGTAATATCGCTTATTATGCACTCAATTTAGGGATGGTGGCAGTCTTGTTCTGGATGTCGCAGGAGATTCATTATCCGTTGGCGGCGATTGTGCTGGTACTCTTAAGCAAGTGGCGGACATTGTCGGTGCGCCCTAAGTTTTGGCTAACGAATATTCAAGGAAGCCTGGTTGACGTGGTGGTTGGTCTCGGTGTGGTGGCGCTGATGTATGCGCCGCAGGCGACGCTGGTGCTACGAATTGCGCTAGCGGTATTTTATGCGATATGGCTTGTCGCTATCAAGCCGCTATCAAAGCGCTGGCAGATGACATTGCAGGCGGGTCTCGCGGTATTTATCGGCACAGCAGCACTGTTTGCAGTGTCACACGAATGGTCAGCTGCGGTGGTTGTGCTGTGTGCGCTAGTCATTGGGTATGGCACGGCTCGGCATTTCCTATCGACGTTTCGTGAGGAGCAGATTACTGTACTCAGTCTAGCCTGGGGGCTGGTATTTGCGGAGATTGGCTGGCTGGCACATTACTGGACGTTTGGCTATGCACTACTCGGAGTAAACGCCTTGCAGCTGCCGCAGGCGACAATCATCTTTGTATTACTATCATTTGTGGCTGAACGTATTTATACTTCTTGGCACAAGCATAAAACGATCGTTATTGCTGAAGTTGCCGGCCCGGCTATCTTGGCGTCGGCGCTTATCCTGACCATTTTACTATTCTTTAACTCGGTGACACTATAATGGAGCAAGAATCTCGTTCAGCTCAGCAACTCCAATCTCGACCGGGTGTGCCGCGTCGCAGGAAGCTAGCGCTGATTAGTGCTTGTGTCATCACGATGCTATGGCTGATGGTTGGCTCGGCAGTGCTGGGTTCGTGGCTAACGACGCAGTTTAATAAACAGTCCATCCAGTCTACTCCTGATGGCAACCTCGTCATGTCGCGTGATGAAGCAGATATCAGCGAAGTTGTGCAGCGTGTGTCTAAGAGCGTGGTTTCGATCGTAACCACTAAGAATGGCCGGACATTGTCGCGTGCGACAGTGCAGCAAGGTGCTGGTACAGGGATCATCATCAGTAAAGACGGTTATATTTTGACGAATAAACATGTCGTCAAGGACGCTGAAACCATCGAGATTATGGGTAGTGACGGTACGCAGTATACGGATGTCAAGCTTGTTGGCGTTGATCCACTCAACGATGTGGCGTTTCTCAAGATCAATGGTGTGAATGACCTGCCGGCAGCCACGCTGGGTGACTCAAGCACTGTGCATGTTGGTCAGAAAGTAATTGCTATCGGTAATTCACTGGGTCGCTACCAGAACACCGTCACAACGGGCATTATCTCGGGGAAGGGCCGACCAGTTCAGGCCTCTACTAGTGAATATAGCGACGAAGCCGAGAGTCTGACTGATCTACTTCAGACTGATGCTGCGATCAATCCGGGTAACTCTGGCGGGCCGCTCCTCAATATGTCGGGCCAAGTTATTGGCATCAACACAGCGATCGTCTCGGATGCGCAGAGTGTGGGATTTGCAATTCCGATTGCCGCCACCAAGGGGTTGGTACGCAGTGTGCTGAGCTCTGGAAAAATTCAGAAATCATATATCGGCGTGCAATATATCGCGATTACCCCTGAAGTTCGTGCTGAGCATAAATTACCAGTCAAAAGCGGTGCCTATGTCGGCGGCTCGCGTCGCAAATCGGCGGTCGTCGCTGGCGGGCCAGCCGATAAAGCAGGCATCAAGGACGGCGATATCATTACCAAGGTAAATGATAAATTGATCGGCGAGCAGGGCGGTCTCGGCAGTCTTATCTCTGAGTTCTTGCCGGGCGAGACGGTAGAACTGACTATCCTGCGCGACGGCAAGGAACAGAAGGTCAAGCTAACGCTTGGCGCCTACAAGGCGTAGGACGATGATAAAGCCGCGCGTCTCTACCTCGTGAAGGCCGTGCTGCCTTGCTTGATGGAGAATTGCCTGGTGCTGTCGCGGGTCGGCTTCCAGAAAAAGCAGACCATCTGCCGTCAAGCGGCGCGGCGCTTGCTCAATCAGTGTCTCGATCAACCGCAGTCCATTATCCGCCGCAAATAATGCCTCGGCGGGTTCGTGACGTAGCTCTGGCGAAACATCCCAGTCCCGATCAACATACGGCAGATTAGCAAAGATATAATCCACCGGCTCAATCTGCCCGGAAAGGAGCGATTGTTGCTGCAGCGTCACCCGCGCCTGTAAATTGCTCGCATTTTTCTCGGCAATTTTTATGGCTCGTGGACTAATATCCGATAAAATAACCCGCAGGGACGGCCGCTCTAGCGCCGCTGTAATGCCAAGGCAGCCCGAACCAGTGCCAATGTCAATCAGCGTCTTTGGCGCGATCTCACTGGCTGTCAGCGCTAAAAACAGGGTAATCATCTCCTCTGACTCCGGTCGTGGCACCAGGACAGCTGGCGAAACGGTAAATTTCCGTCCGTAAAATTCCTTATAGCCCAAAATATACGCCAGCGGTACTCGATCAAGGCGCAGGCTCAGCCTGGCGTCAGCAATATCAACTCGCCGCGGGTCAATCTCCTCATCCAGGTGCGCATGAAGGTACGTCCGGTTCTTCCGCAGAGTGTTAGCCAATATCAGCTCGGCGTCCAACCGCGCCGACGCAACACCAATAGCTTTTAACTGTTTAGCGGCGTTCTTTAGCCAGGTTGCTATATTCATGTTGTTAATTATACTACATAGCTAGGAATGAGTAAAGTGATTATGGTTGCAAAATAGCTATAAAGTTGTAAAAAGTATTGACAAATCAAGAGAGAGAGTAATATAAGAAGCACACTAAGCATAATCAAGTAAAAAGGAATAAGTTGTGGATAGAAATAGGATTTCATCACCGGCGACATTAGAACATATGGATGAAGAGCGTGAGCCACGTATCGTCACCTATGAAAGCGGTGCTAGCGTATTAGTTCACGATGAGCCGGGTGATAGAGTGACTATCGGCACTGATGATAAATACTTTAGAGATCCTATGTTAAGTCGTGGTATGCTTTGTTTTGAGGCTATTCGTGATGATGGCGTTAGGGTTGAGTCTTATGTTACACCAGATGAGGTTGTGACTGCACGACACTATGATCACATGGTCGCGTATGATGTGTATACACGCAACAATACCCGAGACGAGACGGCGATACTGGTACCAGTAGGCAATGATATACACGGACGGGAGTTCGTGATTGGTGAGGATATTACAGTAATTCCGGGGTATGCTCGTGGCGGTATGACGCTAAAATCCATTTCGGCGGAGTATAAATATGATATGGGTCGTCGTGATACCATAGAAGGCGAAAGTCCATTTGAGACAATAAAACACAAAATTGAAAAGCAGCGACGGAATAGTAAACTTGGCTCGACTGCGCTAGGGGTATAATACTACTAGGTAGCTGATACTATTTTTCGGCATTCTGCGCCTTCAACTCCCGCTCATATCGCTGCAATTGCTCAATCAAGTCGTCAATATCCCCGTTCATCGCCGCGGGGATATTGCTGCGGCTGTAGTGGACGCGGTGGTCGGTGATGCGGTCTTGCGGGAAGTTGTAGGTGCGAATCTTCTCTGAGCGGTCACCAGTACCAACGAGTGAGCGTCGTTCGGCACTTAATTTGGCATTTTCCTCATCAATTTTCATCTGCAGCAAGCGCGAACGCAGCACGCTCATGGCTTTTTCGCGGTTCTTGATCTGTGATTTTTCATCTTGGTTAGTGACGACGATACCAGTTGGTAGGTGAGTGATGCGCACTGCCGAGTCGGTAGTATTGACGCTTTGGCCGCCATTGCCGCTGGAGCGGTAGATGTCAACGCGCAGGTCGCTTGGATTAATTTCAACGTCGGCTTCCTCGGCTTCTGGCAGCACCGCTACGGTGACGGTGGAGGTGTGGACGCGGCCTTGGCTTTCGGTGACTGGGACGCGCTGGACGCGGTGGACGCCGCCTTCAAATTTCAATTTGGCGTATGGCGCGTCGCCCTTGACCATGAAAATAACTTCTTTATAGCCGCCGGAGTCGTTGGCGGATTCGCTGATGAGCTCAGTTTTGTAGCCATTGGCTTCGCACCAGCGTAGGTACATGCGGTACAGTTCCGCCGCAAACAGCGATGCTTCGTCGCCACCAGCGCCAGCACGGATCTCTATGATGATGTTTTTCTCGTCGTTTGGATCTTTTGGCGTCAGTAGGATGAATAATTCTCCTTCCAGCTCTGACAGCCGCGCTTCAGTTTCAGTGATTTCGGCTTTTGCTAATTCTGCCAATTCGCCGCCGTCATTCGCTAATTCTTTGGCGTCACGCAGATTTTGCTCTAATGCCACTCGCTCGTCGCCCTTGATAATAAGCGTCTCTAGCTCCGAGAACCGCTTATTTTTACTCGTGAAATCCGGCGAGCCATACGCGTCGGGACGCGCCAAAAAATCACCCAGCGTCGCCCGCTCCGCCTTCAACGCCTCGAGGTCAAGAGAGATTTTTGTCATATGGATTATTATAGCATATTGGTGGGGGACAGCGGGCCTACTAGTAAAATACTGATAATGGCGTAGGGATACTTGACAAACAAAAGAAAATAGAGTAATATGTAGACCATTAGTGCATCATATATTGCAGTAGCAAAGATAAGGAAAATAAAAAGTATGGGCAAATTATTTCAATCAGCACGACGTATGATCAATGAAACCTTCGGGACAAACTTTGGGCGGGTGCGTAATGTCGAGAAGGCCTGGGAGATGGCACAAGAAGAAAATGCTGAACATGCACGCCGGCAGACAGAAAGGAAGTTAGCGAGTTTAGCCCTTGACGAGCCGCGCATAGCAGAACTAAAAAATGGCTCAGGTCTCCCGGAGACAAAGGTGGGGTCTCCTGAATTCATTGCTAAGATGTTTGAAAAGGCCGGTGAGTACATGTCAGACAAGGAGGGTGGTACCTCGACAGAGAAGTGGCTACCAATGATGTACGACCTTCCGTCTCTAGCTGAAGAGATGACAGTGAATCAGGTTTCGTGTTACGGTGATTTTATTGCTAGGGGACCCAACGGTGGACCGATTATCGGTATGGTTGAGGAGCGTAGCGTTGGGGGTACGGATCATGATGCTCGGCGCGTTCGCACCTCAACCGCTTATGATCCTACGACGGGCTTGATAAAGGAAGTTGAACTCACAAATCACCTAAAAAGGGAAAAGAATGGTCGCAGGTATACCGGTGATTATGAGGTGATAAAAACTGACGGTAAGATACGATGGATTTTGCCCGATGGTACTGTCGAATGTGTTGATACTGATGAAAATGGCGTGCGGCAACCAGGTACGTTGTATCGGAGGGATGTGGGAGAGCTGGCGTATCTACGGAGACTCGAGTGCATGATGGAGCATTTTGATACCAAACCCGAAGCACCTAGTAAGGGTTAGTGTAAAATTCAATGTAGTCTCATCGTAATAGCTCCGCCTCGACGGAGCTATTACGTTAATGTCAAAAATATTGATAAGTTGGGGCTATTTCTTAACCTTCTTAGTTTTTGCCTTAGGTGTAGCCGCTTTCTTCTTTGTGTCGTCTGTGTCATCTGCCGCCTTGGTGGCTTTTTTGGCGGCAGCTTTCTTGGCTTTGTTGGCTAGGGCTGTCTTGCGAGCCTGGGCGGCTGCTTGGCGTGCCTTAAACCGGTCAACACGACCTTCGGTGTCGATGATCTTTTCTTCGCCGGTGAAGAATGGGTGTGAGGCGCTGGAGATGTGCACCTTGACGAGCGGATAAGTTTTGCCATCTTCCCAAACGATGGTGTCCGTGGTTTGCGCTGTTGACTGAGTCAAGAACGCGAAGCCCGCTTGATCGTCGCTAAATACGACCGGGCGATAGTTCTGTGGGTGAATACTGCTTTTCATAACCTTGGTATTTTAGCAAAAAAGTATGGGTATTGCAAATATCACCACTAGTGCAGCTGCATACTGGAGCTATACTCGCCGTTCGGCAAGGGCCGCTCAACAATTATGCTTGTAAATCATCAAAAACATTGTAATGTACTTGACAAATCAAGAGATAGAGAGTATAGTTGACTCCGATAGCTAAAAACCAAGGAGTTACACGACATGGATAAGGGAAGACAGCCAAATATTTGGGGTAGGCATAATCTCAACCAGTTGGCAGAGGAAGCGTTTCGGCGCAATGAGGAAAAAGAAAGGGCGCAGGCTGTTGGTGCAATACTAGATCGCCCCGACCGTAATGAGGCAAATACTATAGGTTTTCTATCTAAGAACGCATTGTCGCGCCTTAGCTGGGCACTTGGAAGGGTTTTTGAGGTGAACTTAGCTTCTGGTTCTTGCGATACTGTGAAGGTAAAGCTGTTTAATCCCCACGAACGTATCGTCGACAACTCTCTTGTCGTGCCAATGGAAGTAAATACTTCAGTTGTAGCGCTTGATGCCTACGGACCTGGTTCTGTTGGGAGAGATGGGTCAAAGGTTGGTTCGATCTTATTGTTTAAAGTAGCGGGAAACCTTATTAAGGAGCCGGCGCCAGGTATAACTGCAAAGGACTTAGCGTGGGGTGAGAACTGTGTATTTGGTGCTTTTGTGGATGGCGACGCAATTAACTATTTTGAGATTGGTCAAACAAGTGGTGATGTCGTTCAGTCAGAGCTGCGCCGTAAGGATCCAACAGAGGAGAATGGTCAATCTGTCGAGATGCAGGTTGTGAAACCGGGGCAGGATCGACCTATTGTTCAAAAGCTCTCTTCTTCAAGCGATGAGGTCTTCGAGCTTGAGCAGGAGTTAGATAAGTTCATGGCGTCTCGCTCTGTTCAGTAACGGATTGCTTTTGGTGTCGACTCGTGTTAAAATGACGAGGTAACTAAATATAACGACACAGCCCGTCGCAGCTCCAAAAGCGGCGGGCGAGGAAAAAGGAGTAATCTAATGTCTGTAACAGTAGACATGAAAGCTTTGTTTGAAGCTGGTGTTCATTTCGGGCACAAAACCAGTCGCTGGCACCCAAAGATGGCGCCATACATCCATTCAAAACGCCAGGATAGCCATATCATTGATTTGGCAAAGACAGCTGAGGCGCTAGAGAAGGCGCTGCCGGAGCTGACAAAAATCGCCGCTAGCGGTAAGAAGGTACTGTTCGTCGGTACGAAAAAGCAAGCTAAGGACGTGGTGCGCCAGGCGGCCGAGAGCATCAATCAGCCGTACGTGGTTGAGCGCTGGATCGGCGGTATGCTGACCAACGGCGCAACAATCGCTCAGCAGATCAAGAAACTGAAGAACCTCGAGAAGCGGATGGCGTCGGGCGATCTGGAGAAGCGCTACAACAAGCTAGAGGTGCAGCGTTTCCAGGAGGAAATTGACAACCTGAATTTCAAGTACGGCGGTATTAAGAACTTGATGGGCAAGCCAGGCGCAGTGGTCGTGGTTGACGCACTGACCGATGCAAACGCAGTGCGCGAGGCGGAAGCCCTGGGCATCCCAGTATTTGCCGTGGTTGATACCAATGTCAATCCAACGGGCATCGACTATGTCATCCCGGGCAATGATGATGCGATCAAGAGCATCCAGCAGCTGCTTGACTACTTCACGGCAGCGGTAGCCGAGGGCGCGGGTAGCGTGAAGGCTGAAGAAAAACCAGTGAAAAAAGAGGAGAAATAGGATGGGAGTTTCAGTTGACGACATTAAAAAACTGCGCGAATTGACTGGCGTGGGCTTGACTGATGCAAAGAAGGCGCTGGTCGAGACTGATGGCGATTTTGACAAGGCGCTGGAGGCGATGCGTAAAAAAGGCCTAACCAAGGCCGAGAAAAAGGGCGACCGCGAGGCGCGTGAAGGCCTGATTGAGAGCTATGTGCACTCGGGCCGAATTGGCGTGGTGGTTGAGGTGAACTGTGAAACCGACTTTGTGGCGCGGCTGGATGATTTTAAGACGTTGGCGCACGAAATTGCTATGCAAATTGCAGCTATGAGTCCGAAGTATGTTTCTGAGGCGGATATTCCGGCTGAGGAAATGGAGCGGGTTAGGACAGAGCTAATGGCTAGCGAGGCGCTAGCAAGCAAGCCTGAAGAAATGCGCGAAAAAATTGTCGATGGTCAGTTAAAGAAGCATTTTATTGAGCAAGTGTTGCTGAGCCAGACGTATATCTTGGATGACTCTAAGACAGTTGAGCAGCACGTCAAGGAGGCGATCGCTAAACTGGGCGAGAACATCGTGGTGCGCCAGTTCAGGCGAATTGAGCTGGGCGTGAGCGAGTAGCTCTGAGCTTATTCGGGTGTCGTTCATATCTAGCTAGACCCCTGGTGCTAGCATATTGATCCGTAAGGGTGTTAAGATTTTATGTGTTGACGATATATTAAATCTGTGATAGTATAAAGCACAGGATTAACTACAGTGATATTAAAACATATGAAGAATATGAGGTCTGTATGCATAAAATGAGCCCTGAAAAAACACCCCACATTGGCCACATGATTGATGGGTGGGGGAGCCTCTCTGAAAAAGGGGCAGACTCTATTACTCCTAAACAGGATGGCCGTAATGGGGTGATGGCTATTGAGACGACCACCGATAAAAATAATCGAAAGTTTGCAGAAATTCCTGGGTATAAAGAGATCCGCCGACAGATTATCGATAGTAATGTATCTCATTCAGGGGAAACGGACGACTGGAGCGCTGCTGTGTTACCAGAGAGTAAGACTCAAGGATGGGTTGATCCGTTTGAGCAAACACCAGGTGGTCGTCGAGAGGCTTTGACAAAACGAATTGTTGGTGGCCTGAAGGGCTTAGGAGAAAAACTATCAAATCATGGCGGAGCGGCAAAGAGAAAGATTGGTGAAGTATTCAATAAGGCAGCTGAGACTGGGAAGAGTCTAAAAGAGACTATCGATCAGGCTGCTCAGAGTGCTAAGGAGCGTCGTGCTGAACGCCGTCAGCAACGCGAGGAGGTTCGCAAGAACCGTGAAAATGAGTTGGCTACAAAAAGGCAGGAGCGTCAGGAGCGAACTCGGAAGCGCAAAGAGGCGGCAGGCGAACGCCGCAAGGCAGCCAGGAATGACAGAAAAGCTGAAGTTGAGGATTTGCGAAAAAGGGCTGGACTCAGAGAAGAGATTGTAGCCGTAGAAGGTAAGCAGAGGGGTGCTGATACAGAAATCGCTGAAACGAAAGCAGAGATTGAAGCAATGTCGAGTGGCGAACTGGCGAGCGCATTTGAACGGCTCACGGCGGCACGTGAGGCGTACGAGAGCAGTAGACACCCAGTTGGTTCTCTCGAAAATAAACAACTGGCGTTAGCAGAAAGCATAGCAGAAAGTGCATGGCGAGTCGCCAGCGGTCAAGTCGAGATGCTCAAGCTTAGCTTGCAAGAGCTTGAGATGAAACGGCAAGGTCTTGAGAGTCAGCGCCAAGAGGCTCTTGATAAGATTCGTGAGATAAATGAGCAGCGAGGTGAGCGCATAACGGCTGCCAAAGAAAGGAAGGCGGCACGCCGCGCGGCGCGCCGGGAAAAGTGGGCCGCCGTGAAGGGAGCGGTTGATGATGGTTTTGAGTCTGTTGGTGAACGGGTTAGTGCTGCCGCTGATCGATTAGATGAGGTGGCTGGTCGTGCGACCGAGCGAATCGGTGAGATGCGTACTATCGCAGCGCAGCGACTGCGGGATATCGGTAGCTACCTATCACGTCCGTTTGCTTTCATGGGGCGTAAGACAAAAGAAACGCTCACGGCAACAGGTGACTTCACCCGACGGTTCGGCAGGGCAGCGGTTGCAGGTCATATAGCGTTCACACAGGAGATGCAAAACCCGAATTCTAATGTAGGTGATAGAGTCTAATCCTAACGAGATAAATAGTAGGCAACTTGTTGAGGAAATTGATACGACGGTTGAGATAACTAATAAAATAAAAAAGGATAGTTTATGAATAACGACAATACACCACAGGTTAATCTTGATGAAGCGTTGATTACGGTCGGTCGGCTACGAGAGATGGGTATTAATCTGCCAGAACAGCAATTGCAAGAGTTGGCTGTTCACGTGCAAGATACGATTAATGAGCGGATTGGCGAGGAGGCTGTAGAGTCTCTAACAGGTGAACAGCTGGAAGAATTAATCACAATGCAGGATAATGGTGCACCGGGCGATCAGATTAGTGAGTGGTTGCGTACACGAGTACCGGATTACGAGCAAATAGTTGAAGATAATACTATGATTGTACTTGGCGAAGTCGCCGATGACATTGATGCAATTCAACAACCAAAACCTGAAGCCGAGCGAGAGTGAATAATATCGTCACGCTTAGCTTAGCATAATACATCCCGCCAAAATGGCGGGATTTTAGCGCGTTGAGACTATCAAACAATCATCCCTCTGGTGGCGGGCGTCAGTGGTGGTGACGATGAATTGATGATGTTGGATGGTCTCTTGGAGGAGCTTTTCGCGAGTGGCATCTAGTTCAGAAAACACATCATCCAGGAGGATGAGCGGCCGTGATTGACTGATTTTCGTTTGCAGTTCCAGCTCGAGCAGCTTGAAAGCCAGCATAATGGTGCGCATTTCGCCGCGCGAGGCGACTTTGATGGCCGGCTGGCTGTGGAGGAAAATCGTAAAATCCTCGCGGTGTGGGCCGGCCGAAGTATGGCCTGTAGCGATCTCATAGTCGCGAGCACGCTGTAGGCGGTCGAGAAGTGCTTGTTCGTATCGATCAAGCGATGTACTGGCTTGATAGGTGGCTGCAAAAGCTGTTTCGTGTCCCGCCAGCGCTGCATATAAACTACTCAGCGCCGCCTCGTGTTTAGCTAGGAATGTGGCACGGGCTTGGGCAATGTGGGTCGCTAACTGGACGAACTTAATATCCCAGGCAAAGAGATGATCACGCCAGTTTTGGGTCGTCTCGCGGGGGTGTTTGAGTAGTTCATTGCGCTGCAGCAAGGTTCGATGAAAGGCACGGAGCGTGGCTTCGTATTGAGCATCCAGCCGAGATAATATACCGTCCAGAAAATCCCGCCGCCGCGATGGCGAGGAAGAGATGAGTCGTAGCTCGCTCGGTTCAAACAGAACGACCGGCAGGCGATGTTTGCGGGGGAGGAGCTTGCTGCGACTATCGTTAATCGTGAACTCTTTATTTATCGTGCCGTCGGCTGTGCGGAGCAGCTGGAGGCGCCGAGAGGCATTGTCGGTTTCGAGGTGGATGATGGTTTGCGTTTGGTCGTGCTGCATGCAATCAGCAAGGCTGCCACGAAAGCTGCTGCCGCGGAGGGCGACGTATATCGCTTCGAGCAAGTTTGTCTTGCCGGTGCCGTTTGGTCCAACGATGACGGTGCCACCTGGCGCCAGTGTCGTCTCATAGAGGCCATAGGAGCGAAAATGATATAGCTTAATGTGTGTTATCACTGATGATAATTATATCACGCGGCTTCTGGCGGGGTTAGTTCCGCATAGGGATCGGCTACCCGTCGGAGATTTTTTTGATCCTCTGGATTGATGAGTTCTGGATGAGAGAGAATGCTGTGTTTGATGTGGGTTTCATGCAGCGAAAGTGGACGTTGCATGTTTCTATATTCGGGCGGTAGGTCTTGCTCGCTACCACTAGTAATATCGTTTTCGATGACACATTCCCATGTGTCGGGCGCGCTCTCGATGAGCTCGACATGGTGAGTGCCGGTGACGCCCAGGTAATCAATAGGTACTGGCGGAAATTCGATGGTTGCTCGTGGTGTTTCTGGGTGCTCCTCCATATACCAGACTTCCGCGCGGCGGACGGTGAATTCCTGTCCCTCGTATCTAACTTTTACGGTCTTGAAGCCGTCGGAGCGTTCTTTGTCGGCATCAAGAGTGTCGTTGTTTTCAGCGGCGATCACGGTAGCCTCATCAAAGAATTGATTACTCTCGTCTTGGTCGCCTGGTGTTTTCACGTCGCCAGTAGGCTCGTTGATACCATCCGGGAGATTACCGTAAAGGTCTGCATTATAGCCACTGTTGCGTGCTGCAATTTCCTCAGGGTTAAGCGGCGGCTCTTTCGTCTCATCAGTTCGCTTTAGTCGCTCAATATCGTAGGCCATCTTCTAAGTTTCTGTTTAGTTATACGTTAACGTTTTGATTTTAGCATGAATGTTTGGATAAGTCAAGCAGACAACCTTGCCACTAGTCTGTTATAATGGATGACAGATAACGGGAGGAAATATGTTTGACACACAACCATATGAGGATAAAATGGCGCAGGCGTTTAGTCATTTTCAGGATGAGCTGAAAAAGGTACGGACAGGCCGGGCGCATGCTGGGATGCTGGATGGCGTGATGGTGGAGGCGTACGGGGCGCGGATGCCGCTCAATCAGGTGGCAAATGTGACAGCACCGGAGGCGCAGATGCTACTGGTGACGCCGTTTGATCCGAGTAATATTACGGCAATTTCGGCAGCGATTCGCGACAACCAGAGTTTGGGCTTTAATCCGTCTGATGACGGCCGGGTGGTGCGCGTGCCGGTGCCAGCGCTGACCGAGGAGCGCCGCAAGCAATTAGTCAAGCAAGTTAGCGAAAAGGTCGAAGAAGCGCGGATCGCTATGCGGACGATTCGCCAGGACGCGCTGAAGGATGCCAAGCGGATGAAGGATGCCAAAGAGCTCGGCGAGGATGATTATAAGCGAGTTGAGAAAGAGATTGACGCGCTGATGAGTAAGGTGCAGGTGCAAATTGACGAGGCGTTTAAAGCTAAAGAAAAGGATGTGTTAACGGTTTGATGAATCAGACGTTTGCTGAGCGCGTGAAAGAGTTAGGGTTGCCACTGGATCAGGTTATTATCATTGGCAGCGGTATTTTGGATCAATTAGGAATCCGCCAGTCTGCCGATATTGACGTGGCGACTAATCGAGAGGCGTTAGAAGAAATCGCTCGTAGCGATGGCTGGGTCGAAAAGCTTGATAAAAATCAACGCCAGTATTTGGTGAAGTATGATGGATCGGTCGAGATCTGGGATGGCTGGGAGATTGATGGGCGAATTGTTGAGTATGGCGAGCTGCTGTACTACGCGGTGGAATATGACGGTGTGAAGTTTGTTAATCTAGATTTTCTGCGGCGCTGGAAAAACTGGCGCGGGCGCGAAAAAGATATCCAGGATGTGAGGTTGATTGATGAGTGGAGGGCGAAACATGAGTGAAAAAACAGAATTGCCGAGGCACGTTGGTTTTATCGTTGACGGTAATCGTCGCTGGGCGAAGCAGCACGGGCTGCCGGCTTATGAGGGGCACTTGGCGGGATACAACAGCCTGAAGGATGTGCTACTGGAGACGTTGCGCCGTGGCGTCAAGTATGCGAGTGCGTATGTGTTCAGTACAGAAAATTGGAAGCGCTCCGAGGAGGAGGTCGGGCATTTGATGGGTCTGCTGCTCAAGGTGCTGGAGTCAGACGTGCCAATATTTTTGGAGCATAATGTGCGGATGCGGGTGATTGGCTCACGCGAGGGGCTGTCAGAGACCTTACGAAAAGCGATTGAGCGCGCCGAGGAGCGAACGCGGAATTTGACGGGCGGCGAGCTGCTTTTGTGTCTTAACTACGGCGGACATTTAGAAATTGCCGACGCAGTTAAAAAAATTGTTCAGTCGGGCGTGACAGCCGAAGACGTGACGCCAGAACTGATCGCTCAGAACTTGTATGCACCGGAAGTGCCGCCATGTGACCTCATCGTGCGAACAAGCGGCGAACAGCGATTGAGTAATTTCATGCTGTGGCGGGCGGCATACAGTGAGCTAATGTTCATCGAGAAAAACTGGCCGGACATGACGATAAAAGATGTGGAGTTCATTCTGGAGGAGTACAAAAAACGTAATCGGCGCTTTGGAGGGTAATAATGGTGTTCATTGGAATTTTGGTTGGGCTGATCATACTGGTTTTGCTGGTGGTGGTGCACGAATTGGGTCACGCGATCGTGGCGCGGCGTAACGGTGTGGTGGTTGAAGAATTTGGTATCGGCTTTCCGCCAGCTGCAAAAAAATGGCGGCCTAAAACGAGCTTTCTCGGCAAGAATGTGGTGTTTAGTCTAAACTGGCTGCCGCTCGGCGGGTTCGTCAAACTGAAGGGCGAATACGATTCTGCCGAAGGCGCGGGAACGTATGGCGGCGCTACTTTTTGGGTAAAGACCAAGATTTTGCTAGCCGGCGTGATGATGAATTGGCTGACGGCTGCCCTGTTATTCATGATATTGGCGCTGGTGGGGATGCCAAAAATTTTACCACAGCAAGCGGTGCTGCCGTTTGATTCACGGGTGGAGCGTTCAGCGCTGACGGTGGCGCGAGTGACGCCAGGTTCGCCAGCGGAGAAAGTTGGCCTTCAGCGTGGCGATGAGGTGCGAAAGATCGGCGATCGCAGCGTGACAACACCGGCGGAGCTGTTGGCAGCCACGAAGGCGCAGGCTGGTCGTGAGGTGACGATTGAGCTGGTGCGCAGCGGTCAGATGTTCACCAAGCAGGTCAAATTGCAAACTGCTGAGCAAGCAAAGAATGGCGGCTATCTCGGCGTCGGCCCGCAACAGACGGAAACGATTCACAGTACCTGGTCGGCGCCAATCGCAGCAGTGGTGACTACGGGGCAATTGACGTATGAGACGGTGGCGGGCGTTGGCTCGATCCTCATAAAAACGATCAACGGGACGATCGGGCAATTAGTTGGCTCACCAGAATCTCGCCAGGCGGCCAAGGCTGATCTGGCGGCGGTTGGTGAAAGTGTGGCCGGTCCGGTTGGCATCCTGGGTGTGCTGTTTCCGTCAGTGCTGAGTTCTGGCTTGACGCAAATTTTACTACTGGCGGCGATCATCTCGTTGACGCTAGCGGTGATGAATGTACTGCCAATTCCGGCACTGGACGGCGGGCGGTGGTTTACGATGGCAGGCTTTAAATTATTTAAGAAAAAATTGACCAAAGAGCGTGAGGAAACGATTCAGGGCATCGGCTTTCTGGTGCTAATGGCACTGACGGTTTTAGTGACATGGAGTGATATTGCGAAAGTATTAAGGGGATAAAACATGAGAAAACGGGCGAGAAGTGAAAAAACCCAGTCGACAAAGGGGCGGTTGAATAAACATAATTGGTGGTTACTCATCGTGCTGCCAGTGTGGACGTATGCGGCGTTCTGGATGGCGCAGCTGGTCGTGCTTGGTCTGGTGTGGGTGCTTAGCCGTGTTGGTGTGCCGCTTGGTTCGGTGAATGAGGTGCTGCTAAACGCGACGGGCTCGGTCGTTGTGTACGTACTAGCGGTGATCTTGGTGGTGAGTCTGCCGTTTTATGTCCGTCGCCGCCGAACGACGCTGAAAGAAATGGGGGTGACCGATTGGCCGTCGTGGTGGGACGTGGTGATTACACCGGCAGCCTTTATTGTATACACGATTTGTTCAGCGGTGTTTTTAACAGTGGTGACTAAACTGATAGCAATTGATATTCATCAGCCGCAGGCACTGCCATTCTCGCAGTCGATGCTTGGTACTCAGTGGCAATATATCGCGGCATTTATGACGATAGCAGTGTTGGCGCCAGTGGCGGAGGAGCTACTATTTCGCGGTTATTTGTATGGTAAATTACGGCGGACGGCACCAGTTTGGATGGCGGTTTTGATCACCAGCCTGACGTTTGGGGCGGCGCATTTGTGGGGAGGTAGCGGGTCACTACAGTGGGCGGTCGCGGCAGACACCTTTGTGCTGAGTATCGTGATGAGCCTAGCGCGGGAGTATACCGGCGCGATCTGGGTGCCAGTTTTGATGCATATCGCGAAAAACAGCATTGCCTTTTATGCGCTGTACGTTAATCCAAACCTTTTAGAGCAACTAAAGTCGGCGCTGCTGCCGTTCATCGGAGGAATGTAAAATGCGAATGAGTCAACTATTTACCAAGACAGCCAAGACCGCACCAGCGGACGAAGTCTCGAAAAATGCCCAGCTCCTCATCCGGGCGGGATTTGTGTATAAGGTGATGGCGGGTGTGTATGCGTACACGCCACTAGGGCTGCGTGTGCTGGAAAACCTCAAACAAATTGTCCGCGAGGAAATGAATGCGATTGGTGGCCAAGAGCTGATCATGACGAATTTGCAGCGCCGCGAGACTTGGGAGGCGACTGGTCGCTGGAGTGATGAGGTGGTCGATGTGTGGTTTAAAACTCGCTTGCAAGACGATACTGAGCTGGGGTTGGCATGGAGTCATGAAGAAGCGATCATGGAAATGATGCAGCAATATGTCAAAAGCTATAAGGATCTACCGGTCAGCGTGTATCAGTTTCAGACCAAGCTGCGCAATGAACTCCGATCAAAGAGCGGTATTATGCGTGGCCGCGAATTTGTCATGAAGGATATGTACAGTCTGCACGCCACACAGGAGGACATGGATCAGTATTATGAGCGGGTTATCGAGGCGTATAAGCGCTGTTATGCACGGTTTGGTATTGGTGACAGTACATTTGTGACGTTTGCTGGTGGCGGGGCGTTCACTAAGTTTAGTCACGAGTTTCAGACGATATGTGAAGCGGGTGAGGATACACTGTACGTCAATGCTGACCAGACGGTAGCTGTTAACGAAGAAGTGTTGGATGATGCTACCAAGGAGCTGGGAGTCAGTAGAGAGGATCTACGCCCGGTTGTCAGCGCCGAGGTCGGTAATATCTTTAAATTTGGTACCGAAAAAGCTGAGCAGATGGGTATCATGTACACCGGTGAAGATGGCAAGCAGTATCCGATTTACCTTGCAAGCTACGGCATTGGTATCACGCGGGTGATGGGCGTGATTGCCGAAAAAATGTCGGATGATAAGGGGCTGGTCTGGCCGGAAAATGTTGCTCCGTTCAAGGTTCATGTGGTGGCGATTGGTGACAAGGGTCAGGAGCTAGCGAGTACATTATATACCGAGTTGGCAGAAAAGAGCATAGAGGTGCTACTGGACGATCGGGCTGAGCGGCCGGGCGTCAAGTTTGCCGATGCGGAGCTGATGGGACTGCCGTGGCGGATTACGATTGGTGAGCGGGCAATTGACGGCGATGGATTGTTCGAGTTAACTGAGCGGGCGACTGGCGAGACAAAGAAGTTGGATTATCAGCAGCTGCTCGGGTTTTGTTTGGAGCGCGGGTGATCACATTGTCTGATATGTGCGACGGAGGCCAGATTGCACCAGGGGCTCCGTCATGTATTGACATGGTTTGGGGTGATTGCTATACTCGTAGAGACTTAAATAACCATATGGATAAGCGCTATATATAGCACTTTTTGTTTTTGTAGACGCTATATATGGAGTGAGGAGAGTAACATGAATAAGGTATATCAGATTACCGAGAGTGGCCAGCGTGAGCTAGAACGAGAGCTGGAGGAGCTGAAAAGTCGGCGCGGCGAGATCGCTGATAAAATCGCGGCGGCGCGGGATTTTGGTGATTTGAGCGAGAATGCAGAGTACGATGCGGCGCGTGAGGCCCAAGGGCTGCTAGAAACGCGTATCACTGAGATTGAAACAATTTTGCAGAATGCGAGTATCATTCAGGCTGGCAGCAGCTCAACAGTGACACTGGGTAGTACGGTGGAACTGGAGGCCAATGGCAAGACAGTGGTTTATACCGTCGTTGGGCCGGTCGAGGCGGATCCGCTAGAAGGGAAGGTCTCGAATGAGTCGCCGATCGGCCAGGCGCTGATGGGCAAGGCGGTTGGTGATACGGTAACGATCAGCACGCCAAAAGGCGAGTTGGCATATACGGTCGTGGCACTGCGGTAGCTAGGTGGGACAATCGAAGGATCTGCTACTTGTCAATGTCTGTTGGTTGGTGATAGATGGCTTGAATTATCTTGGGGCCTAGCTTGGTTTCTACAGCTTGACGCGCCTGCTGTCGTACTTCTTCTAATGTAAGTCGCTGAGACCCACTTCCAGATAACTGTTTGAGAATGATGTCATCTCGTACTGGCAAGTTCTGCTGGTTAAACTGCTTCATGATTGTTTCTGCTGGTGTAGTACTGGTTTTTGGATGGTAAAACCTATTGATTGCTAAGACGACTCGACCGAGACTTCTTGGTATATCTCTAGAAAGTCTGTCGGGGTGACGCGCCAGTCTTTTGAGTCTATTCTCAAGTCTGCGAGCACGCCATGGGTGTTTATCACGGAGTAAATCAGCCACATTGACCACATTCATTAGTGTACGGAGTGGATAGGCTGGGGGCTCTGTTCTGCCTCTTAGTTCTGCTACCCACGAGCGGGCGTCATGGTAGAGCCCCTTTGCTTGATTTGGATCGTCACAGTGATCGGGCAAGCTCATTTCCCATGAGGACGGCGTCGGGGTTTTATCTTTTGTTAGCAGCGTATCCATACCAGTTTTGAGCATCGTTCTCCATTATCCAATAAATGCTTCATCTTTGCAAGGCCATTGGCGATAATATTATTAAAAAGCGCATCGGCAATAAGTGATATAATTAACGTATGAAGCGGTTTTTCTTTGGGATGGTCGCGGTGATGGTGCTGTTGGTCGGGTTCGGGTCAACGGCACAGGCGACAAATAATTTTACGATTAGTAATTATACTGTCGACATGGAACTGGGGCGCGATAGTGAACAGCGTTCGACACTGCGTACCAAATTGACCATTACTGCGGATTTTCCGCCACGACAGAACCATGGCATTGCACCAGTGTTTGTCAAGAAGTATAATGGGCATCCGACTCACTTTACGCTGGAGTCAGTGACGGATGAGCGGGGTGCGCCGCTGGAGTATAGGTGGCATAATGATGAGCTGAGAATTGGCAACAAAGACACCTACGTCAAGGGCAAAAAGACCTATGTCATTACCTATACACAACGGGACGTGACGAAATTATATCACGATACGGGTAAACAGGAGTTTTATTGGGATGCGATCGGCACTAACTGGCAGGTGCCAATTCAGTCAGCATCGGTGACGCTCAAGCTAAGTCCCGAGCTGGTGGCTGCTAAACGAACGAACCTCCAGTGTTATCAGGGTCGGTTTGGTAGTAATCAGCGCTGCGAGGTACGTGAACAGGGCGATACGTTGACGGCGACGGCCCGCGCACTGCCAAATCAGGCGGGCGTGACGATCGCGGTCGGATTTGCACCGGGGACATTTGTGGCATATCAGATGTCATTCATGGAACAGCTGATTGATTGGTGGGCGAAATTACAATTGGTGTTGCTGGCGGTGGCGCTGATATTGGTGGGGGTGATCATCGTGGCTTATTATCGGTCGATTGGTCGCCGTAAAGAACTGGAGCCAATTCCGCCGGAGTATTTGCCACCGCGAGGTACGAGCGTGACGACGTCAGCCAAGCTGGTGCAGCCGTTTCATATGGTCAAGGGGTCGGTGATGGCGGCACAAATGATAGACCTGGCGGTGCGCCACTACATTCAGGTTATCGAGGTGAAGCCGCGTACGACATGGCGAACAGCTGAGTACGAAGTGAAAGTGATACAAGCTCCGGGTAAACTCCTGGCCGAGGAGCAAGAAATGCTGAGGAATATATTTGGCTCCTCGCCGAAAGTTGGTAAGCGGTTAAATCTAAAAACGCTGCGTAACAATGCGCCATACGCAGCGCGAGTACGCTACAGCGCAAAGCAAATGAAAGGGCGGCTCATTGACGACTATGGTTTGCAAGCGCGCGAGCCGCAGCATACCCGACGATTTCGACGGTACGCGATAATTATCAGTATTTTTGCGGTGCTGTTGTTGTCGCCGGTGCTCTTGGTGCTGGCGGGGACGGTGTTTTATCTGTCGTTTGGTAAGGTGCTGACCGACAAGGGTCTGGCGCTCAGGCGGTATCTGGCGGGCCTGAAAAGGTATATTGGCGTGGCTGAGGTCGAGCGTTTGCAGATGCTGCAGAGTCCAGAGGGCGCGGAAAAAGTAAAGGTTGACGCGGCTGATGAGAAACAGCTGGTGAAATTGTACGAGCGGGTACTGCCGTACGCGGTGTTGTTTGGGCAGGAAAAAGAGTGGAGTGCGCAGCTGGGTAAGTACTATGAGCAGGTCGGCGAGCAACCGGATTGGTACAGCGGCCAAGGCGCGTTTAATGCGGCGGCATTTTCGGCAGGAATGAGTAGTTTGTCGAGTACGGCCGTAAGCGTCAGTTCCTTTGAATCCTCGACGGGTGGCTCAACTGGTGGCGGCTTTGCTGGAGGCGGTGGAGGCGGCGGTGGAGGCGGCGGCTGGTAATCACTATGCCTGATGTTGTATTGCTAGTATTGGCGGCGGTGCTGTTAGTGCTGTCGGGATCGTTTTCAGGTCTTAATATTGGATTAATGATGGCGCGACCCGATGATTTGCGGCGCAAGGCCAGGCAGGGTGATGCGATTGCTGCACGGGTCTATCGCTACCGCAAAGATGGCTATTATCTGATATTTTGCATCTTGCTGGGTAATGTTGGGGTGAATACGGCGATGTCAATTTTGCTGGGCAATATGACGAACGGCGTGATTGGCGGGTTGATCGCCACGCTGCTGATCACTATGTTTGGCGAGATTTTGCCGCAAGCGATTTTTACGCAGCGCGGTTATCGTTTTGTACGGCATTTCTTTTGGCTGCTGGACGTGATTTATGTGGTATTTTGGCCGTTGGCCCGGCCGATGTCCAAGCTACTCAATCGCTGGCTGGGCAAGGAAACGCCACAGCTGTATTCACATCAGGAGCTGGAGCAAATTATTCACGAGCATGCCGCGCGGTCTGACAGTCCGGTTGATTATGACGAGAGTCGGATCGCGGCGGGTGCGCTGCAGTTTAGCAAAAAGACAGCGGGCGATTTGGTAACGCCGATGGATGAGGTATTTACCGTGGATCTGGATGATGAGCTGGACGCAACGCTACTAGCGCAGATTAAACACGCTGGACATTCGCGGATCCCGGTGCGGGCTGATGGGCGGCTGGTAGGGATTTTATACGTCAAGGATGTGGTGGGGCGTGAGCTGCCGCTACCGATTAGCCAGTTGTACCGTGATAAGATCCATGACATTGACGCGCGGTCGCGGCTGGACACGGTGCTCAGCCGATTTATCCAAACCCGCAATCATTTGTTTGTGGTGATGGATGATGAAACTGAGCTAGGCATTATCACGCTGGAGGACGTGATTGAGGAGATCTTGGACCAGGAAATTGAGGATGAATACGACGAGAAATAGTAAATAGCTTGACTTTTTATAGTACCTTGTATAACATAGTACTATGTATAATGAAAATACAAGGAGCATAGCATGAGAAGAGTTGACATTATCAAGCGGGCGGGACGGAATCTTCGCCAGTCAAAAGGTCGGACGATTTTGACGTCGTTGGCGATTTCTGTCGGGGCGTTTACGATTGGCTTGGCACTGATGGCTGGTGAGGGTGGTCGACTGTACACCAATAGTATCGTTGACGCGGCTGGCGATAAAAAAGTAATTATGGTCAATAAAAAGATTGAAGCAGATAAGAAAGATAAATTACCAGAATATGGCAATTCGGCAGAAGAAGCTGACAAAAATAAAGCATCGGCGGCGCGCAGCAAATATTTGCTCAACGACAAGGATTTGGAAAAGATCCGACGAACACCGCACGTAAAAACGGTAACGCCGGCGTATTCGACTGATGGCGTGGCGTATGCTAAAAGTTCAGCGAGTGATAAAAAATTTGCACTGACGGTGGGTGTTAAAATGGATAGGACTCGGGCGGAATTGGCAGCAGGAACCCTGGAGGATTTTATGCCAAAACCGGGCGAGATTATCATCCCGAATGATTATGTGAAGCAGTTAGGCTTTAAGGATGCGCAGTCGGCAATTGGCCAGACGATAACCTTGGGTGTGCGTAGCGCAGCGCAGGGCGGCAATGTCGCCAAAGAGGTATCATTCAAGATCGCGGCGGTGGACAAAAAATCAGACACCATTTTGTTTTATGAACCAATGCTGAGGATTTCGACGGCTGATGCCAAGGCTATTTATGAATTCAGCCACGACAAGAGTCAACCGCATCAGTATTCAACGGCGATTGCTATGGTGGATGATGAGAAAAATGTTGATACCGTGAAAGACGAAATCAATAAAGATTACAGTGCGTATTCGATTCAGGATATTCGAAAAACGTTGCTGACAATGGTCAATGTGGCTCAAGCGGCACTGGCGTCATTTGGTGGATTAGCATTGCTGGCCAGTGTGTTCGGGATTATTAACACTATGTATATTTCGGTGCTGGAGCGTACCAGCCAAATTGGTTTAATGAAGGCGCTGGGGATGCGTGGTCGTGATATTGGTAAGTTGTTCCGTTATGAGGCAGCGTGGGTTGGCTTGTTAGGCGGACTGATTGGCGTTGGGCTGGCAAGCTTGGTGACGCTATTAAACCCAGTAATTACCAGTGTCTTAAGATTAGGTGCCGGGACTAATTTGCTAGTAATTGATCCGCTGCAAATCGGGCTACTGGTCTTTGGACTAGTGGTGATGGCGGTAATTTCTGGCTGGCTGCCAAGCCGCAAAGCAACAAAATTAGACCCAATTGAGGCATTAAGGACGGAATAGGAGAGAGGTCATGATTGAACTAAAAGATGTAACGAAGATTTACGGCAAAAAGAAAAACCAATTTACCGCGCTGAAAAATGTCAGCTTGACTATTCCGACAGGAGCCAGCGTGGCAATCCTCGGCAAATCTGGTTCTGGAAAATCGACGCTGATGCACGCGATTTCCGGGCTGGACAGGCCGCAGCACGGCCAGGTGATCATCGACGGGCAAGACATCTTGCAGCTGAAGCCGAAGCGCGTCGATGAGTTTCGCGCCAAGAAAATCGGCTTCATCTTCCAGAGTTTTTTTGTCCAAGGCAATGAGAGCGTGGTTGATAACGTTAGCTTGCCGCTGGAAATTGCCCGGTTGCCGCGCAAAAAGCGAGCGCACAAAATTAACGCGGCGCTTAAGGCGGTGGATTTGTACGATAAGCGCAAAAACCGTGCCAAAGATTTGTCGGGCGGGCAAAAGCAGCGCTTGGCGATTGCTAGGGCGATTGTCGGCGATCCGCAAATCATCTTTGCCGACGAGCCGACCGGCAACCTGGACAGCGAAACTGGTGCTAAGGTGGAAGGATTGCTATTTGATTATAATAAGCAAAAGGGTGTCACGCTGATTGTAGTGACACACGACGTCGACCTGGCGAAGAAATGCGATTATCAGATCATAATTAAAGACGGGCGGGTTGAGAAATCGACCGTGCCAGAGGAGAAAAAGCATGGACGTTAGTGCTTACGCCGAAAGCTTAGCGATTCAGCTGCGTAAAGGTTTTTTGGTGTACTGCGTACTGTTAGTGTGTGCTAAACAACCACAGTACACTGGTGATATCGTCAAGCAACTGAGCGAGTCGGAGCTGATGGTGGTTGAGGGGACAATTTACCCGCTGCTCAGCCGCTTGCAAAAATACGGCTATTTGCAGCACGAATGGCAAGAAAGCGAACAGGGACCGCCGCGCAAATACTATTCACTCACCGACACCGGTGCACAGCTAGTAAATGAATTGAAGGATCGTATAAAAATGTTGAACACTTCGCTAAAAGATCTTGAGAAAGGAGCAAAGTGATGAAAGAAATAACCAGAATCCATTTGGCAAAAACGCCGTTTAGTGTGGAAGTTGATGCTAAAAAATCATTGGAAAAATACCTGAATTTAATCCAGAAAAACATGCATGCCGAGCCAGAAGCTATGCGCGAAATTGAAGCGCGAATGGTGGAGCTTTTGGCGGAGCGCGGCGTGTCGAAGGACGGCGTGATCAGTCACGACGACGTTTTGGCAGTGCAAAAACAAATGGGCGAACCGCGCGATTTTTCGGATGATGACGAGGCGGTGGAGACCGATGACGAGCCCGAGCGTTCAGAGCGACGGCTGATGCGTGATACGGAACATGCGCTGATTGGTGGCGTGTGTGCAGGCATCGCTGCCTATTGGGGAACCAATCCTTTGTGGGTACGGTTGTTGTTCATTTTTTCGCCATTTATTACCTTTGGCGCAGCGGTACTGATTTATATCGTGATGTGGCTGTCAGTTCCAGAGGCGCGGACTGCCTCTGATAAGCTCCAGATGCGCGGCAAGGCGGTAACGTTTGATTCGCTGAAGCGTCAGGCCAGTCGGAATGAGTCATCCGTAGGGCGGAATAATAACACGGGTCATACGGCAGCAAAAGTGTTTCGATTTATTCTTGGTGTTGGTATTCTCATGGTAACGCTGGGGCTGTTGGTGGCGCTGATCGTGGGGGCGATCAGTGGCATCGCGGTGATTGGTTTGCTTGATGGATTCTATGCACAGCCGTGGGCGTGGGGTCTGTGGGCATCCTTACTCGTTGGTGGCGTGGCGGCGGTATGGCTGGGCGCGATATTGAGCCACAGCGCCTTTACGTGGACATTAAAGCGGCTATCGGTGGTTATGACGGTGGTGGCGCTAGTTGTGGGAGCGCTATCGGTTTCGGGAATGACGCTGTTTGGTGTCGGTATGGCGAATGAGCTAGCACGTGACGAGGAGCGCTTGACAAAAATCGTGCCGGTTGAACTGCCAAGTGATATGAAGGGCGTGAAGTATGTCCACGTCGAGGGTGGAAGTGTCCCGTTACATTTTGGGGATACGACCCGAGGTGATATCAAGATTGAACTGCGCTATATAGACCTCAAGGGCAAGCGCCAGCAGCCAAAGGTGTCGGCGGTACGTGACGGTGATAAGCTTGTGCTCAGAGTTGAAAATCAGCGTAGTCGCTGTCGCACAACGTGGTTTGGCCTCTCGCCAGAGCTTGACGTCGACTGCTTCGGGTTTGTGCGATTGCACGTGTCTGGGCCGCTGTCGCCATCGCCCGTACCACAATCAAGCAACGCATAGTGAGCGTGAAGGTTGGCGAATGCTTACTGAGCTGCTACACTGAAGGGATGAGAAGGAGCTATTAAGCAAGTGGCGTGGTGGCAGGCGATTATCCTCGGCATCATTGAAGGCGTAACGGAGTTTCTGCCAGTTTCTTCGACGGGGCACTTGACGATTGTCGAGAAGTTGATGGGGATGAGAATTGATGATCCGAGCCTGACGGCGTTCACGGCAGTAATTCAGATCGGCGCGATCTTGGCAGCGATCATCTATTTCTGGGGCGATATTTGGCGGGTGCTAAGCGCCTGGTGGCGTGGGCTGTGGTGGAAGCGGGCGCGGCGACAGTTTGATTATGTGTATGGCTGGGCGATTATTATCGGTTCGGTGCCGATCGCAGTGATTGGACTACTGTTTAAGGATCAGGTCGAGACGGTGCTGCGTAGTTTGTGGTTTGTGGCGGTGGCGTTGATCGGCTGGAGCCTGGTGATGTGGTGGGCCGATAGGCGTTCAGAGAAAGCCAGTCACCGCAGCGAGCAGCAAACGACGTGGCGAGATACGCTGGCGATTGGTGTGGGGCAGTGCCTGGCCTTGATACCGGGTATCAGTCGGTCGGGAGCAACGATCTCGGTGGGGCTGCTGCGGGGATTTGACCGAGTGACGGTGACGAAGTTGAGCTTTTTCCTCGGTATCCCGGCGCTGGTGGCAGCGGGGCTGCTGGAGATGCTGACCGCCTCAAAGCACATTGCCGGCGGTGTCGGCTGGACAGCGACGGGACTTGCGACAATTGTATCGTTTGTGGTTGGCTACCTTGCGATATCGTGGCTGCTCAAGTTTGTGGCGCGGAATGACTTCTCGCTATTTATTTGGTATCGAGTCGGGCTGGGCGTGCTGATCATTGCTTTGCTGATGAGTGGCGCGATCGGTGCGGTTTAGCTCGCCGTTAAAAGCGTATGGTCACTTTTCATGCTGCTACCTCGTATTCTTTGGATTGGGCGACTACGGACGCGACTAGGAAATTATAAGTTTTGATCACATTCTTCATTCTATGATACGATTGTAATATAGAGGTCAGGCTTGGTTATGACATCTTGTCCTTGTTACGACGAGAAACTGCAGGAGTTAGGAGGGAGAATGATAGAGGTCAAACATATTACCAAGACGTACGGCGGCAAGAAAAATGCTTTCGTGGCGTTAGATGATGTTAATATCGAGATCGCGGATGGGGCGAGTGTGGCGATTTTAGGAAAATCTGGTTCGGGCAAGTCGACGCTGATGCACGCCATCTCGGGATTGGATAAGCCTGAGCGGGGCGAAGTGTTGATTGATGGCGAGGATATTTTGTGCCTCAAGACGTGGGCAATAGATAGATTTCGCGCCGAGAAGATAGGCTTTATCTTTCAGAGTTTTTTCGTCGAAGGTGATGAAACGTGTTATGACAATGTCAGTTTGTCGCTGGAAACTGCTGGCGTCCCTCGTGCTCGGCGCAAGCGGCGCATCGAGTCGGCATTAAAAGCGGTTGATTTGACTGATAAGACCAGGGTGCGTGCTAAACATCTCTCTGGTGGGCAAAAGCAGCGCCTGGCGATCGCCCGGGCTATTGCCGGTGAACCAGCGATCTTGTTCGCCGATGAGCCGACCGGCAATCTTGACTCGGTAACGTCGGCGATGATTGAAGATCTGTTATTTGAGTATCAAAAACAGCACGGCGCAACCTTGATTATCGTGACGCATGATGAAGATTTGGCGAAACGATGTGAGCGGATTGTTCGTATCAAAGATGGTCGAGTTGAATCTGATTCGGCGATTGAAGACGCAATTCGGATCGCTCAAGGTAAAACGGTGGCCTCGAGGGCTCATCGTCATGCCGCCACGGTGACAATTGCTGCCGCAGCTCCTCTACCTGAGCCAAAGAAGCCTCGTCGCCAGACGAAACAGTTAAGAACCACGAAAGCTATCAAGAAGGAGGCGAAGAAATGAAAACGCTAGATATCGTGCGTCGGGCTGGGCGGAATCTGCGGCGAGCTAAGATGCGCACCTTGCTCACTAGTATCGCCATCGCGGTGGGTGGCTTTGCGATTACCGCCAGTTTGATGGCTGGCGAGGGTGCGCGGCAATATATTGACAGGATCATCAGCAGTAATATTAATCCTCAAGGATTGATGATTGGCAAGGCGAGTGAGGCGTTTACCGGTCGCAGCAATAAGCCACTTAAGGAGTATAAGCCGGACACTGGTACACATCGTGGCGCAGAAGTTGAGCTATTGACTCTTGATGATATAGCCAAACTGAAGGCGCGCAGTGACTTGAAAGATGTGACGCCGCTATATCAATTGAACCCAAAATACCTGACGTTTAGTACCAAGTCTGATAAAAAGTACACGGGCGAGGTAGCGATGCGCGATAGCGGTATTCGTGTTGAGACAGTAGCGGGCAAGGCGATGTCTAAGGGTACTCAGTTGGGGGATAATGAAGTGATAATACCAGAGTCCTACCTTGAGGAATTGGGAATCTCTGCGGACAAGATCATCGGTAGCAAGTTGACGCTCACCGTTGAGCAAGCGCCGCAGAAAGTCAGTGAAGAGGACATTGCCAAGGCGTATCGGCAGCGCGGCGAGGCTGGCGTGCGTGAACTAACAAGTAGTAAGTTGAAGCACAAAGAGCTGACCATTGTAGCGGTATCAAAGAAATCGCCGGAGCAAGCGACGAATACACCAAATACCTATGTCAGCCCAGAGACTGCCAAGGAGCTGACTGAATTTGCAACGCTCGGTACGCCGCAGTACCAAAAGTATATTACCGCTTCAGCAACGGTGGCTGATGGTAAAAAGCCCGAAGACGTCAAGAAAGCTCTTAAAGATGAATTGAACCTGTCAGTGGTAACTTCGAAAGATATCCAGGAGCTGCTCTTTACGTTCGTAAACTTGCTGCAGTGGATTGTGTTTGGGTTTGGTGTGTTGGCCTTGGTGGTGAGTATATTTGGCATCGTCAATACTCAATACATTTCGGTGTTGGAGCGAACGCAACAGATTGGACTAATGAAGGCGCTTGGTGCTAGTCGGCGTGATATTGCCAGGCTGTTCCGTTACGAAGCAGCATGGGTTGGCTTCCTGGGTGGTGCACTCGGAGTGCTCGGCGCGTGGGGAATTGGTGAGTTGTGTAACCCAATGATCTCTAAGGCGCTTAATTTGGGGGAACATTCACTCCTGATATTTGTACCAATTAGCGGTCTCGTCATTGTCGTCGGGTTGATGTTAGTAGCAATTATTGCGGGATTCTTGCCGAGCCGCAAAGCGGCGAAGCTTGACCCAATTGAGGCGCTGCGTACGGAATGACTGGCTCATACTACTTAATTATAGCTGACCTGTCGTAATTACCCGCGATTTTTGATAAAAATTATGGCTTTTAGAATGTGCTCATGCTATAATCGTGCTAAATAGGCGTATAGCAAGATCAAATAGGGGATATAATACAATATGAACGAGCGCTCAGATAAAACATATGCGAGTCGTAAACTGGTAATATGTTTATTTATCGTCACGATACTGATTATTCTACTGCTGTGGTGGTGGCCGTGGGGCGGCGGTAATCGCTTTTACAAGGGGGTTCGTCCAGATCAGATTAGCCTACGCCAAAGCAATGGCAAGGTACAGTGGCAGTTTATGGATGGCGACTGGCAGGATATTGTCTCTCTTTCTGAGTTGCGAGGTGATAAGGGTGAGAAAGGCGACAAGGGTGACAAAGGTGACACTGGTGAGGCCGGAGCTGCTGGTAAAGACGGTAAAAACGGCGTAAGTACAGGACAGCGTGGAGCTAACGGTCGGGATGGAGCGAATGGTAAAAACGGTGCGACCGGGCCAAAGGGCGATACCGGTGCTCAGGGTCCAGCTGGTCCACGGGGCCAAAAAGGCGACAAGGGCGAGAAGGGCGATGCCAATGGTGTCGTCGGTCCGGCTGGCCCACAGGGTCCCAAAGGTGATACTGGCCCACAGGGTCAAAAAGGTGATAAGGGCGACAAAGGTGATACTGGCGCCAAGGGAGATAAAGGAGACGCCGGCGCTAAGGGTGACAAGGGCGAGAAGGGCGATGCCGGCCAACAGGGTGCTAAAGGTGATACCGGAGCGACGGGCGCACAAGGCCAAAAGGGTGATGCTGGTAACGATGGGCGAGAGATTGAGTTACAGAAAACCGCGTTGTATATCCAGTGGCGCTACAGGGGTGATGCTACTTGGAACAACCTCATTGCATTATCTGACTTGAAGGGTCCGAAGGGCGATAAGGGTGATACCGGTCCACAAGGTCCCGCTGGCCCGCAAGGTGCAGCAGGGTCTCAAGGTGCAACCGGTGCACAAGGTTCTCAGGGGCCTGCTGGTCCACAAGGCCCGAAGGGCGACACTGGCCCTGCTGGCCCACAGGGCCCAGCTGGTCCCCAAGGCCAAAAGGGTGAGAAGGGTGAAAAAGGTAATGATGGTCCACAAGGTCCTGCAGGTCCTCAGGGAGCTAAAGGTGATACCGGTCCGGTAGGTCCAGTCGGTCCCGCTGGCCCGCAAGGACTCAAAGGCGCTAAAGGCGATACTGGAGCGACAGGTGCTCAAGGTCAAAAAGGTGACAAAGGTGACACTGGCCCAGTAGGTCCTCAGGGCCTGCCCGGCCCCCAGGGTATACCAGGTGTTAAGGGGGATAAAGGTCCTATCGGCCCACAGGGCGCTAAAGGTGACACTGGCCCAGCGGGGCCACAGGGTCCACAGGGCGCTAAGGGTGAGAAAGGCGAGCCAGGAGCCAAGGGCGACACCGGCCCTGCCGGCCCGCAAGGAGCTAAGGGAGATGCCGGTGCACCTGGAGCTAAAGGCCCGAAGGGCGACGCTGGTCCCCAAGGACAAAAGGGTGATAAGGGCGAAGCTGGTGCAAATGCAACAGTTAATGTGACGAATAGTACTCAGCCATGTTCGACTGGCCTTACTGTCACGGGCAGTGGTACGCCGAATATTGGACTGACATTTACCGGATCAAACATTCCGGCCGGTGGGTCAATTGGTCAGGTGCTGATGAAAAAGTCGGCGGCAGATTGTGATGTTGCGTGGAGGAGCTTGCCGCAGGAAACAATGTTTGCCGGTTCCATCGGCGTCGGTAATGGTAACATCACGGCGGTGAATGTTAATGCTGACACTTATACAGCCATTCCGATGACAACGATCACCACGAATACCGGCGGCGGTACCTGGGATCCGGTGAATCACACGTATACCATTCCAAGCGACGGTGTATATTTCATCCGTTCCAGTATTCGTACCGTTGACAACTCACCTATGCGTAACATTTACCAAATTGTTAATGACGTGAATGGTGATCGCCCAGAGGGCACGTGGTCGTCTAATCAAGCCGGCATTCGCCGTTCGACGCTGCCGTATTCACGGATGATGCGGGCGACAGCTGGTACCAAGCTAAAGTTGATCGTCGTATCAGACCTCCAGAGTGTGCAACTCAGCGATGCAAGCCTGACAATTACCAAGCTTTCGAACTAGTGAAGTTAGCGAGATAAATTATCGTATATCTGCTACAATGATACCATGTTAGATATTCGCTTTATTCGAGATAACGCCGAAGCGGTGCAAGCTGCGGCGAACCACAAGGGGTGTGACGTGTCTATTGCGACATTGTTGCAATTAGACGACGAGCGTCGTGAGGCGCAGCGGCAGGTTGATGAGTTGCGCCAGCAGCGTAACGAGATTGCTGCGCAGATGAAGGGAGGCAAGCCCGAACCAAGCCTGATTGAGCAGGGCAAGGCCATCAAGGCCAAGTTGAGCGGGCTTGAGGCTCAGCTGAGCGAGGTCGAGGAACGCTACATAACGCTACTAAAGCAGGTTCCTAATATGCCGCACGCCGACGTGCCAGTTGGTCTGAGTGAGGATGAAAACGTTGAAGTAAAGGTCGTCGGTGATATCCCAGCCTTTGATTTTATGCCGAAAAATCACTACGAAATCGCCGAGGCAAAAGGCTGGCTCGACAAAGAGCGCGCTGCCAAGGTTGCTGGCGCTCGCTTTGCTTATATCATGGGTGATTTGGTGTTGTTGCAACAGGCAATTATCCAGTTTGTGATCACATCTCTCACCAACCCAGCGGTGATCAAGGAGATCGCCGAAAAGGCTGGCCTTGGTGTCAATACAAAACCATTCATCCCAGTGCTGCCGCCATTGATGATCCGTACCGAGCCGTATGATCAGATGGATCGTCTCCAGCCGAGTGATGATCGATACAAAATTGAAGGCGAGGAACTGTGGCTACAGGGGAGCGCTGAGCATGTGCTCGGTAGTATGCATGCGGGTGAGATTTTTGATGCGAAACAGTTACCACTTCGATACCTGGGCTTTGCAACCAGCTTCCGCAAAGAAGCAGGGACGTACGGCAAGGATATGGAGGGGCTGATCCGGATGCACCAGTTTGATAAGCTCGAGATGGAGAGCTTCACCGAGGCGAAGGATAGTTATAACGAGCACCTGCTATTTATCGCGATTCAAGAGTGGCTTTTGGCTCAGCTCAAGCTACCGTACCATGTCCTGATGAAATGCACCGCTGATATTGGTAAACCAAATGCGCGCGGTGTTGATATGGAAGTATGGTTACCGGGTCAGGGCAAGTACCGCGAGACGCATACTGCTGACTATATGACTGACTATCAGGCGCGTCGTTTGATGACGCGGGTGCGCACGGACAACGGAGTTGAATTGATCCACACGAATGATGCGACGGCCTTTGCGCTGGGGCGCTGCATGGTGGCGATTATTGAGAATTATCAGACCGCAGAGGGTGATGTCATGGTGCCAGAAGCACTTCGCCCGTATATGAATGGCCGCGAGATGATATAATGGAGTCTAGGAGGGTATGTGGCACTGACGAACGATGACAAGCAATGGATCAAGGGCGCGATCGCTGATGGCGTGGTCGAAAGCAGACTACAGGCACTGACAAACGACATTAAAGAGATATATGATGTTATTTACGGCAAGCCGAACAAATCGTTTATGAGCGCCAGCTTTGCCAAAATGTCATCGAAAGAAAAGCTGCTCGTGATTAACGAAGAATTACTAAAAATGGCGAAGGATGCGGGTGTTGTCTTGCCGCGCTAACGTATACATAAAAGGAGGAACTATGATCAAAGATATTACCATTACTGGCGTCAAATACGAATTGACGGACACCACAAAGAAATACGTTGAGCGCAAAATCGGTGCACTGGGTAAGTACTTGCCGCGGCATGCCCGCAAGAGCGCGACCGCTGATGTAAAGATCAAGCAGATTGACAACCCTGGCGGCAACAAGTACGAGGTTGAGGTGATTATCAATGTACCGGACAAGAAGATCACCGCTAAAGATTCGACGATGAACGTGCTAGCAGCCGTCGATATCGTTGAGGCGAAGCTGAATGGGCAGCTACGTAAGTATAAGGATGATGTGTTGGTGCACGTTGGCAGCAGCCGCGGCGTACTGGCACGGTTCAAGCGCGGTTTCCAGCGCGAGCAGTAGGGGGTTTAAATCAACCCCTTTAATTTTCCAACCCTGCACGGTATAATATATACAGTTTTTGAAAATGCCTGAAAGTGAGGGAGTTTTGAGTTTATGGCAATGACACAACAAAAGGCGCTGAGTAAGATTTTTGGCGATCCGCAGAAGAAGATTTTGAAGCGGCTGCAGAAGCAAGTTGACGTAATTAACGGTCTGTCTGGAAAGTACGAAAAACTGTCAGACAAGGAGTTGCAGGCGCAGACAGAGGCGCTGAAAAAACGTCTGACGAAGAAAAACGTAACGCTGGATATGATTTTGCCGGATGCCTTTGCGGTGGCTCGTGAGGCAGCCAAGCGCGTCATCGGCGAGCGTCCGTACGACGTTCAGCTAATCGGCGGCATGGTCCTTCATGAGGGCAATGTTGCCGAGATGAAGACCGGTGAAGGTAAGACCCTGGTGGCGACGCTGCCGACCTATCTCAACGCACTGGAAGGCAAGGGTGTTCACGTGGTGACTGTCAACGACTATCTGGCGCAGCGTGACGCTGGCTGGATGGGCCAGGTGTATGACTTTTTGGGCTTGACTACTGGTGTGATCATCAACGAAGCGTCATTTGTCTATGACAAAGAGTACGATAATGAGCATCACGACGATCCGCGCATGCGCAAGCTCCGTCCGGTCACTCGTAAAGAAGCTTATGCTGCCGACATTACGTATGGCACTAATAACGAGTTTGGCTTTGACTATCTACGCGACAACATGGTGAACGACGTTGACTTATTACGTCAGCGCGAGCTGAACTTTGCTATCGTTGACGAGGTGGACTCAATTCTGATCGATGAAGCGCGCACGCCGCTGATCATCTCGGCACCAGCAGCAGAGAACCCAGACAATTACTACACGTTCGCTAAAGTTGCCAGTAAATTAGTGCCAGAGGACTATGTTCTGGATGAAAAGCGCCGCAGCGTGGCGCTGACCGACGAGGGCGTGGAAAAAGTCCAAAAACTGCTGGGAATAAAAAATTTGTACACGCCAGACCACGTGCGCAGTGTGTATCATATGGATCAGGCTCTGCGAGCACAAACATTGTTCAAGCGCGACAAAGATTATGTAGTGACCAACGACGGCGAAGTGATCATCGTCGATGAGCACACTGGTCGTTTGATGCAAGGACGCCGTTACAACGAAGGTTTGCACCAGGCAATTGAGGCGAAAGAAGGTGTGCCAGTGCTGGAAGAAAGCATGACGCTGGCGACCATTTCGTTCCAGAATTATTTCCGTTTGTATAATAAATTGAGCGGTATGACTGGTACGGCGTTTACTGAAGCTGAGGAGTTTCAGCAAATTTATTCACTGGACGTTATCCAGATTCCACCGAACAAGCCAGTGATTCGCGACGATAAAGAAGACCTGATTTTCAAGACTGAAAAGGGCAAGTTGAAGGCAGTTGCCGAAGCCATCAAAGATTATCACAAGCAAGGCCGGCCGGTGCTGGTTGGTTCTGGTTCGATTGCCAAGAACGAGCAGATTGCTAAATATCTGGAAAAGGAAGGCATCAAGTTTGAGATTCTAAACGCCAAGAACAATGAGCGTGAGGCGGCCATCATCGAGAAGGCTGGTGAAAAGGGCGCGATTACACTGGCGACAAACATCGCTGGGCGTGGTACTGACATTAAGCTCGGCAAGGGTGTCAAGGAACTGGGCGGCCTGGTGGTGATTGGTTCGGAGCGGCACGAATCACGACGCATCGACAATCAGCTGCGCGGTCGTGGCGGTCGTCAGGGCGACCCGGGCGAGACCCAGTTCTACGTATCGACCGAAGATGATTTGATGCGAATTTTCCAGGGCGAGCGTATCGCGGCGTTGATGGATCGGCTGGGTGTCGACGAAGATACGCCGATTCAAAACCGCGCTGTGTCAAAGACGCTGGAAGCAGCGCAGAAGCGCGTCGAAGGCTATAACTTTGATACGCGCAAAAATGTTGTTCAGTACGACAACGTCATTAATCGTCATCGCCGCGTGGTCTACACGATGCGGCGAAAAATCCTTGAAGGCGACAATATCCAGCCGGAAATTGAGCGGTTGTTGCGGGACAGAGTCAAAGAGTTAGTGACGCTACCAACCAAAAACAACCCAAAGTTTATCGAGGAATTTACGTCGGCCTTTCCAGTCGATGAAGCGGCAGTGCGCAAGGTTGGTCTCGAGAAGAAAGACCGTCTGCGCCTCCAAAAAGCCCTAAAACTAGCACGTCAGGCCTACCAGGAAAAAGATGAAGAAATCGGTACTGAAGAGTTGCGCGGCGTGGAGCGTGAGGTGTATATGGCGGTGCTCGACACCCTGTGGATGCAGCACCTAGAGAATATGCAACACCTGCGCGAAGGGATCCACTGGCGCAGCGTTGGCCAGCGCGATCCATTGGTAGAATACCGGGCGGAGTCACAAAAATTGTTCACTAGCCTTCAGGAAAATCTGCGTAACGAAGTTCTGAACACAATTTTTCATATTCATAAATCCGACGCAGTAATTCGCCAGTCGCAGGATGATGAGTATGACACCGAGCTAACGCGCCTAGCCGAAAGCGCAGTTGAGCGTGGCGTTAATGAAGTTGGTACGGGCGAGGAAAATCGTGACGGTGACTTTTCGGTGAAAAAGGGTAAATCTAACGCCGAGTCGAACCGCGCTAAAAACCAAGCACGCAAGAAGAAAAAAGCGCAGCGCCAAAATCGCAAAAAGAATCGCAAATAAATCTAAAACCGGTGGGCAGAGAGCGACAGACAGATGAAACATACGGTCAAAGAAATAAAATTGAAAAATGGTGCGAAAGGCCTGTTCATTGATGTGCCAGACGCGACAGTGATGAGCTTTCAGGTGCAGTTCCGGGCAGGCAATCGCTACGTCCGCGACAAGGATATCTACGAGACAGCGCACATCATGGAGCACATGGCGTTTGGGGCGAATGAGAAGTTTCGTTCGGAGCACGCCTATGAGCAGGAGTTTACTAAGAATGGTGCGTACCATAATGCGTTTACCTCTGATTATTCAATAGTGTACGAGGCGGCCTGTGCGGATTTTGAATGGGATCGGATTTTGGAATTGCAGCGGTTGGCGATCACCACGCCGCGCTTTAACGCCGAGGAACTAGAGGCCGAGAAGGGCAATGTCCGGAGCGAGCTGACCGGCTATCTGAACAATCATAACCGAGTCATGTGGCCACGGGTGCAGCAAGCGCTGGGCGAGGATATTTTGACGTATAATCAGCGGCTGAAAACGATTGACGCGATTACCCTAAAAGACATCAAGGAGCATCATCGGCGGACACATACGCTCAACAATATGCGATTTGTGGTGGCGGGCAAGTTGACTGGGCGGATGGCGACGATTCGTGAATCGCTGGAGCAGTGGCAGCTAGAGCCGGGCGAGCGGTTTACCATTCCGCACGATAAACTGTCGAGTGCCGCACCGATTTTTGTCCGCCGCAAGGAGGCCTCGAATCTGACATTTGGCTGGTCGATGAATTTGCCGCGTGAGCTGAGCGATGAGGATTCTGACGCTATGGGCTGCTTGAATCATATCTTGACCGGGACGATGAGCTCGCGGATTTTCGGGGCGGCGCGTAAGAAGGGGCTGGCTTACGGCGTGTTCAGCGACACCTCGGTTGGGTTTTATGATTCGGCCTGGGACTTTGGCGGCCAGGTCAACCTCGAGACAGCAGAGGCGCTGTTCGATATCATCGTGCGCGAACTGCGCCGAGTACTGAACGGGACGATCACCTCGGAGGACATCGAGAATGCCAAGTCATATGCACTGGGCCGCTATCAGATGGGGGCACAAACGGTGGCACAGGTCAGCAATTTTTATACCGGGCGTTATTTTGCTGATGATTTCGTCAAGGATTATGAGGGCGTACCGACGGCAATTTTGGCGGTGACTGCTGATCAAATTGTTCGGGTGGTGCGAGAGTTTTTTGCAGCAAATACCTGGGTGCTTGCTGGCGTGAGTAGCGGTGATAAAGAACTGCTCGGGCGACTGCAGGAGAAGCTTGAGGGGCTGTTTTAGTAGTGCTCAATGCTATAATAAACCTATGAAGATCATCATCGCTGGCTATGGCCTTGAGGGTATATCAAGTTTGAGATATTTTCGGCAGGCTTTTCCTGATGCTGAGTTTGTGATCGCTGACCAGAAAGCGGTTGAGAATGCGCCGGACGGGGTGGCGGTGCGGACTGGTGAGTCGGTGTTCGCTGAGCGGTTGCAGGATGCCGACATGGTGGTGCGAGCACCGGGTGTGCCGCCGCGGCTACTCAAAACGTCGGGCAAAATATGGTCGGCGACCAATGAGTTTTTTGACAAGTGTCCGGTGCCGATTATTGGCGTGACGGGGACGAAAGGCAAGGGTACGACCTGTAGTCTGATCGTGGCGATCTTGCGGGCGGCTGGTCAGACGGTGCATCTGGTTGGGAACATCGGTGTGCCGGCACTGGACGCGCTGCCAAACATCACAAAGGACGATTTCGTTGTGTACGAGCTATCAAGTTTTCAGCTGTGGGATCTCGAGAAGTCGCCGACCATTGCCGTGGTGTTGATGATCGAGCCTGATCATTTGGAGGTGCATACGGATTTTGCCGAGTACCTCGATGCCAAGAAAAATATTCGTCGCCACCAGGGTATTATTGATACATGTTTATATCATCCAACGAATAAATATTCGGAAGAAGTAGCTGCTACGCCTTTTAATGGACTATTGGATGAGCAGGGTCATGCGACGTGTGAGTATTGCGGAGATGATGCACTAGATTTTGCGCACCGCTATGCCGTTCCCGACGAGGATCAGGTGTATGTCCGGGATGGTTACTTCTGTGTGCAAGATCGGCGGATTTGTCGCACCGATCATTTACGGCTGCCGGGCGCGCACAACCTCGAGAATGCGTGTGCGGCGATGAGCGCGGTGACAGAATTGCCGATCACAGTGACCGACGAGCAGTACGCGGCTGGACTAGAGAGTTTTACGGGATTACCGCATCGATTAAAATTTGTTGCTGAGAAAAACGGCGTGAAGTATTACGATGACAGTATCGCTACCACGCCAGGCAGTGCCATCGCGGCGCTGCGGGCGTTTGAGGCGCCGAAAGTGCTGATCGTCGGTGGGTACGACAAGGGGGCGGATTATGATGAAATGGCCACGGAGATTGCCAAACAAACGGTGCGGGCGGTGATCATTATCGGGGCCAATGCGGCAAAGATTGAGCAGTCGCTGCATCAAGCATCGGTGACGGCGACAACAGTGGTGCTCGGCCAGACGACGATGGTGGATGTCGTCGCTCAAGCCAGTCAATTATCTCGCCCGGGCGATGTTGTCATCCTCAGTCCAGCGGCCGCCAGCTTTGGTATGTTCAAAAATTACGTCGACCGCGGCGAGCAGTTCGTGACGGCAGTGGAGAATCTCTAATTTTGATAGATTTCTGGTTTCAATACCCCGATATATGGCAGATTGCGGTATTGTTGGCGGAAATCTAGGCCGTAGCCGACGACGAATTCGTTAGGAACTGATAGGCCGATGTAATCGGCGGTAACGTTGACGATACGTCGTTCGGGTTTGTCGAGTAGTGAGCAGACTTTGACTGAGGCGGCACCGCGACCGGCGAATAATTCTAGCAATTTTTCCAACGTTCGGCCGGTATCGACGATGTCTTCGACCAACAAAACATGTCGCCCAGTAACGTCGCTATCGATGTCCTTGAGAACGGTGACCGCGCCGGATGATTCAGTCGCGTCGCCGTAGCTGGAGACGTCGATGAAATCAATTTCCAGATAGCAATCCATGGCGCGTACCAGATCGATCATGAACGGTGCCACGCCACGCAGGACGCCGATGACGAGCGGATTCTTGTCACGATACTCTGCTGTCAGCTCCTGGCCCAGCCGCGCCACCGCGTCATTAATTTGTTCAGTAGTTACGAGGATGGTAGCGATATCTTGATTCATAGGGGTAGTATAGCATGTTTTGTATTTTAGCTGAGTGAATACACACCGATATCTGCTAAAATATATCCATGCAGCCACTCAAAAAGCGCATCCAAACTCTGCGGTCAGAAGTAGAACAGGCCAAGGCGGCGCTGGATTTTGCGGCGCTGGAGCAGGAGCTGGCGGCGCTGGACGAGCGGCTTAATCAGCCGGAGATTTGGCATAATCCGGACGAGGCGCAGGCGCTGGCGAAAAAGGCGGCTAGCTTGCGCCAGACAGTTGAGCCGTGGCAGACGCTCAGCGTGCAGCTCATGGATATCGCCGAGTTGATGGAGCTGGGCGATGATGATTTGCTGCCGGAGTTTGAGGCGCAGGTGGTGGCGCTGGAGCAGGAGTTTACTCAGCGCAAGACCGATTTATTATTCAGCGGCCCATACGATAACCGCGAGGCGGTGGTGCGGATTTCGGCCGGTGTAGGCGGGCTGGATGCTCAGGACTTTGCGGCGATGCTGGAGCGGATGTATCTGCGCTGGGCGGAGAAGTCGGGGATGAAAGCCGATACACTGGAGCGTTCGACCAATGATGACGCTGGGATAAAGACGGCGGTGCTGGAGATTTCTGGGCCGTTTGCCTATGGAAAATTGCGCTCAGAAAATGGTGTGCATCGGCTGGTGCGCCTCAGTCCGTTTAATGCTGATAATTTGCGCCAGACTAGCTTTGCGCTGGTGGAGGTGTTGCCAAAGATTGATACGCCGGATGAAATTGCGATTGACCCGAATGATCTGAGGATTGATGTGTATCGTTCGGGCGGTAAGGGCGGCCAGGGCGTCAATACCACTGATTCGGCGGTGCGGGTGACGCACGTGCCGACGGGAATCACGGTGGCGATTCAGAACGAGCGCTCGCAGATCCAGAATAAAGAGACGGCGCTGAAGATCTTGCGCTCCAAGCTGCTGGCGATGAAGCTGGAGCAGCACGCCGAAACCCTGTCTGATCTCAGGGCTGGCGAGTCAGCCAACTGGGGCAGCCAGATTAGAAATTATGTCCTGCACCCATACACACTGGTCAAGGATACCCGCACCAAGCACGAGAACCGCAATGCCCAAGGGGTGCTGGACGGGGATATCGATGGGTTTATGACGGCTTATTTGCGTGAGTCGCGTGGCTAAATAAAGAGCCAGTATATACCTATTCGCACCATCCTTAAAATCTGCTATACTAGTAGAAATGATTTTGTTAGATAGGGTTACCAAAACGTATGGCAAGGATAACAAGCCGGCCTTGAACCGGGTTAGTGTCCATGTCAAACCGGGCGAGTTTGTGATCCTGGTCGGGACGTCGGGTGCGGGGAAGTCGACGCTGCTCAAGCTGCTGACCCGCGAGGAAAAGCCGACTGGTGGCAAGATTGTTGTCGGTGGGATTGATTATGACACGCTCAAGGACAAGCATATCCCGCTGCTACGGCGCAAGATCGGCGTGGTGTTTCAGGATTTCAAGCTGCTACCAAACCGGACGGTGTTTGAGAATGTGGCCTTTGCGCTGGAGATTGCCGGGATGACTAATCGCGAGATCAAATCAACGGTGCCAAAGGTGATTGAGCTAGTGGGGCTGAAAGGTAAGGAAAAGAATTTCCCAAACCAACTGTCTGGCGGTGAGCGCCAACGGGTGGCGATTGCCCGGGCAGTGGTTCGGCAGCCAAAGATCTTGATCGCTGACGAGCCGACTGGTAACCTTGACCCAAAGCATAGCTGGGATATTGTGCGCTTGCTGGAAAAAATTAACAAATACGGCACCACGGTGCTGTTGACCACGCACAACGTCGATATTGTCAATAAGCTCAAGCGCCGGGTGATCACCATTGATCACGGTAAAATCACCTCTGATCAAGCCAAGGGGAGTTACAAACAATGACCGATATCTCACGTAAAGCCGCCGCCAAGGCGCGCGTCGATCCTAAAGTTCTCAAGCGCACGCGGCAGCGTCGCCGTCGGGTGCTGACGTTCTGGCGAATGTGCCGGTATGGTATCAATAATTTTAGCCGTAATACCTGGCTGACGATCGCAGCGACTGCGGTGATGGCGGTGACGCTGCTCATTATTGCCGTTACTATGGCTGCTCGCCAGGTGCTGGTTGACTCGGTCGATACAATTTCGCGCAAGTCCGATATGTCGATTTTCCTCAAAGGCTCAACCGAGCAAAAGGTGATCGACGAGCTGACATCGCGCCTGAGCAAGCTCCAGAATGTCGAAAAGGTGACGTATATCTCGGCAGAGCAGGCGCGTCAGGAGCAAATCGAGAAGTATAAGAATGATCCAGCAACTCTCGAGGCGATCAAGGAATCAAGTAACGAAATGCCAGCATCGCTTCGGGCTTCGCTCAAGGATTTAAACGATCAGCGGGCACTGATTGAGTTTACGAAGCATGACGAGCTGTATAAGAAGCACAAAGATCCGACCAAAGAACCGTCGTTCATCGGTGATCGGCGTGATGCGATCAACGCTATCGGTGATTGGGTGCGGTTTGCCAGTATCGCCGGCTCGATCGCTACCGTGGTGTTCGTGGTGATTTCGTCGCTGGTGGTGTTTAACACCATCAGGATGGCAATTTTTAACCGCAAAGACGAGATCCAGATGATGAAGCTGATCGGTGCTGATCGTGGATTTATTCGCGGGCCATTTATCGTTGAGGCAATTATGTATGGATTTATCGCGGCACTGGTGGCCTCAGGGGTCGGGTATTTGTTGCTGTTTTCGGCACACGACAAGCTGGCGGTGCGGCTGCCGATGGATAACTTGATGAATATTGGCACCACGTATGCCGGGCTAGTAGTGCTGGCGATGATTATGATTGGTGCGGTGATTGGCATTGTCTCGTCATTGATCGCGACGCGCAAATACTTAAAATTATAAGTTATTTTGTCGCTGACCCCTGAATATTTACTGAGCCAAGGCGCTTGACGTCCATATGTCGCTTGTGCTAAAATAAAAGGCAATGAAGATACGGTCCACCACACCAGTTTCGACATCACGAGCCACACGGGCAGCTCTCGTGGCGGTTAGTGCTGTTGTTTTGGGCGCTGGCGTGTTCCAGCTCGGCCCACATGTATTCGCGCGTGACTATGAAGCGGAAATTAACGCTCTCAACCAACAGGCGCAACAGGCGCAGAACGAGGCCAATCGTCTCGGGACGATGGCGGCGACGCTGGAGGAAGAGCTCGGGCGCATCAACGCGCAGATTGATTCGATCCGAGCGGAAATTGCCAAGAGCCAACAAAAGCACGACGCATTGGTTGCGGAGATTGCTAAAAATAAGCTAGCGATTGAAAAGAGCCGCAAGGTCATGGGTAAAATCCTCTCAGATATTTACCTCGATGATCAGATCTCGCCACTCGAGATGCTGGCGAGCTCCAAATCAATCGGCGATTATGTTGATAAGCAGGAGCAACGTAGTAGCTTGCGATCCTCACTGAACGATAAGATCAAGGAAATTAAGGCGCTGCAGGCGAAGTTAGAAGAGAATAAAAAGTCAGTTGAGAATGTACTCAAAGACCAGAAAGCTCAGCAGTCGCAACTGGCGTCCAAGCAGGCAGAGCAGGCCAAGCTCGTCAATGACACCAAGAACGACCAGAATGCCTATGCAGCTCTCGCAACGCAGCGCAATAACCAGGCAGCGAAACTACGCGAAGAGCAGGCGGCGGCTAACCGACGAGCGCTTGGCGGGGTGTCAATTCCGGGTGGTATCCCGGGCGGTGGTGGCTATCCAGGTGTCTGGGCGAATGCACCACTAGATGCTTACGTCGATCCATGGGGCTTATATACACGTGAGTGCGTGAGCTATGTGGCCTGGAAGATCCACAGTACCGGTCGGTTTGTGCCGCATTTTGGTGGGGCTGGTAACGCTAATCAGTGGCCATCAACAGCGGCGCGATACGGCATCCAGAGCGGTTCGACACCAAAGGCTGGCGCGGCGGCGGTCATGAATGTTGGCTATTATGGACACGTGATGTACGTCGAGTCGGTTAATGGTGACGGCACAATTACGGTCAGCGACTATAACTTGGCGTGGGACGGTCTGTACCGAAAGTATACGCGTTTAGCCTCGGGCTTAACCTACGTGTATTTTTAATAGTACGATGAGTCAATAAAACCCTCGCATCAGCGAGGGTTTTTGTGTACAATAGATACATGACAGAGCAACGGAGGGTAGGAATGCGGGCTCGCTTGTTTTTGGGCGGGCTGCTGATCGCGATTGTGAGTTTTGCGGCCGGGACGCGGTCGGATCTGATCGTGGCGCAGGTCGGGTCGCTGTTTGGTCTCAGAACAGCAACGGGGTCGCTGGATTTATCAGCGGTGCAGCGCGTGTACCGTGAGCTAAAGGCTCATTATGACGGTAATTTGGATGAGCAAGCACTTACGCGTGGGGCGGCGCGCGGTATGGTGGCAGCGACGGGCGATCCGCACACGGCGTACATGGATCCGGATGAAGCCAAGGAGTTTGAGAAGAGCTTGTCGGGCAATATTGGTGGCGGTATCGGGGCGGAAATTGCCAAGCGGCATAACGTGCCGACGATCATCCGGCCGCTAAAGAATAGCCCAGCCGAAAAGGCGGGCGTCAAAGCTGGTGATGCCATCGTCAAGGTCAATGACACGGTGGTGACTAATATGCCGGTTGATCAAGTGGTGCAGCGTATTCGTGGCGACGTTGGCACGACGGTCAAGTTGGTGCTGTCGCGTGGCGACGAGCGTAAAGATATAACGGTGACACGCGAGGAGGTCGTCGCGCCGGCTGCCGAGTGGAAGATCGACGGTGAGATCGGTATTTTAACGGTGGGCCGTTTTAATGACGATACCGGCAAGCAAGCGCGCCAAGCCGCCGAGGAATTCCGTTCGGCAGGCGTCAAGAAAGTCATCCTCGATCTCAGGGGAAATCCTGGCGGTACGGTGGCGGCTGCACAGGCGTTAGCGGGGTTGTGGCTCAATCATGAGGTGGTAATGACCCAACGGCGCGGTGAGCAGGTTATCTCGACCGAGAAATCAACCGGCCAGCCGCTTCTCGGTGATATCAAGACGGTCGTGCTGATCAACGGTGGTAGTGCCAGCGCCAGCGAGATCGTGGCGGGGGCGCTCAAGGATCACGGCAAGGCAACGCTGGTTGGCGAAAAAACCTATGGCAAGGGCAGTGTACAGCGGCCGATTGATTTGGCAGACGGCTCGGTTCTAAAAGTGACCGAGGCGCGCTGGTATACGCCGCACGGCAAGAATATTGACAAGTCGGGTATCGAACCGGATGTTAAGGTCGAGATGACGGCTGGGGCGGCAGATAATGGACGCGATCCACAGTTAGAGAAGGCAAAGAGTGTATAAGCTCAAAAAGGGAGGGTAAAGATATGCAACACAGAAAAAAAATACTACTGGTTGAAGATGACACGGCACTGGCGGCGGTCTATCGGTCGCGGCTGGAGCTGGAGGGCTTTGAGATTCGTGAGGTGCATAATGGTGAGGACGCGCTGTCGGCAACGGTGGCGTTTCGGCCGGATCTGATCGTACTGGATGCTATGATGCCAAAAATTAGCGGCTTTGACGTGCTCGATATCCTGCGCAATACGCCAGAAACGACCAATGTGCGGGTAATTATGCTAACGGCGCTGAGTCAGCAGAAGGACCGGGAGCGGGCAGAGGCGCTCGGAGTAGACGAATATCTCGTCAAATCGCAGGTGGTGATCGGCGACGTGGTAGCGCGAGTGAAGCATCATTTGGGCATGTCGCAGTCGTTTGAAAACTAGGTTGGGCCATCCCCGCGTAGGTAGTTTGCTATAATAAGGGCGTGGAATGGTTGCCAAAAATTACCGAAGATACGCTGACAGTACTACGCCGGCCGGTCTCGTTGGCAGAAGCGAGGGAGTATCGGCGGCGTATGGAACTTTCTCGTTGGTCGCTGGGGTTTGATACGTCGCTAGCCGACATGGCGGTGCTGGCGGTCGTGTGGGTTATCTTTTGTATCGGACTTGCTGTTTTGATGTCACTTGTGCCGCACTGGCTCGTTTTGGTGGTGATGATTGGTATATTGGCCACCACGTCAATGATTGTCTTTTTCCGCGCCTCAAGGCGGGCGATACGTCGGCATATACGAATGGCTGACTTTGCGTCTTGTTGTGGATTGGAATATGATCCAGTCGGTAAAGCTGACACAATCGGCCCTGGTCTATTGTTTGATGTCGGCTATTCGCGGCATTATCGCGGCGTGTTGTCGTATGGACGCGACGGACAGCGACTACTGGAAGTCGGTCGTTACGAATATACGGTTGGTAGCGGTAAACAGCGGCGGACGTATACCTGGTACTACGCTGGGATGCGCCTACCTCGCAGGGTGCCGCACTTGGTGCTGGACTCGAAATCCAACGATGGGACTGTGATGGGTAAGGCGCTGATCAGTAATCTGCCGGTGGTGATTTCGAACAGTCAGCGCATCAGTTTGGAGGGCGATTTTGATACGTATTTCACATTATACGCGCCAAAGCAGTATGATGTTGATGTGCGCTATGTACTGACGCCGGATGTTATGGCGGCGCTGGTTGACAAGTCATCTCGTTTCGATGTCGAGCTGGTAGATGATATGGCGTTTTTCTATGCGTTGCAAAACGAGACACCTGATGAGCAAGTACTCGGCGACATATTTACGGCGTTGGCAGTCGTGGGTCGTGAGCTACATGACCAGATTGATGGGTACGCTGACGACCGTGTCGAAGGCGCGCGTCACAGTAACAAAATCGCAGAGCAGGGCAAGCGGCTGAAAAAACGAACGCGACCAGCGGCGCTGTAATAGTTAGTACTGACTAGCCGACGCAAACCTGAGTGCGTCGCTCAGTTTTGCCGGTGAATTTGGTTTTCTTGACCTGTTTGAAGGTGACGACGCCAGACTTAGCGGCGTGGATAGTGTAGTTGCGGCTCATGTACGCGCCCTCGCCAGCGATTTTTGTGGCGCCTGTTTGGCGGACGAGTACCTCGCCAGCGTTGACTTTTTGGCCGCCGAAGCGCTTGACGCCGAGGCGTTGGCCAGGGTTGTTGTGGATGTTCTTACTTGAGCCACCAGCTTTGACTTTTGACATTGAAACTCCTTAAATTTTCTAAACCTAATCTGTACCAGTATAAGTGACGGCTGATAAAAAGTCAAGGGGCTTTACTTGATTAGCCAAGTGTTATATAACTAGGGGCTATGAACGAGCAGAATATGACGACAATGGAAGCTATTTTCAACAGACGAGTGGATAGAAGAACGGTACTACTGGGTGGCTTGGGCACCGTTGGTGCAGTGGCATTCGGTGGTGCTGTGCACGAATCTCGAGAAATGCCTCGTGACGGAGAAGCGCTGCAGGCACTACACGCGGTACAGACGGCGGCGGCAGAGGTTGCTGAGCGCGGTGTCAATGGTCAGACGACAACGGAAAAGATGATTGCAGCGACACTGCAGCACGAGAGTGGTGCAACGGCAAAGGTTGAGGTGGCGCTTTCCGAGCCGCTTGAGCAATATATCTCAGACGAGGGGTCATATGCGTCAGCCGGGGCAAATATGGTGGACGGACTGCTGGGTCAGATCGGGCGGGAGGTGTTTGCTGATACCGATCAACAGATGACGACGGAAATGGCGAAGCAGGCGCGGCCAACATTGGCATTTTTGATCATGGCGTTGAATCAGCAACGCATCGGCCTGGGCGCTGGAGTTTTACTAGCGACATGTCAGCGGTATTACCGGAATGCAATTGCTCCTCCTGCGGCCGAGCAAGCAGCAGAGGCGCGTCAAGCGCAGCTTGATCTTTTGGAGAATGAGTTGGTGGGTCATTTGGGGCAGCTCGCAAACTATGATCCGGCGTTACGGCTTAACCGTCCGGTGCTCGGCTAGTCCGCAAGATCAGTAGCTCGCGGGCGACAGTTTGGTCGGGGCGGCGATAGATGAGCGGGATGTGGTTGAGTTGGTGATAGCCAAGTTTTTGGAGGTTTTTTATTAGCGGCAGATGAGTGGCCCGGCCGGATGCGTCGTACCACGCTGGCACGGCGATACACAGCGATGTGTTTGGCGCTAGCTGCGGACGGATATTAGTGAGGAAGCCGGTGATAATGTGATTACAGTTGCCGGCAACTTCTGCTAGTTTTTGGGGTGCGGGCGGCGCAGAAAAGGGCTGGCCGAGGTAGGTTTCGCAGACGACGGCGGTGAGGTGTTTGCTGCTCGGCCAGTGGTGCGTGGTGGCGTCGGCTTGATGGATATCAATGACGTTGCCGGGTGCAGTGAAGGTCGATTGTAGCCACGACAGGTTCTCAGTGGTGTAATCAACCATTTTCTGGCTGAGGTCGGTGCCGACGACATCGTAGCCGGTGAGCAGCGCTTCTTGCAGGACGGTGCCGGTGCCGCAGAACGGGTCGAGGATCGTCACGGCAGGTCGGCTTCCAGCCGTCTCCTCCAAGTCGAATGCATCCGGCAACGCCGTCCGCAGAACCATCGACTTATCGGAGAGGCTGGAAGCCGACCCCGTCGCAGAATTGCTGCACGATCTTTGATGAGCTAGCGATCCGGCGCCCAGTGCTAAATTCAGCATAATCTGCGCTAATTTGGGCGGTAGCATGCCAACGAAAGCGTCGCGCTTGGGACGATGGCGGTCGCGGCGGGTATAGGCGGTGATGTTTTGGACACCGCGGCTCTCGGCGATGATCAGGCGGCGGTCGGTCGTTTTAACAAGCAGCAGCTCGACTTTATGCGGCGAACCACCGAGCTTGTTATTGTGCGCGGTGGCGGTAGAGAGGGCTGGCTGATCGTTCGGGATGAGACGGAGGCTGGTGCCAGATTTTTTGAGAGATGATTTGAGGATGAGGCCGGTTTTTTGGATATCACGGGCGCTCACAGCTAGGCCATAGGCGCTGAGGCCGAGGGTGATTTTATGCGGCGAGTGCGCCCACTTGGCTTGATAATGCTGGGTGATGAAGCGCGAAGCGGCGAGGAGCGAGGCTTTATCGGCGCGGCTGGCTGGTAGCTCGGTGATCACTTTGGCGCATTTAACGGTGCCGCCTAAGGTGGTAATGTCAAATTGAGATGTTTGAACTTCGGCACATTGCTGGCTGATGCGATTGACACAGTCTGCGCCAAACACCGCCGCAAGTTCGGCGAGCGAGATCTCTGGCTGGCGGCCAAGCAGGGTGATGTACATGGTTTGATTATAGCAAAAACTGCGTGATATAATGGGCGATATGGTGTCGAAAGGGATACGGCAACTTTTGGAAGCATGTAAGTCACCACGGACGATCATGAGCCTCGTGACGTTGGCAGTGCTGGTGCTGATCATTTTTCTGTCGCGCGCCGAGCTAGCGCGGGCATGGGAGCTACTTGGCCGGGCAAATATCTGGCTGTTGATGCTACTGGTGCCGTTTCAAATTATCGTCTATTTTGCGGGCGGTGAGATGATTTTTGCCTATCTTCGTGATAAAAAACTGATCGGGCATATCTCGCGGTTTGAGCAGACGCGGATTGCGCTGGAGCTAAATCTGGTCAATCACATTTTCCCGTCAGGTGGCGTCAGCGGTATATCCTACACGACGTGGCGGATGCACAAGCTCGGCGTTAGCTCGGCGCGCTCGACGTTTGCTCAGGTGATCCGTTACGTGACGGGCTTTTTGTCGCTGATGGTGCTGCTGATATTGGCGGTGCTGATCTTGTCAATTGATGGGCAGGTCAATCGCTACATCGTGACGTCAAGTTTCTTCTTGGTGCTAGTGGTGCTGGCGCTAACATTTGGGCTGATTTTTATGTTCTCGTCGCGCAAGCGCATGCACAACACGGCGGTGCGGGTGTCGCGAGTCGTGAATGCAGTGGTGCGTTGGGCGACGCTGGGCAAGATCAAACGGCTGCTGGTTTCGACGAAAATCGAAGCGTTTTTCGCTGAGATGCATGATGATTTCGTGGAACTGTCAGAGCACCGGCGCCTACTCATCAAGCCGCTGGTCTGGGGCGCAATTTATGCCATTTTCGATGTGTTGATGTTCATCGTAGCGTTTTGGGCACTGGGTGTGTCGGTCAATCCGGCGGTGCTGATCATTGGCTATGGCGTGGCAGGGCTGGCGAGTCTGGTGGCCTTTACGCCGGGTGGTGCGGGCGTGTACGAAGCGATTATGATCGTTTTCTTGAGTATGACCGGTGTGGCGCCGGACGTTGCCATTGCTGGGATTGTGCTGACGCGGGTGATCTTGCTCGCGGGAACGATTATCTTTGGGTATATGTTCTACCAGCACGCGCTGATCAAATATGGGCAGCCAGATGATGACGGTGGCGCCGCGGTTTAGCGTTAGCGATTTTGTAGCGGTCGTCAATCAGGTGCTGGAGACGGCTGTCCCAGTCGTCGAGGTTGAAGGCGAGATCGCCGAGTTCACCATGCGTCAGCAGAAGTTTGTCTTTTTTACGCTCAGGGACCATGAGAGTGCGGTCAATTGTTTCATGATGGCGTGGCAGCTCAGGACGCCGATCGAGGAAGGGATGCGCGTGGTGGTGCGGGCCTCGGCTAAGTTAACTGCCAAGGGTAAGTTTAGCCTGACGGTACAAGAGATCAAGCCGCTGGGCGCGGGTCACCTCAAGCGCAGCGCTGAGTTACTCAAGGCGAAGCTGGCGGCCGAAGGGTTGTTTGATACGGAGCGCAAGCGCCCCTTACCGCCATATCCTGCTCGCGTAGCCGTTATTTCTAGTACGCAGGCGGCAGGCTACGCGGATTTTATGAAAATTGCTGGTGAGCGCTGGGGTGGGGTGCAGTTTATCGTTGCTAACGTCAAGGTTCAGGGCGACGGCGCGGCTGATCAGGCGGTGCGGGCGATTGCCCACTGTAACCAGCTGGCGGAGCCGCCAGAGGTGATCGTGCTGATTCGCGGCGGCGGTAGCGCGGAGGATCTCGCGAGCTTTAATGACGAATGCTTAGTGCGGGCGGTGGCGGGCAGCCGCGTGCCAGTGCTGACTGGTATCGGACACGAGGTTGACGAGAGTTTGTGCGATCTGGCGGCTGATGTGCGGGCGGCCACGCCGAGTAATGCGGCGCAGCTATTATTTCCGGATAAACACGAGGTAAGGCGGCAGTTAGCGCTGCGGCTGGGCAACGTATCAGAGGTGATTCAGCGGCAGATTAAGGAGCGGCGTCTATGTGCAACAACGTTGCAACAAGCGGCGCTCGAACAGTGGTCGCACCGCGTTGATATTGCTAAAAATATGGTATTGTCGCAACAACGAATGATTACTGAATACGACCCAGAGATGGCGCTGCGGCGCGGTTACGCGATGATCAGCGGCGACTGTCAGATTGGTAGTATTGTAAAGATTACAACAAAAGATAAGATTATGAAAGCGAGGATTGAGAGTAGTGAAAAACGATAAGACAAACGAAAAAACGATTGAGCAGATGATGGCGGAGCTGAACGAGCGCATCGCATGGTTTCAGGGCGAGGAGTTTAATCTGGACGAGGCCAAGCAGCGGTTCATTGAGGCGCGGCAGCTGGCGAAGAAGATTACGGCGGCGCTGGACGATATGCAGCACGATATTACGGTGCTTAGCGAGGATTTTAGCGCGTGACATGGACGCTGTGGCTTGGTGGCGCGATTCTGATGATCTTTGCGCTGCCAGTATTGATCGGTGCGCCGTATGTGCCGTCACGGTCGCGCGAAGTGCAGCGGTTATTTGCCGAGGCGTTGCCACTCGGTAAGGGCGACATCGTGCTTGATATCGGGTCGGGCGATGGCGTGGTGCTCATGATAGCAGCCCAGCAGGGCGCGCGGGCGATTGGCTATGAGATTAATCCGTTCCTGGTGCTAATATCGCGCTGGCGGCTGCGAAAATTACCGGGCGCCCGAGTGCACTGGGCGAATATCTGGCGGCAGCCGGTGCTTGACAAGGTGACGGTGATGTATGCCTTTGGTGATGGTCGCGATATCGCAAAGATGTTTCAGCTGGCCAGGCGCCAAGCAGCCGCCCAGACCGAGCCGCTGACTTTCGTGAGCTACGGATTTTCTATCCCTGGCACGCGACCGACAAAAGAATACCACGGCTATTTTCTCTATCGGCTGCCGGGAGGCTTTACATCGCCCGAAGCATAAGCTATACTGATGCATATGAGTAGAAAAACAGAGATGGAACAGGGATATGTTAATAGCTGGATGATTGTGGCGATTAGTGCGATTGTGCTGTTCGTGGCGGCTGGTAGCGCGGCAATTTGGGCGTACCTGGCATATTCACAGGAAAAAACTGCGGTCGAGAGTCGGATGGCGGTAGCTTCGGCCAAGGCGCGCGAAGAGCAATCAAAGGCTGACCGCGAGAAATTTAATGAAGAAGCCAAAAACCCGCGTATTGAATTCGTCGGCCCCGAGCAGTACGGCCGCGTGTCGTTTATGTACCCAAAGACCTGGAGTGTTTACGTAGCGGCTGACGGCGGTGATCGCGGCGACTATAAAGCGTATCTCCATCCGGTTATCGTACCGCCGACAAATACACATAGTAGCAATCAAAACAAGTTTGCGCTACGCCTCGAGATCCTCAATAGTGACTTCAATAAGACACTGAATCAATATGCCAGCCTGCTGAAAAAGGGTGATTTGACCTCGAGTAGCGTCGAATACAACGGTAACACCGCCACGCGCATTGACGGTGCATTTAGTAAGGATCTGCGCGGCTCGGTGGTGCTGATGAAGGTGCGCGACAAGACGCTGCGTTTTTCAACCGATGCTGATACGTTCAAGCCAGATTTTGAAGCTATTCTCAAGACAGTGAAATTTGTACAATAGTTTTCTTGGTCGCGGCTGGTGCATGAAATGATACAGAGCGGCAGCGGTTCTTTTTGGCGCCTCGGTTTGCTATACTAGAGGTATATGGCGCAGCCACAGTGGAGTGATAAGGAGTTTGCCGCGATGCCGAGCATAGCGGTGGCGGCGCATGAGTTGAAGGCGCCACTGGCGTTGATTCGGCAGATGAGTTTATTGATTGAGGACGGTGGGCTTAGTCCAGTCGAGGTGCAGCAGATGCAGCGACGGTTGACGCTGACGGCGGAGCGCTCGCTGGCCTTGGTGCAGGACTTGGCGCGTACTGTGAATGTACAGCCGACGCTGTTTCCACTGGAGCCGGTTAATCCGCTGGCGCTGCTAACGCAACTAGCATACGAGTCACGCGACATGCTGCGGCTGTATGACCGGCGGGTGACGTGGCCGCGTACGGGCAAGAAGCGGCTGGTGGTGACTAATCCGCTGCTGCTTGGGCGGATTATGATGAATTTTCTCGATAATGCGATGCGCTACAGCGAGGCTGGGGCGGCAATTCGCGTGACCATGCGCCAGGCGGGGACGATGGTGCGGCTGGGTGTGCGGGATTTTGGGCCGATGATGAGCCTGGCGGAGTATCGGCGATTGGTGGATGAAATGACCGTGCGTAAATCAGTCAGAACCCGGCCGGACAGCAGCGGCCTCGGCGTGTATATCGCTGCGACGTTTGCGCGGGCGATGGGCGGGCAGATCGGGCTGATACGCCACCGAGACGGACTGACGTTTTATGTTGATGTGCCGCTCAGCGAGCAGATGAGCTTGCTGTGAAAAAGCTACTGATCATCGAGGATGACCCGCAGTGGGCGGCAGTGCTGGAGCGGTATGCGCTGGAGGCGGGCTGTACGGCCCGAACAGTGGTGGCGGCTGGACAGGCGATGGCGATGATTGATGAGTGGCGGCCGGATGGCTTGATTCTCGATATGCTGCTGGCGGGTGAGACGGGAATGGCACTACTGAATGAGCTGCAAAGCCATGAGGATCTGGCGCGGCTGCCAGTGGTGGTGTGCAGTAATGTAGCGCTTGATCTGGATCAGCTGCGGCCGTTTGGCGTGCGGGCGGTGCTTGATAAGGCGCGAATGACGCCCGATGACGTGCGAGCGGCGCTCAGCGTGCTAGGTGAGGAGGCTGAATGAAAGACGGTGAGCGACTCAAGGCGATTGTGCTACGGCGGACGGATTATGCGGAAGCTGATCGGGTATTGCAGTTACTAACGCCCCAGGGGCGGCGGGCGGTGATCGCCAAGGAGGTGCGCCGCGAGCGGAGCAAGCTGGCTGGCGGCATTGAGCTCCTGGCGCTGTGCGACGTGGTGATTCGTTCGGGCCGTGGTGAGCTGGGGCTGCTGACCAGTGCCAGGCTCAGCGCGTTTTATCGGCATATCCTCGAGGATTATGAGCGGATGCGGTTTGCCTACCAGGCGCTCAAGCTGGTGGCGCAGGCGACCGAGACCGTTGACGGGCCGGAGTGGTTCGCGGTACTCAGTCAGGTGTTGGCGTGGCTTGATCGGCCGGCGGTTGATCGGCTGCTGGTCGAGACGTGGTTTTATATGCAGTACGCCGGGCTGTTGGGTGACGAGCTTAATCTACGCACCGACGTGGCCGGGCGGACGCTCACGAGCGATAAATCATACATGTACGATCCAAGCGAAAAAGCCCTAAGGCCAAGCGAGCAGGGCGATTTAACGGCCGATCACATCAAGCTGCTGCGCCTCATCCAAGCCAAGCCGCTAGAAAATCTCACCCACATCGGCGGCCTCGGCCCGGTCATCGCTAGTTGCTGGCTGGTGACTAGGCAGCATGCGGCGGTGTAACTGTGTCTTGTAGAGCATGCTTCACAATTGCTTTCCGTAGGGGGGAGAAGGCAGATTCCATGAAAGTATTAGGGTTTTGCCCGGACTCAATATCCGACTGATTAAGCTTGGTGAGTATGTTATGTGTTGAAATATCGGGGTTCTCTTCGGGGTTAATCTCTATCTCTTCCGAGTATTGGCCACGGAAATATTCAATCTCACGTAAATAGGACTCCTTGCAATATTCCACCTCGAGATCTGGCTTACTTATTTTGATAATCTCATCGGCACATTCCCAGAGCAGGGCAACTGCGCTTCTTTTAGCGTCGTCATCAAATCGACCCATCGCGGCGAGATCGCGTAACGTGCGCGCTAGGAATATTTTATTGAGGACGGAACTAAAAGAAATATCTATTCTTTTGGTCTGACTGGCGTAAACACTGTGAGCATCTTCTAGTGCTTGATCTAGGAAGGCCACCCTTACTTGGTCGGACACTTTACTGGTGCAGGCAGAGTCAAAATTACGCTTTGCCGAGAGAAAAGTATTGTGTTCATAGGGGGTGATGAGTCCTGAGAGTTGATCTCTGAGTAGCATCCATTGCCCAAAGTATTCTCTAATTTTGCCTTGCTCCTGAGCTGTTAGCGGGCTTGTGGAGCTAAAAGCAGCGAAACCAGTGACGCGGATCCCTTCGGCGACTATGCTTCTAGCTCTATCATCCGCTCCTTCGTATTTATCAGAAATCTCTAGTAATCTACGGACCTCCTCCAATGAGTATTCCTGGGGGTGACGTATTACAGGGGAATCTGGAAAAATTTTATCTGTAGACGATGTGTTGTACTGTTCCTGATTCATAACACCATTGATACTCCCTATGTGCGATTGTTGCACAATAAATAGCGACCGTCAAGCATGCTATAATAAACCTTAGTTAATGAATCGCCATGTTGCCAACATGGGGAAAGGTTGTGTGATGAGTCAAGCAAAAATGGAAGATATTATCAGCCTGTGTAAGCGCCGCGGCTTTATTTATCAGGGGTCGGATGTGTATGGCGGTCTTTCTGGCACCTGGGATTATGGTCCGCTGGGCGTGCAGCTGAAGCGTAATATCATGAATTTGTGGTGGCGCAGGTTTGTTGACGAGCGTGACAACATGTACGGCGTCGATGCAGCGATTTTGATGAATCAGAAGGTCTGGCAGGCCAGTGGGCATGTCGATACGTTCGTCGATCCGCTGTGTGAAGATACGGTCAATCACCGTCGCTACCGCACCGATCATATTCTCAAGGATAATGGTGTTGATGTAGATGGCATGACCATGGAACAGATGGATGTGGTAATTGCTGAGAAAGGCATCAAAAGCCCCGATGGCAATCCGCTGAGTAAATCGCGAACGTTTAATATGATGTTCAAGACACGCGTCGGTGCAACTGAAAGTGAGGACAGTATTTCGTACCTCCGCCCAGAAACCGCCCAGGGTATCTTCACCAATTTCAAAAACGTCGTCGATAGTTTCTACCCGAACTTACCGTTTGGCATCGCTCAGCAGGGCAAGGCGTTTCGTAATGAGATTGCGCCGCGCGACTTCGTCTTCCGCTCTCGCGAGTTTGAGCAGATGGAGATTGAATATTTCGTCGACCCTGAGCATTGGCAGGAGGCGTTTGACGAGCTGCTGGCGGCGACACATGCCTTTTTGGCAGAGCTAGGTCTAAAACCAGAGCACATTCACGAGCTGGACGTGCCGGCGGAAGATCGGGCGCACTACAGTAAAAAGACGATCGACATCGAATACGATTATCCAATTGGCCGCGAGGAGCTGATGGGCATCGCGTATCGGACTGATTTTGACTTGATGAACATCCAACGCGCTAGTGGCAAGAGCATGGAATACACCGTCAAGGGAACGAACACAAAATTTGTTCCGCACGTCATCGAGCCGTCGTTTGGTGTGGAGCGGGCACTAATGGCGGTGCTGGCCAGTAGCTATCACGAGGATGAACAAAATGGCGAAAAGCGGGTGTATTTGGCGTTGCCAGAGCATTTGGCGCCGGTCAAATTTGCCGTTTCGCCACTGCTCAAGAACAAGCCAGAATTGGTAGAAAAAGCCCGCGAAGTCTACGCCCAGCTCGCCAAAGCCAACCCCGGCCGAGTGATGTGGGACGACAACGGCAACATCGGCAAACGCTACCGCCGCCAAGACGAAATCGGCACGCCATACTGCGTGGTTATTGACTTCCAGACGCTGGAGGACGGCACTGTCACCGTGCGCGAGCGGGATACGACGGAGCAGCGGCGGGTGAAGATTGAGGAGCTGTAGATACTAGATATGAAAAAATAAATTAGTTTTGAGGAGCTAAAATATTGATAGAAAGTAGGCCTGAGTTTGATAAAATTACATCGTTTGCTGAGTTTAATAAATACTATTGGTATCGTGAGGAAATTTCACAGATTTGCAAGTCATTAGGATTAGAATATAAAGGTACAAAACAGGAACTCAATTATATTATTGAGCAATACTTTAAGGGTAATTTGATTAAAAAATCATCAATAAAAAATGAGAAGAAGCAAGTTGAAAATATTACATTAGATATGCCATTACTTGAATGTGGTTTTTCCTTCAATGCAAAGTTTAGGGAATATTTCTCTGTTTTAACAGGTATCTCACCATTTAAATTTACTGCTGATATGGCGACTGCTTGGCGGAAAGTAAAAAGAGAAAAGGATAGCAAATTTACAATCAAAGATTTACTGAAGGTGTATTATGGCGAATCAGATTATGCCAAGTATGATAATTCGGTTTGTCAATGGAATCAATTTTTAAAGGATTTCTGTGCAGATGAAAATAGCCGCAACTATTCGAACAAATTAAAAGTAGCTGCTATTCTTTGGAAAGAAGTCAGAAATTCAAAAAAGGAAAAAATCTATTCAAAGAATCTTTTGACTGAACATGAACATACAATAAAAGAGTATCACGAGTAGGTAATTTCCAACTTGTTAGCACCTAATGAGTAGTTAGTAATGGATATTGGAAAGACAGAATATACTGTAGACGAAATGGTATCAGCCATCTGGCGTTCAGGTGTAGTATAATGACTCTCATGACAAAAACCACCAAAGGACATATCATCACGCAGAATTTAGATGGCACCGATCATCTGGATTGTCTGTATCGCATCTCTCTCAAAGCGCTAATTTACAACGACGTTGGGCAAATTTTGGTCGTCAAAGAAATTGATCGGACGTATTGGGATTTGCCGGGTGGTGGCATGGACTTCGGTGAGACGATTGAGTCGTCGCTGAAACGCGAACTGTACGAAGAAGTCGGCTATAAAGGTGATTTGCGCTATCAACTGTTTGACGCATCAGAACAGATGTATATCGAGCGGCTTGATGCAAATCAAATCTGTTTTTATTGTCGCGTCTGGCCGGAGAACTTTGATTTTATACCAGGTGAAGAGGGCGATGAAGTGATGTTCGTTGACCCTGAGGAATTATTGCTTCAGAAGAGCGAGGTTGACGCGCCAGAACGGGCATATAGAGCGCATGAGAAATGGCAGGAGCTGCATAGCGAAATCGTGCGGTAGGTAAATATTGATTTGGTTTCGCTAACATTGCAATAAAATTATAATTTTGTTATAATGTTTGTATGGTAATCACTACGATTCAAAAAGTTATCAAGATTGGTTCCAGCCGCGGCGTGACGCTGCCAGCGCGGGATTTGCGGGCGCTGGGGATTCGCGATGGCGACGAGGTGCGATTAACGGTTGAGCAGATAAGGCCAATTAAACAGGCAAATAAGCCGTTGCTTCGCCAGGAATACGATGATTTTAAAAAACAATACGGCGAAACGCTGAAAAACTTGGCAGACCGATGATTCGCTATCTGGAGATTGACGAAATTCTAAAGCTGCACTTTTGGATAATTGAGGATTTTGGCGGCTCGCATGGCGTACGCGATGAACTGGGGCTAAAGTCGCTAGTGGCCGCGCCGCAAACAATTGTTTTTGGCGAGGAGCAATATGTGTCAGTTCACGAAAAGGCGGCGGTTTATTTGCGTAATTGTATAGCAGACCATGTCTTTACCGATGGCAATAAGCGCACAGCGGTGACGATTACTGGTATCTTTTTGGCGAGAAATGGCTGGAGAATGACTGCGGCGGCTGCTGAACTAGAAAATTTCGCCGTCCGCGTCGCGACCGATCATCTCGATATTGATGCGATTGTTGATTGGCTGGAGCGTCATTCGCGGGGACGTATCGATGATTTGATAATTAAGGAATTTTAGTGGCAAATAGGGTTCCTGAGAGATTTCTCGCTGCCTGATAGGGGTGATATACTAGAGTTTATGACCGTTATTTATATTGCTCGCCACGGCCAAGATGAAGACAATGTGCGTGGGATTTTGAATGGTCATCGCAACCTGCCGCTGACTGATTTGGGGCGTCAGCAGGCGCAGCAATTGGCGCGGCGCATCAGGGATAGGGAGCTGGTTTTTGACGTGGTGTACGCGTCGCCACTTGATCGGGCCCTTGAGACGGCAGCAATTGTGGCGACGGAGCTGGGTCTTGCCGAGCCGATAGTTCACGATGATTTAATCGAGCGTAATTTTGGCATTATGACCGGTAGGCCGGCCGCTGATGTTGAGGAAATGTGTGCGCCGGACATCATCAAAACAGAAAACGTGACCTATTTTTTGAATCCTGACGGCGCTGAGACTTTTCCTGAGTTATTGGCTCGCGGCCAGTGGGTGCTTGATTCTATGGCGTGTCGACACCCTGATCAAACGGTACTACTGGTATGCCATGGCGATATCGGCAAAATGATATATGCTGCGGCAACTAATATGCCATGGCGTCGGGTGTTGACTGATTTTTACTTTGGTAATACGGATATTGTCGGGCCGGTGCGTGATTAATGGCCTCGGGTATGGTATTATGTGTATACAATTGGTTGTTAATTTCAAAAGGGAGAGGCAAAATGACAAAGCATAGAACAACCCTCGTCGCCGGAGCCACAGGTTATCTCGGACGTTTCGTCGTCGCCGAGCTGCACCGCCGTGGCCACAAGGTGCGCGCGATCACCCGCAGTCGCGAGCGGGCCGTCTCTCCAGGCCCCTGGGATTCTCCCTCACTGGATGGCCTCGTCGACGACTGGGCCGTCGGGGAGGTCACGAATCCCGCATTCATCGCCGATGTCGCGGAAGGAGTCGACGACGTCATATCCACCTTGGGGGTCACCAAGCAGAAGGCCAATCCTTGGGACATCGACCACCGGGCCAATCTCGCCATCCTGCGCTCCGCGGAGAAGTACGGCGTCAAGCACTTCTGCTTCGTCAACGTCATCGGAGGCGACCAGTGCCCGGCACAGCTGACCCGGGCAAAGACCGCTTTCGCCCAAGAACTGACAGCCTCCCGGATATCGAGTCAGATCATCAATCCCCCCGGGTACTTCTCCGACATGACCCAGATTCTTCAGATGGCCAAAAAGGGTCGCGTCTTCCTCTTCCGCCCGGAAACCAGGATCAATCCCATTCACGGCGCCGACCTCGCGAAGTTCTGCATCGACCGCTTGACCGACGGCGAGGAGGGCGCATGGAACGTGGGAGGCCCTGAGGTCTTCACCTGGAAAGGGCTCGCTGAGTGCGCTTTCCAGGCTCTTCAACGGCCTACACGCGTCACAACCGTGTCGCCCGCCATCCTGTCACCCCTCATCGGAGTCCTCGGGCTCTTCAACCGGAGAAAGGCCGACACGCTGCGCTTCATCTCATGGAACATGCTCCACGACTGCGTAGGTGAGCCCTTCGGCACTCATGGACTGCTCGACTTCTACAAGGATCTGGTCCAAAAAGACGGTGATTAGCCACTTCGTGGTGTGGTGCGGAGACATAGAGGACTTCGCCGTCCGCGTCGCGACCGATCATCTCGATATTGATGCGATTACTGATTGGCTGAAGCGTTATTCGCAAATGCGCGTATCCCAAACGTGATATCATTCATACTATGAGAGAAATTGAGATAAAAGTTAGATTGCAAGATAAAGAAGGGTTGCTGGCTGCGCTGGCGGCTAAGGGTGTCGTCCTTGGTGAGTCAGTGCATCAGCGTGATCAAGTGTTTGGTCTGCCGGGAGAAGTTGGCGGTGACGGCAACACAGCGCCTTGGTTGCGGGTGCGTACTGAGATGCGTAGACAAGGTGAAGATACAACGAAGCGGGCGTTATTCACTTTCAAACGATCGGTGACCGGATAGCTGGATAGTATTGAACATGAAACAGAAGTTCGCGATCCAGATGCTATGATCGCTATCGTTAAGGGGCCGGGCTTTGTAGCGTTTTCGGATATGTCAAAGATTCACCAGACTGGCACGTTAAGTGGTATAGAAGTATGTGTCGATTCGGTGGAGGGCTTAGGTGACCTTATAGAGTTAGAGCAATTAGCCGATGAGGATGCTGATCCTGTCGCTATAGTCAATGGTTTGTGGCGCGAGATGGCTGAGTTGGGGATTGGTAGCCGGCACGATGAGGTGACGGATGGCTATGATATCCTGATGAAGAAGTTGAGGGTGCAGTAAAGACACTCAATTATTTTAACTGAGGTGTCTCGCTTGGTATTTTACAGTCCATCACTCCTCCTGCTATAATAACCACATGCATATTATTCTTGGTGGGACGAGTGGACTGGGTCTGGAGATGGCTAGGCAGCTCAGAGAAAGTAGCAAGCGTGTGTTGGTGTTGGGGAAGACGCATAATATTCAGGAGCACGGCGAAGGTTTCCAATTGGATGTGTATTATCCCGAGCAAGTAGCGATGGCGCCAGCGCGGATTGAGCAGATTCTGGGCGGTGATGCTATTGAGCAATTCGTGTGGGCGGCGGGCTACGGCTGGCGCGGTGATTTTGAGGATCAGCCCGATGCGCGCTCCATGGCAGAAGTGAATTTTGCTGGTCCGTTGCCGTTAGTGCAGTGGGCGTGGCATAGGATGGCGCAGCAGCGGATACAATCCACACTAACGGTAATTGGCTCAACTAGCAGCATCAAAGCCCGCGGGGACGAAGCGGTATATGTGGCGACCAAGCATGCTCAGGCGGGGCTGGCGCGTAGCTTGGCATTGCAGGCGGATGAGCAGCACTTGCCGATTCGCGTGGCACTGTTCTTGCCCGGGGCGATGAAAACACCGTTTTGGCGAGGGCGTCGGCCGGATGATTATGCTTTCTTCAATGACCCGGCCAGGGTGGCTGAACATATATTGACCGCTGTCAGCACACAGTATCAGACGTTCCTCGAGTGGCCGCTACCAAAGGGTACGTTGGTCTAACCTCGCTGAAGTGCTATAATGCGGGCATGACATACGAATTGAGTAGAGAATATTTCGGAGTAAAAATTGTAGTAATCGGCGGCGGAACTGGTAGTTTCACGCTGCTGTCGGGTTTGAAAAAGTATACCCATAGTATCACGGCGCTGGTCAACATGGTTGATGACGGCGGCTCGACGGGCATGCTGCGCGATGAGCTAGGCGTGTTGCCGGCGGGTGATGTGCGGCAATGCCTGGTGGCGCTGAGCAGTTCGCCAAAGGTGCGCGACTTGTTCAATTACCGGTTTGACGAGGGTAGTATGAAGGGGCACGCATTTGGTAATTTGTTCATGGCAGCGCTGGAAAAGATGACGGGGAGTTTTTCGCAAGCGGTCGAGACGGCCAGCGAGGTGCTCGGCGTAAATGGACGGGTATTTCCGATCACGCTGGACGATACCAAGCTATCGTTGAGGCTGCGTGACGGTACGGTCGTTGAGGGCGAGCACGCCATCGAGGTGACGAATATTCCAGGCGATGAGCGGCCGTGGCTAGAACTCAGCCCGCCAGCAACGATTAATCCGCATGCTCGGCGGGCGATTCTCGACGCTGATCTCGTGGTGGTAGCGCCGGGGCTGCTGTACGGTAGTCTGGCGCCAGCGCTACTGGTGCGCGGTGTGACGCGGGCTTTGGCTGAAACCAAGGCCAAGAAAGTGTATGTCTGTAATCTCGTGACCAAGCCGACGCAGACCGACGGCTTTACGGTGGCGGACTTTGTCGATGAAATTGAGCGGTTTGCTGGGGTGAGCATGGATTATGTACTGTATAACAATTATCGTCCGCCACAGGCACTGCTTGACAAATACGCGCACAATGGTGAATATTTGGTGGAATGGGACGAGGCGGAGCTGAAGAAAAAGCATTATTATGCTTCGGGCAAGCACCTGATCGCTAACGGCGTTCGCCAGCACAATAAAAAGGCCGATCCGCTGGCGGCGCTGCGTAGTCTGATCCGTCACGACAGTGATAGAATTGCGCGAGAACTCATGAGGATTTACTTTTCATGAGTTTGAATCTGTTTCTTGATCTTGATCGCACCTTGTTTCGGACGAGCGAATTGGATGCGGCAGAGTGGGGGCTGCTTGGGCGGCAGTTTGGCATTGATAGCGAGGTAGAGCTGGCGCGGCGAACGGACTTTCATGTGCGCACTGAGAAAGCGTACTATTATGATTTTGCGGCGCACGTACGGGCGGCGGGACTCGGAGAGGAGGCGGTATTCGCATTCCTGCTTCAGTCGACGCTGGCTGATGGGCGAATGGAATACGACGGAGTGGCTGAGGTGGTAGCCTGGGCCAGGCAGCGTGGAACGGTGCATGTCTTGACCTATGGGCCGGCGAATTACCAGCGATTCAAGGCGGCGCTGTGTCCATCGCTTGAAGGGACAGAAATTATCACTACATTACAGCCGAAAGGTGATTATTTCCGCGAGCAGTGTCCGACTGGCGAGGTATGGATGGTTGATGATAAGCCAATCGGCGGTGATCTGCCTGATAATGTGCGGTTTATTCAAACGGCAGAATATAACGGCATTGCGGTGCCAGAGCATCCAGCGTGGCCAGTGGCGACAGCGTTAGGCCAGATTCCTGAGATAGTAGATAGGTATGAACTTTCCAATTGATCAACTACCCAAAGTGCTTGATACGCCGAGCTTTGTGTATTCGAGGCGGATGCTAGAAGAGCGGGCCCGGCAGGCGCTGGCGTGCCGAGTGCCGTTTGGCCTGACGGTGCGTTATGCTGCCAAGGCAAATTCGCATCCCGAAATTATACGACTGTTTGATGAGTTGGGGCTGCAGTTTGACGCTAGCTCAAGCTACGAGGCGGCGCTATTACTCAAGCAAGGGGTGAGCGGCTCAACGATCAGCCTCTCTAGCCAGCAGCCAGCGCACAACCTTGATGAGTTACTCCAGGCTGGTGTGCGTTACGTGGCGACGTCGCTTCGTCAATTAGAGCTGGTTGCCTCGAGTCCATACCGCCCAAATACGGTCGGCCTGCGGCTCAATCCTGGCATGGGTTCGGGGCATAATAATCGGACGATGACCGGTGGGGTTAATTCCAGTTTTGGGCTGTGGCACGCCTATACCGAGCAGGCGCTGGAGTTAGCGAGGCGTCATGACATAATGATTGATCGGCTGCATATTCACATCGGCTCGGGTGCTGATCCGCGGTTGTGGGGCGAGGCAATGGACGCAGCCCTAGCGCTCGTCAGGCGACTACCGGAAGTGACTACTCTGGATATTGGCGGTGGCTTTAAGGTGCATCGGTTCGGTGACGAGCAAGAGGCGGACCTGACGGCAATTTGCGAGGTGTTTTCTCAGAAATTAGCTCAGTTCGCTGAGGAAACTGGGCGGCGATTACACCTAGAAATTGAGCCAGGAACGTGGTTGGTGGCGCACGCTGGCGTGCTGGTAGCAGAGGTGGTAGACATCGTTGATACCGGTGCGGATGGTCATACATTTTTGCGCCTTGATACCGGCATGAATGACATCACACGGCCAGGGATGTATGGTGCGCAGCACGAGATGATGATACTGCCGGGTCGCGAGGAGCAGCGGGAGTACATCGTGGTGGGGCACTGCTGTGAGACGGGCGATATCTTAACACCAGCGCCAAGCAACCCAGAGAACCTCGCATCGCGGCGGCTGGCGCGGGCGGAGATCGGCGATAAGCTGGTGATCTTTGACGCCGGGGCGTATTGCCAGAGTATGTCGCTGAAACAGTACAATGCTTATCCTGACGCCGGCACCTATTTTATTGACTAAATTTAATTCATCTGTTATAATAGCCCAGTTTGATAACGAACTGAATTATGAGTGAATTATGTTCTTCGCGCAGTGAGCAGTTAGAGCTGAGCGCGCCACAAAAAATCGAAGAAATAATTGACCTTGAGCGTCCGTCTCTCGAGTTTCCTTTTCAGTTGACACTCGAGGGGTATTTTCAAGGTGAAGGTGTGAATGAACGAAAGGATCTGGTGGAGCATGCTGAGCGAACGATGAAACTGGTGGAGGAGTTTGCCGGTTTGAAACTACCGCCTGAGGCAATTCATGCCGTGCTGCTGCATGACGTGGCTGACCGCTTTCATAACAGAGACAGTCAGAAGTGTACACCGGAGCGTCGACAGGCTGCTGGCTTGGCTCTGGCCGATGTATTTACGAATCCTGAGATTGAGATAACAGATTCGCAGGGTTTATATATAGCGTCACTACTAGTGGACTTTATTCTAGTAGAAGAGGCTTCTGGCCAGCACCGACTGGATGTGGCTAATGCTATTCCTGAAAGCATCAGAGAGATTATCACGGATCGTTACGAAGGTGCGGTACCAGCCGAAGCATGGCGGCAGATCGAGCCATTTGTTGATGTGGAGCAGATGGCTGCGTTCCTAGATAACACCAATATCGAGGCGGTGATCATCAAGGCCTGCGAGTTACTTGATAATATGCGCTATCCGTCATCGTCGCGTGAGTCTGCTAAATTACAGGATGTTTTGGAGGCGGAATCATTCTATGCACCGCTATGTGAAGTGATGGGATTTGACGGGCTAGCGGCAAGCCTGCGTTCACAGGCGCATATCATTCGGCTGAAAGGACAGGGTAAGCATGAGCTGGTTAAGGATATCCGTGAGCAGTATGAGACAATTCGCCGAGCCGGTGTGCGTAATCTGGTAAGTGCAATTTTCGATGCTCAAATCATCACCGAAGCGGCGGTCGGTCCGCGTAGTGAAGAATCATGCCCGAACCGGTCGGTTCACATCGGGGATTTTGTGGCGCAAAATGGTAAATTGGTCTATGGAAAATATCGCTTGAAAACCGTGGGGTCATGGGCAGCCAAGGTGCATGAAGCTCGTCAGAATGGCAAACCGGAGTACACGCCGATGGACGTGCTCGGCCTGACCGTTATATCAAAGAATGTGAAAGCTCAGGCGCATGATTTTGTGAAGTTTTTGGAGCGGATTGATACAACTCCGGTGCTTGATTTGAAAAAGGCCGCCAGTAAATCCAGTGCTATTTGTGTTCACGGTACGGTGGATTATGTTACTACCGTGCGCCAGGAGATGGAGCAACGCGGGTTTGATATAGGGCGCTGCGAGTTTATGGTCCAGGATGATGAAAGTGTAAAGCAGCGCGGTCAGAAATATCAGGTCTCTAAAGTGACTTTCCTGATGGATTATCCAGGATTAGACAAGGGCGTGCCGGTCGAAGTGCAATTTGTCACCGAGGACGAACGGCGGCGATCGCGGACGGGGGAGGTGGCGCACATAATTTATAAATATATTCGTCAATTGGAGCAGCAGGGATCCGTTCCTGATAAAGATAAACATTCCATTGCTCAAACGATGTCTCAGCTGCTTAGGCAGATCCATCAGCGGCGCGACTATGCCAGCCATGATCTCATGGTAAACGAGCGCTCAACCCCGGCGCGTGATGCATTTTTAGAGGATTTGTGGCATTTCCTGCAGCATGAACTCGCCTAGGCCCGGCAAACTATGTATAATCAGAATATGACGATTTACTACACTGACGGTTCGGCTAGCCCCAACCCTGGTCCGGGTGGCTTCGCAGTCATCCGTGATCTTGAGCCGTGGATCTTAGGTTCAGAGGACGGCGAGACGACCAATATTCGCATGGAAGGCAAGGCGCTGATTGCGGCGCTTCAGGACGCGGACGGTGTGCCGTGTGTGATTTATACTGATAGCGAGTTTTGGATCAATGTGGTGACCAAGTGGGCGCCGGGTTGGGAAAAGCGCGGCTGGACAAAGAAGGGTGGCGAGATTAAGAACTTGGATATCGTACAGGAATTATACGAGTTATATGTGCAGTCGCAGGCGGAACTCCGCTGGGTGCGTGGTCATGAGGGCGACGAAGGGAATGAGCTGGCGGATGAGTGGGCCAATCGGGCGCGGCTAGGCGAGCGGCTATAATTGACAATAATATAAAAATATGGTAATATCAACACATGTTCTACAAAGATAAAATGCCGCAGCATGTTCAATTTGATTTAACAACTTTCTTTGAGTTCCCCGAGCTGCCCTCAATGGCGAGGATTGGTGTGATAACTGCAATGAAGTGTGAGGATGATATTTTGTGTGTCAGGGGGGGGCGTGAGCGATGGCGGCCTTCACGATACATTAGCAGCTAAAGTCGGTCCGACTAAAAGCAAATTTATGCAGTTACCGTCTGAAATGTATTCAGAGAAGGGTACAGTATCGGGGTGGAATGCACCGGAAGTAAGGGACGGATTTGGCTTGGTTATTGGTCAGATTGATGGAACTGAGCGATTAGAGTCAACTTTTGGGCGCCAAGAGACAGACCGGTGCTTGGAAATGGCCGCGTTAGCGCTCGGCATTCTATTGACAGAGAGTCCGGAAAAATTGGAGCGTTTTAATAATCCACACGAATTAGTGTTTGGATCTAAGTTACTAGCGCAGGCGCGACGTAAAATTGGTAACCGAATTTTTGGATAAGCATCAATCTAGCTACTTGGGTCAAAAATTGCTATAATTACCCTCATGGAAGAAGTGAGGGAAACGACTGATATTTTTTTGTGGGCGAATCAAACTGATGCGAAAAAGAATGACTTACAGATTGAGCTGTTTTTGTTTAATAAAAATTACACGCCGTATTTTATGCCCCTGAAGGGCGATGTCGAGCAGCAGCTCCGGCCACTATTTTTGTTTGATTATATCAATCAGGTTAATTTGGGCGCTGGCACTGGCCTTAGCGTGCGGGATTATGAACTGAGTGAAGCGGAAGACAATGTGCTACTGCGCACAGACCTCGACAAGGTTGGCCGGGCGGAAACCTTGATTCATTTGATTGAGCATGAGCGCGGCGACATTGTGGAGTTTTCGGAAACTGAGCATGAGTTTAAGCGAATGAAAGGCGTGATAGCGCGGTTTACTGATCCGAATGATCCAGAAAAAATCTTTTATACGGTTAAGTTAATTCAGCAGGGGCAGACGCTCAAAAGCGCGCTGGCGTGGGAGTTTTCTGACGGCAAGTTTGGTGCGTTTAAGGCGGAAGTTGGCTTTAAGGTGCCAGATGATAACCAGGTGCTGATCATCGGTCAGGATATATTCGCCTTTAATCCTTCGAAGTTTGAGCGGATGTTTGGCTATGAGTATAAGAAGCAGGTGATTGCCGATAAGAAGGTAGCGGAAATTGAAAAGCAATATAAGTTGAGTTTTCCAGAAGGCTTGGATCTAAATGCGCTGGTCAAGGAACGCAAAAAGACCATCAATAAACTGCAGAAATTGGAGATCGGCGAGGTCAAGCAGGAGCAGGTGCTGGACTATGCTGACGAGATGCAGCTGGAGCTGATGAGTGATGATAATGGCGCGATTATCATTATGGATGGCAATGACCTCGACATGTTTGTGAACTTGATTAATGAGGATTATATCGAGAGTAAAATTACCGGCAAGCGCTACGAAATTAAATCGAAAAAACTGTTGGGTGAGCCAGAAGGCGAACCGCCGCGAGGTTAAGTATGGATCAAGAATTGGCGCTGGCGATTTTGATGAGCGGTCGGTCGGCGCTACTAACGGGTGCGGCTGGGACGGGCAAAACGCACCTGTTGAACACGTTTATTGCACAGGCGCGTGACCAGGGTAAAAAGGTGTCGGTAACAGCGACGACGGGGCTGGCGGCGACGCATTTGGGCGGCAATACCATTCACAGTTGGAGCGGCACTGGCGTCAGTGATCAGCTCGCGAACAACTTTTTTGATCGGCTGTCAAAAACACGGCGTGAGGTGATCACCAAGACTGATGTGTTGATTATTGACGAGATTTCCATGCTGCATGATTTTCGGTTGGACATGGTTGACCGGGTGCTGCGTGGTGTCAGGGAAAATGACCAGCCATTTGGCGGTGTGCAGCTGGTGATGAGTGGTGATTTTTTCCAATTACCGCCGATCAACCGTCCGGGCGAGCAGGGCGGCGGCTTCGTGGTGTATTCGGAGGCATGGCAGGAATTGCAGCCGGCGGTGTTGTATCTGGAACGGCAATACCGGCAGAATGACGAGCAGCTCCTCAAGATTTTGACGGCGCTGAGACATGACGATATTAGGCGGCATCATGCCGAGACGCTGCTGGCGCGAACGGAAGTTCAGCCGCCTGATGGTGATATCACCGAACTACACACCGTCAATGTTGATGTCGATGCCATTAACAGCCAGAAGTTGGCAGAGCTGGTGGGCGAGGAGCGGACGTATCAGCAGACGACGACTGGCTCGAAGGTATACGTCGAGAGCTTGCAACGGTCGGTGTTGGCGCCGAGTGAACTCGTGTTGAAACCGGGTGCGTTGGTGATGGCCGTGAAAAATTCGCCGCAGAAATTGTACGCCAATGGTAGCATCGGCACGGTGGTGGATTTTGAGCCGCTGACGGACTATCCGATAGTGGAGTTTCGTAGTGGACAGCAGGTAACCATGGTACCGGATGTGTGGGAGCTGCGTGACGGTGAGCGTAAGCGGGCGAGTATTTCCCAGGTGCCACTGCGCCTGGCGTGGGCTGTCACGGTGCATAAAAGTCAGGGTATGACCTTGGATGCGGCTCGGATTGACCTGAGAAAGGCGTTTGTTGAAGGTATGGGTTATGTAGCTCTCAGCCGGGTGCGTGATCTCGATAATCTGTATCTTTACGGTATTAACCGCAAGGCACTGGAAGTCTCGCCGGATGCGTTGGCGATTGACGAGGTATTGCAGCGAGCAAGTGATGAAGCGGCCAAGCACTATCGTCCGATGTTGGAGGACATGAAGCGAAAGCAGTCAGTGCCGAAAAAATCTGGCAAAAAGCCTCAGTCCGCTAGCTGGCAGCAAAAGATTGCCAAAATGCGCGAGACACATCCGAAAGCGTACATGCCGTGGGAAAAAGCCGACGACGACATCCTCAAACAGGAATTTTTACAAGGCGCGACCATCCAGCAGCTTAGCCAAAAACTTGGTCGCCACGAAGGCTCAATTCGCATGCGGCTGCAGAAACATTTTGGGGAGGATGTGGTGCAGTAGCCCCAGGCTGGCAGATGAGCTGATAACTTGGTATAATATACATTGATGACAACGAAGCAATCTGAACGCATCGTGTTTCCAAAGAAGTTTTTATGGGGTGTAGCGACGTCGGCGCATCAGGTCGAGGGTGGCCTGGTGAATCAGTGGACGACGTGGGAGCTCGAACATGCCAAGCGGCTGTCCGTGCAAGCACCGCATCAATTTGGTGATCTTGACAGCTGGCCGCGCATCAAAAAAGAGGCGACCAGGCCTGACAACTACGTATCGGGGCGGGGTGTCGATCATTACCATCGCTACGAGGAAGATTTCGCGATTCTCAAGAGTCTCAACATGAATGCCTTTCGGTTCTGTATCGAATGGGCACGAATTGAGCCGCAAGAGGGCGCGTGGGACGCGGCGGCGATTGCCCACTATCGGACGTATCTACGGACGCTGAAAAAGATGGGTATTACACCGGTGGTGACGCTGTTTCACTTTACGCTGCCGGAGTGGTTTATGGCCAAAGGCGGTTTTGAAAAGCGGCGCAACATCAAATATTTCGTGTATTATGTCGAAAAAGTTTTGAGCGAGCTGGGGCGCGATATCGAGTGGATCGTGACGATTAACGAGCCGACCGTGTACGCTGGTGAGAGTTACCTCGAGGGGCATTGGCCGCCGAATAAAACTCGCAAGTGTGATATGCTGCGCGTGCTCTGTAACCTCGTTACGGCGCATAAAAAAGTGTATAAATTGACGCGTGCTCGCAAAAAGTGGAAGGTGTCGATGGCGCACCATCTGATCTATTGCTATCCTGGCGATGACGCGATTCTTAGTCGTGCTAGTGCGCGGGTGGCACATTATTTCCTGAACACGTGGATGCTGCGTCGAGTGCGGCGGCACAGTGATTATTTGGCAATTAATTATTACTTTGCCCGGCGGATTTATGGCTATCGGGCGCATGATCCGTATCTGAAGGTCAGTGATCTTGGTTGGGATATGCAGCCGGATAAATTGCAGTATCTACTGGAGGATGTGGCCGAGCGCTATCAATTGCCAATTATGATTACTGAGAATGGGCTGGCGGACGGCACTGATAGTCAACGGCAGTGGTGGCTGACCGAGACGATCAAAGCGATGCACGAGGCGCTGAAGCGTGATATTAAGCTAATCGGTTATTTACACTGGAGCCTGCTCGATAATTTTGAATGGGACAAGGGATACTGGCCAAAGTTTGGTCTGGTGGCAGTCGATCGGCAGACCATGGCCCGGACGGTACGGCCAAGCGCACGCTGGTTTGCGGCGGTGATCAAGAAGCTGCGGAAGTGATTTGTCTCGCATAAGCTGACTCTGGGGCTGAGGGGCACTGGTGAGATGGTGTTCTGCTATCGTGTTATGCCACTAGACTTTTCCACAGAATCGTGGAAAAGTTTTTGTTTGATAGGGAAATGGGTAGAAAGTGGGTAAAAAGGCTTGCATGTGGGTAGTTGTGGGTAGTATAGTGGAATCAGTGGAACGAATGTTGGCGGGTAACACCAACCAAAACAAACATCCACTACGAAAAACCAACTAATCTACCACGGAGGAAGGACGACGTGCAGACAGATTACTTTGAGCGAAAGTTGGACGACAAGCGGCGCTTGACGATCCCGGCCGAGCTCAGGGCAGAGTTTGCGTCCGGCGTCGTGTTGACCCGCGGGTTTGGCAACTATCTTCACTTGTATCCACAGCAAGTCTGGGATCGGGAAGTGGAGGGCGCGCTGACCGGAAGTATTCTGGATGAGCGCGTGGCCGACCTGAACGTCAAGTTTCGCCGCGGTAAAACCGCCTCGGCGCTCGACCAGAAACAGGGGCGAGTGACGATTGAACAGCATTTACTCGACTATGCTGGCATTGACCGGGAAGTCGTGGCGGTGCGGGCGGGCGCGTATTTTCGGCTGATGGCGGCTGAGAATGCGGATTGATTAGCTGGTCTAGTACTTTAACAATTTGAAAACCTCTCGAGATCAACTATCTGGGTATTTGAAGATGGCAGGTGGCAATTTGCTCCACGATAAAAACGGCAACGTTCTTTCCTCAAAACACCTCCCAAAAAACTCCACCTCACACATAAGTCTCTTTTGGAAACTATGGTTGTCACCGACAATCAATTATTTCCACTCTTAGACAACAAAAACAAACAAAACACAAATACAAAATAGCCAGAATTAAATATCCAGTTAGGTGATCTCGAGCATTGCTATACGTTGTGGTGTCAGCCGCGGCGATTTGTCGAGATTTACTCCTCTTTACGCGCCAGGCGACTTAAGGTCGCTTGGGCTGCAATCGCTGTACGGAGATAAATCTCGAAAATCTTGCACCTGACTGCTACAATAAAGCAATGATGAGTATTAAAGAACATCCACCACAGTCGGAAGCGCTTCAAGTGAGCGAACCGATTCATGTTCCCGTACTCCTTGAGGTGACCTTGGATAGGTTGCGGCCAGCCAGAGGCGAGAGGTATCTCGACCTGACGGCTGGCTACGGCGGCCATGCCAGGGAATTCTTACAGAGGACGGATAATTACTTGGGCGCAGTGCTGGTTGATCGTGATGATAACGCGATTAACACGCTGGGCGATTTGGCTGAAAAAGGCGCTATGCTGATTCACAAGGATTTTGTGAGCGCAGCGCAGGATTTGGTCAAGCAGGGACGTACATTTGACGTGATTTTGGCTGATTTGGGGGTGTCGTCACCGCAGCTTGACAGAGCAGAGAGAGGTTTTTCGTTTCGGTTTGACGGGCCGCTGGATATGCGGATGGATAATCGGACGGAAATCACAGCAGCGGATATCGTCAATTCGTATTCGGTTGATGAACTGACGCGGCTGATTACTCGTTACGGTGAGGAAAATCCCGGACGGGCCAGGCGGATTGCGCAGGCAATTGTTAGCGCCAGGCCGATTCGGAGAACGACCGAGCTGGCTGATCTGATCAAGCACACTGTCGGTCGCGGCGGGATGAAACATCATCCGGCGACTCGCACCTTTCAGGCACTGCGCATTGAGGTCAATCGCGAACTTCGGCTGGTTGAAGAATTATTGCCGCTGCTGCCACGCCTTCTTAACCAGGGCGGGCGCGTTGGAATAATTAGCTTTCATAGCTTGGAGGATCGATTGGTCAAGCGATATTTCTGGGAGCAAGCAGCTGCCGGCTACGAGGCCGAGCTGAGCGTCCCAGAGAAAAAACCGGTGTCTGGAACAGAAGATGTTCACAATCCGCGCAGTCGAAGCGCTCAGTTTCGCTACGCCGTAAAAACATAAACAAAAAAAGGAGGGCGACATCATGCCAATCCACATCAAAGTACAATTCCAGGATGCAGAAGCAGCTGAGACCGTTGCGGTACGCCGCGGCTAAGTAAGCTCGCTTGATAGTTTTCCCGGAAAAAGTATGCAAGCTCGGCGGCTCGCTCTCCTAGGGTGAGGGCGGGCCGGCCGGCTGTGTTTTCCGTGTCTTTATGATGCGCCACCAAAAGCATTAAACCGTAACAAATTAAACACACACAGAAATTATTTATGCACACACGCTCATCCACCACATTTACGCCGCGTCGTCCTGGGCCGCAGCTTCGCCGTAACCAGAATGCTACTCGTTTTCGATCACAGACCAAGCTCGGGCCAGTGGCGCATACGGTGCTGGTGGCGCTGATGATCATGGTGCTGGGGCTGGTGTACTTGACGCAGGCGACCAAGACGACGGCCTATGGTTACGAGGCGGAGGGGCTGGATTCGCAGCTGAATGAGCTGGCGACGAAAAAGTCAGAGCTAGAGGTGCAGAATGCGCGGCTGACGGCGCTCGAAAAGGTCAAGCACAGCAATGTTGCATCGGCGATGAAAACACCGACGCAGACGAACTATGCTCGCTAGCCTGGGGGTGAAAGTGGTACAATAGGACAAGCGGTATGAAACGTCACTTAACGCAATCTCGAACCGGCGTACTCGCTATCATTCTGTTGGGGATGATGGCGATTTTTGTGATGCGGCTGTTTTATCTACAGGTCATCAAGCACAGCGAATACGTATCACTGGCGCAGGCTAGCCAGCAGCGGCATTTCATCATTCCGGCCGAGCGGGGCAAGCTATATATGATGGATGGTGGTACGGCCGTCCCCGTGGTGCTTAACCAAACGGTCTATACGGTGATCGCTGATCCGCAGACGGTCAAGCAAGAGCAGCGTCAGCAAATTATCGCGGCGCTACAGGAAATCGCGGGCGGCGAGGTAGTGAGTGACGCGGCCAAGCGGCTGGAGCGCACCACCTCTCGCTACGAAGTGTTGGCGCGCAACATCACGCGCACCCAGGCCGAGAAGTTAAAGGCCAAGGATTTTGTCGGTATCTTGTACCAAAAGGGCTCGATTCGTAACTACCCAGAGGGGCAGTTGGCAGCGCAGGTGCTAGGCTTTGTGAATGCCGAGGGCAAGGGTCAGTATGGGGTCGAGGGGGCGCTGAATGATAAACTGAAGGGTCGTGATGGCCTCCTCAAAACAGTGGCGGATGTGCGTAATGTGCCGCTGACGCTGAGCAAAGACAATGTGCGTGTCGAGGCGAAGTCGGGCGAGAATGTGGCGCTGTCGATTGATCGAAATGTGCAGAGTCACGCCGAAGAAGCGCTCAAACGAGGGATCGAAAAGGCCGGCGCGACCGAGGGCAGCGTGATGGTGATGAATCCGAATAATGGGCAAGTGCTGGCGATGGCCAATTATCCGACGTATAATCCCGTTGAGTATGCCAAGCAGAAAGACGCAGCGGTATTTAGTAATGCAACGACAATGCTGCCGTTTGAGCCAGGGTCAATTGTCAAGACATTCAGCATGGCGACGGGGATTGATAAGGGTGTGGTGACGCCGCAGACAACGTACTTGAACACTGATTGTACCGAGGTGGGGGATCGGAAAATATGTAATGCTCTGAGGGGCCTCAGCGGCACGACGAGCATGCAGAGTGCGTTTAACAATTCGCTCAACGTCGGCATGATCACGATTGCGCGGCGGCTGGGTGACGGGTCGACGATCACCCCGAGTGCGCGGCAGACGCTGTATGAGTATTATCACGATAAGTTTGGGTTTGGTGAGGCGACGGGGATTGAGCTAGCGGAGGCGCCGGGGCTGCTCTACGCGCCGAATCGGCCGGGGGCGGAGGTGAATTACGCGAATATTACGTTCGGGCAGGGTATGAATGCGACGATGGTACAGGCAGCTAGTGCGTTTTGTTCGGTGGTGAATGGCGGGCAGTATTTTCGGCCGACGGTGGTGGCTGGAACGGTGGACGTCAATGGCGGCCTGAAGCCAACGGTCGCTTCGCTACTGCGCAGGACGATTTCTGAGCAATCATCAGCCACGATGCGGGGCATGTTGTCGACGGCGCGGGCGGTCCTCAATCAGCGTATGCCCGATAAAGACAAGCCCGGCTATGATGTCGGCGGCAAGACCGGCACCTCAGAGACGCTGATCAATGGCAGCTATACTATGGACGAGACGGTAGCGACGTATATCGGCTATGGTGGCGCAAATCGCCCCGAGTATGTCATAATGGTACGTGTCGCGGCGCCTGGCAAGCGCAAGAACTTACAGGGTAACATTCACGCTGCACCAATTTTTACTGATATCTCCAACTGGATGATTGATTATATGAAATTAGCACCGAAGGGATAGCCATGGCAACTGCTTTACAAACAATGACCAACGAATTGACACACGTATTTTTACTGAGCGTTGGGGCGTTTTTATTGGCGATGTTCCTGACGCCGATTTATACGTTTTTTGCCTATCGGTATCGGTTCTGGAAGCGGCAGCGCTCGGAGAGTACCGACGGCAAAGAGTTGAAGGTTTTTGCTAAATTCCAAGCGGCAAAATTGCGGCGAAATATTCCAACAATGGCTGGAATTATCGGTGTTATTTCGATTTTTGTGGTGACGTTCTTTTGTAATTTAGATCGAGCGCAGACATGGCTGCCACTCGCAGCGTTGATTGGCGGTGCCGCGGTTGGGCTTATTGATGATGTTATTAATCTACGCGGGCTGGGTGGTGGTGCAGCCGGCTTACGTAGTCCGGTGAAATTTGCGCTGATTATGCTTATCGGCATCGTCCTTGGCTGGTTTTTCTATGTCAAGCTGGGCGTGGCCAGCTTCCATGTACCGTTCATGGGTGACGTGGCGATTGGTTGGCTGATCATCCCACTGTTTGCCTTTGCAGTGGTGGCGACTGGTAACGCGGTTAATATTTCTGATGGTATGGACGGACTGGCTGGCGGGTTGTTGGGGATTAGCTTTGGGGCGTTCGGAGTGATTGCCTTGCTACAACAACAAGTATTGCTGGCGGGATTCTGTTTCACGGTAGTTGGTGTGCTACTGAGTTATCTCTGGTTTAACATCTATCCAGCACGGTTTTTCATGGGCGATGTTGGTAGTTTTGCCTATGGGGTAAGTTTGGGGGTAGTGGCGATGTTGACTAATTCATTGCTGCTGCTGCCGGTGATTGGGTTGTTGTTTGTGATTGAGGCGGGTTCGAGCTTGATCCAGATTGTGAGCAAAAAACTCTTTAAGCGCAAGATTTTCTTGTCAGCGCCGATCCATCATCACCTAGAAGCCAGCGGCTGGCCAGAGACCAAGGTGACGATGCGGTTTTGGGTGATTGGCTGCGTGATGGCGTTTATCGGCGTGATGCTGGCTCTGGCGGGGGGCCATATTGCGTAACCGCACTGCCACCTCAACCGCCAAGGCGGTGCGTCGCCACCGGCCGATGTATCAGATCGTGCTGTACATGGGGCTGTTATTGATGCTGGGGCTGGTAGTGATGTACGCGTTGGGACCGCAGCGGGCGAATGTGCTGAATCATACGCACGGTGCGAATTATAGCGACACCTTCTTTTTCAATAAGCAGCTGGCCAGCGTCATCACCGCTGTGGTGGCGTTTGGGGCGGCGGCGATATTGCCGTATCGGTGGTTGACCGAGGCGTGGGCCAAGCGACTGTTCATCGCGGGTTTGGCGGCCTGTTTCTTGTTGGTGGTTTGCGGGGCGCTGCTACATCTGCCATTTGCATCGGACACTAACGGCGCGTACCGCTGGTTTTATCTGGGCGGACTGGGTAGTTTTCAGCCGGCGGAGTTACTGAAATTTGGCTTGCTACTGTTTGTGGCTGGGTTTTTGGCCAAGCGGGTGCGCCAAGGCAAACTCAACGATATCAACGAGACGCTGATCCCACTCAGTATTATTATGGCGGTGTCGATGTTTGTGGTGGTGGTGCTGCAGAAAGATTTGGGGACGGGTGTGTCGCTCGTGGCGCTGGTGCTGTCGGTGTTAGCGGTGTCGGGGATGGACGCTCGGCTACTGCGGCGCATCGTGCTGGTGATCGCGGCTGCGGCGTTGGTGCTGACGTTCTCATCACCGCACCGCATCGAGCGCGTGATGACCTTTATTCAGGGTGATACGCATCAGTCAGCCAGCCGGGATGAAAATAATTATCACATCCAGCAAGCGCGCATCGCCCTCGGCTCGGGTGGCCTACTGGGCCTCGGCATTGGTAAAAGCGTGCAGGCGACGGGCTACCTGCCAGAGGCGATTAATGATTCGATTTTTGCGGTGATGGGCGAAACATTTGGATTTGTCGGTTTGTTGGTTATCTTGGCACTGTTTTCGGCGTTGCTGCTGAGTTTGCTCAAGGTGACGTCGCGGCTGGCTGATATACACTTGCGGCTCGTGGTGGCGGGCGTGTTTGGCTGGGTTGCGTCGCACGTGTTGATGAATATTGGCTCGATGACGGGGATTATTCCGATGACTGGTATCTCACTGCCGCTGCTCAGTTATGGCGGCACCAGTATGTTATTTATCGCAGCGGCGCTGGGTCTGGCGTTTCAATTGTCGGGCTATACGGCGCACAAACCATTAATGGAAGGAGAGGGAAGTGGCAAAGATCTTGGCGGTCGGCGGCGGCTCGGGCGGACACGTTACGCCAGTCGTGGCAGTGTGTAAGGAGTTGCGATCATCGGGTGATCACGAATTGCGGTTTTGGTGTGATCGGAAGTTTGGCGCTAGTGCTCGCGGTATTTTTAGTAAGTTTGACGAGACGATCCCGGTTGAGCTGATTATCGCTGGCAAGATCCGCCGCTACCACGGTAAAAGTATGGCATTTCATCTTCGACCGTCAATTTTGCTACCGAATCTGCGCGATATCTTTCTGGTGGGGGTTGGATTTATTCAGAGCTTTTGTAAGTTGCTCAGGTGGCGGCCAGATGTAATTTTTATCAAGGGCGGCTACGTCTGTCTGCCGGTTGGCTATGCAGCGCGGCTGCTGAAGATCCCGCTGGTGCTGCATGATTCGGATGCGCATCCAGGGCTAACTAATCGGCTATTGGCGCCATTTGCTGCCAAGATCGGCACCGGGGCGCCGCTGGAGCATTATAATTATCCTGACGTCAAGGCGGAGTACGTCGGCATCCCGGTGGCTGAGGAGTTTCGGCCGTACAGTGCGTCCGAGCGGCGACAGCTAAAGGCGAAGCTTGGCTTCGATCCGGCGCGGCCACTGGTGGTGGTAACTGGCGGTGGACTGGGGGCAGCGCGCCTCAACGAAGCGGTGGTAGCCACGCGCGAGCAGCTGCTGGCCGAGGCGTCGGTATTCTTGATCTCTGGTAAGCATCAGTTTGACGAGCTGAAAGAGCGTGTTGATAGCCGGGCGGGCTGGCGACTAGAAGCGTTTGTTAATCACGGTATGGCTGAAGTGTTGGCGGCAGCGGATGTGGTGGTGGCGCGGGCTGGTGCGACGACGCTGCTGGAGCTGGCGGCGCTGCATAAACCAGCGGTCATCGTGCCGAATGGTATGTTGACGGCTGGTCATCAACTGAAGAATGCCAAAGTATATCAGGACGCACTGGCGGCAGTGATCGTTGAAGAGTCGACGCTGGAACAGACGCCAGAGGTGCTGGGCAAGAAGGTCATTGGTCTCGTCAAGTCGCCGCGGATCTTGGCCGGCCTCGGACGAAACATCGGTACATTTGCGAAGCCCAACGCCGCTAAAGACATGGCAGCGATGCTCCTCACTGTCATTCGTCGGCAGGGGAGACGTCGGTGAAATTACCCTTTTCTCGGGCAAAATCTACGCTGGCCACACGCCGCGAAATTGCGGCTCGTCGTCAAGCGGCGCTGATTAATGAGGACAGCTCATTTGAAACAGCCTATCGCCGCAATCGCAACCTCAACACTCGGCACACTACCTCGCCAGTCGAGACCTCAGAGCGCACGGTTCAGCATGCGAAATCTCGGCGTCGCCGGACGCGGTGGATTATCCTCCTCAGCAGTGCGCTGGTGCTTATTGTCATTGGTCTACTCGCATGGCAATGTACCGTCACGGTTTCGGTGCAAACGCCAGACGCAGCCAGTGCCAAAGAGGCCGATCGTTACCGTGGCCTCATCGATGAATACCTTAGCGTACGTCCGGCCGAACGATTCTTGTTTGTACTGAATCACCAGTCGCTGGCTAGTTTTTTCCTTGAGAAAGCCCCAGAGGTCAAGACGGTTCGCCTCGAGGCTGACCAGCTCGCCAGGCCGCGCCTCAAACTTACCTTTCGCCAGCCAGTCGTCCAGTGGACTTCTGGTGATAAGAGCTATTTTGTTGACGACGCAGGCGTGACATTCTCGACCACCTACATGGGCTCGCCGTCAGTCATTGTCAAAGACCAGAGCGGTGTGCCGACTGCTGCCGGCCAGGAGGTCATTAATCGCCGCTTTCTCGGCTTTCTCGGTCAAGCTGTTGCCGGCTTTCGTGAGCACCAGCTAGAGGTTACGGAAATTATCCTGCCACAAAACACCGTTCGCCAGGCGCTTCTATCAATCAAGGGCCGTCCATACAGCATTAAAATGACCACCGACAGGGAAGCGGCGGCACAGGTGGCGCAAGCGGTCAAGGCTATGGCGTTCTTTCAAAGTAGAGGGGAGGCTCCTGCGTATATCGATGTGCGCGTCAATCAGCGAGTATTTTATAAGTAGCGGGCAGGGGTGAGCTCTGTCCCGCCGGGTCGTGGGCTACACTGCCAATGGGGTAGAGGCAAGGCCACCCGACGATATTAGTTCGCTTTTTGTTCGTTTATCAGATGATTAAGAAAAACATAATTATAATATCAAAATAGTAAAAAATCAAATAGGGTGCTTGTGGAAAAAATAGAGCAGGGGAATAAAATAGGAAAAAGTCAAATATTTGTAGGTTTAACCAGCGCGGGATGCTGTGTTTGTCGTGCGTGGCCTCGTACACAAGTGCCATATGCTCATGCTGGGCGGTGTCTTATGATGTGGAAAAGTCTACGAGTTGCTTTTTAGACCGTAACGACGTTCAAGTTTGGTAAGGCCTAGCTCGATATTTATTTGAGAGGCGGAGACGACGCTGGCGCTGGAGGTATCCCAAACTCCCCCGATTGAAAGTCGAAAGTGATTAGTATGGGGGTCTGTTTTGTTTATGGTAGCTTGAACGTATCCCGTATTAGCACTCACCGTAGTGCGGTGAAAACCCGGAGGAGATCCCCCGCTCGTAAGAGATGCTAGGCGAAAAAGTTATAATATAAATGGTATATTAAGTGTATGTATAAAACGAAGTTCAGTGTATCAAAATAACTATAATACGTAAAAGCTACCTTGTGCGACATTAAATTATCTACGAAAAGACGCATGCTCTATCCGTCTCTTCGCGATAATATTTTTTGTTTTGTATGTAATGTTAGCTTAGCTTTGACTGCCCTTTATTGGACGCCCCGTGCTGTTATCGTGATTAACGGATAAATCTACTAAATGAGATTTTGCGGAATTTATTGAAAACTTAGATTTATTTTACTTACCTCAGCGTTTTATGTTTTATGGTGATTGAGCGCTTCTGATCGGTATCGTACCCGTTGCCGTATTCACCCAGGCTTGCTATATATGGACTGCGATACAACGATACAGCCTGTATGTGCGTAATCTTGGCAGCCTAAAGTCGCTTGAACCGCTAATGCGATAAGTTCTCTTTTTGTTCTATATATTTTCCAAGTAACTTGAATTCTAGTTTGAGAAGGGGGTTTATCGTTAAGTTATGGTTACTCCCCTATCGTTTCGTATGCGCTATAATTATAAGTGTTACTAAATAAAGAATACCTACCGTAATAATGGTAAAGGGAGATAATATGGGACTATCGGAGTTTTTCGGAATAAAAAAAATTGATAAAACAAGGGTCTATGCTCCAGACGGCGGGGCGGATCTTTTTGTTGATTCAGCACTGCGCGAATGGGATCTAGATGATACTCCTGCTGAACGAGAGCTAAGTGAAGAAAGTCGTGATCTCCACGATAAACTATTTGCGGAAATCATGCGTTGTATCGAGGAGGGGGAAGATTATAAAGGGGATCAAGAACTCATCAAGCTTATTCGTGCTTCTATAAACAGAAATGTCCAGGACGATCGAGATACTGCAGGTAGCTAATGTTTTTCATAATGAGATGATCTAGAGGAATCTCTGGTGTGTAGCCATACTTACTTATGTCGTACTCTTCTTCCGTCGTCGTCGGCGTTTCTTTGGTGTGGCGGTGTCGGTAGCTGCTGATTCAAATGCGCTGTTGCCGCGGATTTGCAAGATGACTTCGCCGCTGTCTGTGACGGGTTCGGGTTGTGGTACGGGGTGTTGGGTGTTAGTGGTGGCGCTAGCCTTTTCTTGAGTCGGTTGAGCGGCGTCTATTTGATTAATTTGAACGGGCTGGGCTAGTGCAGCTGCGGCGACGGCTTGTGGGCGCGGTTGGGCGGGCTGCTTGTGCGGGCGCGGCGGCATGATGACGGCGGCAATTTCTCGCTCGACGTCTTCCCTGCTCCGTGAGTACATGCGCCGCGAATGTTCGATGATGTGCGGCGTGTTGTCGGCTTGGCTCGGCGGGAGTTCGAGGGTGCGTGCGGAAAAGGCCGGGGTCTTCTCTCCCCCGATGACCATGTTGATGACGAAGTTACGATTATGCATTTGTAAGAGGTCGACTGATTCAAAGTTTGGCTCAAATTGCTTAGCCAGGATCGGCGCGTCGTCAGCAGACACACGGAACGAGATCATGGTACCGACGTTGCCAAACACCGCGTCGCGCACGGTTTCGTTCATCTGTGAGATGTACTGGTTGGCGACGGTCAGATTGAGGCCGTATTTGCGGGCTTCAGACAGGATGGTGGCAAATGAATCGGTGGCAAAGTTCTGGAACTCGTCGACGTAAAGATAGAATGGGCGGCGGTCGCGGATGTCTGGAATGTCCGAGCGGCTCATGGCGGCCAGCTGGATCTTGGTGACTAGGAATGAGCCGAGGATAGCGGCATTGTCCTCGCCGATCAGGCCCTTGGACAAATTAACGATGAGAATTCTGCCTTCGTCCATGATTTGGCGGATATTGAAGGTGGATTTGGGCTGGCCGATGATGTTGCGGATGATCGGGTTGGCGGTAAAGGCGCCGACCTTGTTGAGGACTGGCGCGACCGCCTCGGCGACGAACTTGTCGTTCCAGCTAGCGAATTCAACATTCCAGAACTGCAAGACCACGGTGTCGCGGCAATAGCCCAGCGTTTCCTTGCGGAAGTTCTTGTCAGTCAGCATGCGGGTAATGTCGAGCATGGTCGTCTCTGGCCGGTCAAGCAGTGCCAGGATGGTGTAGCGCAAAATGTACTCTAGTCGCGGACCCCAACTCTCGCCGAACATACGCTTCAGAACGCCGATGACCTCTGATGAAATGTTGGTTTTTTGGTTCGGGTTGGTGACTTCCAGCGGGTTGAATCCGAGTGGATAGGCGGTGTCGGCCGGGTTGAAATAGACGACGTCGTTCAGCCGTGAGCCAGGGATGAATTTCATGTTGTTGATGGCGAAGTCGCCGTGCGGGTCGATGATGGCGTAGCCTTGGTTGTGAAAAATGTCGCTGAGCGCGAATAACTCTAGCAACCCCGACTTGCCCGCCCCCGTCTGGCCGATGATGTAAACGTGACGCGAGCGGTCGTAGCGCAGCATGCCGAATTGATGGTTGATACCGCGGAAATTGGTGACGCCAAAGGCGGAAATTTGGTCGTCATTGGCGTCGCTGCCGGTCAGGACAGGCAGTTTGGATGGCGGTTCAGCGGTTTTGGCGCTGGCCCAGACGATGTTTGGCGTCTCGACATTGGTGTGTGGCAAGTGAAAAACAGAGGCCAGCTCCTCGATATTGAGGATGTAGCCATCACCGTAAAACGCGCGCTTGCGGTACTTGTCGAGGAACTCCTTGCCGAACGCACCCTTGACAGCGCGAAAGCCGTTGAGATTGGTTGAATTGAATTGCTTAAAAGCACCGACCAGCGCCTGCATATGTAGCTTGGCGCTGGTTTGATCTTCACCAAGATATGCCAGGCGGATCTTGACGTCGTAGCCCAATTTAGTGGCTTTCTTCTCCGCCTCAGAGACGCGCGTCTTGTCACGCTCAGACAGCTCGGGCGCTTTTTTGCCATCACTTCCCTGGCCCGGTGGTCTCCAGAGAGCCTCGAGCAGCGTACCGATCCACTGCAAGCCGCCCCCGCCGAGCCCGGGGATGAGTTTATGCCCACTCTTGACGCTGGCGATCCAGCGATCAGCGGACTGTTGCCAGCTGTCGGCGATCGGCCTGATGAGTACCTGCACCCAGAGTTCCTCGCCGGTCAATTCTAGCTTGGCCAGCGTGCCGGTAATCCCCGCCAGCGGATCGACTTCAAAGGTTTGAAAGGTGCGGATTGGCAAGAACTCTGGCGCCGTCAAAGTTAGCTCAGTGGTGTACACAGTGGAGTGTTCGCGCTCGTGCTCGGTGTAATCTTCGCTAGCGACGTGGATTTGAACGGTTGGGTACTGGGCGTAAATTTGTCCCTCAACGAAACTTTGCAGCGTTCGGGGCACCCAGACATAAAAACGAATTTGACCGTTGACCGAGGCGATCTCAAAGCTGATATGCTCCTGCCGGCCGCCCGATAATTTGAGTTCGCGTTTGTCGCGCAAGATGCCGTGCAGGCTGGCGAATAATTGCTCGGCGGCTAGTTCTTTCTTGTCGTTGGCTTTGGGGATTTCCAGTACTAACAACACGCTCTCGGTTGGCTCAAACTCGTCAGCTCGCTGATAATTGCGCCACGTCAAAAACGACAGCACGGCTGTGACAGGTATCCAGACGTACCATTGTGTCAAAAAGCTAATCATCGAAGAGATAATTTCCATGCTATTTCATTATCTCACCCCTTATAGATAAATGCAAACCTAGGCTTCGCTGACCAGAATGTAGGTGGCCTTGGCGGAGCGTTGGAATTGCGGCTTGGCTTGCAAGTTGAGCAGAATGGTGGTTTCTTTGACTTGACGCTTGTCAAGGACGCGCTTCACGATTTCATCGCGGTGTAGTGGCTCGCCGGCCTCGCGTAGGACGCTGGCAATGATGTCAGCGACGGTACCGCGAGCGTAACCCCACGATTCGAGGGCGTAAATACCGCGGCCGATCAGGACGAAGCGTTTGTCCTTGATGAGTTCGTTGTGAATGGCTTGGATGGTGACATCTTTGCGTTTGAAGTCGCTGTCCTTGATGGCTTTAGCAATGTCCGAGAAGTGCATTGGCTGGCTGTTGCTGTCGAGAATGACGAAAATCTTGTCACGGATAGTCTTTGGGTTGACGAGCGGCCACTTGACCAGGCCCCATAGGCCGCGGAGATGGGCTAGTTTCTTACTGATTGAGGCCAGCGCGGCAATGTTGGATGGGTGCTCGTAATTGAGCGTTTTGTGTAGTTCCTCGGCAGTGACTGGCTGGCCGTGCTGTTTGATGGCTTTGACAATTTCTTCAACTTGCTTCTTGATATTCTTCTCGTCGTTTGGCGTGCCGATGATGGCTGAGTGGTAATAGTCATCGTTCTCGGTGATAATGTTGATCGACGGATTGAGTTCGGCGATAAAGGCGACGTGTGATCGTTCGCTATCGGTGACATCTCGGCCGAGGACGTGCTTGGCGAGATTATGTAATGGTGCCGCCCGACCCATTTCCGACAGGTGTGAGGTAACCATCTTTTCAGCAGCCGAGGCACTTGGTATACCGCCGTCAGCCACCAACAGGCGCAGGCGAACGAGGATAGCCTTCTCTAGCTGGCGGACACGTTCACGAGTGATCCCGAGCATGTCGCCGATCTGTTCCAGCGTCTCTTTATTGCCGTATAAACCAAAGCGACGGCTAATAATCTCTTTCTCGCGCTCCTGCGGAATCTGCGCCAAGACATCCTCGGCCGCTTGCCGAAGCTGCCTGTCTGGTGCGCTCTGTTCTTGTATGTCGCTCATGGCTTTATGTTAAATCCTCTCTGCCTCACCTCAGAAGTTATGTTGATATATGACGATATTGCTATTATACAATAAAATATTTTCGTGTCAAGCAAGTCGTGTAGTACGCCGTAATTATAGCATGTATTTAACAATTTTTGCAATGAAATGGTGTGATAGTTTTTGATTTTGTGAATTATGGGGATGTGGTCTATACAGCCCTAATGAAATGTGGCTTGATTGGGTTATTTTATGGGTCAATTACTTCTTTGAGCGGCTGCTTTTTCTCGGGGATTTGGATGGTTTGGTTGAGGTGCGGCCGCGGCGGGCGGGCTTCACGGGTGCGACCTTCAGAAGCTCCAAGGCTTGCTCGTGAGTAATGGTTTTTGGGTCGGTGTCTTTAGGGACTTTGGCGTTTTTCGTGCCATCAGTGATGTACGGGCCAAAGCGGCCGTTGAGGACTTTAACACCATCGCCAAAGTCAGCGATGTTTTTCTCGGCTTCGGCCTGGAGTTTGGCGGCGTAGAGCTCGCGGGCTTTCTCTAGGGTGATGGTGTGCGGGTCTTCGGGCTTGATGGAGACGAACAGCTTGCCGACTTGGATGTACGGGCCAAAGCGGCCGATGTTGGCTTTGATGTCTTGTCCGTCTTCGGTTTGACCGACGACCCGCGGCAACTTGAACATTTCCAGCGCTTGCTCCAGGGTGACGGTTTCAATTTTCGCCCCCTTCGGCAGCGGCGCAAAGCGTGGTTTGTCCTCGTCGTCAGTGGCTCCCAGTTGCAACATTGGACCAAAGCGGCCAAAGCGCGCCAGGATTGGTTTGCCAGATTTTGGATCGATGCCGACTTCGCGGTTAGCGCCGACTTTACTGCGGTCGATGCCGCCTGACTGCTCAATCAGTTTGTGAAACGGCGTGTAAAATCCGTGCAGCATGGCGCTTTTGGCCAGCTCAGCGGCAGCGATTTTATCAAATTCGGTTTCGACATTGGCGGTAAAATCATAGTCAACGATCTGCGTGAAATGGTCGGTCAAAAAGTCGGCGATTAGTTCCCCGCTTGGCGTTGGGATGAGCTTGCCGCGGGTGGAACCGGTTTTTTCTTGGATGACGTCGCGGCTGACTTCCTCGCCGTTGTAGCTGAGGACGATGACGTCGCGCGGCTGGCCTTCGCTGTCGCCCTTTTCGACGTAGCCGCGGGTCTGTACGGTGTCGATGATAGTGGCGTAGGTGCTTGGCCGGCCAATACCGAGATCTTCGAGTTTTTTAACCAGTGAACCTTCGGTGTAACGGGCCGGCGGCCGGGCGAAGGTTTGGCGGGCGATGATGTTGTGAGTTTCAAGCGTGTCGCCAGAGTGGAGCTTCGGCAAGATTTCGTCTTTGCCGCCGCCATAGACGCGTAGGAATCCGTCGAAGGTGATGACTTCGCCTTTGGCTTCGAAGTATAAGTCTGCGGTAGCCGCCTCTCGGACATCGTCAGAAAGGTCGGTATTACCAGCGCCACGCTCCTGCGCTGGAGTACTCTTTTCGCTTGTATCTCCACTGGAGATACTAAGCGAGCGTTCGGCTGAAACGTCCGCTCCTCGCGAACGTTTCACAGCCTCCAGCGCAGGAGGTGTCGCTGGCGCTGGCTCATCTGGCGCGAGTGGCGTCTCAGAAAAAATCTGGGCAACTTCATGTGGGTCCCGGATTGTTTTATGAGATGCCCGAGCGCCGCCGATAGCGATTACCATCGTGGTTTTCTCTAACTTCGCTGCCGACATTTGCGATGCCAGAGTGCGGCGGCGGATGAGGTCGTAGAGTTTTTGGTCGTACTCGTTGGAGGTGACGGTTTCGCGGGTGATGTCGGTCGGGCGGATGGCTTCGTGAGCTTCCTGGGCGGAGGCGGATTTGGTTTTGAATTTACGCACAGTCGAATAATCTGGGCCGTACAGCCGCTTGATGAAATCAGTCGCGCTGGCGATGGCCTGCCCGCTCAAATTGACTGAGTCGGTGCGCATGTAGGTGATTTTACCGTCTTGGTAGAGCCGCTGGGCCGAGGCCATGGTGGCCTTGGAGCTGAAGCCAAGCTTGGCGTTGGCCTCTTGCTGCAAGGTTGAGGTCGTAAACGGCGCGGCTGGGTTGCGGGTGCCAGGCGTTTTTGAGATATCGCTGACGGTGAATGTGGCTGGCTTGAGGCTGCTCAAAAATTCGTGGGCGGCTGCTTCAGAATCAAATTTCTGGTTAAGTTCGGCTTTGAATTCTTGATTGTTATGGATAAATACGGCGGTCACCTTGAACTGCGAGCTACCCTCAAATTTCATAATTTCTCGTTCACGCTCGACCAATAGCCGCACCGCTGGACTCTGAACACGTCCGGCTGACTTGCCGCCCGGTACTTTTTGCCAGACTACCGGGCTGAGCTCAAAGCCAACCAATCGGTCGAGAATCTGCCGTGCCTGCTGGGCTTGCACCAGATTCATATCAACAGTGCGCGGGTTTTTAATGGCATTGGTGATGGCGTCCTTGGTGATCTCGTGAAAAACGATGCGCTTGGTCGTCTCAACCGGCAAATCCAGCACTTTACAGAGATGCCAAGCAATCGCCTCCCCTTCGCGGTCTTCATCGGTGGCCAGCCAGACGTTGTCTTTGCCGACGGCCTTGACATTTTTCTTTAGCTCGGTGATGACTTTCTTTTTCTCGGGATCAACTTCGTAGACAGCAAAAAAATCATTCGCCACATCAATCGGCGGCGTGCCGTCCTTGGTTTTTTTGACAATCGAGCGGATGTGCCCCACGCTTGATAAGACATGAAAATCCTTGCCCAAATATTTCTCAATGGTTTTGGCTTTGGCTGGTGACTCGACGATGACGAGATTTTTCATAACTCTATATTATATCAAATCACCTCGCAACCACAACCGCCGAGGGTGTTTCTCGGTGGCTCTGGTTGCGAGGACAGAGAGATGGGTCTGTCCTCGCGGGGAGCGCTAGACAAGTCTAACAATACTCTCTTCCTCGAGCAACTCCTCGAGGAGATCATGGTATTTCAGAATCTGATCTCCATCCCCTGTAATAACGGCCTCGTGGAAATGCTTCTCGTACTGTGCTTTGCGCATAGTATAGCACCACTTCCTGACTTCATCGGCGAGATCACCAGTGATTCGCCAGGCGCCAGTGCCGAAACAGCCGAGCAGAACATTGGCCACAACCAAGGGGTCGCTATAGCTAGCCCTAAAGCCAAAGGTAGACTCATCAATGGCCCATGCGGCTTCCACACCGTTGATTTGGATTATTTGCCACAGGTGCTCATTATAGAGCTCCCTGTTGGTACGGATGGTGATGTCACCATTCATAGCCTTGATGACGAAGAAATCATCATAGTTCGCCATGTCAGACCTTCTCTCTCTGTCCGAATTGTCAACACCCAGACTTTCTGGGTGGACGAATCTTCGTTTTTCAACGAAAATCTGATATATATCAATTATTGGATAAAAAGTCAAGAATCTGGCGTATCATTCATCGCCATCACTACCAAAAATAGCTCGTTTGATATAGGTCCATGAGGCATGAGCAGCAAGTGGTAACGAGGCGACAAATGCGGTGCGGCCGACCGTGCGGAGGGTTTCGGCCAGCTCTGATTTATCGTTATGTTCGGCGGTGTAGGCACTGGCATAGGCAAATAACGCCAGCGTCTCGCCGGCCATGGCTAGTTTGCCGGATTTTGTTGGGCGCGTTTCACCCTTGTGTTTACTACGATAATTGGCGATGCCCGTTGCGGTGGCGTTTATCGTGTTCAATAGGGCGATGGTGCCGATAACTGATTTTGGTGCTGCACCCTTTTTTAGCATTTCATAGAGTAGTTTGAGCGTGACCACTTTATCGGTGATTGCGTCAACGGCTGCACCGACATTACTTGTCTGTCCTGTTGCGCGGGCGACCGCCCCGTCAGCCACATCAATTGATCGTCCGATAATTACCCGTACCAAGCCAGAAACCTCCTCAAGGTTTTCCGCACCGTCCCATGTCAACTTGCCGCCTGTTAGGCTCATCGCATTAGGGATGGTCAAGACATCCCTAGTAAAGGTAGCGATACTACTGTCACTAACCGCCTCGTTACTACGTACCAGTTTCCGGCCCTTTTTCATAGTTTGTAGCCTATCATCAATTTGTCAAATTAGCAATATTATCGCGATTATCGCAGTGTCCAATTATTCGCCCCGAGCGGTTTGATCACGCCGTTGATCTCTAGCATGGTTAGCGCCGTGGCGAAGTCGGCCGGGGTGAGGCCGGATTGTTGCTGCAGTTGGTCGCCATCTCTGAGGCCGGTTCGGAGTAAGTCGATGATAGTGTTTTCGGCCGGGGTTTCACCGAGGGGGATGATGGCTTGGTCGGTGGCAGATTGAGTGGTTGACGGGGCGATGACATCGAGGATGTCTGTGGCAGTGGTGGCGACGAGGGCGCCTTGTTTGAGCAGCGCGTTGCAGCCGGCAGATAGCGGGCTGGTGATGTTGCCCGGTACAGCAAAGACGTCGCGGCCTTGGGATAAGGCGTGGGCAGCGGTATTCAGCGTACCGCTACGCTCGGCGGCTTCGGTGATAATGACGGCGTCAGCCAGGCCAGAAACCAAGCGGTTGCGCTCTAAAAAGCTCCAGCGATTGACGATTTTACCATCGCCCTTTTTCCATTCAGACAGAATAGCGCCGCCATTTTCGATGATGTTCATCGCTAGTTTGTAATTGGTTTGCGGCGAGATGTCAGGTAGTTCATTGGGGATAACGCCGATGACTGTGCCGCCAGCCTCGAGGGCGGCTTTCTGGGCGATGCCGTCGATGCCGAGCGCCAAGCCGCTAACGATGATGCAGCCGGCTGTTGCTAGGTCGCCTGCCAGCTGCTCGGTCACTTCCCGGCCGTACGCCGAGGGTTTGCGCGAGCCAACGATGGCCACGACTGGCGCACTAGCAGTTGGCAATGTTCCCATGAAACACAAGCTTTTCGGCGGATTAGCAATACTTGCCAACCTCTGGGTAAAGTTATGCTCATCTGGACGGATTCTATTGATTTCCATGACTTTTGTGATAAAAAGTATTGACATGTTGTCAAATGCTTGCTATAATCAGGAGCGATTGGTTAGCCGAAGTGCTAATCAAAAGCACCTTATACCCCCTATTCTAACTAATATGTTAGGTTGCGCGCAATGGCATTAAGTATTCTTACCCTCCACTTTTTGCGATTCAACGTTACGCGCATACTAACCCCTTTAACTGCCCTTTTTTGAAGGCGACCTCTGTTAAGGTGAGCACTGGATGGTGTTGATATTACTAATCAGGCGCGGACTTTTGGAGTTTTAGTCACGACGCTTCACTGAGACGGGAGCTCGGGTGGGTTGAAGGGTAACAAAGCGCCAGGTGATGCCCACCCTTACCTGGCGCTTTTTTAGTTGGGTTTTTGGCGTGATCTTGTAGTGTCTGAGTGAGGATTGGGTGCGAATTGGCGTGGGACGGTTTGCTAGAAAGTGAAATTTTGGTTGGATATGTCTGAGCATAATATTGACTTTTTGTCTCTAAAATAGTATAGTGAATACATATGACGCAGACAATTGAGCACGATACCTTAGTCAAATTAAGTCAAGAGCGCCCGTTGGTGTTTCGAGCGCAGGCAGCTACTGTCTTGGCACGCGTACCGCGACGATTTCGACGAGACGCGCGGGTGCTGAATCATAGCAAGCGCACAATGCACGACATGTTGACGGCGTGGCGGGACGAATGTTTGCCGAGGTTAGAGACGATCACCTCGGCGCATAATGCGACAATGTTGCAACAAGCCTTGCGGGAGGATTTGCTAGCCGAGACGTCGTCGCAGCAACAGCTGATTGCCATGATGATACCGGTGCGGCTCGAGGAGGAGCGACTGGCCTTTGCGGGGTCGCAGTTTACGTCAAGGCGAGAAAAAAAGCCGTATCGACGAACGCTGGCGTTTGCCCAGCAGCCAATTGATGTCTGTCGGCAGCAGGTTGAAGATTTTATGAGGTATGAACTGTACCGGGCGGTGCTCGGTGAGGTTGGTGTGACTGTGGTGGATAAGCAGGCCCGGGGGCTGGTGCGATGCTGGCAGCGGCTGCGGGCTGGTCGTCAGGTTAAGAAACTGCGGCGCGAGGTAACCAGGCGCTTAGCGGCAATTGAGCGAGAAATGGTGGCGATTGAGCAGGAGCGCGGCGGCTTGGCGGCCCGGCTGTTCGGGCTGAATATTGATTATGTGACGGTACTAGCAGCGCGACAGGAGTATGAAAAGGCGCTGGGTCGGCTGAGTAAAAAAGCGGCCGAGAGCCCAGCCAAGCGGCTGGCGCTATATGAGAAAAAGACCGAAGCGATTCGCGAGGAGTATCTCGATACGGTACCGGGCGTGGCGAATTTGTCAGAGGCGCAGCGGGCGGTCAAGGAAATTGATTCGGTGCTGCTGGCGATTTTTGACCTAGACGCGACAGCACGCAACGAACTGATGAGTGCGTTCAAGCGCTACCGGATGCTGACGCGTGAGCGGGATGTGCTACGGGCGAAGCTTGAGGTGTAGTTTGTAGGAGAGATATCGGGCCCCGTGTGGTTCGTTGGAATTGAGATAGCTGCTGCCGCGGCTAATTAGGCTTGGCTCGTCGTTTCGGTTGAGCCAGGCTGCGTATCGCCAGCTGCCATGCAGGTCTGGCACACTCCTTCAAGTTCAAAGTGGTGGCGCTCGACACGGAAGTGATGGCGCTGGCCGATCAAGGCAATGAGTCGCTCTAGCTCTGGTGTCTCCAGCGGTTCGGCATTATGACAGCGGGTGCAGTAGAGGTGGTGGTGATGTGTGATGAATGGCTCGGCGAGCTCATAACGGACTTTCCAACCGATGTGGATGGTGTTAATGACGTGGAGCTCGTGAAAGGTTTCGAGAATGCGATAGATGCTGGTGCGGTTAGTGTTCGGGCAGCGCTTGGCGATTTCGGCGATGGTCAGTGGCACGTCGATGGATTCGAGTGCCGTAAAGACTTCGCAGCGTGATTTGGTCAGACGAAGGTCGGCCCGGCGAAAGATGTCGTGTAAGGTATCCATGTCGCAATTGTATCACTTATTGCGACAAAATTGCAATAAGCTACACAATGCGCCATACTGATGAGCTATGAATGAATGTATTGAACGAGTGCTGAGCTTGCCGCAGCTCACACCTTCTGAGGAAGTTAATGCGGCATTTACCGAATTAGTTGAGAAAGTGGTGGCGCATGGTAAAGAGCCGCTACTATGCGACGAGGATATTCGCCGTCAGGTGCAGCGGCGCTGCGCGGTAGCCGAGGGAGAGCTGGAACAGTACTGGTCAAGGCGTATCACAGGGGCGGATAACCCGTGGGCGGAGTTAGGAGCGTTTCCGTATCATGAAAATTATGAGGAGTTGACGCGGCGTGAGATTGGGCTACTGGGACGGACTGGGCTCCAGTTATGTAGCTCCTCGGAGGTAGCGATGATCGGTAGCGGGCCGTTGCCACTAACGGGCTGGTGGCTGCATCAATCAACGGGAGCGCGGATTACGCATGTTGATGCGTCGGACAAGGCGATTGAGTTATCACGCGGCCTTGCGGCGGCGCTTGATTGGCCGGGTGAATTTGTGACCGGTCTGGGTCAGTCGGTGGTGTTGGATGAGGGGTGGTACGATGCGATATATGTAGCGGGGCTGGCTGGCGAAACGCTGGCGGAAAAGCAAGCAATTGTTGATCATGTACGACCAGCGCTTAAACCAGATGGGCGACTGCTCGCGCGCGGGGCGTATGGGGCACGTACCCTGCTCTATCCAGGGTTTGATGCTCACGCTCTCGAGGGTGTGCGGCTGATGGAGGAATATCATCCGACAGATAACATCATTAATTCAGTCTTTGTGTATGAAGCTGCACAGTAAAATAACTTAGCACTAATTGAGACATTGTCGCAATAATGATACATAGCTACACACCGAGGAATTCATATGGGTTGGCTGGTTCGGTGGTTGGGGTGATGGTGGGATTGGTGAGGACGTAGACGGCTTTGCCGCCGGATAGTTCACGCTTGATCTGGCCGCGCACCTGTAGCCATTGGTTGTCGCGGTAGCGCTCGGCGTCTGGGGATTTAACGAGAATGCTGATCGGGGTACTGTCGACGGCGCAGCAGCTAATGACGAAGCGCGAGAGCTCGAAGTAGCGGTTGTCGTAAAAGCCGCCTGGGTCGCGCGCCACAAAGCCGGTGACGTCAATGGTTACACCGTCAAAAAAGCTATCGTTTGGACAGTCGTCAAACGCGCTGCGCCAGCGGTTCATGGAAACGGGCTTGCCGTCAAGTGGCTCTGGCTTATCACAGCGGCCGGTGGTGCTGGTCGGCCCAGACGTGGCACGATTGGCGGCACTGGACGAGGACAGTGGGCGCGGCGGCAGGACGATGGCCAAGGTGAGGATGCCGGCGGTGATGATTGAAAGTAGAGAGATTTTACACCGTGGCTTTGCTGGACGCTCCATGGTTGCCGCGCCAGCGGAGGCGCGTCGCTTCCCTGCTAGGTTATGGCGCAGCTGTAGAACAATATCGATAAGGAGTAACATGCCACCAGCCACGGTCGCCACGACGGCGAGCAAATGGTAGCGCGGATGAATGTAAAAGCCGAGCTGGCCGCGGACGGCGATGAGGATGATGTAGCCACAGGCGAGTAGCCCGCCGCCAGCGCGCAGTAGTGGGCCGAGTTTAGCGCGCATAGAGATTGACTCCGATCCCTGCCGCGAGCGACAGACTGAAAATAATGAGCATAACCAGCAGGATAAATCGCGGACGGAAGGTGCTTCTCATGAGGAGAATCAGTTTGATGTCGATCATCGGGCCAGTCAGCAGAAAAGCGAGGACGGAGCCATTGGTGAAGATACGGGCGTAAGCCAGCGCGAAAAACGCATCGACGCTGGAGCAGATGGAGACGACGAAGCCGAGACCGATCATGGCGATGACCGACAGGATGATGTCGCCGCCGACGGTGTTGATGATGGAGCGCGGAACGAAGACTTGGGTGGCGGCAGCGATCATGGCGCCAAGGACCAGCATGGTGGTGAGCTGCCAGAATTCGTTGCGAGAATCAGCGAGAATGTGGCGAAAAGTTGTTGGATGACGGTCGGTGCAAGAGGCAGCAAATGACGGCTGGAGGACGTGCCTCGGGTGAATAAAGCTGACGATCAGAGCGGTCAGCTGGACGATTAGAAAGCCAAAGCCGATGCGCCACCAGACCATGCGCGGCTCGAAACTAAAGGCGGTCATGGTGGCGATGATGGTGATCGGATTGAGGATCGGCGCGGCCAAGAGAAAGCTGATGACGTCGGCGGGCTTGAGGCCGTGCGCTAGGAGGCTGCGGGCGACTGGCACATTGCCGCATTCACAGACTGGCAGTGCGATGCCGATGAGCGAGAGGAGGAAGCGGCGGATGAGCACGTGTTTGGGGAGGATTTTAAGTAGTCGGTCTGGTGGTAGGAAACGGCGAATGAGGGCAGAAACGATGATACCGATGATCAGAAATGGCGTGGCTTCAACAATGACGCTGCAGGTTAGCGTCAGGAAATCCTGTGCCAGCGGTGCTAGTGTCCCGGCCCATGTCTGCGGCGGATGAGCGACCAGCCAGAGGTCAATTTGTAAACCGTACTGCATGACGACAATCCCAAACAGGCCGACGATACTCCATCGGATCGCGTCGCTATGGTTTTTGAACCAGGCGCCAGCGCGCTGATATATTGTCTGTAGTGACGACATGATCTCTATTATACTACTCCCCGCCCAGCGTGGTATACTGAAACTTAGTATGAAACATTGGCTACATTCACATCACCCATTTCGGATTTTTTGGTTTTCGGCGCTATTAACACTGGCGTTGGGCGGGCTGATTTTCGGACATTTGGGTGCGAGCGGCTTGTGGTTATTCGCGATTTTGGTGGTGCTGGAAGTGACATTTAGCTTTGATAACGCGGTGATTAACAGTAAGGTGCTGGCTGGCATGAGCCAGGTTTGGCAGAAAGTGTTTTTGACAGTTGGAATTTTCGTGGCGGTGTTCATGGTGCGGTTCGTGCTGCCGATTATCATCGTGATGGTGGCGAGTGGCCATGGCTTCATGGAAGTGGTTGATTTGGCGCTGCACAGGCCGGCGGAATACGGTCATATCTTGCACGAGGCCTCGCCGATGATCGATGCCTTTGGCGGCGCGTTTCTGATTATGATTGGCCTCAGTTATTTCATCGATTATAACAAGCGCGTGCACTGGATGCGGCATGTCGAGCCGTGGCTGGCTAAGGCTGGGCGGTTTGAGAATTTCAAGGTGTGTTTGATGCTGGGTGTGGCGGCGGTGCTGTACTTTACGGTTGAGCCGCCGCATCGGGCGCTGGTGCTGATCTCGTCGGTGCTGGGGATTATACTGCACATTGGGCTGGAACTATTTGGCTCATTCTTTCACGAGGACGACGCTAAATCAGCTAAGGTCAAGACCGGCTGGGCGGCGTTTGCCAGCCTGCTCTATCTGGAGGTGCTGGATGCCAGCTTTAGCTTCGACGGCGTCATCGGCGCCTTTGCCATCACTAGCAGCGTGCTGCTGATCGTGGCAGGCCTGGGTGCTGGGGCGATTTGGGTGCGGTCGCTGACGGTGTATTTGCTGCGGACGGGTGTGCTCGGCAAATATAAATATCTGGAAAATGGCGCGCACTGGGCGATCATGGCGCTGGGTATGATGATGATCGCCAAGCTGTTTCATCTGGAGCTGCCGGAGTGGGCGACGGGCGGTTTGGGGCTGTTGTTTGTAAGTTTGGCGGTTGGCAGCAGTATGCTGGAGGCGCGAGCGATTAATTTACAAGAGGCGGCCGCGGCGAAATTGCACCGTGCTGAGCGGCGGTTGAAACGCGGCGCGGCGAAAATTGTGCCGCGGAAGCGACGGTAGTTGTTGGTACTTTGGGTTTTTCGTTTCGGGCGTGAGCGTTTGCTGTTGCGACATTGTTGCAATAAGAATTTATTTGGTTTAATCTCGCAGGCGTAGTGGCGTAGCGATGTGCCGGGGACTAGAGCTTGACGCTGAGCGGTTCGATCGTATCGTCAAGAAATGTGCTGATCAGCTTGATCGCTTCGGGGATTGTCCAGTCGCGGAGGATTTTGTGTTCATCGTTGTTAAATTTACTAAGGACGAAATCAACATCGCCAATTTGCCGCCGCAGTAAATTGTCGGTGCCGATACGAATATGCCAGAAATCAGCGCCGATGTGAGTATGTAGCGATTTTAAGCCGTTGCTACCAGCGTCGCGGCCGCCTTTTCGGACACGGATTTTACCAAAATCAAGGTCAGTGTCATCGTGAATAATTAGTAAATCATCCAGTGCCAGTTTATAAAAATCTAAGATCGCTCGCGCGGCAATGCCGACTTCGTTATAGTATGTCGTTGGTTTGACGAGGAGGATTTTTGCTCCAGACATGTTTAATTCGGTAATATCCGCCGAGAATTTTGGCTTATTGCTAAAATGTGCACTCTGCCCTGCCGCCAACTGGTCAATCACTAAAAAGCCAGCATTATGTCGCGTGTAAGCATACTTTTCGCCAGGATTACCAAGGGCCAGAATGACTTTCATAGCCTTAGTATATCACCTCGGCCAGGATGACGTATAATAGATGTATGGCGAAACGCGATGACGATTTGGAATTTAGTGTTAATGCGGCGTTTGACGAAGAGCGGGCGGTCGTTGACAAGGTGCCGCTTTATTTGGTGAATGGCTCGCTGGGTGCCGGCAAGACTAGCGTGCTGGAATTCTTATTGCAACAAAGTGACTATAAGGGCGCGCGAGTGATTGAAAATGAATATGCCAATGAAAATGTCGACGGCTATCGGCTGGAGGGATTGGCGGAGATGGTGACGACGCTGGCTGGTGACTGTGTCTGCTGCTCGTCGAAGCATGCGCTGACGCGGATGCTGCTGGACTTTTGTCGTAATTCTCCGGCGCCAGTGTTTATCGAGGCGGCGGGTGTGGCGCGAACGATGAATTTGGTTGAGAAACTGATAAACGCACAAATCTTCAATAAGTATGAACTGATGCAGAGTTTTTACGTGATTGATGCGCACGAGATTTTGCGCGGGATTGAGCCGGCGCACGAAATTGAACTGCAAGCCGCAGACGTGATTTTGGTGACCAAGGAAGATTTGCTGAATGATAGAGAGCGAGATGAATACGAAGCAAAACGCCGCGCCCTGCCCTACGCCAAGGTTTTAAGCGCGCCGCACGGTCAGTTTGACCTCAGCAAAATCATCACGCCGTCGGGACTGCTGGCGTTTTTTGATACGTACGACGGCGAGCTGGCGGTGCCGGATAATCCGACGTACGCCGTGCTGGATGTGTCGGGTATGAATATCTCTGCAATGGCGCTAGAAAACATGTGGCCGGAGTTGTTCAGGGCGTATGGCCTACGGCGGATGAAGGGGTGCTTTATCAGTGACAGCGGCGTGCGTCAGCATGTGGAGGCGACCGAGCAGCAGATTCAGTTAACTAGTGCCAGGCCCGAGGAAGCGGCGAAGATCGTGCTCATCGGCGAGCGAGCAGATGAAATCACGCGCGATATCTTGCAGATGCAGCTGATGATGTTTGAATAAATCATTCCAATGAAAATAGCCCACCGAACGAGCTCAAGCTGCATGCGGGTTTATTCAACCCGAGAGATAGAAAAATCCTACCTCAATCAGATTGAGCGCATACGGCGAGCTATTTTCGGTGGGCTGTTAGCCCTCTTGTGCTTCTGGAAGCATCTTGATGAGCTTCTCCGTTGTGGCCTCTGCACAGTTGGATACTGCTACGTCCATCTGTGCAAAAATATCTTCTGCGATTTCTCCTCCTGCCGCGATCGCGACAGTAAGTAGCTGTGTGAAGCGCTGCAGTTGGCGCCCCATCTCCTGTTTAACGAGCTCTTGGTCCTCTGGGTTAAGGGCCAAGAGCTTTTCTTGAACCGTCAACTGAGGCTCAAATCTAACCCTCCCAATTTCGGGCGATGCGATCTCGATAGTCAACATGACGCTTTCCTTTCAACAAAAAGCTCAAAGCTAAAGGGCGACTTCCGCCCTAAGACAAAACTTTGAGCAAAAGCTGATATATATATCACTAATAGAATAAAATGTCAATGGATTTTGTCAAAAATGTGATATAATATCTTCTCTCACCCCTGTTATGATCATAGACAACTTTTTTATAGAAAATAGTAGCCGGTGTTTTCTGATAACAGTAACTTGGTGCAGCATGATAAGAACGGATCGGAATGTGGGTATTTCAAGAACATCAAAACGCCGATAAGTACATAAGTACGTCGGCGTTTTGTTAGGATTCTCATAGCCTAGAGACACTTGATATCAAGCGTGTAATTGTTACTGGGCCTGAGATGGAAGAGGTGAGCGGTATCCACTTTGTCGCTCGCGTACTTCGTTATACCATCCTAATAGCTCTTGACCATGATCCCAGCCCCACGCTGAGTCTGGCAATAAATAACCAGTTACTGCATTAAACAATGGATCTGAGGTATTTACCCTGATATCCAATATTTTTAGGGCCTCTTCGGCAATATCTGCTACGGTTGCAGTCTCGTTATTGTTGAGATGATCTTCTATGAGCTTTGCCAATAGGAATGTGTAAGAGCTGTACATGACTCCTCTTGCCTCAAACTCACTCGTAAATGGCTCTGCTTGTATTGGGTTATCTCTGTCGCCATAGATATTAGGTGGTAGCTGCGCCGCCGCCGCTCCAGTAAGGTGTATTTCTACGTCCCAGAGTTTTCCTTTTAGCTCCTCATATTTTTCTTTTCTGTTGATAATGGTATCTGCCCGCTGAATATCATAATCATCTCCAGCATTGCGCCGAGCTTCATCTTCCCGCGCTTCAGCGGCAAGGACTTCTTCTGGTATATCGTCCAGATTTTTTATCACGAGTGGATATGTCTCTGCCATTACAGGATGCTCGCTATACGGGTCAGGAACTTCTATCTGCTGATCACGGTGTCCGCGCATAACTCGCGCCCAAGCTGCCTCTAGTTTTTCGGGATCAGAATTTTCATATACGGGAACACAAACACCACCAAAAATAAGTAGTACCGGCTGGCCTTCTTCTGGTGCTTCTGGGCCGTTACTGATAGTGTATTTGGCTATACCTACTGCATCAGAGAAAAATATTCTGGCATCAGCAAGGTCGTCGCCCAACGCAAGCAATGGGGCTTTTTCCAGCGGCCCGCTATACATTTCAGGTTCGCTAGGTTCAGGGGTGACTTCGGTATGATCGTTAGTGTCAACGGGTGTTTCTGGATCTGCCTGAACTTCTTCCTTGATACCCGCAGGATTTTCCTGAAGCGTGTCCCAGGGGGTTGCAGGATTATTTTGCTCTTTGCTCAGCATTCCCTCAGGTGGCTTTGGTATTCCTGTCATAGTTATAACTCCTCTCGCATGGATTTTAGTGTGCTGAGATTATATCAGCGGTGTAGTACTATGTCAAGGTTATGAGAATTCAGCTACAGTTATTACTACGCCGTTGAGTTGGTTCATTTCTTGTCAAGAACAACCAAGTGCTCAATATGCGGTGTGCGCGGGAAAAAGTTGTAGCCATGATGATGGACGATGCGGTAGTGTTGTTGGAGCAAGGCGACATCGCGGGCTTGGGTGACGGGATTGCAGCTGAGATAGAGGATGCGCGGCGGCAGCTGTTGCAACAATGTCGCAATAACGTCGGGATGCAAGCCGGCGCGCGGCGGGTCAACGATGACGATTTCCTTGCCTGTAATGTAGTCGAGAGCTTGTTCGCTGGGAGCGAGGACAGCGCGGGCGTCAGTGCGGTCAAGTTCGGTGATGTTACGCTGCATCTCGGCGACGGCGTGTTCGTTGATTTCTACCAGTGTGACGTTGCCATCAGCAATGGTCAGGCCGATGGTGCCAACGCCAGCATAGAGGTCGATGGTTGATAATTTGACAGCTCGAATATCATCAGAAAATAATCCGGGACCCACGTAAAGTTGCCCAGATTTTTTCTGAGATATTGCTCGCTGTTGACTATCGGTGTTATCATGTGCCGCCAACTGATCCAGCTGGCGCTCTTGGCGCGCCTTATTGTACGGTACCCATTCCCGCATATCGCATAGCGCCTGCTCGTAAACCGGGATGTTGACTTGGAAAAAGCCTTCGCAGGCGTAGCAAAATGGCACACCAAGAATGGTGTCGGTCAAGGTGGTGTTGCCGAAATGCGCTAGTTGCTCGGTGATGCGGCTGGCTGGTGAGCGCGGGTCGGAGTAGATGACTTCCCCGCCCTGAGCCGGTAATTTGGCGGCTTCATCAGCGGTAATTATTTCGGGCAAGCGATCCTTGATATACAGCTGCCAGACGCAACTTCCTGACTGATCGCAGCGGACGAGCAAGGTCTTGAGCTGGCGAGCCGCGACGCGTTTATGGCGCAGTAAATCACGGATAGCCCGCGCCAGGTTATTGATTTCTGGGTGTGCCAAACTTGTGCCCTCGACGACCACCTTGCCCTTGCTGCCGCGACGGAAAAATGCCAAGTCAAGCGTATCAATCGATGATTCTTCACGGTCGCTATCCGCGTCTATCCCCCGGGTATCATCAGAGGATAATTCGGGACCTGAGACAATCCCAGATTTTTTCTGAGGTACCGCTCGGGATACTACCGATTCGCTGTACCAGCTAAATTCAACTTTGTTGCGATAACCATATGCGACATTGTCGCAATAAATATCAATCGCTGCTGGTAGTGTGACATTATGCAGTGTAAACGCATCATTAATCAACTGTGCCTTATACGTCTGCTCAACTTCGAGTGGAATAATCTGCCACGGGCTGGTCGACAGATAACTATCTGGGTCACGTGGCTGGATGCGGTCGGGGCTTGGCGAGATTACTTCCTCGGCGACCGCCTCGACGAAGTGCGATTTCTTTTTGGTAATGCGAACGGTGACGGTCTCGCCCGGCAGCCCGCCCCATACGAAACATTTGCGGCCGTCAGCCAGCGTTCCTAGTGCTTGCCCGCCACCAACAATTTTCTCTAGTGTCAGCGTCTCGAAACTCTGCCGTCCCATCAAAGCTATTATAACAGATTAGAAGTTGCACTCTGGCACGCCGCCAAACCAGCCGTTTTGCATATTGCGGCCAGTGCGGCAGGTGGTGCCATCTGAGAGCGGCACCTTTATGGCGTAGCGGGTCGGCACGACGCTGGAAGCGTGGGTCGTGTCAGTGGCTGCGAGATACCAATAATCGCGGCCTTCGTGGTCTTTCGGCAGCTGCTTGATGTAGCGTGGAATGAGAAGTGCGCCGAGCTCGCCGCCATTACAAATCTTCATATTAGCGGTGTTATAAATGGTGCAGGCGCTCGTCGGCCATGGATATTCGCCGTTGTCCGAACGATATTTCTCGATCGCTTCCTTGAGCATTGAGATATTTGACTTGGTTTCGTTGTCGCGAGCGGTGTTGTAGGCATTGCGCCAGACGAGGCCGCCTAAGGTAGCGAGGATCGCGATGACCACGATAATAATGATAATTTCGACGATAGTAAAGCCATACTGCTTATGCATATGATGATTGTAGCGCGTTTTGAGCCCGATCGCAAGGCTGGTAATTAGGTGATTATTATGCTACACTAATCCTTGGTATTGGGCCGTCGCCAAGTGGTAAGGCACCAGGTTTTGGTCCTGGCATTCGGGGGTTCGAATCCCTCCGGCCCAGCCATAGAATTACACATCAACCGTCTAGTCTGTAATGGCTGGGCGGTTTATTTGTCGAAGTGTTGCTACTTGGCCTATAATAAACACCAGTGACCAATAGTAAAGATGAAAAGTTAAAGCTGCTCTATATACAATGCCGAGACGCATATCACGAATGGCTTATAGAGCAAGGAGTAGACGATAGCTTCGGGGGTATACCATTTCCTGGATGGTTTTATGACCCCTACAACATCCCTGCTGAGTTGCTGTTTAGGGCATTGTACGGAAAAGTCAATAATAAGACCACAGCGCGCGCTGAATTTGATAGCAAGCTTCTTAGCATGGTTTATAAAAATGATACCTATGACAGAGAATCGCTAACAGCAAGGCCACAGGACTTAGAATACAAGAACTTCACTGTTTGCTTTCAAATATATTTTCGGTCAAAGACTGCCAAAGTAGATCTATTCAAAACACAACTTACTCTTTCCGGTATTAAGTTTACATGGTGTAGCGAGCGAGCGTTTTGGAAGATAGTTGATAAGGTTGGTGGCATGAATGAGTATTTGCAGTATCGAAATAAAGTTTTTCCAAAGCTCAACAACGAATTTGGTACTTACACAGTTAAGGCTCAGGTCGCCGACCTTACTGTAGAAGAGGCTGTTAATAAAGCTGCGAGAGCTTTTCAGGGTTTTATGGACTGTGTTAATGTCGTACAGTCGTTTAACCGTCAGAAACGTAAGCTCTCACACGGCCCGAACGATAATAATATGGCCATAAGTGACGTTGGTGTGTTTGTTGCAGAGGAAGATAGCAAAGTCGAGATACTCTGGTCTAATATAAGAAGACACTCTTTGCCTTCGGAAAGTCTTAATAGTTTAGATATTGGTAAAGAGCGTTTATATAAGGTGCTGATAAGGGCGTTTCAGGATAATAATTCTGTAGTTGCCGAGCGATTGAAGTATACTGTTATGGAATTTGCGTCTGCTTTGAGTGCGGAAGATCCAAATCTTGGCCTGTTGGGATTTTGGAGGTGTCTAGAGATTGCTACCAGGAAAGCAAACCAACAAACTCGCAAAGAAGAAGAAATACTAAATATATTCAAAAATTATCACCCTGAGGAAAAGTACTGGAGACAGCAAGGGTCTCTAATAAAGGAAGTTCGCAATACTTACGTTCATCAGGGCGTCTCTAGTGTAAAGGATACGCCCGACTACTACCTAAACTGGTCTAAGCAATACGCTGAAGCTGCCATTGGGATATTAATATGGCTTTACAATAACCGTGCGATATGGAAAGATAATGACGATATCGATATCTTTTTTGATCATTATAGCCAGTCGAGCCACAAGCTTGAGCTAGCTGGAAAGGTATTAAGGGGGCGCAGTGTTCGCGTTGCATGATTACAACTCGTGAGGCTCCAAAACTTCTACTTTTTCGCCTCTTGTCTCTTATTAAAGAAGTAGATAAACTGCTTTATTATGGCCTCCTTAAGCTCGGGGGATTTTTCATTTCCCACTTTTGCGATAGTGCGAATACTATTTGTCGTCGGACGCTCAAACAGTACAAGATCTACCTCCTGTATATTGCCTAGAGTGCCATATCGCGGATCGGATATGATAATTTGGTGCAAAGTATCAATATTGATAATGGTATCTATACTAAGCATTATATCTGGTGTCAAATCTCTATAGGTATAATCGCTTTTGCCCATAGTATGCCAAGTTCCTACGAACTGTAGTATAAAGCCTATTACATCATCTGCTGACTGTATCTTTTTCTCTAAATACTGACTAGTCTCCTCTCTGGTGGAAAGCTCAGCCCATCTTGTGTATAGTCGGATAGATGAGCCATTTTGACTGAGTAGCGGCAATTTATCATTCTTAGCAAAGCACCTGATACACTGCAAAGCGGTAGTCTTATATTGTTGAATTTGATCTTTTTTCAGTTCAATAGAGTGATTACCCTTATTTGTACTGTAATGGATTACGTGGTCTATAGTGCGTGAGAATGTATCTATTCTGTCTTGGTCGAAGAGATGATTAATGAGAGAGATATATCCTGTGGTCTTTTCATCTTTACTTTCACTGGCAAGTATGTCATCGATAGTAAATAACACTCTCTCTAATGCCGTAAGTGTTAGTGAAGATGATCTGGCAGTAGGCATTCCTTCGATTAAATCCAGTAGACATGTACAGAATACTATTTTGTTTTTTATGACACTGTGTCTTTTAGAGATAATCCATAGTGCTGTGGCAATATTATTCTCGTTGATTATGTGTAAGTTTTTACGAATAGACGCCTCATCAACAGAATTCGTTAGTAAATTCATAACTGCAACATCAGAGATATCCTCTATTTCGTCAAGCGATGCAAAGAACTTCTCGAAATAATAGTCTGAGGCAATCCGCTGGTGGTACCGTAGGTCATTCTCATTTATATTGCCATAGCCCTTAAGTGTATATGCAACAAAAGGAAATAATTCTTGTACTATCTCTAACCAACGATCGTCGCCTCCGAAAGTATCCTGAAGGTCCTGCTTGCGAGAGGTGTCGTCATTAATGCCATATTTAGAGCTGATTTTTTCTATTAACATATCCCCGTTGTTTTTGATTCTTTCATATAGGCCATCGTCAAATAGGCGAATAATTTCAAGTACTATGACATCAACCATATTCATCTCTCCGTGGCACAGGGGAAGTCTAAACAATAATGAATTATTCAGTCGGTTAATATCTCTCGGTGATTGTATATATGCACCCAGGTCGTGATACCCGAGTATAAGTCGGAATCGCTCTATTTCATTTTCCTCTAAGACAATGGAATGTTGCTTACAGATTGATTCAATAGTAGCCGCCAGCATCCTATTTAGCGACGACCTGCTTGCTTTGGGTAGCTCAAGAGGTATTTGTATAATTTTTTCGAGGTATTCTTGGCCGCTGGCACCTTGTGGAAGGAATTGTTCAATTGCCGATGCAACATACCTATTGTCAAATGGAAGTATATATACTATACCGGCATAGTTTGCTATTTGGGCGATTATATGCATCAGATCTGTGATGCTTTGACTTTCAAGTCTGTCTATGTCATCAATGACAACGATCACTTTTTTACCTGATTCCTTAATTTCTTCCTGTGTTTTAATCTTAATCTTATTTATGAAGTAGCTTGATTGTAGTATCCTGCTGACATAATCCATGCTCGCTGTAATCCTACCGAGGTATATGGACGTCTCCTTGCGACCCCCAGAGTTAAGGTCGATCTCTATAGTGGAATCAATTGGAAGTTTTGCTCTACTTAATTTGCCGAAGAATCTGCTAGTTTTTTCTCGAAAGCCGCCGAAGGCTTTGTCGGTAACTTTTTCGTATATGTTTTTAAGAATTTCATGAAAAATTGCGTCGCCGTTGCCATTAAGCTCCCAGGCATTAAGTTTGACAAGGACTGGTTTATTCTTTCTCGTGCTGTCATTAATTCTTTGTTCAATTAAATTAATAGTAGATGTCTTACCGGAGCCCCAGCTTGCATACAGGCCGATGATAAAGCTCCTCTCTTTGTCGAGTGAGTTCAGGATACTGACTATTTTTTCTGCAAAAGAAAGCCTTCCAAGTGAGTCATATTTCTTTGAATTGATCGGACTATCAGAGCTATAGGTATTCATTCTACAGATCATTATAACCCACAGTATAAAAATAGCTAATAAACTATTGGTTTCTCGGTGTAAGCACCCCCTTTAATGCACCTTTAGCAAGCTTGGCTTGTTGTATATAGCTCTCAGTTGCCAACATATCGCGGTCGATCATAATCATAATTCATAAGAGGCTTTACTTTTTACCACTCTAAGGCTTGAGATTTTCATGCTTAGCTAATTTGGCTTGCCAAGAACACCCCTCGTATTGCATGGGTGTTCTTGTGTATTCTGTAGCTTATCTCTTCCTCGCAACATACTTATGCCATTCGGAGATGACAATTGGGATGATGAATGATATCAGGCTGATGACGATCATGTCGCTGAGGGCGACGTGTGCGATGTGGAGGATTTCACCAAGCGGCCCAAAGAAGACCAGGATTTGCAGGACGATAGATAGGCTCATACCAGCGTAGAAGCTCTTGTTCATGACTTTCAGGCGCTTCAACAGTGACTCGTCATCGGAGCGAGCGTTGAAGGCATTGGCCCACTGGCTGACCACTAGGGCGATGAAGGCCATGGTTTGGGCGTATGCATGTCCTTGTCGCTGTTCGAAGAATATGTAAACCGCCAAGGCGATGGCCGACATGGTGCCAGCGACGATGACCATCCGCCAGATCATTTGGTGGCTGAGAATCGGTGCGTCGGGGTTTTCGGGCGAGCGGTTCATGGCCTGCTTTTCGCCCGGCTCCAGGCCAAGCGGAATGACCATCGAGGTGTCGGTCACCAGGTTCACCCAGAGGATTTGCACTGGCTCTAGCGGCGTCTTGATACCGATGAGCAGCGCGCCGAGCATGGTGATCAGCTCGCCAGTGTTAGTCGACAGTAGATAAAACAGCATCCGGCGAATGTTGGCGATGATGGTGCGCCCCTCGCGCATGGCGTCGATGATGGTCTTGAAATTATCGTTGAGCAGAATGATATCGCCAGCGTCTTTGGCGATGTGCGAGCCCGATCCCATAGCCACGCCGACATGGGCATTGGTCAGTGCCGGTACGTCGTTGACGCCGTCGCCGGTCATGGCGGTGATGTGGTGCTTTTTGAGAATGGTCAGCAGGCGGTATTTTTGCTCGGGGATGACGCGGGAGAAGACTTTGGTTTTGGTGACGATGGCGTCCAACTGATCATCAGACAACTTGGCCATGTTACGGCAATCAAACACCTCGTCGCGATCCTCGACCATGCCAAGTTCCCGGCCAATCTGATAGGCTGTCTCGAAGTGATCGCCGGTGATCATCCGCACCGACACGCCCGCTTTCAGAGCCGCTCGGATAGCCCGCGGCGCCTCTGGTCGCAGCACATCGGCCACGGCCACGAAGCCAGCAAATGTCAGGCGCTGCTTGCCCAGTTGATCAAAGCCAGCAATTGCCTCGTCTAGCTCACCCATCGCCAGCCCAATCACTCGGTAGCCGCGGGCGGTCATCTCATCAAGCATCTGCTGGGCACGCTTCTTGGTGCGGGCCGACACGCGACAGGCCGCCAGGATGGCTTCGGGTGCACCCTTGACGTACAAGCGAAACTGCCGGCCGTGATGCCAGATGGTGGCGGACATGGCGTGGGCTTGACTGAATGGCAGGTCACGAACTGGCGCGTGGCGCGGGCTGGCGCTCTGCTTGCGGGCGTATTCATTGAGAGCGATGTCCAGCGGATCGTGGCTCTTGGCGTGAGCGCGGTTGACCGCTAGCCCGATGATGCGGTCGATGTTCTCTGTCGCCTCGTCCGGTGTCCAGGTTTGCTGAACGGTCAGTTTGTTCTTGGTCAGGGTACCTGTCTTGTCGGTGGCGATGGTGGTGATGACGCCGATGGTCTCGATGGCGCGCATCTGATGTACTAGCGCCTTTTTGGCGGCCATCCGCCGCATCCCTAGGACCAACACCACGGAGATCGCAATCGGCAAGCTCTCCGGCACGGCGCTCACCGCCAGGGCCATGACGAAGCGCAGACTCTCTAGTACATCCATGCCGCGCAGCAAGCTCAGCCCAAAGGCGACGAGGGCGATGGCCGAGACAGCGGCGATGACTCTGGTGATCAGGGTGTCGATTTTTCGCTGGACTGGGCTTTGGGTCGATTCGCGCTTCGAGAGCATGGCGAGATTACCGAACTCGGTCTGATTGCCAGTGGCGACGACCACGCCGGTGCTGGTGCCGCTGACGACGAATGAGCCTTGAAATAGCATGTTGGTTTGCTCGTACATTTCTTTGGTGCCGGTGAGGGCATCGGTTTGTTTGGAGATCGGTAGTGATTCGCCGGTCAGCTGCGCCTCGTCTACCCGCAAGTTGGTGCTACGAATGAGGCGGATGTCGGCGGGGACTTTCTCGCCCTCGGCTAGCGAAACGACGTCGCCCGGAACTAGCTGACTGGCGTCGACGCGGGTGGTACGATTGACTCGGTGGACATCAACTTTTTGGGCATCGTGGCGCGACAGGCTGCGTAGCACGCGGTCGGTCGAGAATCGCTGAATATAGAAAATAACGGCCGAGATGGCGGCGATGACGAAGATAATGATGGCGTCAATGGCCTCGCCGTGCCAGAGGCTGATGATGGCGGCGATGAGCAGGACGAGCATAAAAATGTCGAGGAATGGCTCGAGGATGATGCGCCAGAGCGGTTCGGATTGGACTTTGATGATATTGAGGCCATAGCGTTTTTGGCGGCGCTGGACTTCGGCCGCGCTCAGGCCGCTACTCGAGGAACCCAGTCGCCGCAGTACCTCGTCGCTTGATGATTGATAAAAATGCATACGGTTATTATAGCGTGAAGTGCTGTTTGGGGGAAATTTGAGGTTCGGGACGTAGCTTGAAATGGTAGGTAGTCATTGTACCCAGTATAGCTGAGGTTGCTATTCTGCAACAGTTAATTACAGGCAAAAAGGTGCGCCTCTGGCTTCTGCCTCGCGCACCTCTTGCTTGAGATGAGGGTTGTATGGGTTGATCATCGTCGGTCGATTCGGTCACTCCACGTACCGTAAGTGACGTGGGCCGCACCAGGCCTGACGCTATGCTCGTAGCTTCTTATCTTTCAGCTTCAACACCACGTCCGCCTGCTTAGCCAGCTGCTTGCTGTGAGTGACGACGATGACGCATTTGTCATTTTCGTGGGCGGCACGGCGCAGGATGTCGATGATGTCGGCGGCGGTAGCTTCGTCCAGGTTGCCAGTTGGCTCGTCCGCCAAGATAATCGGTGCATGTGAGACGAGCGCTCGGCCGATCGCTACGCGCTGTTGCTGACCGCCAGAAAGTTTCATGACATTGCGGTGAATGTGATCGTCGTCCAAGCCCATGGAGTGCAACGTTTCGTTAGTGGCCTTGGAATTAACCAATTTCAAGTTTTCCAGCGGCGTCAGATAATCAATCAGATTATAATTCTGAAACACCAGCGAGATATTGTGTTTGCGATGATGCGAATAACCCTGCTCGGCGATGTCTTGGTCGTTGAACAAAATCTGCCCGTCGGTCGGCGTGTCCAGCCCCGCCAGCAGCCCCAGAAGGGTCGACTTACCAGCACCAGAACTACCGACGATAGCGTAGAACTTGCCCCTTTCAAATTGATAATTGATGCCGTTAAGCACGTTGCTCGTACCGTCGGCGTATGAGTAGATGATATCGCGTAACGTAAGTAGTGACATAATAACTCCTAACTTAATTTTGCTAAAATTTGCTTTGGTGATTGGCGCATGATTGGCGCGGTGGCAGCGATGGCTGACAGCAGAACGACCATGTAGCCGAAGGCGAAAGCCTCTAGGTAGGTCGCTACTGGTGCGGCGTGCACCACGGCCTTTTCTGTGCGCTGGTTTTGGTCGGTTTGCGCTGTCAGGGCAGTAGAAATTTGCGATGAGGCGACCGAACCGACACCGAGTGCGAACACCGAGCTAACTAGAGCGATGATCGCCAGCTCCGCCAAGAACTGCCCGATGATCTGCCGCTTCGACGTGCCGATGGACAGCAAGATGCCAATTTCATGCAAGCGGCCGCGCACCCAGAACACCAGTACCAACGACAAAACTGCCAGCCCCGCCCCAGCCGCACCGATGGTGGCAATTGTCAAAATGTTTTGAATGCCAGCGATGTTTTGGAGAACTCCGGCAAATACCGCCCCGTTGTCGGTCAGGCTGAATTTTTTCCAATCGACGTTTGGTAGGCTTTTAGTACGGTCCGTTAACGACTTCAACTGATGTGGATTTTCGGCGAAATACGTCGCCCGCGTCAACTGCTGGCTACCTGTCAGCTGCTGCGCCGCGGCCAAGTTGGTGATGAGATGATTCTCCGCCATGTCGGACTGTAAGACCGCCGGCTTTTCGCCTTTGCCGCTGAAGATGCCCATGACAGTCACCGTCACCCGCCGGCCGTCTTTGGTGATGTCCAGCTTGTCGCCTGGCTTGATATTATTTTTCTCAGCGAAGGTCTTGTGAATGAGGGCTGCGTTTTGATCGTGCGCCCCCAGATGCTTACCCTGCTCCAGTTGGTAAAATCGACCGGTGAACTCGCTAAGCAGATTGCTCTCTGTCGCGCCCGTCACCTTCGCCTCGCCAGCCACGTTAGCGTCCAGCTGCACGCCGCTGCCTGCCGTGTCGACCAATTGTTTACCCGGCAGTCCCGCAGTGGTCTCTGCCTGGAAATTGTGCGCTTTGACCTTGTCCAGGCGCTGCACTCGCTGCGCGATATCCATCGGCACCTCGCCCGACGGCTGCTTGCTGGCGATACTAAAGCCAGCGCGGATATTCCGTTCAATTGATTGCTTCAGCTGCGCCATCGTTTGCTGCACTGTCAGCGTACCGATCAGCAGCGTGAAAATCAGCGTCATGATCAGGGCGATGGTCAGGCTGCGACGCCGTTTGCGCGTCACAGCCGTCCAGGCTCGTTTGATAATCGTCATCATTCGCCCCTAGTCCACTTCAGTTAGTAATTCTTTTGGCGTTGATTGGGTAATTGGTCGAGAGGCCAAGAGCACTGCAATGATAATCACTGCCAGCCCAGCGCCCCACACCGCCAGCAGATCCGTCGGTTGCATACCAACCGTCACCTTGTCTAGCGTGCGTGATGACGTCACCGAGTCAGCGTCAGCCCCGAGCGACGCACCATTGAGAGAACTGCCAGCTTGACGTGTGGCATTCTGCGCCGCCTGCGACACCACGTGATCGCCCATTTGTTGGGCAATCAGCCCCGCGGTAAAGTACGATGCGCCGAAACTCAGCACCGCGATCATCACTAGCTCAGCGATATATTGCAGCACAATCTTTGACTGCGGCACGCCCGTCGCCAAGAGTACGCCCGCTTCGCGCTTACGCTCGTTCATCCACAAGTACAGCACCATGCCGATTACCGCCACGCTGACCAGTGCCGTCGCCCACAACATACCGTCGATCAAGCCGTACACGCTGTTCACCGCACCAGTCACGCCAGCCAGTTCCTGGCTATTCTTATTCAATTGATACTTTTGCCAATTGACCGGCAATTTATTCGCCCGCGCCATCACCTCATCCAACTGTTTGGTGCCTTTGGTGAAGAACGTGGCGTCCTGGTAAATCTCATTTTGCGCTGTATAGGCATTCAACTGGCGAGTTGTCGCGAGGTCAGTCAGGAATAAATTCTCAAACAGCTCCACCTGATAGGTCGCCTGCTTTGGGTTCTTGCCATTAAATATACCGACGATTTCCACTTCCACCTCGTCCTTGGATGGATGCTCGTTGTCGGTGTCGTATTGATTGGCTTTCAGTTTAATTTTACTGCCAAGCTTCAGGTTATTAGCCTTGGCGAAGTCTTCGTGCACCAAGATCTTGTGCGAATCGTTCTCGGTGATGTGCCGGCCAGCGATGAGCTTGAGTGACTCAGCCCGGAACTTTTTCTCGGACTCAGATTTGTTGACGCCGATGATAGTTGCGGCATTGCCAAACTGTTTGTCTTTCTGGGCGTCATAGCCGCTGCCACCACTCGGTAGTGGCACCAGTTTGGTATTGATAAAATCAACCGTGGCGTTCTGGCGCTTGACATAGTCCGTCACGCCCTCCAGATTCTTCACCGCGTCGATGTCTTTGTTCGACACCGTTCCTGAGCCGCGGGCGGTTCCTGGATTGGTACGCGGATTATTGCCCAGCGTAAAGCCGGCCTTGAGCGTTTTGTCTAGCGACTGCGCTGCCGCGTCGGTCGAATGCTTGATAGCAAATCCACTCAGCATGATCGTCGACATACACAGCAAAATCGCCAGCAAAATCAGCGTTTTGAGTTTTTTCCTGGTGATATACAACCAGGCACGTTGTATAAATGACATAGATCTCCTTTCTTGATTCTATGTCAGTGTAGCAGGGGCGTGTGAAGGGAATGTGAAATGGGTGAACTTACTCTAGTCCATAACGATTAAACCGCTAGTTGACATTTCGGTCAGTAGTATTGGCAGCAGTTCCTTATTCCTAGATAGCGTCAGAGCATACTTCTTCTTGCTGTAGTACAACAGTCCTCTATCTGTTAGTTCTCTTAGTTTTCTTGACCGCCGCCTATCGTTAGCTGAAGAATTACCGCCGAAAATCATAGAAACATCTCGAGCCTGAATCACGTCTTTTTTAACAGCAACTTCTAAAATTTGCCTTTCTTCGTCAGATAAAGCTTTTATTTCGGCTGCTCGTTTCAGGGTTGGTAGAATTACTTTCTCAACAACTTCTTTTTTATCGAGGAGCTGCATGGTTCGCTTGATTTCTTCCTTTATTCCTTCCGCAACATAAAGACACCACTTTTCAAGCAGCGAATCATCTCCTGTTTCTATTCCTCTATCAGCTACACTTAGCATTTCATAATATCGTCTGCGATCAACGCAAAAAATTGAAGATGGATTCAATACGGACGCATCGTGAATAAACCCTTTTTGAACCAGCATAGCGTAGGTAAAGAGCCTAGCTACACGGCCGTTTCCGTTCTCAAAAGGATGAATCAGCGTAAATCTATGATGAGCAAGAGCTATATTGATGATATCAAACTGAGGCGCTTCGCGTATGTTTACTGTGTTCAGCAAGTCCTCAAGCTCTTCCTTAACCTTCAGATGACTTGTTGTTTTTGCTGAGCTGCCATTAATGATATTATCTCTGGTCTTAAATTGTCCAGGATGTTCCGCGCCGTCTTTATCAAGAGGTAGATCCTTCACTACAATTTTATGCAGCTCGCGGATCATTGCCAATGTGATGTCATCGCCAGCTTTTATCGTTTCGTCTATAAAATTCAGACCTCTACGGATATTCAGAAACTGCTTTACTTCATCAACTTCTTCTTCCTCGCTATTTTCTATCGAGCTAATCGCAGCAGAAACAAGGGTAGTGTTATTCCCCTCAATCCGTGCGGAGGCGACACTTTCCATAAGATATATAATATTTTTAATATCATAAAATATCCAAGGCGGTGTCGAGCCTTGTATATAACGATTGCGCATATTCTCAATCTCAAAAATAGTATTAGTGATAGGAGAATCAAAACGAGGATTTATCATACAGATATCATATCAGATTATTTTTCACTAATCAATAGATGAGGACAAAAATGTACATTTAACACTTTAGAAATACTTATTCTGTCATTATACTTTAGGACAAAATGTCTTAATGGATGATGACATTTTTAGGTTGTAATTGCTTATTTCTTCTCAAGCTCAGCTTTTGCGGCAATATGCATAGAGATGGTGCTACTTTATGCTGCGATAAATCTGTATAGAATAGTGAAGCTTAGCTGAGATTCTACTATCAAAAGATTTCATAATACTTTCTCGAGGAAAATAGGCTAGTTGTTCGGTGTCTTAAGTCAGGTATCAGTGACGCTAGCCCAAGTCACTCGCATCTATTCAGATGAATTTCTCTAATCCAGGGGGATGCGCCCCCTTGCTGTCCTGTTTCTCAACCTCGATGACGTGAACGCCGAGGCGTTCCTTATGCGGTGGGTAGATCTTGTGAAGGAGGCGAAGCGCCTCTTCTTTGCTTTTCGCCTGCGGCACGATCTGCTGCCATGACTCAGCCGCCAGCATGTCGGCGAATTTACTGTAGATTCGAATTGACTTGATTCGCACTACACCAGACGCATGTCCGTTTTCGAGCTGTAATAGCTGACCCTCCTTAAGGCGCTTGATGCTGTTGTAGCCGATACGAACTTCTAAGGTCTTGCGACCCGACATGATTGCGTCATAGTACGGCCGCTTTATACGCATCTTACGCACGGGATCTCCTTTCTGGAGGCTGAGCCCCCACTGCTGAACAGTGACGTCTGGCGCATAGCCTTCGGGAAACAAGCCTTCAATCATCCAGCCGTGGCGCTGGAGGCAGGCAATCTGCCACGGCTCAGGAACAAGGTGGATATACAGCTTGTGACCATAACCGGCTAATAATTGTGGCAAGTTAGCTATCAGTGCTTCGAAAACAGCCTCTGATTTTGCTACCAGCGGCATGATTTTGATCGGCTGGCCTTTCTTTGGGGTTGCAACGACAACGCCAATAACCTTTCTATCCTGCTCGGCGATGAAAATGAGCTTATACTTAGCGTTGACGTCTCGGCTCTCACGCCGTTGGTAGCTAGCAAATAGCGCATCCACCCATGTATCATCCACACCATTAAAGTCACTGCCCACTCGCGATAGGATCAGTTGGCGCGCCGCTGCAGCGTGCTTTTTCTCGTCAAACGGGACGATTGAAATGCCTGACAAATCAGGAGTTAGACCCTGATTCAGCGGCTTGTACAGCATACACTCGTCGATACCGGGTTTATAATGATCTTGCGCCTTGCCGACCAGATGAAATCCTTTGCGCAATAGAAACTTGAGCGTGGCTTGGTTTTGGGCAGCTACTGTACAGTAGAGTTGCCGAGCGTGGTGTTTGCGAGCAAAATCCTCAGCATGACGAAGCAATTTACTGCCAATGCCAAATTGGCCGCGATATTCTGGCGCAACGATGAGCGGACTAATTTTAACTGTTCCCTGCTTCTTGCCGACCAGATGAATCATCCCGGCGGGATGATGATTGACTTCTGCAATAAACATGTATTGTCCAAGTGAAAACTGCCCGGCAGAATCGACGTTGCCATTGATATGCGTGGTAAAAATCCGCTGTGCATGAGCTTGATGATCGCCATTGTAAAACGGCCCAAGTGTTTCTGCCATCAAGTGGGAAACGAAATCAACATCGCCTGTTTTGGCTTTACGGATATCCACAGTGACTGACGATTTCTTATATCGGTGCATGAGTTTATTGTCTTATACCCTATACAATAATACAAGTTATCTATCGCTATACATGCGTAATTTATGGCTATAGCTAGTCAAATTGGTACAAGTACAGACCGTAACCACTACTAAGGCGCGAGACATTCCGCCTTGCGCCGTAAAAGCCGCCCATTGCTTTTGGGTGGTTTATGCTTCTGTTTTGGTGTTGGGGTGTCTTATGTTTTTGCTAGATAATCTCTCAGCATTACAAATCCATCAACCGCCTCAATCGCCGCCAAATATTCTTTCCACTCCTCATCATTCAGCTCTGCCAAGCTGCGCCCGGGAAAGCTCGAGTGTCCATAAATATACAGTAATTCCGTCCAGCCATGGAGATTATCACCGCGCGGCTCATCAATGATAAATCCCTCCTCGTCGGCCGCGAAAATATGGTCTTCTTTACCGTCAAAATAGCCAACCGCGAAAAAAAGATGGCTCTACGATCAGTTTCATCTTGCATTAGTTTGATGATGCCGGGATAGCTAAAACTATCCAGCAGCAATTTAACGAACGGCCCCGGAAAGCCTTTCAGCGCTGGGATGAAAAAGCTGCGATCATCAACGATCAGGCGCTTGTTTGGAAAAGCTTTCTTGGCCTGAGATAGTTTACTTTTGGCAATCGTTTGAATATCCAGCCCCCGCCCCTCGTCAAAATCATAGTCAAGTTGCTGTAGGTCAACACCGAGCGGTTGAAGAAGTTGCTGAAGGCTGGCGAACTTGCGCTGGTTGGAGGTAATGAAGTAAATTGGGTGGAACTGACTCGTCATGATATTAAGTATACGTCATTCGGCACTATTTACGCAGGCTCCTAATGCTTTACTTATTTGCTCTCACCATAAGCCCCTAAAATCGCCCTCAAACTCACGCTATGACGGAAGTTTATGTCGTCAATCTTACCCAGATCAACCCACTCCGGCGTGCCGTTAGTATAAGTTTTTTCGCTGTCGGTTATGTTGTCGTTATTGATTTGCCCATGCAGCTGGCTGTGGGTGAAGTACAGTTGGATTGACTGGTTAGCTTGCGCCTCGGCGTTGCGCTTAAAAAAGGTGGTCGCTTGGTGAATGATTTTATCCGGCATGATGGTCAGTCCAGTTTCTTCCTTAACTTCGCGGACAATTGACTCCTCAATCGTTTCGCCTTTCTCGATACCACCACCAATCAAGCTGTAACCGTCCCATTGTCTAGTCAAAAGAATCTTATTATCCTCAATAATCACCGCGTACACACCGACACGAATATTTAGTTCGTCAACGGGAACGGTGTATTGATTACCGAAGACGTCTTTACAGATGATGGATTTGGTCATCTTTGCTCCTTATCGCAGTAACTTTCTAAAATTTGTACTAATCAACCCGCTCGGCAAGCGACATTACCTGATAGCCGTATCGATCAATATCTTCTTGTTTCCAAAAATCAACTTCTTTCGTACGTAAAACTTCGCCGACTATGTGACGCACTGTGCGGCCAGTTGGTGTTCCGTCATAATTTATCTCAATCTGCTCCAGGACGTCGCCGGTCTGGACGTCAAAATCAGCTACTCTCATATCAAATGTCTTCTCACCTGCTAGGACTTTTTCGAATAAATCAGGGTAAGATTTTTTGGTGATGACTCATTATAAAGCTACTTAATTTAGTTCACAAGCCGATGCTAAAATTGTGCGGCGAATACTACTTGATTTGTTAGGGGTCAGGTATTGGTTGTAGTTTTATTCTAGTATGAGTGAGTGGAAATTAGCATGGTTTACGGTGATTTTCGTACGATTGCTTGACTTCGGGTCCTATTATTGATATAATATGTATCAGCGTTTTGGAATAATCCTAACGCTTCCTTCTACTCGAGAAAGGCCTACAGTTATGAAAATTGAGGGCTATGTTAAATGCGGCGACAACTGTATCATCAGAAAACTGTCTAACGGCGAGCACGCCGTCTTGATCCCTGACCGTGTGGTCGGCGGCGAGGTGTGGTACAGGTGTATGTACGATGTGTACCTGCGCTACCAGGTACCGTCGCGTAACACGGTTATCGTTAGCAGACCGTCCTGCCGGTCTGACTGCTGTTGTCGAGAGGAGTGACACAATAGACCCGAGCAAGTCTATAAACTGCTCACTTTCAAAGAGGGTTGAAATGAATGATCCAATTGAGATATCAGTTGCCGAGGAATTATTATTCCTAATAGATAGCGCCATAGAAAAAAGAGATATTAAGCAATTGACTAGTATTTATGGCATAGTCCATGAGTTTATTGGTAAACCTATTTATGATCCTCGGGCGGACTTTGTTATTATAGATGATTATATTTATGATCTAATTGATGAGCTTGAAGCTGGTAAAGAACCAACCATTTACAATGGTTTACGCAAGAGGATAGAAGAAGATTTACATAGTTCATCTAAATTATAGGGGCCAGTAGAATGATAGACCAGTAATGCTAATTACTGCTTTACCTCCCTCTCCGCGCGGCCAGCGCAAACCACATAAAGTAATCCTCCAACGATTCGTCCTCCATGCCGGCGAATAGTTCGCGGGCGCGCAGGACTTCGCGGAGTTTTGGCGATTTTTGGCGGGCAAGCTGCTCGGCGGTGGCGTCCAATAAGTCCAAGCCGCGCTGCCAGGCGCCAGTCATCGCAGCCGTGTCGCCGCGGCGCCGGGCGGCAAAGGCTCGCCCGACCTCCGAGCCGATGTTGCCCATTTGCTCGAAAATCGTCAAGCTTTGCCATTTCTCCCGGTCAAAGACATGTTCACTCACGGACGACTCCGGCGATGATATCGATAATTTGCTGCCGCGCCGCTGGGTCGAGCACATCGCGCGACGGATTGTTTTGTCGTGGACGAATGCTTATCATACTGTCAAACTCGATAAATTCATCGGTACCAAACTTATCCGGATGTAGGTTGATCCCCCATAGATCTGCTTGCTGCGATCCGCGTTCTAACAAATACGCCTCGCCATCAGCATGCATATCCATGTCGATCGCCACAATTTTCTTAGCAACATCGACATCCGCTTTGACCATCGTCCCGTACATCCTCTCGGCCATCGGGCGAAGCTCGGTGAGGGTTATGGTATCAATAATCTTCATGATTTAATTGTAGCACAGACGGCTGGTGCTTTAGCAGGATATGCTTTTAGCGGTGGATATGTCGTATGGGGTGGCGGGGGCTGGGTTTTGTTTGATAGTAAGTGGTGCTTCTCTACTTATTAAGTATATAAGTCTTATTTGCTGCTTTTTTGCAGCCACGCCGCCAACTTTTTCCAAACTTCCGCAGTCAGTTCCACCTTTTCATCATCAGTCATTTCAGCGAGTGTTTTGTTTTTATCGTCTGGCAAGAAATATTTGTCGTAATTGCGCCCGTTGTTGCCGTGCGGTTCTTTTAATAACGTGCCGCGCAGTTTTAAGGTAAAGATTTGCGGTTTGTTGCCATCAAAGTAAGTAATCGTGCGCTGCGTGTACGCTCGAGCGGCGCCGCCGAGCAGCTGAATTGTCCTGTCAATACCGATAGTGACGAGCGCGTATTTGGTGTAAACGCCGGGAAAGCCGTTCAGCTCATCGATGAACAGACCTGAATCCATCACCACCAGCGGACGCTTAAGTAGATCGTAATATTTTATCGCTTTATCGACAGAGACGGCTTGTTGATCGTCGGACTGGATTTCTGGCACGTCAGGCAAGGTTTCGTCTGGTGCGATCAAGTTGATGTCCGTTCCTGCCAGCGCCTGTTTAGCTCCAGCAAGTTTGTGCTTATTAGTCGTCGCGTAGATTAAGTCCATAATTATAGTTTAGCACTATCTGTTTTAGGCAAACCTCACTACAAACCGCATACCCTGCCCGTGCGGCACAAACTCATAGTCCAGACCCTTAGCGTCGAGCAGCATTTTCACGGTGTAGAGGCCGATGCCGCTGCTGTCGGCGTGTTGTTTCGTGGTACCAAGGCTCCGATAAAACGGGTCGAAAACGTGCTGGAGTTGTTGTTTGGTGAGTGGCTTGCAGGCGTTTTCGATGGCCAGCTCATGCTGGTTGCAAGTAATTTTTATGACGCTCCCTGCGTCGCCGTGGCGCACCGCGTTTGACACCAGGTTCGAGATGACGTGGCGCATCATGTCGCGGTTAGCACGAATGGTTGTTGGCTCTGTATTAACCGTGAAAGTCATGCTGCGCGTTTTTGCTAGCAGGCGGTAATCGTCAACCACTTCAGCAACTAACTTATCAATCCTCAGCCGTTTTTCCTGGTGCAGAGCTTGCTCGGCCACGCTTCCAGAGCGCAACACATCATTCACCATCGCTGCCAAATGGTCAACCTGCGCCACCGATTCCGTCAGGTATTGATCGCGATTTTTATATTCGCCGATATTCAACTGCATGTTCTCAAGCATGATCCGTAGCGCTGCCAATGGCGTTTTCAGCTCGTGCGAGGCCGCACGGAGGAAGGCGATTTTCTCTTTCTCAAGCTGGGTTATCCGCTTATTCTCATGTTCCAGCGAACGAATCGTTTGCCATAGATTTTGATAGAGCTCATTAATGTTTCGCCCTAGCACGCCAATCTCGTCATGACTACTCACTGGGTAATGCGCACCCTTTTCCAGTTGCTGCATGGTCGTCGTCACCGCCGCCATCTGGCGAATCGGCCGCGTGATAAAACGGCTATAGATGTAAGAAAATATCAGCGCCACCAACAGCGAGCCGATCATGGTATATGGCAATACCTGCAAGGTAGCGAGCTTGGCCTGGGTAACGGGCGCCACATCGGCCAGCAGCTTGACGGCGATCGTTTGACCTTGGTTATCCGCCACACTGCCCTGCCGCAAAATCACCGAGCGCGGATCGACCGTTTGGCCATCAGCAATTTTTACCACGCTAGTGTCAACCGATTTACCACTATCGGTCACAATATTGATCGACTGAAAACCTTGAAAGTACTGGTCGCGCCCGTCAACCGTCAGCGTAATGTTGACGTTTTTCATACTCGCAAATTCCTGGCTGATTCGGCGCATTTCCTCAGTCGATTTACCGCGTAGTTCAGCCACGAGCGCCATGAGATTGTCCGCCGCCTCGCGCTCTTTTTGCTGCAGATAAAATTGCGGCATCAAGGTGTAAACCAGCGCATGTACCAGGATGATCAATGCCGCGAACAAGCCAATTGATACCAAAAACGTCTTGGGAAATAACTTAAGCCGCTTCATAGCGATAGCCCACCCCCTTCACTGTGATGATGCAGTCCAGGTGCAATTTTTTGCGTAAGTTTTTGATGTAGACGTCAATCACCCGGTCAAACGGCACCTCGTCATCACGCCACAGCTTGTCGATGATAGCCTGCCGACTCCAGACCATGTTTGGATTATCGACGAGCAACTTGAGGAGTTGGACTTCCTTAGGTTTGAGGTGCGCGTCATTGTCATCATAAAATCCCTGATATGCCATAAAATCCACCGAGGCCAGGCCGCGCTGCCACAAGGTTTTTTTGACAGACTGCTGGCGGCGAAGCAGCGCCTTAATTCGCTTCTCTAGAATCACCAGCGAAAACGGCTTACTCATATAATCATCCGCCAGCTCGTCAAAACTAGCGACCTGCGTCGGCTCATCATGCAGCGCCGTCAGCATCAGTACCGGCACGTCGCTGGTCTGGCGAATCTTACGTAGTGTCTCGATACCACTCATCCCTGGCAGCATAATATCCAGGATAATCACATCTGCCCCAGCAAATTTTTCCAGCGCCTCCTCACCACTAGCCGCCGTCAACACCGTAAAGCCGCGCTGGCGGAGGAACCGCTCAGTGCCAGTGCGCAGAGTAGGTTCGTCTTCGACAAGGAGAATCGTTGCCATAGGTATAGTATACCGGAAAATGCCGCCCGTGGTAAACGGGCGGCAGGGGGCGCGTGGTCAGCGTCAAATTGGGACGCTTGGGTCGTATTAGCGGACGCCGACCACTTGCAGGCGCCGGGTGGTGCGACCGAGACCGAGAGAGATGGTTTCGGTGGCGTGGCGGTTGAGGAGGCTCTGTCCGAGGGGGCTATCGACCGAGATGCGGCCGTCAGACGGATCAGCCTCGAGGCTGTCAACGAGGGTGTAGCGAAAGAGCTGACCTTGCTGATCGATGAGGTCAACCACCGAACCAATGGCGATGCGCAGCCGATCGCGCTTGCGTGGCAGCGGCTTGGCGGTCTTGAGCGCAGTGCGTTTCTCGGCGAGCTTGCCATGGACGTTTTCGAGATTCATAATAATGTCACTGCGGCGGAGTTTGTCGTCGCGAGACTTGGCGCGGCCGATGTCACGCAGTTCAGCTGAGAGTGCTTTTTCGCGGATTTCGAGTTCGTTGATCTGCTTGTGTAATTCTTTGAAGCCTTTTTTACTGAGATATGTTGTCGTATTCATTCTTACCCTTTCCGGTGAAGCTCACCTCACCTGCGATCTATTACACCATGGTATTCTGAAAATTAGCTGAAAATTACAAAAAAGCATAAGAAAAGCCATACCACCAGAGGTGAATTACAGAGTTTTTGGTAGTGAAATGGTGAACGTTGTGGTGCCCTTGCGGCTGGCGGCGGTGAGTTGGCCACCGAGGGCGCCGGCCAGTTGCTTGGCGAGACTGAGGCCAAGGCCGTAGCCACCACTGCCCTGCTCGCCAGAGAAAAATCGCTCAAAAATATGCGGTAAGTCACGTGCCGCGATTTGGCCATCGTTCGTCAAGCAGACGGTGACGCGGTGGTTCGTGGCCTTGATGTCAACCTGGACGCGAGACTTACGCGGGCTGTGGCGCAGGGCATTGTCGAGGATGATGGCGATGAGTTCGCGGACGATGAGGCGGTGGCTGGTCAAGGTGATGGCCTCGTCGGTGATCAGTACGGTGCGCGCATCGGCCTTGCGTTCAGTGATCAGCTTTTTGGTGAGGTCAGTGATGTCAAAGGTCTCGGTTGTGGTTTCTAGTTGTCGATTGGCAGATGACAATTTGAGCAGCGTCTCGGTCAGCTGCGTCAGGCGGTCGGTCTCTTCGAGCGTACTTTGGAGCGTCTGGCGGAGTGATGCTTTGCTGGTGCGTCGGTCGGACAATGCCAGCTCGGCCTCAGCCTTGATGACAGCCAGTGGTGTGCGCAGCTGATGGCTGGCGTTGGCGGTAAAGCGCGACTGGGCGTCATGTGCTGCCTCGATCGGCTCAAGCGTCCGCCGGGCCAATATATAGGCACACACACCGCCGCCGAGCAGTACGATGAGGTTGAGATAGCCGAGGCTGATTAGTAGGTTGGTGGTCGAGATTGACGGATGGTCGCGGATGATGGTGGTTTCGGTGTGGCTATCAGTTTTGTGATGCTTGCTCCAGTTACTGAGCTGGACGTCGAGCTCGGAGCTGGTAACTTGAAAGATAATGCCGCTAAATAGCAAGCTGACGGTCATCAGAATGAGCAAGTACCAGCCGGCGAGCTTGAGTGTTGCCGAGAAAAATAATTTCACTCGCCAGCCTCCAATTTATACCCAAAGCCACGCACGGTGTGAATCAGCGGCCGGCGAAACGGCTTGTCGATTTTTTTGCGCAGCTGCTTGATGTAGGCCTCGACGTTGTTGGGTAAAATATCGGCATCAAAATCCCACACATGGGCGATCAATGTGTCTTTGCTGAGTGTCTGGCCGGGGTGGCGCGCCAGGTATTCGAGGAGCGCGTACTCCTTGCTAGTCAGGTCGATCGCGGTGCCAGCACGAGTGACGGATTGTGTTGTCTGGTCGATCACGAGATCGGCGATCTGGAGCGTGTCCGGTTGCTGAATTGGTGGGCGCCTGAGGAGCGCTCGCACGCGGGCGGTGAGTTCGGCGATGGCGAAGGGCTTGACGAGATAATCATCAGCGCCGCTGTCCAGGCCGGACGTCTTGTCCTCAGTCGTCCCCAGCGCTGTCAACAGCAAAATCGGCATATCCTTGCCCTGCCCACGTACTGTCCGCACAATATCCGTGCCACTCTGTCCTGGTAACATCCGATCAACGACTAGTAGATCGTACGGCTCACTCATCGCCATATTCAGCCCCTCGTCTCCGTCATGCGTCACGTCCACGGCGTGATGCTCACGCCGCAAGGCCTCGGCGATAATCCGGGCAATCTTTGGTTCGTCTTCGATGATGAGGAGGCGCATAAGTATATTATATAAAATATTTTGCTAGTGTGTATAGTGAGCATCTCATACCTGGAGTTACTCAACACAGTATATAGGCTTATAATTATAATCAATGCATCTGGACGATAAAACATTTACCAATCTACTAATCATTTGTCAGGCTCTTGATGCGAAGTTCCCTCATGGTGCTGACATATTCCAGCGCGTATCGCGGTTGTGCGAGGAGAGTGGCGAGCTCGCTAGCGCCGTTAACCACCTTGAAGGTATGGGCGTCAAGCGCCGCAAACACGGCCAGCCGCAGTATGATAATCTCATCAAAGAGATTCAGGACGTCATGCGCTGCGCGGTTGGTATAGCTATACATTACGGAGTAGAGCGTGAAGTTGTAGCGGCGATAGCTCAGAGCGCCGAGGGAGTAGGGCGAAATAAGACATAGTACCTTACGTCCCCTGCTCCACCCACATAGTGTATAATAGGCAGAAAGAAAGGGAGATATATGGGACGAGATACAGCAAAACAGCAGCAGCCGATTGTCGAGATTCGTCATTTTCGGATGGCGTTTGGCGACAAAACGGTCATCCAGGACCTCAGTTTCGAGGTGCGATGCGGCGAGGTGTTTGGGTTTTTGGGCAGCAACGGCTCGGGAAAAACAACGACACTCAGGGCACTACTGGGACTATATGAACCGGCGGGTGGCGAGCTGCTGGTTGATGGCAAACCGTATACGGTTGAGGATAGCGTCAAGCTAGGCTACCTTCCGGAGGAGCGTGGCCTGTACAAAAAAGAAAAAGTTATCGACACCATGATTTATTTTGGCCGATTGAAAGGACTCAGCAAAGAAGAAGCTCGTACATTTTCCATGAACTATTTGGAGCGAGTTGGTTTGAGCGACAAGGCAAAGATTCGGCTGGACAAATTATCAGGCGGCCAGCAGCAAAAAATTCAGCTGGGCGTGACCATCATGGGCGACCCAGAACTGCTTATTTTGGACGAGCCGACTAAGGGTTTTGACCCAGTCAATCGCCGACTGCTAATGAACATCATTGAAGAGCGGCGCAAGGCTGGCGCAACGGTGATATTTGTCACCCACCAGATGGAAGAGGTCGAACGGCTATGTGATCGGCTGATTCTATTAAAAGACGGTCGAGCGGCGGCGTACGGTACGCTAGCAGAAGTGAAAAAGCAGTTCGGCGGCGCGTCAATGGATGATATTTTTGTGAAGGTTTACGGTGGCGAAAAGCAGGAGGTACGTCATGAGTAAAATGCATAATTTCGGGATGGTATTCAAATTTGAAGTGCTGCGTACCTTGAAGAAGCCAACCTTTTGGCTGATAGCGCTGGGTTTTCCGGTTATGATCGGATTGATTTTCGGTATTGTTCTTTGGTCAAATCAGGCGACTAAAGAGGCGGCCGATAAGCTTCAAGAACAAAAATTTAGCATTACTATGACAGATCATTCAAAGCTAATCAAGCCGGAAGTCGCGGCGGTGATGAAAGTCCAATCAGTTGACTCCGAAGCTGAAGGTATCGAAAAAGTCAAACGCCGTCAGACGGATGCTTACTTCTATATACCGAAGAATCTTGAGAAGGACACGATCAGGATATACGGCCAAGATACGGGGGTTTTTGAGAACAATAAGTACGAGGCGGTTGTCCGCACACTACTGAATCAGTCGGTTGATAGTAGGGTCACCGGATCGGAAGCGGCAGTGATCAAGCAGAAAATTAATTCGTCACTCAAGACCTATAAAGACGGTAAAGAAAGCGGCGGTGTGAACGAGATGATCGTGCCAGGGTTCTTCCTAGTGCTGTTTTACATGCTTGTTGCCTTCTTTGGTAATCAGATGCTGACGAGTACCGTCGAGGAGAAAGAAAACCGCACCGTCGAGATGCTGCTAACAACAGTGCAAGCCAAGACACTGATCGTTGGTAAGATCTGGGCGTTGATCGCTCTATCGCTGATTCAGGGGATGGTTATCGTTGTGCCGGTGTTAGCTGCCTACTTCGGATTTGGTTCGCAGCTACATTTGGCTAGCTTTGACCTGTCGCAAATTGTATTTGATCCGACAAGGATTGCTATTGCTGTCGCGTTATTCGGCGCGAGCTTTACCATGCTGACCGGTTTGTTGGTGGCTATGGGGGCAATGATGCCGACTGCCAAGGAGGCAGGTTCGTGGGTTGGTCTGGTGATGATATTGCTGTTTGGGCCGCTGTATGCCGCGTCAGTATTTGTCTCATACCCAGAGTCAACCTTCTCGATGGTCATGTCGTACTTCCCGCTTACGGCGCCGATTCCGCTGATGATTAGGAATACGGTTGGCAATTTGTCGCTCATTGAGGCCTTGATCGGCGTAGCGGTCTTGGTGGTGTCTGCGGCGTTGATTATGATGCTGGCGGTGCGGGTTTTCCGCTACGGCGCGATGTCATATGATAGCAAGTTATCTCTGTCAGCGTTGCGGATGAAGCGAAAAACTGGTAAAGTTTAGGGTATGAAAGTACGCATTGAAATAGACACCAAAACATTTGTGCGGTTTTGGCTGGTGGTTATCGGATTTGGGCTGGCGGGGCTGATGATTTATTCGGCGCGGGATGCGCTGATGGTGCTCGGGACGGCGTTGTTTCTGGCACTGGCACTGAACGCGCCGGTGCGTAAGTTGGCATCGTGGCTACCCGGCAAGAGTCGGCTGGGCGGGACGGCGTTGGCGTTTATGCTGCTGATCATCATCTTGACTAGTGTGATTTGGTTCGTGGTGCCGCCATTGGTGCAGCAATCGGCCAAGTTTGCCGAGACGCTGCCGGGGCTGGTCAATGGTGTTAACGAGCAGTGGCACGGGCTGAAGGGTTTCGTTGAGCAGAATGGCTTGCAGCCGCAGATTGATTCCCTGATGAATAATATCCGCGGCCAGGCATCCAGTTGGGCGGCGAGTTTTGGTGCGAATATTCTCGGTAGTATTGGCTCGCTGGCATCATTTTTGGCATCGGCCTTTCTGGTGCTGGTGCTGACGTTCTTGATGCTGCTCGAGGGCCAGGAATGGATGGAGCGGCTGTGGCGACTGTATCGGGATGAGCAGCGGCGCGACCATCACAAGGTGCTGGTTGGCAAGATTTATAACGTGGTGACTGGCTACATCGTCGGGCAGCTGACGGTGTCGGGAATCGGTTCGCTGTGTGCCGGGGCGTTTGTGTTTGGCATGAGCTGGTTCATTCCGGAGATCGCAGCCAACTTGGCGATGCCGACGATTCTGCTGGTGTTCCTACTCAGCCTGATCCCGATGTTTGGGGCGACGATCGCCGGTGTGGTGGTGGGACTGATGCTGATGCTCAATAGTGTGTCGGCGGGCGTCATCTATCTCATCTATTTCGTGATCTACCAGCAGATTGAGAATAATTTTATCGCGCCAGTTATTCAGGGCAAGAAAGTCGAGCTGTCGGCGCTGGCGATCTTGGCGGCGGTGACGGTCGGGCTGTATGTTGGCGGCTTGGTCGGTGGTGTGGTGGCCATTCCGATCGCTGGATCGCTCAAGGTGCTGATGGACGATTATCTGGCGCATAATCGTGAGCCGCAGGCGCCGCCTCGCCGCTCGCCGCTAAAAAAGGCGCTCAAAAAAGCCGCCAAGGAAGCCGGCTGAGTAAGCGGCCGAGAGATTATCGGTACGACCAAACTTGACCAGATGGGGTGTCGCGTAGGGCGATGCCCTTTTCGTCGAGTTGAGCGCGAATATCGTCGGCAGTCTGCCAGTTTTTGGCGCGGCGAGCTTGCTGACGCTCGAGGATGAGCCGCTTGACTTCATCATCAATATCTGGCGTGCCGTCCATCAGCCCTAGGCCCAGCACCTCGTCGATCACCTCGAGTAGTTGCAATAAACCGCCGCGGTGAATTTTCTCTAACGGCGCATGATCCAGCCGCGAAAATGCCTCGTCGATCAGCGCCAGGGCCCCCGGTGTATCCAAATTATCATTCAGCTTTTCAACCAGCGCCTGCCGCGCCGCCAGCAGCGACACCGTGCCTTCCTGCTCATCTTTCTCATCGTCATCATCTAGCGTGTCGTGCGTCTGGTGCCGCAGCGCCGCATAGCCGCGCCAATGGTCCAGCCGCGCCTGGGCCGCCTCCAAAATTTCCCAGGTGAAATTGCCCTCGGTTTGGTAATGCTTGCTGAGAATCGCTAGCTTGAAAGCCATCGGGCTGAAACCGCGGGCGGTGATATCAGTGAGGGTGATGATGTTGCCCAAGGATTTGCTCATCTTGCGGCCATCAACCTTGATGTGATTGTTGTGTAGCCATATTTGAGAGAATTGCCGCCTGGTCAAGCTCTCGCTCTGGGCAATTTCATTAGTGTGATGCACTGGAATATGGTCGATGCCGCCAGTGTGGATGTCAATTGAATCGCCCAGTGTCTCCCGGGCAATGGTCGAACATTCTAGGTGCCAACCCGGAAAACCGACGCCCCACGGGCTGTCCCACTCCATGTCACGCTTGGTGTTGGTCGGTGAAAATTTCCAGACGGCGAAGTCGGTGATGTTGCGCTTGCCCTCGACGCTGACCCGCGCGCCAGCCTCCAGTCCGGCTACGTCTAGTCGCGCTAATTTGCCGTAATCTGGCAGTCGCGACGTATCAAAATACATGCCGTCGCCATCAATTTTGTATAACAATCCCTTCTCATCTAGCCCGCGAGCAAAGTCAATTTGCTGCTGGATATAGTCCGTTGCCCGCACCAGATGGTCGGGTCGTACTAGTTTCAACACCTCGTAGGCCTCGTGCTCGGCGATGGCGATGTACTGCTCGGCGATATCCCAGGCAGTCTTCCCCTCGCGGCGTGCCCCCTTCTCCATCTTATCCTCGCCATTATCATCATCACTGGTCAAGTGTCCAACGTCGGTGATATTCTGCGTCCGAATAACCGAGATGTCCTGCCAGCGCAGCAACCGTACCAACACATCCCAATAAATATAGCCAACCCAATTGCCGATGTGCGGCTGCGAATACACCGTCAGCCCACAGGTATACATGCGAACCGTCCGTCCGTCGAGCGGCTGGAGTTTGTCTTTATGGCGAGTGAGGGTGTTGTGGAGCTTCATTACTCTTATTTTACAGGAAAAAGCAGAGATTGGCGAGCGACCTCGCTCCGCTGCAACTGGATGTTACCCCGTATCTCAGTCGTTATCTGGGTGGCTGTAAGATCTACCCGTGCCTATGGTATGATGATCCTAGGAAGTGTAAGGCGAGAAAGGTGATATATGGATACAACCTTGTTTCAGTACTGTCAAAAAATAGTGCTATTCAGTCAAGACGGCTCTGCCGTGCTGCTCGCTAGGCGCCGCGGGGAGGCTGATTATGATGGCGTGTTCTCGTTTATTGGCGGCAAGTTGGAGTCGACGGATGGCGGCCTGGTGAATGGTCTTCGGCGGGAGAAAAATGAGGAAATTGGCTCGGCTGCTAAAATTGCGGTGGTAACGAGTATCAGCGTTAATGAATATTTTGTCAAAACTAATGGACAGGCCATGGTGCTGCCGCATTATTATGCCCGGTTTATCGGCGGTGAAATTACGCTCAATGATGAGTATTCTGAGTATCGGTGGGTAAACCTACGTGAGTTAGATCAGTTTGAACCAAAGATTGAGACGGTCGCCCCTATGGTTGAGGCTGTCCAAAAAATTATGCGAGTTGCCACCGAGGCGGATTATCGAGAGATGTGACGCGTATCGGCTACTCTCCACGCCCTCCAATGCTGGCCTAGATTTACGGTATTTTCTGTATCGAGTTCGCTTTCGTCGTTTCCGACTCATCAGCATAGACATGCATCTATGGAGCGAACTGACAAGCAGAAGGTGGAGGAAAGTTAACTTTGCCCGCCAGTTCGTAAATGGTGTGTATTTATCAATCACCCCCCTTTGGTGTGATTACGAATGGTTTAGACAGGGTATGGACCTATTGGGATATTTCTGTCTGTTCCGTATGCTTTACGGTATGCCTCCTCAATCCACGCTGGGTCAGAGTCGTGGTGGACTCTTATGGTGTACCCGTTGAACTTGAAGGTGACGAGCACCTTCTCCTTTACTGCTGCGGTCCAGCCATTGGACCGCTCCAGCCGCTCAGCCAACTGGATGGCCATCCATGCCGCATCAAGAACAAGCGTTCTTGATTTGACGATGAGTTCAACTGCTACGATACAGTAGTCGTCTGTCATAATGTTCTTCCTCCCCACCCGAGCGGATGCTCATGTGAAAAACACTGGTCGACACTCGGATGGGTCGACTCGAGATGGGGTGTTTTGGTGCTTCTTATGATACACCACGACATCCCACCTCAAATCGAAACTTTCTCTGCTTGTCAAACTACACTTTCGGACAAGGATGTACTCAACTCGTCAACAAAAGCTGATATATATATCACTAATAGAATAAAATGTCAATGGATTTTGTCAAAAATGTGGTATTATATGCCTTTTTCAGCGTTTTTGGCCTGTTTGTAGGCCTTGGTGACCGGTGCCAGGCCGCGGGCGACGCGTTCGCGGTTGGCTTTTAGCTGCTTTTCGTCGCGGAAAGATAGTTTAATTGGTGTGCCAGCAAAGTTGAAGGCTTCGCGTAAAGTTCGCTCCAGGTAGCGTTTGTAGCTCCAGTGGACGAATTTGAGGTTGCTGCCGTAGATGACGAACCATGGCGGAGCTGTGTCGGTCTGGACGATGTAGCGGAGCTTTGGATGCGAGTTCTTCAGGCCGGCTGGCGGATGAGCGGCGACGGCTTTTTGTAAGAGGTCGTTGAGGACGCGGGTCTTGCATTCTTGGCGGCGGCGCTTATAAATATCGAGGGCTAGGTCGAACAATTTGGCGACGTTTTGACCGGTAACTGATGAAGTGAAAATCAGCGGTGCGTAGGGCGTGAATTTGAAATGATAGCTAATTTGCGGCGCTAGCTCGTCACGGGTGTAGGCGTCTTTACCTTCGACGGAGTCCCATTTGCTGACGACCAGGACTAGACCTTTGCCTGCTTCGTCGATGATGCCTGCCAGGCGTTGGTCTAGTCCGACGTTCAATTCGTTGACATCCATCAGCAGGAAGCAGATGTCGGCTTCGTTGATGGCCTGCATGGTGCGCAGGACGGAGAACTTTTCGATGCCAGTTTCTTGTTTGCCCTGGCGGCGGATGCCGGCGGTGTCGAGTAGTTCGATGGTCTGGCTGTGGTAGCGGACTTGGACGCGGTTGACGTCGCGGGTGGTGCCGGCGACGTTGGCGACGATGGCTTGCTGCTTGCCTGCTAGGGTGTTGAATAAGTTGCTTTTGCCGACATTTGGCCTGCCAATCAAGGCGACACGGATGATGTCGTCTGGCGTGGTTTGAGTGGCTGGCGGGATGAGATCGGCAATGTTGTCAAGTAGCTCAGAGATGCCGATGTTGTGCTCGGCAGAGGTTTTGATGATGGTTTTGATGCCGAGACGCTTGAATTCGTCGGTGTGGAGTGAGCCTTTGAGGTCGGCTTTATTGGCGATGAGGAGGACGGGTTTGCCGCTTTTGAGGGCTTTTTTGGCCAGTTGGCGGTCAGCATCTGATGGGTAGACGGTGGAGTCGACCATAACGAGGATGACGTCGGCCGCGGCGGAGGCGTCAGCGATTTGGTCTTGGATGGTGGCTTCGAATTCGTCTTCAGCGGGTTTGAGGCCGGCGGTGTCGATGAGCCAGAATTCAGCTTGGCTTGCCTCATCAGGAGATGAGGCGCGGCGTTTATATGAGACTTTGCCAACGACGTTATCGCGGGTGGTGCCGGCTTCGCGGGCGACGATGGCGGTGCGGGCGCGCGTCAAGCGATTGAACAATGAACTTTTGCCAACGTTAGCTTGGCCGATGATGGCGACGGTAGGTAATTTATGAGACATAATTACGCCTATTATACCAGAGGCTTGGGGTTTTGGCGAGGATGAGCGTTATGAGGCTTAATTACTATTTGTTGGGGTGGTTGTCGCTTCAATGCTTGGTACAGGACTAGTTGGTGTTGGCGAAGTGTAACCGCATTCAGGGCTGTTAGGGATGGCGGTGATGCTGCCTGTTCTTGAATTAGCGTTGTAATATCGATACAACAGCGTAGGTCCATTGCAGGCTTTTGCTATATGTGAGTAAGCACTCAATTCCCCTTCCTCGCAGTCGTCGCCACCAGCACAGCCTTTATCAACAATCTTCCAATCAAGATCGGGGTTGCCTCTTGAATCTGTCTTCGTGTCAGCCGCAGGGCTTCCCTGCTCTTGTGCTGTACTGGTTACTTCCGTCTTTTCTTTTGGTGCGCAGCATCCTGACATAAATAGTGCAGTGGTGGCCACAGCACCAAGTACTGCTCCCGCTTTTTGCCATAATGATTCGTTGCCACTATTTGGAAATTCTGATGTATTGCTCACGACTACTCCTTTGTACGCTCTGTATTTATGATATAGATTATACAATTTGTGTGAGGCTATAGCAAACTAATTCGTTAGAATTCCCTGCGCTTACTGGTGGCCGTGGGCAATGTGTAAACATACATAATAGGGGCACGGGGTTTTGGCGAAAGACAATGAAAATAGCCCACCGAATGAGCTCAAACCAGAACTGGATATGTCTCAACCCAGGAAATGCAAATGATGCATCTCAACCAGTTTGAGGTCAGTTCGGTGAGCTATTTTCGGTGGGCGTTAGCCCTATCTCTTTGAAGCCTCCTTTCTCTTGATGTCGAAGAGACTCAGCATCGTGATCACCCCCGCAGGGGCGATCACGATGACGATGTAGATCGTCATCGCAATGATGAATCCCCATCCTCTTGCCCAGGTGGCGAGGAGTAGCGGGAATAGTGTGGCCGCGAACCAAAAGAGGATCCCCGCTCCCCGGAATCTCAATTCGTCGGTGACGGTGCAGACCGCGGCCGTTGCCGCGATGGTCGCCCCCACAAGGAGGATCGCGATCATAATGATCATCGGCGCAAACTGATTCACAATCTTTCCTTTCGGTAGAAGAAAAAGCTCAAAGCTAAAGGGCGACTTCCCGCTCTTTATCGAAAACTTTGAGCTGAAAGCTGATATATATATCACTAATAGAATAAAATGTCAATGGATTTTGTCAAAAATGTGGTATAATATGCCTTTTCGGCGTTTTTGGCCTGGGTTAATCGGTGAACGGTTGCTTAACGAATTCCCCGCGTTTGATGTCGCCGAGGCTGTAATTACCAAAATCTGTCCGGTGGAGTTTGGTGACGGTGTAGCCGAGGGCGGCGAAGGTGCGGCGGATTTGGCGGTTGCGGCCTTCGCTCATCTGGACGATCCAGCGATGGTCGTCGCCCTCGTGCTGGCGTTCGAGCGTTAATTGGCTGGGTCCGTCAGGTAGCTGCACGCCAAAGTCATTGATCATTTGCCGGTGGAGCGGCTGGAGCGGTTGGTCGAGCGTGACCAGATAGCGCTTTATTTTATAAAACGACGGATGTGTCATTTGATGGGCAAAATCCCCGTCGTTGGTGAGGAGGATGAGGCCCGAACTGTCTTTGTCCAGGCGACCGACGGGTTTCAAGTGATGGAGGCTGGTCGGTAATAATTCGTAAATAGTCGGTACGCCGCCCTGAGAGGCGCGTGAACAGAGGTAGCCGACGGGTTTGTGGAGGAGGATGAGTTGGTGGGTTTGAGCGGTGAGTGGTTTGTTGCCGTAGCGAATGATGTCGGTTGTAGTGATGCGTTGACCCAGCTTGGCGGGCTGGTCATTCACCGTGACCTTGCCCTGCTCGATCAGCTCGTCAGCCTGGCGGCGCGACACACCAAGCGCCAGCGCCACGAATTTGTTGAGGCGCTGGGCGGATGAATCGGTAGAATCGGATGTTTGCGTTGGTGTCGTCATACTAGGAGGCTACCGGTGGCTGCGGCGGAAAGGCGTTGGTCGGCGGCTGGGGTGTCGCTGGCTGTGCTGTGGGCGATGGCTCACCTTTAGGGGTTGAGGTCTGCTCTGGCTCGGACGCTGGAGCTGGGTCGGTCGGCATCGGTGCTGGGGTGGGCAGGACGAATGGCGTATCATCATTTTGTGGTTGTGATGATGCCGTGTTGGCGAGCTCGGCATTGATCGCGGTACCGGTATCAAGTGGCTGGTCATCGGCTGGCGTCGGCAGCGGCTCGAGTGCATCAAGCGTCAGGTCGCCGTGCGGCTCGGTCATAGCATCAGGCGTCGGCAGCGTGAAGTCGTTTGAATCTGGCGCTGGCTGTGATGAGGCCTGCATAGACTCGAGTTGGTCGCTGAGCTCCTGTTCCATCATCTTGGACATGTCTGGCTGTGGCTCTTGGCTCAGTGGCTGGATCACCCGCTCACCACCATGGCTGGTCGGCTGCGGCGATGGTGATGAGACTGGCGCTGTTGGCTCTGGCAGGGCGTCGGCCGGTGGCGTTGGTGCTGGCTCAGGGGACGGCGCTGGGTCAGAGACCGGAGGTTGCTCTACCTCGGGTGCTGGAGTTGGCGCTGGGTCGGCTGGCGTCACTGGTTCTGTGGTGGCCGGCTCGGCGGTTTGCTCAGTCGATGCGGACGGAGCCGTCGGTGCCAATGGGGCGCTCGGCAGGACGAACGGTGCTGGGTCAGTTGCTGGAGGGGTCGAATTATCTGGATTAGCTTGAGTGGGCGTGGTAGCTGAGCCATCCTGAGTTAGCGGGGCCATCGGTGCAGTCGGTGCTGGGGTGACAACTTGTGTGGCGATTGGTCCAGCGAATTTATCGCTTTCGAGGACTGTGCGCTGCTCGGCGGGGACGGCAGAAATTTCATCTAAAAACTGTCGAGCCTGCGCGTCGGCAGCTGCTATCTCTGTCGGTGATGGTAAGGTGACTGCCGGAGCGTCTTGCTGGGTGGCCGGTGCCTTCAACGGCGCGTCAGCTGCTACGGGCTCTGCGGCCGGCTCGGGCGCGACGGGAGTCGGTTCTGGCGCATCGCCGAGTACTTCGTGGACGGTGCGCACCACGTCTTCGATGCCAACTTGCGACTTAACGAGGTAGCGATCAGCGCCGAGGGCTTCGCCACGTTGCCGCTGGTCTTCGGATGACAGCGCGGTCATCATGATGACTTTGACGTCGCGTGTCTCGGTGGTCGAGCGCAAGATATCCAGCATGTCAAAGCCAGAAATCTTGGGCATCATCACGTCGCTGACGATCAAGGCCGGGCGTTCTTTGATAGCCATAGCCAAGGCCTCTTCACCGTCGCCCGCCGAAACGATGTCGTAGCCTTCAGCTAGTAACCTGACGCCGTAAATCTCGCGCAGGCTTTTGTCGTCTTCTACTAGTAAAATCTTTGTCATAACTACCCCTACTATACCGAAGTTTGCGCCAAAATACTATAGTGGTTATGGTTTTTGTTGGGCAGCGTCTGGTTCTGGGGCGGCGAGCGGTACTGATGGCGTGGGTGTAGCGGTTGGCTCAGTTGGTGGTGCGGGCATCAGCGGCAGCGGACTAAAGTTGGGCGGCGGCACGGGCGGTGTGGCCGGCTTAGTCAGGACGGTAGCGGCGGCATCCGGCTGCGTGGCATTGATCGGGACAGTTGGCTGGACGGCGACAGCGGTTGGCGGTTCGGTGGCTAGTGGTGGAGCAGCGGGCGCGGGGGTGGTTGGTAATTGGCGCATGGCCTCGTCGGTTCGGGTGCGAGGAATCTCGAGAAAGAAAGTGCTACCCTTGCGGTATTCGCTGATGACGAATAGGCGGCCGGACATCGCCTCGGTCAAGCGGCGGCTGAGATACAAGCCGAGGCCGGTGCCGCCGATCTCGCGAGTGTCGGAGTTGTCGACGCGGTAGAACTTTTGAAAGAGGTGTGGCACATCTTCGGCGGGGATGCCGATACCGCTGTCTTGGACGCTGATGGTGATTGTTTTATCATCGCCGGTGATGTCTACGACTACTTCCCCGTCGGGCGTGTACTTGATGGCGTTTTCGATCAAGTTAGAAACAACTTCACGGAGGTGATCGGCGTCAACGTTGGCGTAGTAGGCTGGCTGGACAGTGGCGGCGGCGTCCGGACGGAAGGTGCAGACGAGGCCTTTTTCGGCGGCGCGTGGCGCCAGGCCCTCAAAGATCTCGCCGACGAAGGTGGTGATATTGATAATCTGTGGCTCATTCTTGAGGCGGCCGTCTTCGGCGCGGCTAATGTCGAGCAGGTCTTGGAATAACCGACCGAGGTGCTGGGCTGAGGCGTGGGCCTTGGTGATGAAATCGCGCGCCTTGTCGTCAATGTGGGCGGTGGCTGGGTTGAGGGCCAGGCCGAGATAGCCCTCGATGGAGGCGACGGGCGTGCGCATTTCGTGGCTGGCGGTAGAGATGAATTCGGCTTGCTGGCGCTCCTCGGCTTTCTCCTTGGTGATGTCGCGAAAGACGACGATAATGCCTTCGCTATCTTTACCGACTGGCGAGGCGACGATGGAGACGAGGATTTGCTTGTCAGAGGCGGTGCGGAGGAGTAATTTGTCGGAGTGCGCTGGCCGATTATTGATCAGTGATTGCATGACCGGGTTTTCGGTGACGGTGACGTCTTTGCCATCGGCGGTGACTAATTGGATGACGCTTTGCCATTTGAGGCCGAGGGCGTCGCCTTGGTTCCAGCCGATGATCCGCTGGGCTGAGGGGTTGATTAGCTCGATATTGCCCTCGCGCGAGATGGCCAGCACGCCGTCATCAATGGTGTTAATGACGATGTCAGAGGTGCCCTCGGCGGTGGATAGCTTGGTGCGAAGTTCAGATATGTCGCCGAGCTTGCTGACGCGTGGCTGATGGCGCCAGATAATAAAGCCAAGAGCTAGTGGCGCCAGGCCAAAAAATAGGGCGCCAATCGTGGCGATGGGGCTGGCGTGCTGGGTGATGGCGGCAGTGGTGATGGCGGTGACGACGAGGAGGCTGGTGCCGAGGACGACGGGCCAGCCAAAGAAGCCGGCGAACACCGCAGCGCTGAGCCAGGCGGCGGCGAATGGCGAGGCCAGAAAGCCGCTGGTGGCAACCAGCGAACCGACGGCGAGGATGATTAGGCCATAGACAGCGATGGATGCGGCGGTGATGGCTCGGCGCGGTAGCCACAGACAGAGGATGAGGGCGGTGAGGCTGACGAGGGCGCTGATGGCGGCGGCGAGGTCGGTGATGGCTTCGCCGATGGGTAGCCGGTAACCGGTCGGGATAAAGCGCGCCCAGGAGTAGAGGAGGACGATGACCAGCCCGACGAACAAGGCTGCCTCGCACAGTCGCCGCAGCCAAAATCGCGACAATTCACCGACTTGTGAAATATCCCCCGCCCACTTCATGCTTGTATTATAGACCGAGACGAGCAAAAATGATACCCACATTGAGCCACGTCATGGCAAGTCAAGCATGGTACGCATTTGGCTGCCCTGAGGGGCCGCTCAGCCCTTCCCTAAAATCGCCTCGAGCATCTTCATTCGCGAGGCCATGATGGCGGGGATGGCACCGCTGATAATGGCGACTACTAGCACAACCTCGGCACGGAATAGCAATTCCCACCACGATATGTTGAGTGTCACGTCAGCAATTGGCAGACTGAACGGATGCGCCACTACATATGGCACTAGTCCACCGAGGAAAATTACCAAGCCGACCGCTATACCGCACACCGCATAAAATAGCGCTAGTAGAACGTAGCTAAAGACGATCACTCGCGGCTTGACGCCAATTGCCCGCTGAATGCCGATTTGCCGCCGCTTGTTGATGATGTCAACGTAAATCACGATGAAGATCGTCACCGCCGCAATGATAATGCCAACTATCAGCATAATAGCGTTGAGCGACTGAAAGCTACCGGTAATCGTATCCATAACCGTCGCTCCGTCACGCCAATCGTGAACCCGCAGGCCCGGATAGTTCAGGTCAGTAAGTGCTCGTTGCACCGACGCTTCCTTGCCGCGGCTGGTGCGCACGACGATCATGCTGGCATCGTTCTCGCCAGCCGTCAAATGGCTCGGTATACCGCTGGTGAGCTTGCGCCATAAACCGCGCGAGATGTACGCCTGAATATCTGCATTATAGAACTTCGTCGAGGTAATACCGCCGACCTTAACGTTGACCTTTTTACCGTTAACATTTATCGTTACCCGATCGCCAACTTTAACCCCTTCAAGCGAACCTCTCTCGAGCAGCCGGCTACCCAGCATGATCTCGTCGTCGCTCGCCAAAAACGTTCCATCCGACACGCGATTAGCGACCTCCAGGGTTTGGCGAAAGGCTTGCGGATTAACGACATTGATCCGGGCCTGCACTTGCTTGTCATCGTTATATCCTAATACCGCCGGCACAGCCAGGATTTTGTCAGCCGCCGTCACACCGTCGATGCGTTTGATCTCGGCCAGCTTGTCATCGACATTGGTGATGTACTCGCCAGGCTTTTTGACATCAATATAGGCCTCACCGACCATTAAATTCTTGATCTGCGATTCAATCGCCGACGTGACGCCAGCTAGCAGCGACGATATGAAGGCTAGATTAATGAATGCCACCGCCACCAGCAGCGTCGTCAGGCCCAGAGTCCACTTGCGACCACGCACGATGTACTGCCGCATCAACCGCCAGCCCAGCAAGAACTCGCGCCACAGATTGTTCTTGGGCTGGCGCGGCGTTTGCGTTTCCTGCGTTTTGCGGGACTGGCTCATAGTAGTCTCCCGGCTGCGGGCTGACGCTCGCCTTTTAGCTTGCCGTTTTCAAACACGATTTGCCGCTTGGCGTAAGCTAGTTCATCAGCTTCATGCGAGATCATCACCAAGGTTATGCCGCTGGCATTAATTTCCTTCAATGTTTCCATGACATTTGTTGAAGCAACTGTATCTAGGTTAGCCGTCGGCTCGTCGGCAAAGATAATGTGCGGCTCATTGACCAGCGCTCGGGCAATCGCCACGCGCTGCTGTTCGCCGCCGGATAATTGCGATGGCAGGTGGCGCGCTCTGTCCTTCAAACCAACACGATCCAGTTCGTGCAGAGCTTTTTGCCGAGCAATCTTCGCCGAGCACCACATCAGTCGCGGCAACATGACGTTTTCTAGGGCGGTGAGCTCACGAATCAGGGCATACTCTTGAAAAATATAGCCAACTTGGCGCAGGCGCAGTTCAATTCGCTGTTTTTCTGGCAGCCGAGTGATCTCTATCGCTGGTGTTTCGTCACCCCTACTATCAAACCAGATTGTGCCGTTATCAGGGCGGTCCAACATCGCCACCTGATGCATAAAGGTTGATTTGCCCGAACCGTTGCGCCCTGTGATCATCAGAAAATCGCCGTGACGAATCGAAAAACTGACGTCCTTGAGCGCACGCGTGGCGCTATCACCCGAACCGTAGGTCTTGCTGAGATGCTCAATGGTAAGAATTTCGCGGGCCATAGTATCAGTATAGCGCGCGGTGGGGCGCCGCTTCAAGCCGAGATCCCGAAAAACCTACTGCAGTTTTGTTATCATTTCTACTTCGCGGACCGTAAGACCATATTTTTCATAGAACGCTATGGCACGCTGGTTGCTGCTCAGCACTTTTAACCGCAAGGTATCGCAATTTTTACTCTGGAAATAGTGCTTCATTTCATCCATCAAGGTTCGTCCGATACCGCTGCCGCGCTGCCCTGGCTCGACATAAAGCAATCCGATCCAGCCGTCTTTTCGCGGCGCATGCACTGCATCGAAAACGGCGTCCTGACCAGGCTGATGATCAATAATCACGCCTTGAATAAAGCCGACCACCTGGCCGTTCTCCTCGGCAACATACATCGCGCCGTCCATATCCTCGCTATCGTCAATCATCCGCTGCATGTAGTCGCGTGCGTGGCAAAGGCTTTCCAGAAACAGGGTCAATCTGGATAGTATCACCGGTGATTTCATCAAATAAGAATTCATCGCCTATAGTATGGACTAAAGCTTTTCTAAACACATTGTTGCCAAATAGCCGGCTAGCTTCCATGTCATATATACTGCATGCCTTTTTGTCTGCCCTAAGGATATCAGACATATAGTCTTTGCTGGCATACGTATGTCCGTCGCTTTCTATGACTATATTGCTGTATAAAAATGCACGACTTTTACCTTTAGGAGGTTCAAAAGACATGTCCCCAATCTTGGTATTGATATCGCTAAGTAGTTTAAGTAAACTCTCTCTAGTAAGAACTCCTTCACTTGTTGTAGAGTAAGTATTCTTACTTCGCCATTCTGATACAAATCTAATAAGGTCATCTACTGTTGTTGCCATATCTTATCTCCATTATTGAAGCTTATTATTGCAGTATTTTTGAAGGAAAGTTTTAAGTCTTTATTTGCTGGTGGTAGACTTGAACGACGATAAGCTAGTAATGCTTCTTTAAGCATAAATAATAGCTTGTCGCTATGAGGACGTATTTTTTCTGGAGCAACAATCTTAGTAGCTATTATAACGATTTCTTTATTTTGGCCTATTATGTCTTCGTAGTAGTCAATCCTTGTAGCAGTGTCCATCCATATTAATACACCAACGCCATCAAAGGCGTTGTCTACACGAAAACCATTATGTGCCCGACCAAACTGACCCTGTATAGACGCAAAAAGCGCATCCTTTTTCGTATCACGAACGCACATTGTTAAATTACGCTCCATGGTGTCGTCACGACCAGGCCAGGGTGCGGATAGTTTATACTTTTGTATTATTTCTTTAACTTTTTTCTCGCTGAGCGTCTCGTTTCTAAAATCCATATCATCCTTTCTAAACAAGCTTCTTGGTGGCTAATATTTCTATAACCGTTAGGTTAATACCCCCTTTTTTCCTTAATAGACCAACTGACAACTCCCTCTACAGTTTCCATATCTCATCCTTATCCATAAAAGTTATGTCAACTCCTCTAAAACCGCTCTTCTTCTGACTGTCTCTGGGCAGAAGTGTGGCTTGATGAAGAGCAAGAGAACTCTCTTCAACTAGTTGTGCAATTTTTTCCTTTTCACTCTTCAGTTCAGTCGGAGCTATAATACGATTTGCTACTAGTATGAACTCCTTGATTTGTCCATGTCCACTATTAAACTCTTCCACATTGAGACCCATAAAACTTTCATACAAGTCTATGCGTATGTTAAACCCCTTCCATATAAGCACATTTATTCGAGGAATTCCTCCTGCGAGTAGCTGACCGTTAAGAGATACCCCTTGTTGAGACTGTACTGAAACGCATATTGCGTCGTCTTCTTTGCTGTATGCCACTGCAATCATATGGCTATCAAGGGAATGGCTGTCGTCAAATCCTGGCCTAATCAGGTTATATTTATCAGTTAATTCCTTAACCTTATCTTTGTCAATCAGTCTACCGATAAAGCTCATGATTTTTCCATTTAATAAATTAAAACAATTACCTTTATTATAAATATACACTGCAAACCATACAAACTTTTCTTGATAAACAAAGAAGACGGAAACTCCGCCAAATTTAAAACCTAATTGGTGAGCCAACCAATATAAATGTGGAACTCCTTTTTCGCGATTTGTTTGTACTGCGGGATCGCTTCAAGGAGCTTGGTATGGTTATCAAAAATGGCGAGGTGTATTTGCCGGATTTGGACGAGCGCGATGTTTAATTTGCGAAAATCGAGCTCAAAACTCTACGACCAGAACACTTTTGACGACCAGTTTATGCGCGACTTACGAAGAGCCCGAAAAAGCGTTATTATCGAAAGCCCGTTTCTCAGAACTGCCCGAGTTGAAAGATTCATCCCGATATTTCATCGGCTCAAAAAGCGTGGCGTGGCAATATTGCTTAACACCAAACCGCTTGAAGAATACGATGAGATATACAAATTGCAAGTCCAAAAATCTCTAAGTTCACTACAATCTGCGGGTGTCGACGTTCTTTTTACAGTCAAACATCACCGTAAATTAGCCATCATTGATAGGCAGGTTATTTACGAAGGTAGCCTAAATATTCTCTCATATCACGATAGTTGTGAGATAATGAGAAGGACAGTATCTGTGATTGAAGCGAAAATGTTGATAGATTTTATTGGCTTAAATAAATTCATGGAGGTGAAGTAATCATGAACGACGAGAACACAATCAAAGATCTTCACCTGTACGAAGACGAAGAAACGATTCAGAAAACGATCCACTATCTGGAGCTTCATGACCCGAACAACGCCAATCGCGAATATGCAGTCGGATTTCTGAAATTCATGCAGCGATTTGCACATGTTGCCAGCAAGAGTGAGGGGTTTGATTTTGAGGGGTTTTTGGAAAAGTATAAAGGCACCAAAAAAGAGTAATAGCCTTTTGCTACTACCTAGCAATCATCTAACCTTGTATGCAATAAGGATAGCACGCTTAAAGCATCCAAACAGTGTTGCTCGGTAATGACACCTGTCGCAGACAAGTCATTGTGTGTTTCGTGAGATAGGGGATTTCGATAGCCGCTAACGATTCCCGCAGACAAGTACCTCTGTGCAGCCTCGAGACTTTTCTTGGTTTTGTTATCAAAGGGAGTTCCGTCTGAACGGGTTGCTGATTGCGCAATGTGTAGCACGGCCTCTTGTGGGTTTTCGCTAAACACTTTCATCATTAAAGGGCCTTCGTCTAGCTCACTGATCGTACGAGATTTGTCTGGATTTTGACTAATTGACTTAGCCCTAGGTAAATATTAGCAGAGTTTTAGTTGAATGTCAAAACATTGCCCGGATAAACGCCCTAAGCGTAAGTCATTTAAAGTACCTCGTGAAATTTATGCTGTGTTTAAGAAAATACTAACAACCCTGTGCTATACTTAGACACGCATGGCTTCAAAAAATATTATTCACCGTTATAGTTCAGGAGGGGTTATCCTTAAAGATAACAGGGTTCTTATAATTGAATCATTGCAACCAATCAAGGAATATTCTTTTCCTAAAGGCTCTATAGAACCCGGAGAACATCACCGTGACACCGCAGTGCGAGAAATACTTGAGGAGACTGGATACTACACAACGATTCTAGGGTTTATTGATACTCTAATATATGAATTCTCAACAGGTGATGGACACGTAGTGAAAAAGGTTTCATACTATGCTATGTCTATTAATAGCTTAGTGCCTCGGCAGCGACAACAGCTTCAACCGGGAGAGGATATACGCCCCTTATGGGTCAGCTTGCCAAAAGCTTTTCAGCTCCTCACCCACAAAAACACGAGACAACTTCTTGCTAAGGCAATTAAAATGTACCGTCATTGAAGCAACAACTACCTACAGACTCCTCTACGGTGCGGTGTGAGAAAAAGTAATTTGCTAGGATGAATATAATATTTCTATCATCTGGAGACATAGCAGCAACATTAAAGACAGTTAGTAGCCTTAGAGACATCATTACGCATATCTCTCTATTAATTTTGCTAAGGATATTCTTGTCTATACCTTTGATATAGTACTTCATATAATCATGAACTATTCTTTGGCGTGAGGTATTGAGGTTTACCCATACTTTACCGTCAGCATGAGTGATCTCTTTAGATCTGCCTAGCGGATTAGGTTTAGACTCTGCCCATTTCGCATACGATGGTCCAAAATAATTTCCTCCACATATAATATGATGGATGAATGTTGATATGTCAGTAGATAGCCTGTTCCATCCAGCCGCCTCAAAATCAACAAGGTAGCCATTCTGAAAGATATTCATATCATGAACATCCCCTTGAGAGGGTATGACATATGTATTATTCATGTTTTTTTGCATATCTTTAACATATTTCTTTACCGCATAAAGCAGGTCGTCTAGTATATAGACGATTAAGCCGTTCACGCTTTTTAGCGACTCATCCGCACAAAATTCCTCGTATTGTCTCAAAAATTGCGGCGATTCTATCATATGCAATCGATTAATATAAAAGCTTTTCGTGCCTCCAGCTTTAATATGAGACCAAATACCCATTGTGTTTGCAAGGCTAGACAGGTCTCTGAAAAACTCAGACATATCTATGTCCGCGTCACTACGAAGAATGTGTATCAAATCGATTGATCGCTTTACACGAGGTGGTGGTGATTACTATTCTCCGCTCAAGCGGCAGTTGACTAAGCTTGGTATTGCACTTGAGGATATGTACGGAGTTATTGGTAAGCAGCAAATTAACACTCTTGAGCATACCGGGTTCAAATATTACTGGAGTGAGTTTAATCCAACACAAAAATCTGAGTATCTGGAGGCTGAGCGCGCCAAGGACGAGATGCGCGCTGCGCATGTTTATACAAACCCGCAAATTGCCGATGAGCTTAATTCCATGGGCTTTCGCTCTCGCGTGACGATTGTGCGCGACAAATACGACCGAACAAAAATTAAACGACAGATTGGTGGCCGAAAAATGACTGCCAAAATGATTGATCAATACACTAGTAAATTGGTATATTGCGGTATTATTAAGGAAAAATGGACGTATGATAAGCCAGTTAAAGCGCAGTTTGATGGGCTCGTTAGCGTGGATTTATTCAACGAAGCTAATCGCGGCCGAGTCTTCGTGGAGATTGATAGCCATGATAGTATCACCATTAAACGTAAGGCTGTTCCGAATCATTTGAAAAGTAAACAAGTTTATAACCCAGATTATCCATATAAGCAGGTAGTTGCCTGTCCTAAATGCGGTAAGACACTATCTGGTAGCGCTCGTGGCAAGCTCGGTAAACACTATCCAGCTTATCACTGCAGTCGCGATGGCCATTACTTCCGTGTGTCGAAGCCTGAATTTGATAAGACGATAGAAGACTTTGTGAGGGCTATTACTATCAAGCCAGAGTATGTTGACGATGTTATCGCCGCCATCGCTGAATTGTGGCGCGAACGTCAGGCCAAGCAGATTGATGCTAGTAGGCAACGCCTAGAGCACCGCGAGAGCTTGCAAAGCCAAATCAAGGTAACCGTTGATCGGATGTGTATTGTCACAAGCGAGACAGCCCTAAAATACCTTGAAGAGGATATTGTTAGCGTCGAAAAAGAATTAGCAGAGCTGGATGAAGAAATTGCTAGGCAGCCGAATTTACAAGCTGAATTTGACCAAGTTTTGCAATATGCAAAATATATTTTGGAACACCTTTCAGAGCTGCTACTTGACCTCTGTAATCCACTGCGAAAAGCCGCTTTTTTCGGTGCTATATTCAACAAGCTTCCAACCTACGAACAAATAAACTTTGGAACCCACAAAAACAGCCCACCACCAGAGGTAAACGAGCTATTTCAAATCCGAACGGAATACAAATCCCTGTATGGTGACCCTACCGGGAATCGAACCCGGGTTGCTGGGATGAGAACCCAGTGTCCTAACCGCTAGACGATAGGGCCGCGTAAGCTACCGGGCCATTATAGCATGGTTAGCTGGGGGCGTCTAGCCCATTTGGTTGACGACGTCGATCAGCTTGCGGGGCGTGATGTCGGCCTTGATGAGGTAGCCGTCGACGCGGTTCATGATGGCGGATTTGGTGGCGTCGTCTTGCTCAAAGTTAGTCATGATGAGGATTTTACTGTTGGGAATCAGGTCGGTATCATCAGAGCGCAGGGCGTCTAGAATTTGGTCGCCGCGCTGTTCGGGCAGCATCAAGTCAAGGATGATCAAGTCAAACGGCTGACTCCGGGCCATGACCAGCCCGTCATTACCATCGACCACCCAGGTCACGTCATAGCCAGCTTTTTGCAGGCTGCGCACATACATCTCGCCGATAAAGCGGTCGTCCTCCACGCACAAGATTGTTTTGATTGCCATACTTCCCTCCTCTTATCCTCGATACATAGCGTGATTTTTTATCCAGCCACCGCCCTGGCGGATCAGATTGCGATTGAGCTGTCCGTCCTCGAGTAGCTTGTCCTTAACGGCGGCGTACACCGGCACAGTAAACGAAAAGACCGAGCCTTCGTTTTCTTTGGAGCGAGCGGTGATGTGACCGCCATGGCTCTCGATAAAGGCCTTGCAGATATAGAGGCCGATGCCGGTGCCAGAGACGGTTTCGCGGCTGCGGTGCGAGCGGTAGAATTTGTGAAATAGATTTTTGACGACGCTCGGCGGCATACCGACGCCATTGTCAGCGACAGAGACTTCGATAAAGTCACCTTTTTGTTCGGCGCTGACAGAGACAGTGCCGCCCTCAAAACTGTATTTGATGGCGTTGTCGATGAGGTTAGAGATGACCTCGCTGATGCTGGAGCGGTCGGCAGCGATGGTTGGCAGGTCGGAGGGGATGCTGATGTTGAGCAAGCGGTGCTGCGTCGATGCGCGTAGCTGCATGTCGTCGGCGATTGAGCCGTAGATGTCAGACAGCGAGTCCTCGGCGAGGTGGATACTGAGATGGTGGCGGTCGAACTTGGCGACGTTGAGAATGTTATTGATATAACCAGACAAGCGATTAGCAGAGACCGTCAGCCGCGCCAGCAGCTGCGGCTCATCACCTTTGAGTCGGCCGGCCAGCTCCTCGGCGAGGACGTCGAGATAACCGCGGATGATGGTGATCGGGCCACGGAGTTCGTGGGCGGCGAAGGAGATGAAATTGAGGTCTTCTTCCTCGGGTAGGTACTGGGCCGAGCGGTCGATGAGGACGATGACGGTCTCGCCGGGTGCGTCTTTTTGGTAGGAGGCGATGATGTCAAAGAAGCGAGTTTTTTTGAAGGCACCGTTGGTAGTGGCAACGCGGCGCCAGGTACGCTCGGCGGAGAGTTGGCGGGCGTCGGCGTCGCTGAGCCAATTTTTGAGCGACTGCTCGTTGAGAAAATCCAGCGCCAGATACGGCTGGCCATCAGCATTAGTGGCGATCGGGGCGGCCTTGTTGGCGGAGATGATGCGCTTGGCGGGATCGAGGACGACGATGCCACAGCTGGTGTGATTGAGCGCTTGGGTCAGTAGCGCGTCGGGACTTGGCGGCGGTGCGGGCTGGGCCGGCTCGTCGTAGATGAGTTCAAGGACGGTCTTGAAGCCGGTTTTGGCGTGTTGCTCGGCGTTCGGATTTGGTAGAGGCGTGGTGGTGCGCTCGCCGCGTTTATGAATCAGGGCGGTCAAGATATCATCAAGCGGCCGGCCGGCAATAATGATCAACATGGTCGAAAGAAAGCTGCCGACAATGAAAATCGTACCAGTAATTAACCAGAACGCTGGGTGATTCCACGAGGTAAGACCAGTGATATTGAGGACGACACCACTGATGAGCGCCACCGCCATCTGCCCGGCCAGTGCACAAGCGAACAACATGCGCCGGTGGTATCGTCGAAAGCTACAGATTGACGTGCCGCCAGTCGCTACTGCCACGTGACGGATCCCCGCCCGGGCGTAAACACGCCGATCCATGTTTGGCCGCGACCCAGGGTAAAGTCTTTGCCATTTTCGTCAAGCAGTTTGAGCGGTGCGGTGAGGCTGTCTTTCTTCCAGGTGATGGCGGTAGCGGTGCCGTTTTGGAAGACGGTCGCCTTGCCCGAGCCAATGGTGACGGTGTCCTCGTAGCCATCTGGCCCGACGCGTCGCTCGAGCGGTGCTTCGAGAGCGATGACCACGCGTGGGGCGATCTGGCCGCCTTCCCGGTCGGCGTGCGGTGCGCCAGCTAGCGAGCGTTTGTAGGTGTTGGTCGCTTTGTCATAGGCGTAAGCGGTGTTGTACGTGCCGCCGCTAAAGTTGAGCTGGATGGTGGTGGCATTTGGCGTCTCGACTGGCTTGCCATCGCCACGCTTGAAGCCGGTAAATGATGATTCTTTAAAGCCCTTGCTGGCGTTGAGGGCATCAAGTTTCTCACCGGATGTGTAGACATTGTGTGGGGCGCGACGGTCGCTGGCTCGCCAATAACTGCCGCCATTAAAGAATTGGTCGATGTCGCGGTAGCCGCTGCTGCGGACGGTATCGAGGGCATTTGAGCTGCCGCCAACATGGGCGATGGAGGCTTGGTATTGCGCGCCCCAGCTGAGGTAATAGAGGCGGAGGCTACGAACTGGGCCGATGAGGGCTGGCTTGGCACCCTGATAAACGGCGAGGAAGCGCGTGATGCCGCCCTCGGCGACAGCCTCGTAGACGATGCCAGCTCTCGATAGGCCGGACTGTGGGCGAGCGTCGGGGCTGTTCTCGATCATGACGCCAGTGACGGGCTGCTTGGTGGCTGCTTCATCAGCGACTTCGAGGCCGGTGAGCGGTGAGTAGAATTTGGTTGGCTTTTTCTTGGCAGTGAAGAACGGTAGGCCGCCATCGTGCTGGACGGAATTGATAGCGAAAATAAAGATACCAGCGATGACCAGCGAGGTAGTAATTAAGACGATCACCCACAAGTGCTTTTTGCACCACTGGACAAACGAGCGTTTTTTGGCCGGGACGTTTGGTGACGCCTGCTCAAGTTTAGCTGATGTTACCGTCGGTTTTTGGGCCGCGGTGGCTGGGCGAGGATTCTTGATGTACATAGGTTTAGTATAGCATAAGCGGCGTATCCGGTAAACGGAGCGATGCGCTCGCTGATCGAAGTATTTCGATATACAACCTGCCCCGAATTACGCCGCCGAGAACGCGGCAATTCCCCGCTCAAGCCGCGCCAACGTGCGCTCGCGGCCGAGCAGCGCCAGCGTGTCACTCAGCTGCGGGCTGAACGGCGCCCAGGTGATGGCGATGCGGATGAGGCTAAAGAGAATGCCGGGCTTTTGGCCGGTAATTTCTAGCAGTTCGTTCAGCCGAGTTTGAATTGCGTCTGGTGTCCAGTCGGTGAGCGTGGCGAGTTTGTGGTGGGCAGTCTCTAGTAATTCGCGCCGCTCATGCTCGGGTAATTTCTTGAGCTGTTTGTTGCTATCGATGAGCTCCATGTTAATCTCAGGCTCTGCAAAAAAGTAGCCAAACCCGCCGAGATCACGCAGGGTTTTCAAGCGATCTTGCACCAGTGCCAAGACGCGTTGGCGATATTCTTCGTCTGCCCCGGCGGCGCTGTCTGGCCAAAAATCATTGACTCGCCCAGCTAAGTCATCCAGCGCGAGCGAGCGGATAAATTGCCCATTCGTCCACAGTAGCCGCTTTTCGTCAAAGCGAGCGCCCGAGCGCTGCACGCGGCTGAGGCTGAATTTGGTTATCAACTCGTTCATAGTGAAGGTCTCTTGCTCGGTGCCGTCGTTCCAGCCCATGGTGGCGATGAAACTATCCAGCGCCTCTGGCAGATAGCCGTCGCGGATATAATCTAGCACGTCTTTGGCGCCGTCGCGCTTGCCTAATTTCTTGTTGCCCTGCTCGTTCATGATATGCGGCAGATGCGCGAAAACAGGCCGCGGCAATCCTAATGCCTCGTAGAGTGCCAGATAATTTGGCATACTCGAGATGAACTCTTGGCCGCGAATAACGTGGGTGATATTCATCTCGGCGTCGTCGATGATGTGGGCAAAATTATAGGTCGGGTAGCCGTCGGACTTGATGAGGATGAAGTCGTCAACTACCTCGGGGCTGGTGGTGACGTCACCCATGACCTCGTCGTGGTAGGTATAGCTTTTGGGCTCAGCCTTGAAGCGCAGCGGCATCGTGCCGTCCCACTCCGGTGGATTGTTAGGGCGATGGTCACGGTAGCGGAAGGCGCGCTTCTCGGCCTGGGCGGCGTCGCGAAATGCTTGGATTTGCTCAGGTGTGTAGGGATCAGCGTAGGCGCGGCCGGCGTCGATTAGTTTCTGCGCCCACTGGCGGTAATGTTCGAGCCGCTGGCTTTGGATGTATGGCCCGTATGGCCCACCAATGTCCGGGCCTTCGTCGTAGTCGAGGTGCAGTGCCTTGAGACTGGCGATCAGATGCTCGCGGCTGCCGGCAACTTCGCGGACCTTGTCAGTGTCTTCGAGGCGCAGGATAAATTGGCCGCCAGCCTGCCGGGCGACGAGAAAAGCAAATAATGCCGTGCGAATGCCGCCAACATGCAAAAACCCTGTTGGCGAGGGTGCGAAACGAGTGCGTGTAGTCATGGGGTGATTATAGCACGCGGGCGCGGCGCTGGTAAACGTGAGGGGTGCCTGCGTGCTTACGGGGCTGATTATAAACTAGTGGCGATTTTGGTGACTTGCTCGCTTGACAATGCCCCGCCGAGGGTGATTTGGTAGAGGACGCCGCCATTGATCCAGCTGGCCGTCCGGTCGGTGCTGTAAATAGTCAGACCGCCGGCGGTGGTAGTTTGGACGTCGCCGCCGTCAGCGGTCAGAGTCTCTTTGAGGGCGGCGGAGTTGAGTGAGCTTTTTTGCTGGGTGATGGTGTAGGATTGGCCGCCGTCAGCGTAGGCAAATTTCATGCGGACTTCCCCGCTCTTGAAGGTAATTGGGCCACTCAGCGCATAGCCACTTGGGCGGTAGCCGGGGTATTTGGCGTTGATACCAGATTGGATGGCGGCGATGCGGGTGGAGATATTGGGCATACCGAGATACGTGAAATAACCGCCGATTAGCATGATAGCCAAGCCGACGGAGGCGACTTGCAACCAGCGACCCATGCGACTCTTTGGTTTTTTGGCGCGGCGCGGTGCTTTTGGCGGGGTGGTAGCGCGCTGCAGGGCTTCGGTGATGGCTTCATGCTTGAGAACGGCAGCTGGCTTGGGCGCGAGGGTCGCAGGATGCTGCTTGGTTGGAGCTTGGTTTGGTTTAACGATACGAGTCGAGTGATGGTGTGATGTGGCTGGACTGCGGCGAGTTGCAGTTCGGGTGGTCTGATGAGGCTGTTGGGCAGCGCGAGCTTGAGCGCGCACCATGGTCGGGTGCGGTTCGGCAGGACGGTCACGCTTGGTTGGTTGCAGCTGGACACTCGGCACGCTCGGCGCAAATTTATTGACATGAACACTCATCGGGACGGAGGTGTCGCGCGTGATGTCGAGGCGACTGGCCAGGCGACGCTTGGCATGTGACGGCGCGGCGACATGGCGGCGACTGAGTGTCGTTGATTTTTGGCCGGCAGTTTTGTGGACGGTTTTATGGATGATTTGTTTGTTCATGAACCCCTCGTATTCCTAATGCTTATATTTTATTGTACAAAGAGGACATGCTTTTTGCAAGGGGCGAAATGTGGTATAATCTCTCATTATGTATCGAAAACAAAAGCGTGGTCTAGAACTTGCTCGGAGGACACTGATTTATACCATTATGGTGCTGACGGTGTGTATATTGGCGTTCATTTTGATTTTTCATACGCTTGGCTATCAGCTGAATCTTAAGACGCAGACGGTTGAGCAGCGGGCGCTGGTGCAGTATGATTCGCGGCCGCAAGGCGCACGGGTGTTTGTCGATGGCACGGAGCTTGGCAAGACACATATTAAAGGCATGCTTCCTGAGGGGCAGCATCAATTTTCCATGCGCCTGGACGGCTATGACGAGTGGCGCAAGGTCGTCGAGGTTAAGGCCGGGACACTGACCTGGCTATCATATGCGCGGCTGGTACCGAGTGAGCGGGTGGTGAGTTCGGTCAAGGAATTTTCGTCGCTGGCCTCAGTGCGATTTTCGCCAAATTGGCGGTTCATGCTGGGTGTGATGCAAGCGACCGATGCGCCGAAGATCGTCTGGGGCGATTTGCGCGATTCGGATAAGCCAAAGTTTAATGAGGTGACATTGGATACGTCGGTGGTGGCGGGTTACGGCGGTCAGTCAACAGCGCATGCACTCAAGATTGTTGAGTGGGATTCGGGCAACCGCTACGCCATTCTCAAACACACCTATGTGGTCGAAGGCCAAGGCGAAAAAGTCCAGTGGCTGAAAGTCGACCGCGAGAATAAAACAGTCGTTGATATCGCGAAAGTGATTGGGCTGGAGCTACGAGAAGTGCGCTTCCTCGGTGAGAGCGGCAACGAACTATACATACTACAGTCGAGCGGCGAACTGCGGCGAGCGGACCTGAACGCAGCAACGATTTCTGCGCCGCTGATCAGTCATGTGCAATCGTTCTCGGTGTATGGTACGGATTATATCACCTACGTTGGGACGAATGGCACGAGCAAGTTGCAGCTGGCGGGCATTTGGCGCAAGGACTGGACTGAGCCAGTGGTCGTGCGGCGACAGACTGAGGCGGAGGCCTCGACGCCGTTGATGATCAAGTTCTCGCGCTATGATAATAAAGACGTGCTGGTGGTTGGCGTTGGTTCAACAGTGACGCTGCACACCGGCGCGGCGCTGGACGGGTCGAGCTCGTCGGCAGCAAAGCTACTCAGCCGCGTCAAGTCTATTACCGTCGGCGAGCAATTAGCTGAGCTTGATCTGAGCGGCACTGGGCGGTTTGTCTTGATGCGAACGGGGGCTGGTTTTATGAGTTATGATATTGAACGGCAGTCGATGTCGCACGATACGGCGCTGCCGACGGGGACGGTGCTTGACTGGCTGGATGATTATCACGTGTGGAGTGTTGAGGGTGGCAAGCTGGTGATGCGCGAGTTCGACGGCGCTAATCAGTCAACGATGCTCGAGGCCAGCGAAGGGTTTGATGCGTCACTGTCGCACGACGGCGACTGGTTGTATGCTTTCCGTCGAGCCGATAACGGCACGGTGACGATGTCGCGGCTGCGAATGACGATCAAGCGCTAAGTGCTAATTTGAATCTTATTGTGCTTTATTCTTTGGCGCCGAATAATCGCTCAAGCAGTGTTGGCGATGGCTTACCCGGGATAGCGGCGGATCGAGTGGTGACTGGCTCGGTCGATTTGGTAGCACCAGATGGGTCGGGGCTGATTTGCTCGGCAAAGACCAGCAGGCGTTTTTCGGCGGTGCCAAGCGGTACACAGCTGATCAAAGTGAGCATCGGCTTATCGGTTTGAATTTGGATACGGCTGACCTCGTTTGGCAGGACGACTTCTTTTTTGGTGACGGCGTAGGTGTAGCGCTTGCCCTGGTAGTGCATGTAGATGATGTCGTCTTTGACGAGCTTTTCGTTTTGGGCAAAGACAAACTTATAGTCACCGGCAGCGAAGGCATCGTTAGAAGAGTGCGCCGAGAAGACGGCATTACCAACTTGGCCAGGCACAGCGTTAGCGCCAGCGATCGCGAAGTGAGCAGCGCCCTTCTCCATTGCTTTCATTTGAGCGTTATGGTCGGCTGCGTTAACGCCATAAATGACCGGTACATCAACGTTGAGCTTGGGGATGATCAGCCGTGGGTCGGGGCCGACAGCGGCGTTGCTGGCTGGATTGACGATGATGTTTTGTGGATCAACATTGCCCGGGGTGGTGTAGGCAGCGGCGATACCGAACAGAACGCGGTTGTACTGCAAAAAGACGAACGCTAGCAGCACCAGTACGCCCGCTAGTGCCGGGATGAAGTGGCGTGATTTGGTGACTTTTTTGGCCTTGTCGCGGACGGTCTGCTGGATCTGGGCACGGAGGCGCTTGATGGGGCTTTGGGCGGACAACATATCGGTCATGGCCGGCGCGGCGGCGGTGTTGGCGTCGCGAGCAGACTTGACCAGCCGGTCAAATTCCTGTTGCTTTTGATCAAGGTGCGAGGCATAATAGCGCTCGTAGTACATCTGGTAATATTTTTGCCACGAGCTGTGGTACTGCTTCCACTGATCGGCGGTGATTTGCGGCTGATGAGTGGGAGTTTTTGCCGGGGCGGTCGGTTGCGGCTGTGTGGTTGGTGGCGCGGCGGTGGGCTTGTCCGTTGACTTGTTCGCTGGTTGGGGCTGGGGTGACTCGGTGATGTGAGCGGGATGAGCGGGAGATAACGCTGCAATCGGCTGGGTCGGTTGTGCTGCCGGTGGCGCGGTGTTCAGGGCGTGCGGGCTTGGCGTGCGCGGTGGCGGCGTGACAGTGGTGCGCTCGGTCGGTTCTGGATGTGGCTGCTCTATAGGGCGCGGTTGAACCACCGGTGTGGTGTGTGGCGTTGATTCGGTGCCGCGACCGCCGTAAATAGCATTGATTTGATCACGAATAACATTGGCGGCAGCAGCTTGCGAGCCGGAATAATCACGTGGCGGCGGCGTCAGTGGACGAGGTTGACTCGAGATTGGCGCTCCCACTCGCCTGCCAAACTGATCGTCATGTGGATTCATCACCTCTTATTATACGGGAAAACGCCAGAAAGATAAAGTATTCGGGCTCTTGCTGATGTGGTAGCGGCCGTGGTATAATTACCCTCAGATGACTTGGGGCGTTCTCTCGTGCCGCGGTGGCGGAATTGGTAGACGCGCTAGACTCAAAATCTGGTGAGCAATCGCTCGTGCCGGTTCAAGTCCGGCCCGCGGTACCAGAGGTCGCCTCAGTTTGTTTAATTTTATTCCCGTTTTTGTAGCGGGAATTTTATTGATGGCAATACCTTACGAGAAGCTAATGTTAAGAATGAGAATGATGCCCGCACCCTTTCTTCTCTGGCTTTTGTTTTAGTGGCGGCAGAAGCATACAGTCAGCAACCTGTAGATCGAGAAAATGACCCTCATTACTAAAATCAAACTCGATGAGGGACTGTTCGTTAAATTCTCTCCCCGAGAGGTTGTTCTGCGTGATACCGCCAACGATGATGGTTGGGTCTGTCGGTAGCATATTTTCTGTCCAGCGAATCACATGTCGTCTACTAATCCCCCTGGGAATCTTGGCAATGGTGACGTGTGGCTTGAATTTTTTATGGTGAGGAGTGGTAGCCCCTGCTTCTATAAATGCTTGCTTGATACGTCGTCTTTCTTCCCGCGGTAAAGTTTGGCTGAGGTCGTTGAATACCAGAGTGAGTGCACACTCTCCTAACATACGAGCACCAACTACGTTGAGCTCAAGTCTCTTTTGTGATTGTTCTGGTAGGTGGACGCGCAGTCTAGATGGATGTAGGACCTTTGGGTATTCTCGGGCGCCTAGGATAGTGAGATGACGCTCCTCGGGCTGCGTTGGTTTTATGGGGTTGTCACTCAGTCTACTAAATCGTTCCTGTATCTCTTGAGCAAAATCTGGATCTGACAGAGGAAATTCAGCCACAGGATGGTAAATCAGGCATTTTCGTGACATAGCTATCCTTGTTATACCGCGCAGTTTATAAATCGTCAAGAGCTGGTGGAAACCGCCCTGGTTTATACGCTAGCGGCCATGCTGGTGCTGATGGCTGCCAACGGTGCCTCCGGCGACCACAAGAGGTAGCTGGCGGCGCGCGCGGCGGTTTGTCCGCGCCAAAGCTGCATCGGCTCGGTCCAGGCTTGGGTGACGACTTCTCCGCCCCGTGCGATGACTAATTGATCGGCATGAAAAACTACTAATGTGACCGGATAGGTGATGGTGAATTTATGCAGCGCCTCGACGAACTGCGCCAGCTGCATGCTAAATGTCAGGATTTTTGGATAGTAGACGCTGCGAAAGAGTTTCTGTACTTGGGCGAACGAGGCGACAAAGACGACGTGGGGATTGTCGAGGATGGCGGGAAAGCTGTTTTGCACCAGGTCGATGGCGTCGCGGCTCAGTACAACCGGCCGGTGGTACTGGCGCACAAATTGCTCGTACAGCGCGGCCGTTTCGCTATTTTTGCCGGCGTCACCGATCAGTAGCATGACGTTAGCCCACTCGCCGAGTGCGGCCAATTCGCCTGCCGCCGCGCCGCTGAGGCCGCCGGACGGATTAGTGGGCGCAAATAGGACGTCGGTCATCACTGTTGGCACGGTGCGACGCAGTATGTCGGGTAGCAAGACTCGCACTTCGCCTGCCCCGGCGTCACGTGCTGCCTGGTAGCTGGTCGCCACTGCCGCAAACCCAAGCTTGTTACCGCCAACAATCCCCAGCCGCCCGGCTTGGTCGCGGCGCTCTGGCCGATTCCATTCGACGTCAGGAAACAGCGGCTTAGATTTTTCCTGCTTGCGCCAAAAGGTATCCACGTTCGCCTTTCTCGAGTTCAAATACCACGCTTTTCCGTTCCAGGACAATTGGCCAGCTGTTGGTTTTGGCAATTTCAAGCAGCTTTTCGGTAGGATTAAAGACGACGGGATGTTCAACCATCGCCAGGAGGTGCCGGTCGCCCTCGCTGTCGCCAAAGGCATAACTGCCAGCAAGCGTTAGCCCGTGCTTATCGATGATTCTTTGGAGGATTTTATCTTTATTGGTATACGTTTTGGTAATGATTGTACCGGTAAAGGTATCGCCCTGCCGTTCATACACCTGGGCCGCCCAGGCATCAAAGCCGTATTTTTTAGCGAATGGCTCGACTATCTCTTGCTGCGAGCCAGAGATAGCGATCAGGAAGTAGCCCGCTTGCTTTAGCTCGCGCAGACGATGTCGCGTGTAGGTGTAGACGTGGTCGAGCTCCCTCTCGGCGATGCTGCTCGCGACCTCGTCAAACACCGCGGTTGGGATGTCGGCGAGTGAGCTGGCAATAGCGTTGACTAAACTCAGTTCGTACTCGTCATAGGCATTTTTTGACTCGCGCCGTTTCCAGCTGAGTAATTTTTGCTGAATGATCGAGGCGTGGAGTTCGGGAATGACACCGGCATCAATCAGCCCGAGCATCAATTGCCGGTACAGCCCGCCGCGAATGAGCGTGCCGTCGATGTCAAAAACTGCGAATTTCTGCTGCTTCATCGCTTGATTATCTCGTATTTTTAGTTTTCTCGCAATAGCTTACTGCATCATGAGGTAGACGACTTAGCAATTGATAATTCATCGCGTAATTTGACCATGTTTTGGTACACTTCGTCAAAGGTCAGCCCCGATTCGTGGATGAGGCTGGCTAGGTCTTTTCCGACGTAGCGGAAGTGCCAAGCTTCGCTCGCGATACCGGTGATCTTTTCTTTTCCTTTTGGATAGCGCAGAATAAAGCCGTATTCGTGGGCATGAGCGGCCAGCCAGCTGGCGGTTTTTGGATCAAGCGCGCAGTCGCTAAAGCGGGCCTTGCATTTCTCAGAAAAGCTGGTCAAGTCAACCGCTAGGCCGAGCTGGTGTTCGCTGTGGCCGGGTTTGGCGACGTATTCATCGGTGTGGGCGGCGCCGTTTTTGGCGGTGGTTTCAGTGCGGACTTTGGCTTGGGCGGTGCCGGAGCGGTAGGCGCTAGAGACGAGGACCGGTAGCTTGGCCTCAGCCGCGGCTTGGCGCAGTTGCTCGAGTGGCTCTTTGACCATCGGCTGCACGTGCTTATCCTCTATCCAGCTCGGCGTACCATCAGCAATATCAGTCAGCGGCGGCTCAAAGGCTGGGTCGATGCCCTGCTTGCCCGAAACGTACGACCAGATTTTCCCAGTTTGTAAATATTTCCACGACGGAAAGGTCAAGTCGCGATTGGTCCGGTCGAGACGGATGGTGATCGGCTGGAAATTATACAGCGGCGAATGAGCGACCGACTCTGAGGTTCGATTGACGAGCTGCGTGCCGCCATTGATCATCAGTAGTGTCAGTGTCGTCCAGGCTGCCAAAACCATGGCCACGACTGCGCGCCCCACCCCGTGCTTCATTTATTGTGTCCCTCGCTGTTTGAGTTTGGTCATTGCCTCTTCAATATACGACCAAGCCTCCTCCATCGTCAAGCCCGATTGATGTAGAGCGCCCGCTAGTTCCCGCCCAACGTAGCGAAAATGCCACGGCTCGTACTGATAGCCGGTTATTTTTTCCTTACCCTTCGGGTAGCGCAGAATAAAACCGTATTCGTGGGCGTGGGCGGCGAGCCACTTGCTGGCAGTGGTTTGCTCAAAACAGTCCTCCACCCAACAAGCTCGATCGATGCCACCAAAGTCAACGGCCAAGCCCGATTGGTGTTCGCTATGACCGGGGCGTGAACTAAACCGGTTGGCCTTAGCTTCGCCGTGCTGACGAACGTTGCTAGCAAAAAGTGAAGCCTGAGTAGCATAGCTGCGATAGCCTGATCCGACGTAGATGGTGACACCGGCATTACGAGCAGCGGCGATTAATTTCTCGAGATCAGGCATGAGCACGGCGCGGAGCGAGCGCTCATCTTGGCCGCGGCCGGGTAGTGTCGGCGCACTGACGAGGCGGAGGTCGCTGGGCTGGTAACGAGGATTGGCGAAGCTCTGAGATTTATTGACGATTCTCCAGAGGTCGGCGTCATCGGCGCTGTTGACAATGCGGGCGGGAATCGGCGTAGCGTTTGGTAGAGCGATGGTCGGTACGGCTGGTGCTGGAGGTTTCTGGCTGTCGGGGGTCTTTGTCTTGGGTGTTGGCGCGGGCTGCTCTTTGCTGATGGGTTGCTGGGTGGTGTGTGGCGGGTTGAGATGACGGAGGGTGAAATAAGTCGCTACAGCGCTGCTGGTGATGATCAGCACAGCACCAAGGCCAGGGAGTAGATTATTACGTTTTCCTGAGCGCTTGGTGATTTTCATGCCTCAACCTCAATGCTCACCGGGCAGTGGTCGCTGCCCATTTGTTCGGCGTGAATCTCAGGATTTTTGACACGCCCAGCGATTTCGCGCGATGCCAGCCAATAGTCGATCCGCCAGCCGACATTACGCGCCCGGGCGTTGGCCCAGTGCGTCCACCAGGTGTAAGCGTCGGTTTTTTCAGGGAAAGCCGCCCGGAAGGTATCGACAAATCCAGCGTCTAGGTAGTTCTGAAAGCCTTCTCGCTCCTCATCGGTAAAACCATGCTTGCCGACATTAGGCTTTGGATTTGCCAGGTCAATTTCTTTATGCGCTACGTTCATGTCGCCGCAGTATAGTACTGGCTTGACTAGCTCCAATTCCTCCAGATAGGCCAGCACTGCCGGATCCCATTGCTCATGGCGTAAATTCAACCGACTTAAATCCCCCTTTGAATTTGGCGTATAACACGTCACCACCCAGAAATCGTCGAACTCGGCAGTGATGATGCGCCCCTCGTCTGCCGGATTGCCGTATTGATCGCCGGTCAAATTAAACCGCTCGATGATAGCCGGCGGCAACCCATCGCGCCAGTGCAGCGGCCGGATTTTCGACAAAATCGCCGTGCCGGAATAACCTTTTTTGGCGGCTGAATAGAAATGTTCGTGATACTCTGGCAGATTAATTTCTACCTGGTCGCGGGCGGCCTTGGTCTCTTGGAGGCATACAATATCCGGATCATAGGTTTGCAGGAAGCGGGCAAACTCGCCCTTGTTGATGACAGCGCGGATACCATTGACGTTCCAGGAAAATAATCGCATTCTTGTATTATACAACGAATTATCATGGTATAATTGCTAAATATGACTAAAAAGACATCCCGAATCGTGGTCAATATGATTTCGGAAAGTGAGTTTACGGTCCAAGGACATGGTGTACATACAGCTTATAAGGAGATTACTGGTGCCTTGGAAAAACAGCCTGCTATTGATATTGCCATTAACACTAATCGATCGGCAGATATAGTTCATGTCCAGACAGTGGGTATGTATGCATTGGGACGGTTACTGCGCAAAAACGGTAAAAAAATTGTTTCAGCACACTTGGTACCAGATAGCTTCATTGGATCATTGAGGGCGGCCAAATACTGGAAGCCAGTTGGTAAATTGTGGCTAAAGTTCTTCTACAGCCGGGCCGACCTTGTGTTGGCCTGTTCCAAGATGGTACATGATGAGCTGGTTCATGACATGAAATTGTCTAACGTCAAGGTGTTATACAATACAGTTGACATGGCGCGATATCGGGTTACTGCTGATGATCGCCGTGTTGCACGTCAAGCGTTACATCTGACAGGACGTGATTTCGTCGTCATCGGTAATGGCCAAGTGCAGCCTCGCAAACGACTTGATACCTTTATATCAATCGCTCGTGCAATGCCGGATGTTACGTTTTATTGGATTGGTGGTATTCCATTTAAACATCTTGGGGCTAAATACGAGTCAATGCAAAAACTTATTAATTCAGTTCCTCCTAACCTTACGGTAACCGGTGTTATACCGCTCGAAGATGTGCGCCAGTATTATATGGCAGCTGATGTGTTTGTATTGCCGGCTACTCAGGAAAATCATCCTGTGTGTGTACTGGAGGCAGCTGGTGCTGGATTGCCGATAGTATTGCGTGATATTCCGCAGTATGACGATACATTTCGTGGCTCGGCAGTTATGGCGGGTACTGATGAGCAATTTATTCAATTAGTGACCCGTCTCAGAACAGATGCGTCTTTTCGCCAGTCAGCAATTCATGGTGCTAAAAAAATTGCTGAACGATTTGATAGCGGTGCTGGCGCCAAGCGCTTAGTCGCGATGTATCAAGAGTTGCTAAAAGAAGATGAGGAATGCGCGTAGGCTTGTTCACCGATACCTATCGACCGTCGATTAACGGCATCGTTTTTGTGGTCGAATCGCTCAAGCGCGAGCTCGAGGCGCTGGGTCATGACGTCTATGTGTTCTGCCCCGCCAAGTCGATAAATCCGGCCAAGCAGGCTGAGCTACTTAACGAAGACCCGGATTCGCACATCGTCCGCTTTCCATCGATCAAGGGTGCGTTTTTTGATGATTACGATACGTCGGTGTTCTTCCCGCCGGTGGTGCAGCGCCGTATCAAAGAGCTGGAGCTCGACATCGTGCATATCTTTACGCCGTCGCAAATCGGGCTGGTTGGCGTCAGTGCGGCGCACAAGCAGCAGATCCCCCTCGTCATCCAGCACTGCACCGATATGTACGAATTTGCCGAGCATTATCCGGCGGTGCTGCCGGGGATTTTGACACTGGCCGGCGTGGTGCTACCACTGTCGATTAAGCTAAGGGGCCGTGATTTATTTGAACTGGTCAAGCTATATCGGCCGCGTGGTATCACCAAATGGAACCGGGCCATCATCGAGTGCGTCATCACTATTCTCTACAGCAAAGCCGACGCCGTCATCGCCCTCAGTCGCAAAAGCGTCGCTCAGCTCAGCGGCTGGCAGGATGACGATCATCTGTATGATTTGACATTGCTGCCAAATGGTGTCAATGCCCTGCCGCGGCCGTCGGCGGCTCAGCTCAAGGCCTTTCGGGCAGGGTGGGGTCTCCGGGCGTCTGATGAAGTGTTTGGTTTCATCGGGCGGCTGGGCGAAGAGAAAAACTTACCAATTTTGATCAAGGCCTTTGACAAGTACGTCGCCAAGGCTCGCCCCAAATCCAAATTACTGTTCGTTGGCGATTTCGAGTATCGCAAAAGACTCGAGGAGATGGCAGCCGAGAGTAAGTACGCTGATCGGATCATCTTTACCGGCGCTCTGCCGCGTGAGGAATTAGGCGTAGCGTATCAGGCACTGGATGTGTTTTGCTTCCCGTCGCTCAAGGATACCCAGGGCTGGGTACTACACGAAGCGGCGCACGCCCGTAAGCCAATTATCATCATTGACACGCAAGTATCCGAGGTGGTGCGTGACGGTGTGAACGGTATGTTCGTGAAAAATCGGCCCAAGAGTATGGCAGATGCTATCATTACACTGCTCCGTTCGCCAGCTCGTCGAGCGAGGTTTGGCGCTGAGAGCAAAAAATTAGCGGCCACGTTCACCGAGCGCCGTCAGGTCCGCAAATTAGAGAAATTATATCGCCGGGTTATCGCCCAGAAAGCTGCCGCCGCGTCTCGCGATCTTGATCGCGCCGCTTGATGGTCTCGCGCTTGTCGTAGGTTTTTTTACCTCTGGCCAGAGCGATGACTACTTTAATGAACTTGCCGCTGGTTAATAATTTGGTCGGCACGATGGTCATGCCCTGCTTTTTTGCCTCAGAAAAGCGCGCTAATTGGCGTTTGCTGACTAATAATTTCCGCGCCGAGGTGTCGACACTGCGAGTATTTGCCTGGCCGCGAACGTTCAGCCGCAGCGAAAAGCTCGCGTTATTCAGCCATAATTCACCATTTCGCATGCTAACGAACGCTCCCTTCAGCTGTACGTGCCCTTCCCTGGCGGCGCGCACTTCTATGCCCGTCAGCACCAGCCCGGCCACAACCTCCTCGCCCAATTCATAGTCAAATCGCGCTCGGCGATTCACGACGGCGTGAGTGGATGACTTTTTGGTCTTGGTGGGCTTGGTCACGTGATCATTGTAGCATGTAGGCTGGAGCCTTAGCTAGAAGATGATTGGTTTGTCCGGGTTGTACTCTTTATCTGGAACGTACCGAAGCGGGATACCTGTCTAATCAAGCCTCACTAGCGTAGTAATTTCTTCTTCATCTGCATTCATCATATCCTCTCGCATTTCGTCTATGACGGCTGCAAGCTCCTCTAGGGCTACTTGCTTTTGTGACATCTCTAATTCATCATCGCTATATATGATATCAATACGGGTCAGGATTTCTTTGTATAGTTGATCAAGCAGCCTTGACTTGTCTAAGTCAAAGAGAGTTTGAATCCCTGCCATGTCTACTGACGCCTCTTCCTCTAAACGACGCCTCTCTTTTGTATTACCCCGCAGCTCAGCTAGTTTGCTGTTGAGGATTTTTTGGGTAATTTCAATGACAGTCTCCGCGTCAACGGGACGTGGAATTTCCCTTTCGGGGGCTAAAATTTTCTGGCTAAGCCAATTGAGCTTATGTGATGTATCCATTGTCTTCACTTTGTATTCTAGTCCGGCCAAGACGTGGTATTTCGCTGCGTTTGGCGCGAGTCCATCACTGAGAATTGCACCAAGCATCCCCTAAGCTCTTTAATCGCTTGCAGTTCTTCTTCTGGTATATCTTTGATGGCCTCTTGGTAGTTGTTGCGCTCATTTACCATCTCTTCAGCCGTGTTGTGATTGTCATGAACATCGCTATCTGAAGTATTCCACGGGAAATTATACCCACGCATATTATTGTCATACAGTGCCGTTCCGATTATGTGTAGCATGGCTGCTTGGGTGCGCGATGAAAGGGGTGACTCATTATTGTTAGTCTCCAATTCGGCTGGACAAAACTTTTTGACAAACTTTTCAGCTGGTGCAGCGATATGGGTAATGTCCTCACCACTGGCTGTGTAGTATCTTTTGTCTATTTGCTCTTCTGGTAGCGCTTGCGGTGTCGTCTCTATACTCATGGTCTCATATTATAACATTGTTTAACTATAAATACAATACCCGGCTATTGCTTTTCTAGCCCGTGCACTTCACCGGTTGTGAAGTCCCATTTGGCATTATGCTGACACTGACATACGAGAGCTAGGACATTGCGGCCGAGTTCCCCGACTGCTGGATGGTGGCATTCGCCCCTGATGGCCCAGCCGAGTAATCGTACTAATGAAGGATAATTATGAATATGATTCATGATAACCGATTGGTTGGCAGATCCCTTGATTGTATTAACGAGTCGCCACACAGAAAGGTCTGGCTTAAACTCTGGGTGCTTCTCGAGTATGTGCGCTACGTTCGCGATATTCTCGAGAATATCACAAATATCGATAGCCTCGTCGAGGTTTTCGAGCCGGGCGATGGCGGCGCGGAATTTTTCGTTGAGGCGCTGGTAACTGGGGAGGTTATCGCCTTCTGATCGTTGAATGCGGGCTTCTGTCAGTGGTATGATTACACCTTCAGTGGTAGCTGTGCTGGCTTCATCGTGGTGTGGCGGTATAGCGCGATCTCCGGCAATGGTCTTGAATGGTATAATTCTGGCCTTGCCGTGGTCTACTTCTGTTCTTGGCATGTGTTAAATAATACGATGTAATTACATAAAAGTCAATGATTAGCATCATAGTATGCTACAATATCCCAAGCATGATAGCCGACATCCACATCACCGAAAAAAGTTTTGGCGACAAGACGTTGATGCGCGACGTTAAGTTTAGTGTGGATGATGGCGAGAAGGTTGGCGTGGTCGGCCGCAATGGCGTCGGCAAGTCGACGTTGTTTGGGGTTTTGGCGGGCGCTGACACTGACTACACCGGCGAGGTGATTTTTCGCCGCGGCATCACCGTGGCGTCAACGGCGCAGGAGCATCATGGCTTGGGCGACCAGACGGTGCTGAGTTACATTTTGGCGGGGCTGCCAGAATATGCGGCCCTAAAGAAAATCATTGATGAATACCCTGAGACTATGGGCGATAATATGCGTAAAATTGAGGGGTATACCCAGGCGCTGGAGCGATTTGACCAGAAAGGGTTTTACCAGATTGAGGAGAAGATTGAGAGGGAGCTTGATAATTTCCAGCTGAATGGGTGCGGCGAGCGGCCGCTTGGTTCTCTGTCGGGTGGTCAGAAGCGACTGGTGGAGATCGTCAAGATTATGCATGCGGGGGCGCATTTGGCGCTGATTGATGAGCCGACTAATCACATGGATTATGTAGCGAAGCAGCAGTTTATCGACTGGATGAGTTCGCAGCCGCGCCAGGCCATGCTGATCATCACCCACGACCGCGATGTGCTGGGTCGGGTAGATCGAATCGTCGAACTTAAAGACGGCCAAGCGGTCAGTTACCGCGGTAATTATGACGCTTACCTCAAACAGAACGCTCAGGCGACGGCGGCGGGCATGAATAATTTTGAGCACATTGAAAAGCGGATGACCAACCTCAAACAAAAAGTGCTGGATTATCAGCGGCTAAAGGAAAAGTCGCGAAATCCCGGCACCATCCAAAAGTTCAAGCGGCTGGAGAATGAAGCGCGGGCCGAGCTGGCGGAATTATCAGAGATGGACAAGCCGACGTTTTGGATCGACAAGGAATCGGCTGGACAGCTTGATTATAAGTCAGCTGAGCGCTACGGCAAGTTCAAGGCGCGCAATATTCGGCTATCGATGAAGGACGCGGCTAGTCGTAGCCAGCACGTGCTGGTGCGGGTTGAGGACGCGGCGGTTGGTGTTGGCGAGCGGATATTGTTTGAGGGCGTTAATATTGATTTGCGCGAGGGTGAGGCGGTGGAGTTGCGCGGTCGCAATGGCGCTGGTAAGACGACGCTGATTCGGATGTTGCTGGCAAGCGGTGGTGTGGTTGCTCGGGCATCTCATAAAACAATCCGGGACCCGCTAAAGCCAGCCCAGATTTTTTCTGAGATACCGCTCGCACCCAACGCGCTGACTGCGACACCTCTAGCACTGGAGTGTGCTTTGGAGGAGACGGCTGGAAAACGAACCGCAGCAGCCGCTCCACCGTCCTCCGCCAGAGCACACTCTTCGCTCAAATCTCCACCGGAGATTTTTCGCGAGCGTTCGGCTGAAACGTCCGCTACTCGCGAACGTTTCACAGTCTCTGGCGTAGGAGGTGTCGCACCTGCCGCCCCCGTCCTCTACTCCGGCAACCTCTTCCTCGACCCGCAGGTACGGGTGGGCGTGTATGAGCAAGAGATTGACGAGCGGTATTTGGCGGATCCGCTGGAGGCGGCGATTGAGAAATTGTATCTGAGCCGTGACCTACCGATTTCTGAGACTAAGATTCGCCAACTACTAGCCGATTATCTGTTCACCGAAGCCGATCGGATGACGCCACTGGCGCGCCTGTCGGGCGGTCAAAAAGCCCGCTTTCAGATCATTGCCATGCTGGCGAATGACCCGCAACTATTGATTTTGGATGAGCCGACCAACCACCTTGATCTGCCGAGCATCGAGGAGTTAGAGACGGCGCTGGCGAAATATTCTGGCGCCATCCTGTACGTCAGCCACGACAATTATTTCCGCCAAGAAATTGGCGGTGAGGTGGTGCAAATCGGCGCGGCATAAGGGGTGTGCTAATGAAAAACCTGCTACTAGTAGAGCCCTCAAGTAGCAGGTTTTTAATATGTCAATTAGCGATAGTTATTCGCTCATCAAACCATTCTTCTTCAGCGCATCCTGTAGTTTCGGCCGGTCGAAGCCGAGGATGACCTCGCCGCAAACATCGGTTACTGGCACGCCCTGGAAATTGCCGCCGTTTTTACTGAGCAATTCTTCCTTAGTGCTCGGATCAGCCTCAATGTCCTTGGCGACAAAATCGATGCCGAGTTTTTTCAACCATTCCATCTCCGTGTGGCAGAATGCGCACCAGCTGGTGCTGTAGACGGTGACTTTAGCGTCTTGGTGATTGGCCGTGTTATCTTCGCTCATAACTTCCCTCCTTATGGCTTTTCTCTATTGTAGCATAAGCATCGGTGCCTCGGCAATGCCATCTAGTCTCGGGACACCCGACTCGTTAAGTGCCAGCCGTCACACCCTCGGCAATAGTACACGTCTAACTCCAGTTTTGGTGACATTAGCTCCTGCGTATCAGCCGCTCGCCTGGCGATTTGCTCGGTGGCGAAGCGGCGCTTGCGCCGGCAGGCGTCGTGATCGGCAGTTGTCAGCGTCGGCTTGACGAACGTTCGGGCTGATTTTGGTTGGTTTTTCGGGTAATTTCGCCGTGGCATCTTGTCAAGAGTATAGCATGTTGCTATAGTGACAGAGTAATGGCTGAGAGACCAGATGTTGAGAATGGCGTGACGACAGCGACGGAAGTGGCGGCGGCTCGGGTTATTCTCGGGACGATCGGCGACACAACGTGGCGAATGTTTGTGCCGAGCATCGGTTGTACGCTACTAGGCGTATGGCTGGATGGCGTGTTTGGTTTGAAGCCGTGGCTGATGTTTGCTGGCGTGGTACTTGGTTTTGTGGGCGCGTATCTACTGGTGAATAAGCAGCTGGGGCGTGTGAAACGAAAAAAGGAGCGTAAAAATATATGATACAATTATTTGCCAATGCCGGTCCACACATTTCAGTCAAGGCTGACGAAGTAGCGAATATCATGGGCGTGTCGATCACCAATTCGCACATGCTTGGCGCGCTCGGGCTGGTCGTTTTGGTGTGGCTGATGTTTCGGACGCGGGCAGCGGTGCTGGGCAAGAAAAAGCATAATTTTGCGACGCGGCTGGTACATTGGACATTTGATGGGCTGTACAATACGGTTTGCCAAGTCATCCCGGACCAGACATGGGCGCGTCGAGTAGCGCCGCTGTGTATCACCATATTCTTTTTCGTGGTGGCGCAGTATTGGCTGGGACTGCTACCGATTGTCGGGCCGATCACCGTGGGTAGTCATGGTACGCCGCTGTTTCGCGGTGGTGTGGCCGACCTGAATATGACGTTTGGCCTGGCTATCGTGACCATTATCGCCGCACAAGTGTACGCCTTCAAATACCTTGGCTTTAGGGGTAATATGGGTCGCTACTTTGTTAATCCGCTGCGCGATCCGATCATGGCGTTTGTCGGTATTTTGGAGTTGGTGGCGGAGTTTTCGCGCCTGTTGGGGCTGAGTTTCCGGTTGTTTGGCAATGTGTTGGCTGGCGAAGTGCTGCTGATCATGATCGCCTTTTTGACGCAATATATCTCGCCGGCGGTGCTCCAGCCGTTTTATCTGTTCGAGCTGTTCATCGGTGGTATTCAGGCGTACATTTTCTTTATGCTGTCAACGGTATTTATTTCGCTGGGGCTGGCTCACCACGACACGCACGAGCCGACTGATCATGCTCATTCACCTGCTGATACGACGAAACTCGCGGCGGCGAATGATTAGAAAAGTAAAGTATTAAATAAAGGAGAAATTATATGAAAGAATTAGCATTTGCACTCACCTACGCCATCCCGGCTGCGCTGGCAGCGATCGGCGCTGGTATCGTCGGCGCGGCAGCGATGAACGCGGCTGGCCGCAATCCAGAGAAAATTAACGATCTACGCACCATGATGATCCTCGGTATTTCGTTCATCGACGCCCTAGCGATTATCGGTTTCGTGGCGGCTATCGTCGGCAAAGTTATGTAATTTGAGGGGTAAATTGTGGAGACTATATTGACACAATTTGCGAGTGCCGAAGCGCACACGGCCGAAAAGGCTGACTTGTTCAGTTCGCTGGGTATTGACTGGAGGCTGCTGATTTTACAAACGGTGGCGTTCTTGATCTTGCTGGTGATTCTCCGCAAGTGGGTGTATCCACCGCTGGCAGCGATGCTCGACAAGCGCGAAAAGGACATGCGCACAGCCGAAAAGGCAGCGCAGTCGGCGCGTGACAACGCTGATAAGGCTGAAAAAATGACCAACGAGCTGATGCGAAAAGCTCGGGCGGAGGCCAGTGATATCGTGGCGGCGGCGCGCGAGGAAGCGGCTTCGGTCGTTGAGCAAGCTGCAGCCAAGGCGACTGCCAAGTCTGAGACCATCGTCAGTGCGGCACAGGCGGAAATTGCTAAGGAAGTTGAGCAGGCCAAGAAAGCGCTGCACAATGAAACGCTGGAATTGGTGGCCGAGGCGACTGGCAAGGTTTTGCACGAAAAGGTTGATGCTAAGACAGACGCCAAGCTGATCGCGACTGCGGTCAAGGAGGTTGCCTAGTCATGGCGCGGACGCTTCGGCGAAAGTTGGCACGACACGCGGCCGAGCGGCTGCTCAAGGGCGACGTGACGGTGATTGATGAACTGGCGGCGCTGATCGTGCATGAGCGGCGCGAGCGAGAGATTGATCTATTGGTACAGGATATTGAGGCGGAATTGGCTGAACGCGGTACGGTTGTAGCGACGGTGGAAAGCGCGCGGGCGCTGGATGCGGCGACAAAGGATGAGATTAAAAATCTATTGTCGTCTAAAGCAAATACTGGCGATCGGAATATTACCGTGCTGCTGCGTGAATCAATTGACCAGGCGCTCATCGGTGGCTTCAAATTACGGACGCCAACCGCAACACTGGACGCGACAATTGCCAAGAAACTAAACGACTTGCGGGCGAAGAAAATCTAGGAGGAAAAATGAGCAAGATTGATGTGACAGAACTAGCCAAAAGCCTGCGGGAAAAAATCGCGCAGCTGGAGGCGACGGAGGGACTAGAGGACGCTGGTGTGGTCATCCGCGTCGGCGACGGCGTGGCGTGGGTGCACGGCCTCAGTAAAGCTGGCTATAGCGAAGTGCTAGAAATTGAGACTGATGGCGGCACAGTGGAAGCCTTTGCGCTGAATTTGATGGAAGATGAAATCGGTGCGGTGATCCTCGGCGGCGAAGAAAAAGTCAAGGCTGGCGCCAGCGTCCGCCGCAAGGGCGCGGTGCTGGACGTGCCGGTTGGCGAGGAATTACTCGGTCGCGTAGTTGACCCGCTAGGCCGGCCGCTGGATGGTGGACCGGCTATCAAGACCAAACAACGTGGGCTGATTGAGCGCCCAGCCATCGGCGTGATGGGTCGTAAGTCGGTGCACGAGCCGCTGATGACCGGTATCATGTCAATTGACGCCATGTTCCCGATCGGCCGCGGGCAGCGCGAGCTGATCATCGGTGACCGCCAGACCGGAAAGACGGCGATTGCCATCGACACTATGATCAACCAGGCACGGCAAAAGACCGGCGTGGTCAACGTTTACGTGGCGATTGGACAGAAATTATCAAAGATTGCACGGTTGGTTGACCGCCTGAAAGAAGAAGGCGTGATGGAGCAAACTATCGTGGTGGCGACCAGCCCGTCGGACGCGGCTTCCCTGCTCTACCTGGCACCATATGCTGGTACGGCCATGGGTGAATATTTCCGCGACAACGGCGGCCATGCACTGATGATTTATGACGATTTGACTAAGCACGCCGTGGCCTACCGCCAGATGTCATTGCTGCTGCGCCGTCCACCGGGACGCGAGGCGTACCCTGGTGATGTGTTCTACCTACACTCTCGCCTGCTGGAGCGTTCAGCTAAGTTGTCAGACGAATTGGGCGCCGGTTCACTGACTGCCCTGCCGATCATCGAGACGCAGGCCGGTGACATCTCGGCGTACATCCCGACCAACGTGATTTCCATCACCGACGGTCAGATTTTCCTGGAAACTGACTTGTTCTACCAGGGTATTCGCCCAGCGATTTCTGCTGGTCTATCGGTCTCCCGTGTTGGTGGTGCTGCTCAGACTAAGGCTGTCAAATCGGTCGGCGGTAACTTGAAGCTCGGTCTTTCACAGTTCCGTGAGCTGGCGTCGTTTGCGCAATTTGGCTCGGATCTGGATGATGCGACCAAGGCGCAAATCGACCGCGGCCAGCGCTTGACTGAACTTTTGAAACAGCCGCAATATCAGCCGATGAGCGTCTGGGAGCAATTTGTCAGCATCCATGCGGTGACGAGCGGCGCCTTTGATAGTGTGCCGGTCACTAAAATTAAGGAAGCACAGGCCGGCCTGCTAACGTATCTCTGGAACAACGCCAAGGACGCCATGCGCGAACTGAACAAGGGCGCCAAGCCGACTGACGAGCAGTTGCACATCATCGACGAGGCAACGCAGGTAGCAGCGAAAGGGTTCGAGGAGTAATCCATGCCGAGTACTCGTGCGCTGAAAAATCGCATTCGCTCGGTGGATTCAACCAAGCAAATCACCAAGGCGATGCAGCTCGTAGCCGCCAGCAAAATGCGCCGCGCCCAAGAGGCGGACAAGGCGTCGGCTCCCTATACCGTAGCGGCGGAGGAGCTGCTGAGCTACCTGGCCAGCCAAGGTGCGACCGACAATCACCCGCTGTTTAAGCGCCGCAAAATTACCAAGCGCTTGATCATCGTCATCGCCAGTGACAAGGGGCTGGCCGGTGCATATAACACCAATGTTCTGAAAAAATATCTGGAGCTGCTGAAGCGCGACGATGAGCGTGGCATTGAGAATTTGACTTTGACCATCGGCCGGCGGGCTTCGCAATTTGCCTCGCGACTGAAGGATACGAAGATCATCGGTACATACGAGGACTTGCCGGATCAGCCGTCCGGGTTAACTTTTCACACGATTTTAAACACCGCCATTAGCATGTTTGAGAATGGCGAGGTTGACGCGGTGACGCTGGTGTATACGCAGTTTGTCAATAGCATGGTGCAGACGGCGGAGCTGTCGCGCTTGCTACCGGCGGGCACCAAAGCCTTGATCGACCCGAGTGAAGTGTCGAACACAATTTCTGACGCTAAGTACGAGCCGAGCATTCCAGAAGTGTTGGATGCGGTGGTCTATCGTCTGACGGGTGCGCGGCTGTTTCAGGCGCTGCTGGACGCTCGTGCTTCAGAGCACTCCATGCGGATGATGGCCATGAAGAATGCGACTGACAACGCGTCTGATCTGGTGGACGATCTAACCTTGGCGATGAACAAAGCCCGCCAAGGTGCGATCACTCAGGAGCTGGCAGAAATTTCCGGCGGCGTGGAGGCGATGGAACAATGAGCGTGTATTTCGTACGCCACGGCGAGAGCTTGGCTAATGTCAATGGCCTGGTGGCTGGCGCAGAAGATGATTCTCCGTTGACCGAGAAAGGCCTATGCGATGCGCAGGCGGTGGCGCGAGAGGTCACGAAGCGCATCAAAGCTAGCGAGCTACATATTGATACCATTGTCAGTTCCCCGCTGCAGCGGGCACGCCAGACAGCAGAGATTATCAGCCACGAGGCTCTCGGCGGTTTGCCAGTTGAGATTGATCAACGCTGGCGTGAGCGCGGGATTGGCAAAGCTGCCGGAATGAAGCACGGCACGTGGTATCACCTCGAGGACGACCCGGCGGCGGGCGTCGAAACACGGCAGGATTTTTGTAAGCGCGTAGCTGAGGCTTACGATGAGCTGGCGGGTCTTTCCGAGGATATTTTAGTCGTCTCGCATAACGGCGTATACCGAGCGCTACAAACGCATATACATCATGTTTCACCGGAAAAGTTTGTCGAGATGCCAGGGCTCGGTAATGGCGAAATTGTTGAGATTGCAAAACAAGGAGAGTCAAATGAATAACGCAACCCTATTCGTCAGTACTGTTGTCGTAAAAGACGGTAAGCTATTGGTTGTTCAGGAGGGGAAAAATAACTACGGGCAATTAGGCACGTGGAATTTTCCGGCGGGACATGTCGAGCCGGGCGAAGGCTTGGTGGAGGCGGCGGTACGAGAAGCGAAGGAAGAATCTGGCTATACAGTTGCAATTGACGGTGTCCTGTCGGTGCTGTTGAAAAATACTGATTCTGGCATGTCGCTGGTTGTGTTTTTTCTGGGACACATTGCCGATGATTATCCTGCCCCGCGCGAAGAAGGAATCCAGCAGGTTGACTTCGTGACGTTAGAGGCTTTAGAAAAACTGAATTTGCGTTTTCCTGATGATATGATAGAACCAGCTCGTCGAGCGCTGTCGGATAAGAGTTATTCTTTGGATATAATTATGGATTATCAGGAGGCGTAGACGCGATATGAAAAGTGAGATTAATACAAAGGAAGTGCGGAGGAAAAATTGATGAGTAAAACACTAGGAAAAATTATTCAAATCGTTGGCGTGGTGGTCGATGTGGAGTTTCCGCGCGATGTTAAGCTGCCGGCAATTTACGACGCGCTGCATGTCAAGAACGGCAAAGAGACGCTGGTGTTGGAGGTAGCGCAGCACCTGGACGAGCACACCGTGCGGACGATCGCGCTGTCGTCGACTGACGGCTTGGCTCGCGGTGCGGAAGTGGTGGCGACTGGTGCGCCGATTTCTGTGCCAGTGGGCGCCGAGACTCAAGGGCGCATGTTCAACGTGGTTGGTGAAGCGATTGACGAAAAGCCACAACCAAAGGGTAAAACCGCACCAATTCACCGCCCCGCTCCGGATTTGAGCGAGCAATCGAACAAGACGGAGATTTTGGAAACTGGAATTAAGGTTGTCGACCTCATCGCCCCGCTAGCCAAAGGTGGTAAAGCTGGTCTGTTCGCCGGTGCTGGTGTTGGTAAAACTGTCCTGATCACCGAGCTGATCAACAATATCGCTAAGTTCCACTCTGGTAACTCGGTGTTTGCTGGTGTTGGTGAGCGTACTCGCGAAGGAAATGACTTGTACTACGAAATGGAAGAAGCCGGCGTGCTGGACAAAACGTCGCTGGTGTTTGGTCAGATGAACGAGCCGCCTGGAGCACGTTTGCGCGTGGCATTGTCGGGTCTGGCGATGGCCGAAGCCTTTCGTGACGAAGGTAAAGACGTGCTGCTGTTTATCGACAATATCTACCGCTACACGCAGGCTGGTGCTGAGGTGTCGGCGTTGCTTGGTCGTTTGCCAAGTGCGGTGGGCTATCAGCCGAACTTGCAGCAAGAAATGGGTGCCCTGCAGGAGCGCATCACTTCAACTAAAAAGGGTTCGATTACCTCTGTTCAGGCGGTGTATGTGCCAGCCGACGACTTGACCGACCCAGCGCCGGCGACGACCTTCGCCCACCTGGATGCGACCATCGTGATGAACCGTGCTTTGACAGAAATTGGTATCTACCCGGCCGTTGACGTGTTGGATTCAAGCTCTAATTCGCTCGACCCAGAAATTGTTGGCGAGGAGCATTACCGCGTGGCGCGCGAAGTCCAGCGGGTGCTGCAGCAGTACAAAGAACTGCAGGATATCATCGCTATCCTCGGTATGGAAGAATTGTCAGACGACCAGAAGCAAATCGTTGCTCGGGCTCGCCGCATCCAGCGCTTCCTGGCGCAGCCATTCCACGTGGCTGAGAAGTTTACTGGCAACCCAGGCGTGTACGTCAAATTGGAAGACACCGTTCGCGACGCTGCCGACATTCTGGCTGGTAAATACGACGACAAACCAGAAAGCTGGTTCTACATGGTGCAAGGCACTTTGAGCGACCAAGTAGCTCGCGACACCGAACGTGCAAAGCAACCAGAAGCAAAGAAGGACTAGCCTGATGGATCTAAAGCTGGTAACGCTCGGTGGTGTCAAGCTGGATGAGATGGTCTACTCGGTAACTATTCCGACGATTGACGGTGAGATTTCGGTGCTGCCGAGCCACGAACCGCTGGTGACGGTGGCGAGGGACGGCGTGATCACCGTGCGCCGGCGTCAAGAAGACCCCGACAATCAATTGGAATATTTCGCAATCTCCGGCGGCGTGGTGAAAATCGATTATTCATCGGTGCAAATCCTGGTGGACGAGGCCGACCATGGCGACGACATCATCGAGGCGGAGACTCAGGCGGCCCTGGAGCGCGCCATCAAAGCCCGCGACGAGGCCGGCGACCAAGTCGAGCGCGAGAAAGCCAAACAGCTCATCGACCGGCATATGGTGCGGTTGAAGGTGGCGGACTTGCATCGGCGCAAGCGACGACGGTAGTAGATTGTTTACAGTGTCATTTTAGGCGCACGTTTGATTACGATGTGTCTTGCGGTCGGTTATGGGCGCTCAGTTTTATTGATCATCCAGTAATTGGCGGACTTCGTCGGTGCTGGTGGTGTGCATCAATTGCTCGCGCAGTTCCTTGGCGCCGTCGAAGTCGCGGATGTAGATTTTGAAGAAGCGTTTTAGGGTTTCAAAGGGGCGGCCGAGGGTTGGCTGGTAGTGGTCAAAGAGGTCGAGGTGGTAATGTAGTAGATATATAAGCTCTGATTTAGTATTGTCGCTCCCGTCGTCGCCGTCTCCGACGGCACGTAGGTCGCTAAACGCGGGTCCTGCTAGTCGGTCCGCCCCTTCTTCTGAAAAATCAGAGATTTGTTCAGAAGTGGGTGCTGCCCCGCCGACTATCACCCGCTTATCCTCGATCTCCGAAGACACTCCGCCTTTCCGAAAACAAAACGGATCGCTGAAAATTCCCCGCCCAATCATAATGCCGTTGATGCCGGGGTGCTGACGGGCGAGCTCTTTGCCTTGAGCGCGGTTGCGGATGTCGCCGTTGATGGTTAGTAACGTTCGTGGGGCGATTTCGTCACGTAGTTTGATGATGTCGTCGATGAGTTCGTAGTGCGCCGGGACTTTGCTCATTTCTTTCTTGGTGCGCAGGTGGATGGTTAGATTGACAATATCTTGTCGCAAAATAGTCGCGAGCCATTCGCGCCATTCATCGACATGGGTGTAGCCCAGCCTGGTTTTGACACTGACGGGCAACCTGGCAGTTTTGGCGGCGGCGATGGCAGCAACTGCTACGTCAGGTCGGCGGATGAGCGCTGCGCCACCAGATTTGATGGCGGATTTGGCGGGACAGCCCATGTTGATGTCGATGCCGTCAAAGCCGAGCCTGGCACAATAGCCAGCAAATTGCTCCATATCCCCTGGTTCGCCGCCCCAGATTTGGGCGACCAGCGGATGCTCGTCGTCGGTTTTGACCAACCGCCCAGCGATGGCTTTGTCGCCGGCGTGCACCCAGCCGGTGGCATTGGCAAATTCGGTGAAAAACACATCGGGGGCGCCCGCCCTTTTCACGACATGGCGAAAGACGACGTCGGTGACGGCCTCCATGGGTGCCAAAATGAAAAATGGCTGTGGTAGATTGTCCCAAAAGGTCATGTTCACGTCACCAGTCCTTTGCTAAACAATATACTTTCCGCGATAAATAGACGCAGCGCCTCCAGCTCGCCGCGAACCTGCGCTCGCTCCAGATAGGTATAGTACGCTCGCTTGCGCTCTTTGGCGACGAGGGGTGGCACCAACCCCAGTTGTAGGGCCTGGACAAAGAGCAAGAGTCGCCCGGTGCGACCGTTGCCATCGCTAAACGGATGGATTTTTTCAAATGTCGCATGAGTACGGGCTAGCCATTCTATCGGCTCTGTTTTGGGTAATTTGTTCATTTCGTCAACACACTCGGACATCGCTTCAGTAATGCGCAGATGGTTTACTGTTGTGACGCGACTACCCATGATGCGCACACCGTGCCGGCGGTAGAGTCCGGCGTCAGACACCAGCGTGTTCATCAGCCGGACGTGCGTTTGCAAGATCAGCTCTTCGCTCCACGTAAAATGCGTCCCTTCTTTGTGTAAGGCATCCAGCAGAAAGTAGAGCGCAGTACGGTGGTTACGGGCCTCTATCTGTTCGCGCGCTGTCTTGTTGGCGAGGACGCGATTATCATCGTTCAGCACCTCTGCGACGTCCGCTAGGGTCATTGTGCTACCCTCGATCGTGTTCGTGTGGTAGGTCAAGTGGAGCGTCAGGATGTCAAGTAATTCTTGATTCGCCAGGAGTGTCCGGATCGTCATGCGGCTGGCCTGGGCGGCACGTTCAGTAGCGAGGCGCTTCGCCTCGTCGATGGTGTCCCGCCCGAGCATCTCTTGATGTAATAGCTGAATATTCGCCAGGTTTTTGGCACGCGGCGACATATGTTGGTGTACCCAGGCGTTGAGCGTACGCACCGGCACATCTAGGCGACGCGCCAGTTGTTCTTGGGTAAGGCCTGTCCGCACCAGAATTTCTTGGAGTAATTGCGCAGCATTCATGTCGTGATATTACCAAAACATCATGATGTTTGTCAAATAGCACGATGTTTGCTAGGAGTCTGATGGTATGGTGGCGAGAGTCTTTGGGGTGTACGAGTGGCTACCCCTGCCCGACAATCACCCCCAAAAAGGTGAAATCCCCGCGTCATCGTTGACGCGGGGTGGTGGACTCAAGCGGTTCTGCTCGGAGTTGATCTCATCGCTGAGAAAAACTGCTACGAGTGAACTCGCGAGTCCGGGGCTTAGGGCCCCGCCGACCAGATGCATCCGGATACACCTGGTGGCGGGGTGGAGGCTATCTATAGATAGCCTCCTTGGGGCTCTTCCCGGGGCCCTTCCGGGAAGAGCGAGGGGCGAAAACGATGCTGTTTTCGCTGCAGACTGGCCCGTTGGGGCACTAGCTTGTCTGCCATACATCGCGCGCTATTGAGCAATGTATGTCCCTCAGTGGATGTGGCGGGAGTCGAACCCGCGAGGCGCATCGGTTTTTAAGACCTTGCCCCTCTACCGTGACACACCCTATGATCTGTTTTTCCGAGACTTGACGGATCTCGGTGGGGGATCACTCCCAGGGCCTTTTAGTGACCCCGCCAGTGGGTTATTTTTTAATTACCTTACCGGTACCATTGCATGTGGTGCAGTTTTTTGTGTTACTGCACCGCTTGCAGGTATGTCGCGGTTTACACACCTGACATGCCCCGGTCCCCCGGCACGTTGGACAAGGCATGGTATTTACCCATGGCATGCTCCCTCACCTCCTTTGAGGTGTTGTGGGTTGCAGCGAGTGAAGTGCTTTCCACCAGACGCTACTCTGCGGATGCAGAGTGATGGTCGCCTGAGCGCACTCACTACAACAACTCTTCAATGAAGAGTCAAATACGTTTATATCATACATAACTCAAAGAGTCAATAACCTCGGTGATCTATTTCAATACAGCATAAGGCTCTGGCGGGAGTGAATCTGGGCGGAAATGTCGTGTCCTTATTCTCGCTATGCCCCGCGGAGGGATTATCATTCCTTTGTCAACAAATCATCCTCAAACTGCATCATCCCCTTATAATCTGCTGAATACCCAGAGATATCCGGTAGACTCAGCGTGGTGATTTTCCGCCAGACGACATTGATCAGCCGGGCGAATTCAGTCAGTTCTTCCTCAGAGAACGTGTCTTCCAAGCTGAGGATGTCGCCGGTTTTCATGTCCGGCTCGACGAACTGCAGGCGGGCGCCGGTGAAGGTGAAATTGCTATAATCACGCGACGACGTGACCAGGAGTTGATAAAACATCAGCTGCTGGCGGTATTTGTGGAGCTTGATTTTTTCGTAATCAGATGTGCCCCTCCAGGAGTGTGACGGCTTGCCGGTCTTATAATCGGTCACGAAGATGGTTTTATTATGCTTATCAATGTCGGCGACGTCCAGCTTGCCGGTCAGGCGCGCGCCGCCAACGACGACGCCTTGGTGAGCGAAATCGAGTTCCGCGAGCTCCGTGTCATGAAAATCGGACGATTTGGCGTCCAGAAACGCCGTCAGCGCTGCCGTACCCTTGTCTAGATATAGCGCGAAATCGTCGGGAGGTAGGTGCTGGGCCTCAAGCGATGTGCGGAAATATTGGAGAATGCGCTCGGTGGGCGGCAGGCGGTGGTCGGCGCGCAGCAGATTGTGCAGCTGCTGGAGACTGGCGTGGATGGCGGTGCCGTAGCTGGCGGCGGGACTCTTAGCGGACGGAAAGCGCAGGAGATTGTTCAACAAAAAGTTCTGTGGTCCGCCGCGCGAGACGTCGAGGAAATTATTGAGATGAGTGACGGAAAGTTTGTAGGTTTCTAAGGTCGGCGCCAGCACATCCTTGAGATCTGTGGTAATCGGCGCACTCAGCCGCGTGCTCCAGTCGGTTTGCGCCACGGTAATTTGCGCCGCGGGCGTGTCGGCAGCGGGGATAATCGTCGGTGCGTGGTCGGTCAGGAAGCTGGCGATCATGGTGTCGCTGCCGGCGTCGTTGGTCTGGGAATAGGTCATGGTCAGGGTGGTTTTGGCGCGGGTCATCGCCACAAAGAATAGCCGCAGCCGCTCGTCGTAGCTGGCGCCGGCGGGCTGGAGCTGGAGGTTGGCGGGATAGCGAATTAGCCGTGAGCGCGAGCGGACTTTCTCGCCCCACGCGCTGTCGATTGCCCCGATGACGAAAACGTGTGGGAATTCTAGGCCCTTGGATTTGTGGGCGGTCATTAGGTTGATAGCGCCGCCGAGGGCGCTGGCCTGGGGGCGGATGTGCGTCAGGCGGGTTTTGGTCGAGCGGTGCAGGTCGATGAATTCCAGGAAGTCCGCCAATGTCGGGGCCGCGTCGGTGATGCGGTCGCGTAATTTTTGGCGCAGCGTGCGTAGGCTCTCGAGCGTGGTCAGGTAGGCGTCGGGGTGTTCGGCAAGGGCTTCGGGCGAGAAGTAGTGGGCGGCAAGAGAGGTGGGCGAGGAACTTTCCTCAAAGCTCCGTACGGCGATTGCAGCCCGAGCGTCCTCGTTGGTTGGTGGCAAAGAACTCTTGTCGGAGCAAGCACTGCTGGAATTGCTCTGATCGACTCCGTACAGCGATTGCAGCCCGAGCGTCCTCTGACGCCCGGCGCGTAAAGAGGAGTCGATTGGAGTAATTCCAGCATCCATCTCCAGCCCCAACAACCTATCCAACTGCTCCTCCAGCGGCAAATTTGGCACGTCCTTCGCTCGCTCTAGCAGCCACTCGCCGAACGGCTGAAAGGTGCTGTTCGCCAGCATACTCTCCAGCCACAGCTGCCAATTGTTATAGGCATGGAGGCTGAGCCGCCAGATATCCAGCGCCGAAAAGCCAAACGCCGGATGGGCGATGACCTCTGGTAGTAAGCTGTTGGCGACGTCAAGATTATTCTGATGAATCGCCATGACGACCCGCGCTAGCTTGTCCAGCGCTTGAATGATGTCTTGCTCCAGGATGTCGTCGTGGCGCTCATAATTAACGGTCAGATTCTCCCGGTACAGATACGGCAGCAGCTCGATCAGCTCCTTGTGATGGCGGGCGATGACGGTGATGTGCGCTGGGTTTTCGCCGCATTTGATCAGCTCGGCAATGTGCCGGGCCACCCCTGCCCGCTCCTCGCTCACCGAGGCAAATTCCTGGATTTCAACCCGCGCGCCGTTACCAGACGCGTGTGCGGTCAATTGTTTTGACAAGCCGTCAATGGTGTTTTCTAAGCGATCCGTCCCCTGGGTAATCACTCCGCGCGCCGCCGTCAAGATGTCAGCCGCCGAGCGGTAATTGTCCGTCAGCACGATGATTTTCGGGTCGTGATAGTGCTGGCGGAAGCGCTGGATATTGCCAACATCCGCGCCCTGAAAACTGAAAATCGCCTGGTCGTCGTCGCCGACCGCCATGATGTTGGGATTGTCCTCATCGCCGGTCAGGTCGAACAGCAGCCGCAGCTGCGCCAGATTGGTGTCCTGAAATTCGTCGACCATGATGAACTGAAATTGCTCCTGGAGGTTGGCGCGCAGTTCTGGGTGGGACTCGCAGGCTTGAATGACCGACAAAATCATGTCGTCGTAGTCAAACAGCGATCTCTCGGCTAGCACGTTGCCATATGCTTCGTAGACGTCAATGGCGGCGGATAATTTCTCGCTGGCGGTAAAATCCTTCAGGACGAACTCGCCGGCGGCGTTCTTTTCGCACCATTTGTTTTTCCAGGCGGTTAGCGGTTTGGTGGAGTTGGCATCAATTGCCTCTTGGGCTGCGTGGGCGATGCTGAGTGCCAGAACTTGAGCGTACGGGGTGATGGAGGACGGTAAATTGGCGTGATGTGGTGTCGAGCTGGCCGTATTTTCAGAAAGTTCCGTAGCACCTCTCTCGCCGACCCTCTTGGCAATCTTCTCCGCCAGCGGCGCAAATAATTCGATGGTTTTTTTAGAAATTTTGGCCGCAAATACCTGCTGAATGTCGGAGGCAATGTCGGCGATGACGCGCTGATTATCCGCCGTAATCGCCCGCAGTTCCGCTGGCGTGAGGCCGCTCTGCTTGAACTCGGAAATGACTCGGATCAGCTCGCTGGTGTAGACGAATTCACCGTTGTTTTTAACGCTCAGCGGATTACGCCAATCAAGCCTCTCTAGAATCCCCGCGACAATTTGGTGCTGCGTCAGTTCATCCGCTGGTTGAGCGTCAGCACCGTGAAAAAAATATTCCCTGTGCTGATTGATAATCTCCGTGCCGAAGCTGTGAAAGGTGTGAATGGCAATTTTATACGCATCCTCGCCGATGATCTGGCGCAGGCGCTGGCGCATGTTGGCGGCGCCGCTCTCGGTAAAGGTCAGGCATAAAATACTATCCGGCAGCGTGTCGGTCTGGCGCAAAATCTGGGCGGTGCGCATGCTCAGCAGCTCGGTCTTGCCCGTGCCTGGCCCGGCGATCACTAGGAGCGAACCGTGAATATAATCGACCGCTTGGCGCTGATTGGCGTTCAGCGTGGCGTAGCGAGTGTCAAAATCCATGAGTCAATTGTAGCACGCTGGCACAGGCGCTGGTAACAATGGTAAAATAGTAGGTATGCACGATGAACGGGCGCTTGCAGCATTGATTGATGATCAGTTTGGACTGACGGTCAAAATCCAGTCGGTCGTGCTGCCGATGAGCGATGTTAGCCGCACGGCGCAGGCGACGGTGGTGCTTGATAGGACGGGTGAATTGTTGGCTTACATTACAGCGCGGGCCATCATGACGCTAGGCGATGTCAAGCGATTGGTGCGGCGAATGGGCTTGCGGCCAGAGCGGTTCGTGCCGCCAAAGCACCAGCCGAACTACTTTGACGACGTGGCAACCGAGAAGTTTCAGGCGGTTTTTCCGGGGATGAAGGTGACTTCGCCGGATGACTTGATATATTATCGGACGCTGGTGCCGTATAATCCAGCCCTGGTCGTCATATCAGAGGTCAAGCGTGGCGAAATATACCAATTTGACCCGGACGCGCGCGGTGGGTATCGCGTCGGGGCGCGATTACATTACAAAAGGAGCGAGGCAATATAATGCGAGATTATCTAGACATTATCAAGAGAAATTTACTATCGCCAATTGTACTGGCGATTTTCCTGCTGGCCGGGGCGCTGATTTATGTGCGCGAGTACCGCGATGCTTGGTTTATTTCGGTGGTGATCGTGGTCAACTCGCTGATCGGCATCGTGCAGGAAATTCGCGCCAAGCGGGTGCTGCACCGGCTGGAGCTGATGAGTGCACCCAGGGCGCGGGTGCTGCGCGACGGCCAGGCGGTGGAGGTGCCGTATGATTCGCTGGTGGTGGGTGATGAGATTATCCTTAGGGCTGGTGATGAGCTGCCGGCGGACGCGGCAGTGACAGCGTCGAAGGGCCTGGAGCTGAATGAAAGTATGCTCACTGGCGAGTCGGCGGCGGTCGAGAAAGCGGCTGGCGACACGGTGCTGGCGGCAACCACGGTGCTGGCGGGTGAAGGTACGGCGCGGGTCACGGCGGTTGGCGACCAAACGAAGGCTGGTGCCATCAGCCAAGTCCTCAAGCGCTACAAACCGGAGCTGACGCCGCTGCAGGTGGCAATTTGGCGGGCGATTACCTTCTTGACATATGGTGCAATTATCTTAGCAGCGCTGATTTTTACCGTGTATTATTTGTCGGGTGATAACGTGGTGATTATCCTAAAGACCATTACTTCGGCGGCGGTAACGGTGGTGCCGGAGGGGCTGCTGCTGGCCAGTTCCCTGCTGCTGGCGTTCGGCTCGCTGCGGCTGGCGCAGGCCAAGGTGTTGCCGCAGAAATTGGCGGCGATCGAGGCGATGGCGCTGCTTAATTTATTGGCGGTGGACAAGACTGGTACGCTGACCAGCGACGAGGTGACGCTGGAGCGGGTGGTGGCGTTTGATGAGATGATGCCGGCAAATTCGATTACGGATACCTCGGAAAAATCCGCAGCCCAAGCGACCGCGGGCAGCCCAGCGCGTAGATTTTCGGAGATAAAACTATCTGAAGCTGCTTCGGACGTTGCCGAGCTGGCAGCCCTTATCGCTCATGAAACCAGCGGCGGCAATATCACTGGGCAAGCAATTCTCGCGGAACTCACGCCGTCCAAGCACGCAGACATCATCGAGGTGATGGCCTTTTCCTCGGCGCGCAAGATGGCGGGCGTTCGGGCGAAGGTCGACGGCACGGTGCGGACGTTGATGATGGGAGCGCCAGAGTTTGTGGCTAAATTGGCGCCGGTTGACACCATGTTGCAACGCCAGCTGGATGAGTGGGCGGACAGCGGCCTCAGGGTGCTGATGCTGGCGGAATTTGATGATGAAACGACTAAATTGAAGGATTTGCCAGACAGTTCTGGGCGGGCGATTGGCGCGGTGATTTTACGTAATTCCCTGCGCGACGGCGTGATTGACACGGTCAAGTTCCTCCAGCAGCAAGGCGTGGTCATCCGGGTGATTTCCGGCGACAATCCGCGTACCGTGCAGCATATCGCGCGCGAGGCGGGTATCGCTAATCCGGACAAGGCCATCCTCGGCTCGGTATTGGCAGGTCTCAGCGACAAAGCTTTCAATAAGGCTGCCGACGAGCACACAATTTTTGCCCGCGTGCTGCCAGAGCAAAAGGAGCGGCTGATCGCTCATTTCAAGCAGTCCGGCAAGTTCACCGGCATGGTCGGCGACGGCGTCAACGACGCGCTGGCGTTGAAAAAATCTGACCTCGGTGTGGCGATGTACGCGGGTGCTCCGGCATCGCGGCGGGTGGCGGACATTATTTTACTCAATAATTCGTTTACGTCCCTGCCGATTGGCATGAAGCTGGGTAATCGAATTATGCAAGCGATCGAAGTCATCGCTACCCTGTTCTTTCACAAGATTATTTACGGCGTGGTGCTGCTACTGAGTACCATGCTGGTCGGGCTGAATTATCCGTACGCGCCGCGGCACATCACCTTTCTCAATATTTTCCTGGTGACCATGCCGACGATTATGTGGACGCTGTTTCCGCCGCGGCCGCGTCATCGGGTCAATCCGGCGCATTTCTGGCGTGACACTCTGCAGGCGGTGGCGCCGATCGCGCTGCTGACGGGCCTGACGGTGGCGTTTACTTACTGGTCGGGCGTGACGCTGCATCCACATCAGGCGGCCGAGGCAGCGACGATGACGGTCCTGACAGCCACATTCTTTGGGATTTATCTGGTGTTTTTGGTCGGGCCGATGCTCGGTGTGGTCCTCGATAGGCGGGCGCACCTGGCGCGGACGCTGTATATGGCGGGCGTGCTGTTCGTTACCTTGGTGAGTTTTGGTATTGAGCCGCTCAGGCAGTTCTTTGACTTTACCATGCCAAATGTTGCCCTGCTCTGGCCGGGCATCGCTGTGGTCATCCCCGTCGCCCTGGCCCAGTGGTGGCTGGCTCGCCGCGCTGGTCGGAAGTTTGCTGATATGGTAGAGGCGGCCGACGAGCGGACGAAGACGAACCGCCCAGAATGAGCGGGCGAGTAGTTCCAATCCCTGATTATCTCCAATGAAAATAGCCCACCGAACGAGCTCAAACCAGAACTGGATATATCTCAACCCAGGAAATGCAAGTAATGCATCTCAACCAGTTTGAGCCCAGTCGGTGAGCCATTTTCGGTGGGCAGCCCTTTGCCCTCACCTCTTCATGTGTCTTGTTATCACATCATGCACCGTAATAATAATCCCCCCGGCTCCCATAACCGCAGAGAAGAACGCGGCTGAGCAGCTTTCGCTCTTAGCGCAATTTCGGATTCCGGTGCACTCATCGAGGCCAGAACATGCACCATCGCTGAGCATCCAACTGCCCCCCACAACACCAATAACGGAGATGATCGCAAACACGATGAGTTTACTCTTGGGCATACTTTCTACCTTTCTTAGAAAAAGCTCAAAGCTAAAGGGCGACTTCCGCCCTAAGGAAAACTTTGAGCAAAAGCTGATATATATATCACTAATAGAATAAAATGTCAATGGATTTTGTCAAAAATGTGATATAATATCTTCTCTCACCCCTGTTATGATCATAGATAACTTTTTATAGAAAATAGTAGCCGGTGTTTTCTGTGAGTGGCTGTTCCGCTCTCCCCGCGCTATGCCGGGTCGCTAATCATGACTCGCCCAGATCTTTCGTAGCGGAGATGGTCACCGTTATCGCTCTCAAAATCGTCCGCAAATTTGCAGCGGTGATGGCCTTCGCTAGCTCATGCTTTGTCAGCGGCGCGGCGGTTTTCTGGTAAAAATAAATTGGTGCGGGGTTGTAGAACGGGTCAGTTTTGAAAGCTTTGGCGAGGTCATTCAGGCGGCTGGCATGCGGTGTAATGTCAAATGTTCGTAAATAGCTTTGTGCTGCTTTGCCCGCGCTTTGCCAATCGAAAGATTTTTTAACGGTGTAGGTTTGGCTGACCGAATTGCCGTCATGGTAGGCGGTGAATTCGCTATGGCTGGACGGATAGACTGGCGCTCTGTCAAAGCACGCGCTGCGCACCAGGTCGAGCAGTATCGGATACATACAGAAAAAGGCGGCGGTTGCCTGCTTGCTGGCATCGGGAGCCTCAATCGTCAGCGTGATGTCTATGAAATTATCTGGCTGATCATCAACCTCTAGCGGCGGGCTTTTGACTGGTTCGGTAATTTTGTCAGGTCTAGCGGAGCGGCGGCTGGCGAAAGCTTTTTGACAGCGCGCCAGTTGTTTGCGTAATTCTTTTTCATCCCAAATGACAACGTTTGATCTCATTTCCGCTTCAATGTGGGCGACGGATTCGTTAATCATGGATAAGTCAAACGGCTTTACATCGGCGATGACTTTTTCAAATAACGTAATTGATTCGCGAGTAAAGAACGCGACGTCAAAAAAGACGCTCGATTCGGATGTTGTGCCATGTAATTCGCCAATAAAGGCGCGCTCATTACCAGATTTTTCTGCCGCTCGTAAGAACCGCCGAATAACCAAATGCTCAAACAAATGGCAAACATCGTGATCGGCTGGCAAGTTGTAAGCGGAATATAGTTTGTGGATCATGGGTTTATTGTAGCAGGGTGAGTACTCCGCCCCAACAGATTGCACTGCCAGGGCGGAGTCTTCTCGAACTCAGAAGCTCTTGAACGGAGCCTTGTCGTTCGAGGTTCCTGAGTCGCTACGGTTGGTCAGCGACCTAGGAGCGTCGGCCTTCGGGGTCGACGACTTGGAGGTGGGGAGCCCGCTGAAGGTCACCTTCGGCAGGCTTCCCGGGGATCCACCGAATCGCTGCTGGCCGCTCTGGCCGAAGCTGTCGTGGTGGTTCCTGTTGCTGTTCAATCCCTTTTGGGGACGTCCAGTTGCCATAGTAAACTCCTTTTGGAGTCGGGCGAGAATGGACCTTCTCGCAAACGGCACATTTGACACATGGCACGAGTCAAATGCGAACCCAGTGCGAAATTGCACGAAAGGCTGATATATATCAATACGAGAACAAAACGTCAAGGGTTTTTGTCAATAATGTGGTGTAATATTTCTATCACCCCCGTTACGATCGCGGCGTGTTATATAGTAACCGTATAAGTTTTAGTCCTGCTCCACTTCTCGCAAAGCCTTATCCGTCGCCGTCACCAACTCCCGCACGGCCTCGTCATACTCCTCGTATACGCGAAAACCAGCCGCGTACGGATGGCCGCCGCCGCCGAAGTAGCCGGCTACGGTATCGGCGATCGGTAGGTTGCCGCGCAGGCGGGCAGTTAGCTTGCCGTCGGGATAAGTTTTGATAACGCAGCTGAGCGCCACGCCCTCGACCAACCGCAGCTCGTCGCCGATCAGCGCGCCGGGGTTGTAGGCGTCGCTGTACTGTTGAATTTCCTCAAATGGCACGTGTACCAGCGCCAATTGTCCGTCCAGTAAATATTCGATGCGCTCAATTAGCTTGCCTTTGTATGCCAAAATCTCCGGTGATTTCTTCATAAATTCGCGCCGCCGCTCTTCGATTTCGGCATTGGACGCGCCGAGTTTGGTCAACTCGCCCGCCACGTGAAAGGTCGCCGCAGTGGTGTTTGGCGTGGTGAGACCCAGACTGTCAGACATGATGGCGATGAGGAGGTTTTCGGCGGCTTGCTGGTTGATGGTCCAGCCAGCGTGCGTGAACAATTGGTACAATAATTCCCCGGTAGCCACCACCGTGTCAGAGAGCATAGTGTGTTCAAAGCTCAGCGTTGACTCGGCGGTGTGGTGGTCGATGACCAAAACTGGGTGCGTTTCCAAAAAATGCCGCACCCCCGGCGTTTCTAAGACCTTGCTGAGTAGTACGTCGGCGCTGGTATCCACGATGATAGCTAGGTCGGCGCGGGTCGGAAAATCGCCAACCACCCGGTCCCAGCCGCGGATGTAGCGCAGATATTTGGGGATATCGACTGGGCAATACAACGTCACGGTCTTACCCAAATCACTCAGCACTTCCTCCAGCGCCAAGCTAGAACCCAGACTGTCACCGTCAGGATTTTCGGCTTGGATGATGACGATGTTGTTGGCAGATTGGATGAGTTGCTGGGCGGTATCAAACATAGTCTTATTATAGCAGACGGGAGTTTCGATGGGGTGACGGGGCTACTCGTCGCGCATGTCTTTGATCGGGTTGCGGCGGGTGTTGCGGATGAGCGGTATCAGGCACGCCAGCACGGCAGCAGCGATGATACTGAGGGCGACCGCGCCGATGATCGTCCAGTCAATCGTCCAAAAATGGAAGGTTGTCGCCAAATCTTTCGGCGTCATGGCGATGCGCAGCGTCGCGGTGATTTGACCAGCCAGTAAATTGTCGGCAATATATACGACGATTAGTCCGGCGGCGATACTAAACAGCGCGGTAAGCAGCGCCACGATCATGGTGTAGACGAAATAAATTTGGCTAATATCAAGCCGCGTTGCTCCGAGCGCTCGAAAAACTGCGGATTCTTTGCGGCTGTCGGCGATGGTGCGGGAGATGATAATCAGCAAGATAAAGGCGGCGATGACCGTCACGCCGATGAACGTCCACATGATGATTGGCCTGAGGCGTTCCATGGCGTCGTAATTGACGAGCGAGTTGCTGCCGGTGGGCGACGCGAATACTACGTAGTGCGGCAGGCAGATTGACTTATTAGATTTTTGGGTTTTGGAAGCTTCAGCGGCGGGTTCGGGCTGGGCGGATAAATCGGTTATTTCCGTGCCGCCAGAATTCCCTTCGCCGCAAGAAGCGGCTGCCAGGTAGCTGCGAGCTTTATTGGGGTCGCTGAATTCATAGATAGCTAGCGTCTCTTCCCTGTTGGCGCCGCCTTGATCATTGTTGGCGGTTTGAATAGTTGATTCAAGCGCTGTTTGCGCTGAGGTGGTCATCGGGCCGCGCGGCATGATCCAGGTGTATGACAGGCGGGCGCTTAAAAATTGCTGTAAGAAGCTGCCGATGTCGCTTTGGGCGGCTTCAATACCGTCCGGCATCAGGCCGACGACGCGGAAAGTAAATTTAGCCTGGGCAGGTTCGGGCTGGGCTGAGCCGAAAGTCTGATCAAATTGGCGCTGGTTAGCTTCGGTGCGCTTGGCTTCGGCTGAACGATTATCCTTAACGACGGCCGGCGCAGCGCAGGAATCAGCGGACGGCATGGCGTATTCGCGGTCTGGTTTGACATAATCGGCGGATGGTTTCTTAGCTTGATTGGCGGCAGCTTGGATTTGCTGTTTGGCGGTTTGCAGTAACGCTCGCGAAGTCGGGTTGCGATAACAGGCGCTGAATGTCAACTGCCTGGCTTTTTGGCGCAATTCTTTGAGCCGTGCTAGCTGCATGTCATTGCCGGCATTTTTATCCAGCGGCTTGAGGCCGAGCAGCACTTCAGCGTCCTGGTAACGGATGATCAGCGGAATCTCGCTGGGTTTGGTATTGGCGCCAGTGAGCAAATACCCGCCCAGCAGCGATTGGTCGATGGTGGTTATACTGCCGAATTGCTGTTTAAATTCTTCCAGCGGTGTCGGCTGGTTGTTTTGCTGGCGCTTGTCGTCAAACGATTCGAGTCCCCGCTCCATATAATTCAGCATGCCATTGGCGGCGATTGACTGAATACTAAACTGTCGCACGGCGCCGCGGGTGCGGGCAAATTGCCACTGCGCGTCCGCTGTGAGGCGCGGCAATTTGGCGGTCTCCTGGCGAATAAGCCGCTGGACGATGACGCTCTGGTCGTTCGGGTACGGCTGGCTATCAGGAAACGACTGCATGATTGGCGGTTCGGATTTGGGGTCGTATGGCAGGCCGAGGCGGGCGGCCAGCGCCTGCTTGTCCTTGATCATTTGCGTACGTTCGGCTTCGGCGCGAGCAGTTAGATTTGAGGTAAATTCAATAGTATTTGGCCGAATGGCGGTTTGCGCCACCAAATAGCGGTTATTCAGGCTGCCTCGATCAAATTCCTCGACGCTCCGCTGGGCGCCCATTAGCATAGTCAGTCCCGCCAGCAGCGCCGCGAAAAGCAGCCCAGACACGACCACGGTGATAGATAAGCGAATACGCCGCACTCGGAGTTTGGTGCCAGCCAGCCGCAGCGAATCGGTGATTCTAAGCATCGGCTATTCTCCCGTCCTTCAGGCGGATTTCACGATCGGCTGCTGCGGCGATGTCTGGATTATGCGTAACGATAACGACTGTGGTGCCGAGTTCGCGGCGGATTTGGTGAAATAGATCAATGATACGGTCGGAATTGGCGCTGTCCAGATTGCCTGTCGGTTCGTCGGCGAGTAAAATATTCGGGCGATTGAATAAGGCGCGGGCGATGGCAGCGCGCTGAATTTGACCGCCAGAAAGTTCGCGCGGCAAATGGTGCATCCGGTCTGCTAGTCCGACCAATTCGGCGAGTTCCTGGGCGCGGGCGCGGCGCTGCTTGGGCTTAATGCGGGCAAACATGGCGGGAATTTCCAGATTGGCAGACAGGGTTAGGAATGGCTGCAGATAAAATGATTGAAAGACAAAGCCGATTTCGCGCGATCGGAACCGCGACAGTTGCCGGTCAGACAAGCGGCTGAGCGGCTGGTCGTTGATGAGGATTTGACCGGTGGACGGCTTGTCGAGTCCGCCGATGAGCTGCAATAAAGTACTTTTGCCCGAGCCGCTAGCGCCAGTGATGGCCACGAATTCGCCAGCGAAAATATCAAGGCTAACGCCGCCGAGCGCTGGAATGGTCTGGCGGCCGACGCGGTAAGATTTGGCGAGGTCGGTTACGGCGATATGGTAGCGGCTGGAGCGTTCTGGCGCGGCAGCGGGCGGTGTCATAACCTTGGTGGCTGGGCTAGATTTGGCGGCTGGAGGTAAGTCAACTAAGCCGGCCGAAACAGCCGGCTGAGCAAAGCCGCGGATTGCGTCAATTGCTTCCTCGACGTCGTCAAACTTCGCTAAAAATGCCGCGATATCCTCAGCGCGCACCTTCCCCACCTCTGGTTTCATGGTTGTATTGTAGCAAAAGCAGGATGGCCTTAGCAAGCTACAGCGTTCGTCGTCCTTCCAGCGCATGCGTCAGCGTAATTTGGTCGGCGTATTCAAGGTCGACGCCGACGGGGATGCCGCGGGCCAGGCGCGAGATGGTGATGGTGAGGCCGGCCTCCTGGAGGTAGCACTGCAAAAAGAGCGCGGTTGACTCGCCTTCGACCGACGCGTTGGTGGCGATGATTAATTCCTCGGCGTTATCATGCTTGATTCGCTCGATGAGCTCAGGGATGTGCAGCTGCTCCGGGCCGATGCCATCAATTGGCGAAATCGCGCCGCCCAGCACGTGATAGGTGCCGCTATACTGCCCCGTCCGCTCCAGCGCCACGATATCCAGTGGCTCTTCAACCACGCAAATCAAGCGGCGATTGCGCGACTCGTCTTGGTATAGCGGCGACACCTCTTGATCGTGATCAATCAGCGCGAACGTGACCGGACAGGTTTTGACGCGTGTATGCAGCCGGTCCAGCGCCCGCGCTAGCTGCTCAGCTCGCCTGGCGTCACGCCGAAGTACGGCATACGCATAGCGCTCGGCGGTTCGCGGCCCGACACCGGGCAGCCCGCCAAACTCATCAATTAGCGTCGTCAGCGCCGCCGGCAAAATCGTCGGTTTCATTAGAACGGCAAGTTGCCTAGCCCGCCCATCAGCGGTTTCATCGTCTCGGCAGCAACTTCCTGCGCTTTGGCTAGACCGTCGCGAATTGCGATTTGGATCCAGTGCTCCAGCTGCTCGATATTATCGAGGTCAACCATCTTTGGATTAATCTTGATCGACTTAATTTTCAGCTCGCCGGTGATCTGGACGATCACTGCACCGTCGCCGGCCTCTACTTCAATGATTTCTTTGCCGAGCTGTTTCTGGGCCTTGCGCAGTTGCTGCAACATCTTGACTTGGTCAAACGCCATAATTATTAATTCCTCCTTGAATTTACTTTTTCATTATACGCTATTTTTTCGCTGATTTGTAGAGGTAAAAGCGGTCAGCCTGCTCGGCGTGGCTATTGGTGACGATACGCTCGAGTGTCCAGCCGTCAGTGTTGGGGTGCGCCATTTGTTCAGCGCGGGTGATGACGAGCGTAGTACCCTCCGCGGCCGGTTGATTGACGGCAAGTTTGTGCTTGCTATAGCGGGCGACGGTTTCGTAGAGTGGTGCCTCGTGCGGGTTAGCGACGAGAACGACGTTTTGCCGGCCGGCGATGGCTTTTTGGAGCAGTGGCAAGTCGGTGCTAAATTCATGTACGGCGCCCGAGAAATGGCGATACCCATTGGTAAAGCGGTCGAGACCCGAGAGCACCATCACGCCGATGAGCGCCATCAGCATCAATAAGCCGGTGATGCGGGCATAAGGATTGCGCGGGAACAGCGAATACCATTGATTGAGCAGCGCCTCGACGCCAACCGCCAGCAGGATAAATAGTGGCAAGATAATAATGCTGGTCATTGATGGCTGCAGTACCAGCAGCGGTAAACTTAGTAGCAGCCAGACGCCGATCATGTACGAACGCGCGGTGTGGTGGTGCTGGATGGTTTTGAACAGACCAAGCATGATCAGAAACAGCGCCGAAAAGTCGAGCACTGGTGCGATCTGACCACCGATAACGGTCGGCTTAACCCAGAAATAATGATACAGCAGCAACCGCAAATTATCGACCAGCGCCCAGCTGAGGCTGTGAATACCGACCAGTGATTTGAGTAGATCATGATGCGTCGCGGCGAGGAAAATTGCCGGCGCGCTCGTGAGCGCGAGAACGATGATCGCTGGCAGCCATTTGAAGCGATTGCGTTTGGCGAGTAGTGCGTAGCGTGTATGCGGGTGGATCAGCGCTACCAGTAGCAGCGTCAGATGAATATACCAAAAATACGGCGTAAACAGGCTCAGGCCGACCGTCGCTGCCAGTAGCAGCCGCCACAGGGATGAGCCCTTAGCGCGCTGGACGATTAGGCTGGCGAAGAGGAGGATGAGCGCGGCATAGGTGATGTAGAGGATGTGCGGCGTGAAGCTTTGAGCAAAGAAGATCAGCTGGCCGGTGACCGTCATAATGACGAGCGACAGAATGGTGACATTGGGCTTAAACCAGCGCCGTAGCAGGAAAAACACGGCGACAGCAGCGACGAACGACAGGATGAGCGATGGCAGCTTGATGGTATAGATGGTGACGCCAAATAAGCTGAACAGTCCACGCTGCAAGAGGTGGAATGGCAAGTTGGTTTGAGCGAGCGAGCCGAGATGGCTCGGCGAGATAGCATTCGTGGTGCCAAGCGCCTCGATCTCTGCCTCGGTCACGCCGCCCGGGGCATACAAACTAGCGGCGGTGATGGCCGCACAGAATAGCACAATCAGCGCCATGTAGCCCAGCCAATAGCGCCAGCGATAGACAGCCGAGTCGGCGAGTTTGTGCTTTTTCATTGGTATTGATTATAGCACAATTCTAGTCATGCTTGCGATCCAAGCTCATAAAACGCAGGCGCTCCGGATGGAAGTAGAGTTGAATCTTGCCGACTGGGCCGTTACGGTGCTTGGCGATGATCAGGTCGGTGATGTTTTGCACCTCTGGATTATCCGGTTCGTAGTAGCCTGGGCGGTAAATAAAGCTGACGATGTCGGCGTCCTGCTCGATGGAGCCGGACTCGCGCAGGTCGGCCAGCTGTGGAATTGGCGGCGTCCGCGACTCGACCGAACGGCTCAGCTGACTGAGGGCAATTAACGGCACGTTGAGTTCGCGGGCGATTAACTTCAGGCCGCGGGAGATTTCCGACACTTCCTGGACGCGGTTGCCGTTGTGATTGTTGGTGGCCTGCATCAGCTGCAGGTAGTCGACGATAATCAGGCCAATTTCGCCTTCGTGCGCCAGCCGACGAGCCTTGGTGCGCATCTCCAGAATGCTGAGGCCCGGCGTGTCGTCAATGTAAATCGGCGCCTCTGCCATCTCGCCCATGGCTTCGGATAATTTCTCAAAATCATCGCCGCTCAAGTTACCGGTGCGAATATTCCAGCTATCAACGCCGGCCGCATCAGCCAGCATACGGTCGGTCAACTGCTCCTTACTCATCTCGAGGCTGAAAAACAGCACCGGCTTTTTCTCGATCGTCGCTACATTGTAGGCTAGGTTAGTCACCAGCGTGGTTTTACCCATGGCTGGACGGGCGGCCAGGATAATCAAATCCGACTTTTGCAGCCCCGCCGTCATGGTGTCCAGATCGCGGTAGCCGGTCCGCATGCCGCGCAGGCTGCCCTTGTTGCGGTGAAGCTCCTCGATACGATCAAAACTATCGGTCAAGATACTTTCCAGGCTGACCAAATCCTGTTTCAATGACTGGTCGGAGACGCTGAATAGTTCGGCCTCGGCTTTTTCTAATAATTCCTGGGTCGTCGTCGATTCATCGTAGCCAAGCTCGGTGATGCCGCTACTGGCCTTGATCAGGCGCCGCCGCACCGCTGTTTGCGCCACCATTTCGGCGTATGCCGCCGCGTGCGCTGCTGTTGGCACGTAGTTGGTGAGCTCCGTCAAATACGCCGAGCCGCCGATGAGTTCCAACTCGTCCTTGCGCTTCAGCTCATCAGTCAAGGTCAAGAGGTCAACCGGCTTGTGCTTCTCAAACAGCCGCATCATGCCAGCGAAAATCAGCCCGTGGTTTTTATCATAAAAGTCGTTCGGTTTGACGATTTCCGAGGCGTCGGCCAGGACTTCCTCGTCGATGAGAATTGCGCCGAGCAGGCTTTTTTCAGCGTCCAGGTTTTGCGGCGGCAGTTTGCCCGCCATAGTCTCAGTTTGGTTTTTTTCGCTCATGATAATTCCTCCAGGTTAACTTCTTCGCCGCCGCCCATTAGCTCGGCAATTTTTGCAAGTTCGGCGTCTTTGGGCGGGGCTTTTTGTCCGATTGTCGCAATATCTAGTTCAGTGCCGGTGACTTGTTGCACAATTGTCGCAATAAGCGGACGATTTTTCGCATCATCCAACTTCTTTTTATTAAAGGCATTACCGACGTACAGGGTCAAGGTGTTGCCGTCTCGTTGCCAACTGCACTTTTGCAACAATGTTGCAATAGCAAACGACTGTTCTTTGGCCAGAGCGATAATCTTATCCCAGTCGATGTCTGTGGCGGTGGAATCTGGCGAGCTGTCTGGTGCCGGTTGACTGCCTGCCGGGGCGGCGTCTGCTGCCGTTTTATCTGCAGAGCCATTAGTTTGCTCCTGTTTCGGGATGGTTTTTGGTGAATTTTCTGCTGGCTGAGCGGCTGGGGCTGGCGCTTCTGAAGTAGCTGCCGGTGGCTCTGGCTTATCTATCGGCGATTTGGAAATGGTGACCGGCGGTTTGGCTGTAGTTTTGGGACTGGCGATCAACGGCGATGGCTCGGGCGATGTATTAGCCGGCTGTTCTCCATTGTCCATAAAGATTGTCAATAATTTCAAGTCCGGATGTGGATGGCGGTCGACCTCGATTAGCTGCTTGACTAATGTAATTAACTCCGGCCGCTGATGCAATCGCGCGCGCAGCAATGATAGTAATTGACGGGACAGGACGACCGGATCGGTGCCGGCTTTCTCCAGCTCACCAAGCACATTCAACGCCCCAGAAGCATCGCGCTGTTGATACAGCTCCAGTAAATTTTCCAGTGTCTCCGTGGCGCTCAGCCCCAGGTGCTGAGCAACGTCCGACGCACTCAGCGGCTTATTAGCGTCCGCTAATGCTGACAATTGATCAAGCATACTGATGCCGTCGCGAAACCCGCCGCGCGAGCGCTCAGCGATCAGCCGAGCAGCGTCTGCCTCGATGGTAAAGCCCTCTTTCTCGGCAATAGCCATCAGCTGACGCGCCATGATGTCCGCTGGAATGGGGCGAAAGAAAAATTGCTGGACGCGGCTGAGAATGGTGGCGGGCAGCTTGTCGGCGTCGGTGGTGGCGAGGATGAAGACTACGTGTGCTGGTGGCTCCTCCAGCGTTTTTAGCAGTGCGTTGAACGCAGGTTTGGACAGCATGTGGACTTCGTCGATGATGTAAATTTTTTTCGGTGCAGAAACCGGTGCGACCTGGGCTTTTTCGCGCAGGGCGCGGATGTCGTCGACGCCGTTGTTGCTGGCGGCATCAATCTCAATGATATCCAGGTGCGAGGCTTCCTCGTCGTACGGTAACTGATTGATCTCATGCGCCAAAATGCGTGCTACGCTGGTTTTTCCCACGCCGCGCGGACCCGTCAGCAAATACGCATGGGCGATTTTCCCCTGCTCCAGCGCTCGGCGCAAAATGTTGGTCACGTGATCTTGCCCCAACACCTCGTCCAAGCTGCGACTGCGATATTTGCGGTACAGTGCCTGACTCATACTTATGTATTATAGCGCAAAGTGCGGGATTAGTAAGCCGTTTGGCGGTTGATCTAAAGACGACTCGCCTCGCGAACACGCATTAAAACAGCGCCAGCTGTGTGCTGGGTAGTTCGATGTCAATGGCGCCGTCAACTACCTGCGCCTGGTAGCCGATGAATTTTTTCACGTTGTATGCCAGTAGCTGCCCGTCGTAGTCGGTGATGAGGATCGGGCCGATGATACTGACGACCGTGCCGGCCATGGTATTGTTCCCTGTCATGTCAATCACACTACTAAGATCGCGGCCATCCGTGTGAAAATAATCTTCACATGTGATGAATTCTCGGTTTGGGAAATCCAGCCCCAACTGGTGGTGAATGCGCATCAGTGTGTCAGTCAAGGCCTGCTCCGCCGCCACAGCATCAAGCGTCCGCCTGATCAGCCCCGGCTTTTTGCTGGCGGCTACTGTTTCCATGATGCCACTTAGACTGGCAACTTTTGCCTCATACTGCCGAGCAATCAAGGCCGAAGAAAACGTCTCTAGTTTCAACCCCAGCCGCGCTCCCTGTTCCAACAGTCGTCGGATACCGCGCTTTTCCTGCGAGATACCAACTTTAATAACTCCCGGCGCGAAATATGCCAGATAGACGAAGTGCGGCTGCTGATTGATTTTTTCTTGTTGTGCCGACACCGAATCGGTGTGATAAAACGCAGGATTAAAGCCAGTTCTGTTACGACATTTCAAGCAATTTTCATATTTCTCATCAACCGTGGCACCGTCAGGACAAACCTGGTTGCAATGATTTTCAAAATCCACCCAGCCGGTACAATATTTGGTCGAAAAATCAAACGCCAGTGACAGCTCCTGTCCCAAAACATCACCACGCTCAGTCTTGCCGTCAATCTGCCATTCCAGAAATGGCCGGTTTTCGGTATCAAAGCTGGCGTAGCTTAGCAAAAACTCCCCAGACATAGCACCATTATATCAAAAGCCGCCCGGTAACCGCCCGGGACGGCTTCAAATGTCAAAAACGGTCTATAGTGGCGCTTCGACAGCTGCCCAGGTGGCGTCCGGATTGTCATCAGGGATGATGATGGTGACTTGGTCGCCGACTTCGATGCGGAAGAAGGTGACGCTGGCGAGCAGGATGCGATATTCACGGCCATTGGCTTCGACGTAGTAAACGCCGTCGTGTTGGACGAGCGTACCGATGACTTGTTTGCGCGAGACCGGGCCGATTTGTTTGTAGATAAAGCTGCCGTCTTCGGTGATGGTTAATTTCAAGATGTCGCCCTCGACGAGCTTGGACTTTGAGGCGTAGTTCGCCGGGATTGGATAATTCTTGCCATCAGGCCCCATCATCATTTGACCATCAAACACACCCTCGATTATCTTGCCGGCAACATCGTCCGACGAGGTTTTCGGCGTGACGACTTGTCCATCGTCACCAACGATGCTGATCAGCAGCTCCTTGGCTGCTGCTAAGTTAGTTTCTGCTTCTTGGATGAGCGTCCTGAGGCGCTTCACTTGCTTTTCCGGTAAATCAGACATATGGCTCGCATTCCTTGTCTATTTTGATAGTACGTGAGTGTAATATAGCACTAATTATGTGAGTGTGCAAGCCCCGTCAGTCGATTCGCATCGGCCAACGGCTCGTCTTTCCACAAGGACAACAGATAGTCAGGCAAAACTGTGGTAATTTTTACCCTTGCCAATAAAACACCGCCCGTGGTATAAACTCCGGGCGGCATTTCTCTACGAAAACAATCGGTCGTTTCACGCAAAAATTAGCTTAACTCAACGCTAGCGCCGGCGTCCTCGAGCGTCTTCTTGGCAGCTTCGGCTTCGTCCTTTGACACCTTTTCCTTGACTGGTGCTGGAGCGCCGTCGACGATGGCCTTTGACTCACCGAGGCCCAAGCCGGTGATTTCCTTGACTGCCTTGATAACAGCAACTTTTTGAGCACCTGCGTCCTTTAGGGTGACGGTGAACTCAGTTTTCTCATCTTCTGCGGCAGCCTCGCCACCAGCAGCTGGACCAGCAACAGCCACTGCTGCAGCAGCTGGCTCGATGCCGTATTCTTCTTTCAAGTGATTTTTCAATTCGTTAACTTCTAGAACTGTCAACTTGGTCAGTTCTTCAGCCAATTTTTTAATATCAGCCATGGTATTCTCCTTAGATTATTAATTAATTTCTGAGTTTGTAAAATCTTCATAAGTCTCCGTGCAGCGATTGCAGCCCGAGCGCGTGAGCGCCCGGCGCGAAAAGAGGAGGCGTTGAAGATTTTATGAACTCAGATAAATAATTGATTGCTAAACTTAAGCCGCAGCTTTGGCTTCGATGCCGTCTAGTAAGCCGTGCAAATTGCCGCCCAGCGCGCCCACGGTGTCGTGGACTGGTGAGAACAGTTGCGCCACCACTTCGGCGATGAGCTGGTCTTTGCTTGGCAGGCTCGCCAGCGCCTTGATGTCAGCTTCGTTGATGCTCAAGCCTTCGCCTGAGAAGCCACCGGCCAACTGCAGTGCTGGATGCGTCTTTGCAAACGTGTCCAAAACTTTTGCCGGCATGACCTCGTCGTCGGCGCTCATGGCGTAAACCAGCTGGCCAACCAGTAGGTCAGTGTCAGCTTCTTTGTAGGTGTCAACGCCCTGCAGCGCTACGCGTACCAAACGGTTTTTGACCACCTTGATGACCACGTTTGCCTCGCGGGCAGCCTTGCGCAACTCTTGTAGTTCAGCCACGCTCATCCCCTGGTACCGCGCAAATGCCGTACCTTTGGCGTCTTTCAGAAGCTCGGTTAGTTCAGCAACCAAAGTTTGTTTTTTATCGCGTGAAATTGCCATAAAAATCCTTTCTTTGATTGGTTCTTGTATGATTCGACCGATTTGTTAACGTGCGGTAATGGAGAATCTGGTTCTCGTTTATCTGGGCATTAGCCGAGCAAACAAAAACGTCTTTGATTCTCGCACTACCAAAGACGTCAAATAAAACTGTTCGTTTCATCCCTCGGCGGCATTTTTATACCTCAGTTCCCTTCGGTCGCGCGCTGTCTTTGGTAATGTTCATTAGAATTGTAGCAGAAATGACAACGGGATGCAAGATGATTATGGGTTAATTTATGAACTTTTATGTATACGATGGCGAGTTTGTGTATTTGTGCTGCGTCGAGATAGTTTCTTCCTTGCTTCCGGTGTCATGCCGCCCCAGATACCATACTTTTCATCGTTCTCAATCGCGTGATCAAGACAGTCCTCCTTAACCTTGCAGCCACGGCAAACTTTGAGAGCTTCTTCAGCATATCGCCTGTCTTTAGATTCTGGAAAAAACATGTCTGGGTCACTATCGCGACAGTTCGCCTTATTACGCCAGTTAGCGATGGCAGCTTCAGGCTGAGTCTCAGTCTCAGTATTTGGTAATAATTCACGCATTGAATTATTATATCATACTACACGGTTATTGCAATATAAAACGCGCCTCGGGCATGAAGCGCGTTTATATTAATAGGCCAACCTTACAGCGAAGTTTCAGCCTTTACGCTCGGCCCCATAGTGGTGGCAATGGCGATAGATTTGACATAAATACCCTTGAGGCTGGATGGCTTTTGGGCATTCAGGCTGGCGAGGAAGGCGCGGGTGTTTTCCGCCAGTTTATCAGCGCCAAACGAAACCTTGCCAATTGATAAGTGGACGATGGCCTGCTTGTCGACGCGGTACTCAACCTTGCCGGCTTTGGCTTCAGACACGGCTTTGACGACGTCGGTAGCGACGGTGCCGGACTTTGGATTTGGCATCAAACCGCGCGGGCCGAGCAGCCGGGCGTACTTGCCAAGCTTTGGCATATATTGCGGAGTGGCGACTAAGATATCAAAGTTCAATTCTTCCTTATCCAGCTGCTTTAGGAACTCCTCGTCACCGATGATATCAGCGCCGGCTTTCTTGGCAGCGGCATGTTCGGTTTCTGGCGCGAAAACTGCCACGCGAACGTCTTTACCCGTGCCGTGCGGCAGCGCTACGGTCGAGCGGACGTTCTGGTCGGCTTGGCGCGGATCAACGCCCAGGCGAACGTGAATTTCAACGCTGGCGTCGAATTTGACCGGGCTGGTCTCAGTCGCCAGTTTCAACGCTTCATCAAGGCTGTACAATTTATTTTTCTCAATCTTCTTGGCAGCTTCCTGGTATTTCTTGCCGCGGCGCTCCAGGCGCGGACGCGTGATCGGCTTCGGGCCTTTCTTGACATGCACTTCGGCGTCGTCAGACTGCGGCGTGGTGTCGCCGGCTTCTTTGCGGGCTTCCTTTTCGGCCTTAGCTTCGGCTTCGTCGAGGGCTTTTTGGCTGCGCTTGCCAGCCTTGGCGACGACAGCTTCGCGCTCGGCGATAACGTCTTTATCTTTGGTATCGTGCGGCTTACTGCTCTCAGGCGTGCCTGCTTCAGCCTCGGCAATTGCCGCCTCAACCTCAGCGATGGTGTTCTTGTCGCTGACTGCTAATTGTAGTTCTGCTGCTTTTTCCAGCAGCTCGGCTTTCTTGGCCATACTAATCCTTTCTGTGGTACAAGCGGCGGCTCGCGATTTTAGGCAAGCCCGCCTCCCAGCATTGATTTGATGATAGTGGAATTATACCTGAAATAATGCAGTAAAGCAACTAGGGTTTATGCTGCGAAAGTATCTGTGTCGCCACTGTCATGGCGCATTAACTTCGAGAGGAAACGACGGTCTGGGATGACATGAATAGTACTATCGCCATCTTCCAGCGAAAGGGCAACCCGTGGAGCTGGCTCGTCATTAGTGTGGTCGGTGATTACACTAAAGCCGGTGGATCTCATGTCGTTAAATTTACTATACGGAAGTCTAATCCCCTCACTTGTAAATGTAGACCCTTCACCGGAAAATAATCCGCCCCTACAGAAATCTTCGCCTAGTTGCTGTGTTAATTTTTGGGTACCCCAAGTAATTATTGCAGCACGATCAGCAGGCAAGGCGGCATATTTGGCAGCATTTTCTATGTCGAGTATTGTCTCGTGTATCTCAGGATTTGTCGCTTGAGCCGAAAAATAATTCGTTAGTAAGTTAGTCGGCAGATGAACATCAAATTGGAGAATATTGCTGATTGTCTCTTGGGAGAGTGGAAAGTGATGCGTATCTCCCTGGGAGCGAATGGCCAGCGCTGCTAGTATTCGCGAACGCTTATTAACCATACATCCTTTAGCCTCTAGTGACAGGAGTTTTCCTTTCAGTTGACAAACAGCCAGTCCATCGCTTTCAGTAACATTTGTGATCGTGACCGGCGAGCCGATGTAGTCGTCTGGAAAGTGTGGGGTGATGTGCCGCTTGATTATGTTTTCGGGATCCCTATCCGGTGGGAGGTGCTCTCCTCTCTTCGTTACTTCTGTTTTGGCGGCGAGTGCATGATTAGCCTCATCAACCCCTCGCTGAAAGTTTGGGCTACTCAGTATAGACAGCCCGTCGGCTATTGGTGAATGATGACGTCTTTCTCCCATAATTAACCACAAGTATAGATGGGAACACGTTATTCTGCAAGTAATTTGACATACTTGCAATGTAGCGGTACAATTATGTAACTATGAATAAGGCGGAATTTTTAGGTAGATGCAAGGACTGTCCGATTGCTGGGCCAGCTTGCGAGAATGTAGAGAATAGACGGCAGGCTGCCAAGGAGGCTGCAGATTTAGCCCTGAAGGGGTTGAGCAATAATCCAAATATTCAACTTTTTCGAGGTGACGGCGTGCAGGTTGATGTTGCAGATCTGGATCCTGAGGTCGTAGGAGAGCTTAATAAAGATCTACGTAGTCAGGTAGCGGGCTGTTTTGATGAGATCGATGAGTCTGGAGATCGCGTATTGCAGTTTGCCGAGAAGTGTCCCGGTCCGACAACAGCTCAATTTCCGACAAAGACGGGTTGTTTAGTACGAGTGAGGCGAAGGTTGTAACCCGCTTGCCCCTGCTCTTTTATCTCTGCTACAATAGCGAGTATGAACAATATCACAATCACAGACATTCACGCACGACAAATTTTAGATTCTCGGGGTAATCCGACGGTGGAGGCCGATGTTCGGCTGAGCGATGGCTCATTCGGGCGGGCGGCAGTGCCGTCGGGCGCCAGCACTGGTTCGCACGAGGCGGTCGAGCTGCGCGACGGCGACTTGGCGTATGGTGGCAAGGGTGTGCTCAAGGCAGTCGAGCATGTCAATGTTGAGATCGCGCGGGCGCTGCGCGGCATGGATCCGTTTGCGCAACATCGGGTTGACGAGCGGATGCGACAGTTGGACGGCACGCTAAATAAGGGGCGGCTTGGGGCGAACGCGATCCTGGCGGTCAGCCTAGCGGTTGCCAAGGCCGCGGCTGAGTCTAAGGGTATTGAGCTTTTCGTCTATGTCAATCAGCTGGCGAATGCCGGTACGATGAGCCTGCCGATGCCGATGATCAATGTGATGAACGGCGGGCAGCACGCGCTTGGTGCGACGGATATTCAGGAATACATGATCATCCCAGTCGGCGCATCGACGTTTGAGGATGCGATGCGGATGAGCGCCGAGGTGTTTCATGCGCTGGCGAAGGTGCTCAAGGCCGAGGGCTACCCGACGACTGTTGGCGATGAAGGCGGCTACGCGCCACATGTGCGCGGCGGCAATATGGAACCGGTCAAGCTGCTAGCACGGGCGATTCAGCAAGCCGGCTACAAGTTGGAGCAGGACTTTGCCTTTGCTCTTGACGTGGCTTCGAGCGAATTTCACGAGGGCAATGGTCAGTATCGGCTGGAGACGGAGCATCGCACGCTCGACGTGAATGGTATGATCAAGATGTACAAGCAGCTGCGGGCTGAGTATCCGGTGGTGTCGATCGAGGATGGACTGGACGAGGAAGCCTGGCACGATTGGCAGACGCTGACGACGGAGCTTGGCTCGACGACGCAGCTGGTCGGTGATGATTTGTTGGTGACGAATGTAATGCGGCTGGACCGGGCGATCGCTGAAAAGGCTGGTAACGCGATTTTAATCAAGCCAAATCAAATCGGTACGCTGAGCGAGACGATTCAGGCGGTGATGATGGCGAAAAAGGCCGGCTGGAATACGGTGATGAGTCACCGCTCGGGTGAGACCGAGGACGTGACAATTGCCCATCTGGCGGTCGGGCTCGGTACCGGTCAGATCAAGACTGGCTCGATGTCGCGTTCAGAGCGTATCGCCAAGTACAACGAGCTGATGCGCATCGCCGAGATGCGACCAGAGCTAGAGCTGGTGCGGCCGTTCAAGCAGTCGTAGTTCATAGGTTACGAGACAAGACGTCGGGCGCCTGGTTGGCTGTAGTGGAAATTATTGCCGCAAGGCAACCAGCTGCCCCTCATCAGTAAATTTGATGATCCGTGAAGGCATTACCCCCTTAATTTCCCCGCCGTCAACGTAGACAGCCACCTCATCGCCAAAATACGCGGTTGCCTCATTGACTGTGGTGGCCGGTAGTTGCTCGCCGGGGTTAGCGCTTGGTGCGAGCAGTGGGCCGACCAGCTGAATCAGCTCAGACAATGCTGTGTCTGGTGGTGCAACGCGAAATGCCAAGGTCGCGTCAGTACGTACTAGGTGCGGCATAAAGTCGGGGCTGACCCTGGCAGCAATAGTGGTCGGCCGTTCATGGCGTAGCTGGTCATAGATATACCGCTGCTTGGTAGTGAGTTCGGGAATGTTGTCGGCGCTACTAAGCAGGATGATGCAGGATTTGGTGCGGTCACGCTGGCGTACGCGGTACAGCTCATCAACTGCCCTCGGGCTATCAGCTCGAGCGAGCAGACCATAAATGGTGTCAGTCGGTGCCACGACGAGTTTGTCAGCTCGTAGCGCCTCGATAACGGTGGTATCAAGTAAGTTTTTGGTGATCACCAAATGATTATACCACAATAAAATTGCTCCCACGGCAGGGAGCAATTTTGGATGAATAGGTATAAATTAGTCGGCGACTTCTATGCCCATTGAGCGAGCGGAGCCAGCAACGATCTTCATCGCGCCTTCGATGTCGATGGCGTTTAGCTGATCCATTTTTGCTTCGGCAATTTCCTGAAGCTGAGCGCGAGTGATGGTGCCGACCTTCTCGGCGTGCGGCTTGCCTGAACCCTTTTGAATGCCGGCTTTCTCGCGGATCATATCATCGACTGGCTGGCCCAGACTCTTCCACGTAAAAGTACGATCTTCAAACACCTGAATGTGGACGATAACATCCTTGCCCATCATATCTTTGGTGGCGTCGTTGAATGGATTGATGAAATCCATCATGTTTAGTCCCCACTGACCAAGGGTCGAACCAACTGGTGGCCCGGCGGTTGCTCGTCCGGCAGGGATGCGTAATTTTAGATTACCGATAACTTTCTTTGCCATAGTTTCCTCTTATTTTTCCGTGCGTAACCACTGTATTATAACGAAAATTGTGTTAGAATACAAGCATGAACGCTCGCAGCATCAAGCCGGTTCGTCGCCTCGTCAATATGTTTGGGGCGCTCGCTTACAGCCTGTTGATCTTCACCTATGCGGTTATCGTCGGCGCTGGGTTGTTGTGGCTGGCGCGCAGTGGCTTGCTCATGCAACTCGGTGTATCGCCAGAGGTAGCTCAGTCGACGCCCACCCCGCCCGCCACACCGAGCGATACGACGCCTCGAGCGGTACCATTTATGTTGCAAGTTGTGCAGCTGATGTTGATGTCGGTGATGACAGTGGCGGTTTTGGGTGTGGTGATAATGCTACCGTATTGGCTGGGGCGCTGCGGCTCGTATCTGTTGAAGCGCAGTATTCGGTTGTGCCATAGTCGAGTGACGCTGGTGACCCTGTTGTTTGGCAAGATATTGGCGTGTGGCATCGGGACAGTGCCAGTTCTCATCATGGCGATGTATGATGCTAGGCAGTGGCCGATCGCGGCGGTGCTACTCGGGGTAATTACGGTGGCGCTGGTACTCTTTGCTGTGCAACACTACCTCGCCAAAAGTAGCGAGGTAGTTGAAGCCAAAGATGTTTGGTAGCTTGGTGGTGTATCGCCGCACGGCTAGATGATCAGGCAGCTAGACTTTCTTGGCCTGCAGCGCGTCCAGTTCGACTGGTGTATCGCGGCCAAACATACTGACCATGACCTTGATCTTGCCCTTGACGGCGTCAATTTCTGCGATTGACCCGTCAAAGCCCTTGAATGGCCCGTCAATGATGGAGACCACTTCGCTGACTGAGAAATCGATCTGATGCTTTGGCTCTTCGACGCCCATGCGCTTTTTGATCTTGGTAATTTCTTTATCCGACACCGGTGTTGGCGTGGTGTCAGCACCAACAAAGCCAGTCACGCCCGGCGTGTTGCGGACAATGTACCAGGTCTCGTCGGTCAGCTTCATTTCGACCAACACATAGCCCTGAAAGATCTTGGCATCGACAACCTTGCGTTTGCCGTTTTTGATCTGAATTTGCTTTTCTTTCGGCACCATGACGTCAAAGATTTTGTCGGCCATGTCGACGCCGTTGATGCGCTGGCGGATGGATTCAGCAACCTTTTCCTCGTAGCCCGAGTACGTATGAATGGCGTACCACGAGCGGGTTGAATCGTAGCGATTTGATGACATAATTTCCCTTTCCTATTTCAAAATTTGATTAAAACCCCAGTTAAATGCGGCGTCAAGCAGCAAGATCAGCACCACAAAGATCAATGTAAACACCAGCACCGCCGCCGTCATGCTCCAGGTTGCTGAGCGAGTTGGCCAGCGCACCAATTTGAGCTCCTGCCATGCGCCCTTGAAGTAGCCAACGTCGCCTGACTTCTTGGCGGATTTTTTGGCCGTAGTTTTTGGCTGTTTTGGAGAGGTAGTGGCTGCTGCCGCTACTTTTTTAGTGGTGTTATTGGCAGTTTTTTTGGTGGTTGTGGTTGCTTTTGATGTATGTGGTGACGACTGCTTCGCCCCGTCATCTTTCGCGGTGATGCGGCGAACCTTCGTCTTTGATCCTGCTGCGTTTTTTTGTGCCATAGTTTCTCCCAATTTAAAAGTCTGCTTCTTAGCAGACTGTCAAGTCTATTGTAGCGTGTTCGGGCCGTGATTGCAAGGGCGGTCTCATGTGGACGTGGGCGGGTCGGCCAGCTCAAAGCTAAAGGTTGAACCGTGATTGAGCCGGCTTTTGACAGAGATAGTGCAGCCGAGTTTGTGCGCCAATTTGCCCGCAACGTACAGTCCCAGTCCGGTGCCGCTGGTCTCGCGGGTTCGATAATCCTCGGCCCGGTAAAATCGCTGGAAAATCTTTTTTTGGTCAGTCTTGCCGATGCCTATCCCGGTATCGATTACCGCAAATTGTACGACGCCGTTACGCCGGTGCATCCGCAGCGTCACCCCGCCATGAGGCGTGTATTTGATGGCGTTGATGATAAAGTTTTGTAATAGCTCGGTCAAGTACAGCCGCGAAACCTTGATCACGCCAATCTGCGCACTCACGTCGAGGTCAAACCGCAACCCCTTCTCGGCCGCTCGCGGTGCAAACTCACTGTGTAACGTGCTAGCCAGCTCCATCAAATTAATCGTCTCCGTCTCGTCCGCCGCCCCACGTTCAGCGCGCGATAAGGTGCCAAGGTCATTGATCATTTTAGCGAGGAACATCACTTGATCGTGCGCCGCCACTAATGCTTCATGTACCTTTTGGGTGTAGCCTTTCTCGGCGAGCAGTCGAGCGTTATCGAGCGCCCCCTCGGCAATGGCTACCGGTGTGCGCAGTTCGTGGCTAACGACACTGATAAACTCATCACGCTCCTCTTCGAGGCTTTTTATCTTGGTGACGTCGCGCAGAATCAGCACGTAACCGTCAGTGCTGGAGCTGCCGCCTAAAATCGGCGCAAAGGTCGCCTCCAGTCGCAAATGATCGCCATCGCTGAGCGGCATGATCAGATCGTCACGGGTGCGGATTGACGGCGATTTGCTCAGTTCTTCAAATACATTGATTGGCGTTCTACCGAGCGTCTGCAATTGAAATATCTCGTTAATGTGGTGGCCATGGAGTGTGGCGTTGGTGTCCAGCAGGCCGATCATCGCCGCATTATAAATCGTAATGACACCGTGAGCATCAGTGCTTAGTACCGCATCGGTCAAGCTGTTTACCAACGTCATCATCTGGCTATGTTCTGGCGCGGCATCCATGTTCTCGTGTGCATGCTGCTGCTGACTGCGCCTCGTGCGCCACCTGCCCATCCCTTGTTTCATATGATTTAGTATAGCACATGCTACACGTGCGGTGTATGGTTTTTCAGTGCCGCTCGGTGCGTTTTGTAAGCTGGGTCGATGGCTGCAACCTCTCGCCAAAAGGCGTCGGAGTGATTCATCTGGCGGGTGTGAGCCAGCTCGTGAATCAGCACATAATCAAGCAACTCAAACGGCAGGTTCATCAGCGCGATGTTCAGGCTAATCGTGCCGCGCGACGAGCAGCTACCCCAGCGGCTCGAGGCGTGCGTCAGCTTGATGGTTTGATAGGAAAAGCCATGTTCCTCAGCCAGGAATTTCAGCCGCCGTGGCAGGTAACTTCTGGCTTCCTTGCGTAGCGCTGTGATGACGACTTCGCGAATGCGCTGCTGGATGGCTGGAGTAGTAATGTCGGTGCCGGATGGCAGCTTGACGAGGATGCGGGTGCCGGAGCGCTTGATGGTGGGTTCGGCGAGCGCGGACTGGGTCTCGATAATCAGGTGGTGGCTTTTACCGATTGATTGATCCTGCGTGTAGTAGTGACCTTGTTGATGCTCAGCCAGGAGCTCGCGAATACGCGGCCGGGATGACTTGATAAGCATTTTTGCTGCGAGCAGCGGTGTATACGCCGGCAGGCTAATCCGCAGCTGCCCGTTTGGCGCGACCTTTAGTGATACCTGACGCGCCAAGTGCGAGCGCCTCACCGTGATTTCGCCAAACTCAGCGTCAGTAATCGTTGGCATGTATAGCTCCTAGCTAACGCGAACGCGGCTGAGTACCGGACGTTGCGGATGGCGCTTGGGAGTATCAGCCTGGGCGGCTTGCGGCTGGGTCGGAGCAGCTGTAGTATTCGGGCGAACGTCGGCCAGGCGCTTGAGCAAGGTGCGCGCTTGGGTGTTATAAGTGTGACGACCACTGATGACGACGCATGGCTCGCTGGGGTGCGGCGATGAGAATTGTTTGATCTTAGCGTCGAATGTTGCCTCGTCGTTATCGTTGGCCTTGAGCCAGCGCATCTTGGCGGTCGCTAGGTCGGTCTGTACCCAGACAAAGAGAATCTTATAACCAGCAGCGCGGGCCGTCTTGGCGAGCTCAACCCGCCAGGCTCGCTTCTCCGTTGCCCCTTCAAATACGATGGTTTGATGAGTCTTCATCAGTTCCTTGAGTAGTGCACCGCTCGCGTAATTAACAGCCGCCTCATCATCAGATAATGCCGCTAAGATACCAGAATCCAAATGCGGCGCATGAAACATCTCAGAAAACTCAGCCGCGAATTGCGACTTGCCCGCCCCCGGCACGCCCACCATGGCAATGATGTGAGGAGAAGAAAGTTGCAAAGGTTTCATATATGTTAGTATACACAAAAAATCCCCCTTATCCAAGGGGGATTCTCGCCTGAAACCTCGCGCTTCAGAATTAGATTCTCGGAGCGGTCAGTCTCTTATAGTTGGCGTCGGCTAGCGACGTATGCTAGAGCTGAGGTAACCAGTGCACCGAGGCCCAGACCACCGAGTACCATGTCGGTCATACCAGTTCGTGGCAGTGCGGTTGGTGTTGGTGGAGTTGGGGTGGTTGGCTTTGGATTACACTCTTCGCTGTCGATACCGACGAACCGCTTAGTGTCTTCAGCTTCTTTCTTGGTAACTTCGCGGATTGTCTTGGTAGTGACGTCACAGACCTTGATCTTTTCACACTTGCTCAGATCAGTGGTGTATGGTGGCGTGTTCTCTTTGCCCTTTTCGACTTTTTCGATGACGCCAGTTTGAACGTTGCAGGCCTCGACTTTTTCTGGTACATCGACGGTTGCGTTGTCACAGCCGTCTTTGTCGCCAGGAATCTCTGGGGTATCAACGCAGGCGGTGTTGACGACCTTGCCAGTAACTTGTTCTTTGATGGTTGCCGTGATGGTAAAGGTCTTTGATGCGCCCTGCTTGAGTTCAGCAATTGTTGCTTTCCAGGTATTGTTCTGGAGTGTGCCCTCAGATGCTTTCAGGAAGGTAACACCTTGTGGCGCATTGTCGGTGACAACAGCGTTCTTTAGGTCAACGTTACCGGTGTTAGTGACGGTTACCTGGTATGGGAATTCGTTGCCGACTTGGACGGTCTTGTGCTTGATGCCATCAACCTTTTTCTCGATTTTGATGCCAGGGTTAGCCTTTGGCGTTTCTGGCTGGATGGTGAACTGCTTGACACAGTCGTTGCTGGTGCGATCACCAAGGCTGGTTGTGACCTTGACGCGAGCGGTGTAAGTGCCCGCTTCCTTGATGGTGGCGCTAGTCTCGCTGGTCAGCGCTGAAGTAGTGTTACTGCGTGAGAAGACTTCCTTGCCTGAAGCATCGGTGATGCTAAAGGTGTATGACTTGACAGTTGCGCCATTCTCGACTGTTGCGTGAGCCTTCAGGGCGACCGTGTTAGTCTGACGATTAATGACTGGCTGGTCAAGTGCTTTACAAGTAGCCACTGGCTGTGGTTTCGGTTTTGGTGGCACAACAACGTTGGTGGCGACAACTGGGTTACCGCACGGTGTCATGATGGCGAACTTAAAGCGGCCCTGCTCATCAAGTCGGATAAATGCCTGCTGTGCGCTACCCATGCGGCTGGCTGGGACGACCTTAGCGTTGGTGCCTGAGATCGGTGTGCCGCCGCTGATGTTGCGGATGGCTGTCCGAGCGTTAGTGGCGACAACGGTGCCGTTATCGAGGCGAACCTCGCCGTTACGGTAGACTGCGCCATTAGCGTAGTTGCCGCTCAGCATCTCGTAGGAAATACCGAACGCGCCATAAATTGTTGATACGCCTTTGTTGAAATATCGTTCGCGCATCTCTTGTACCGACATGGTACCACAATACACCACGGCGTACTTGTCACAGTCGCGGGTATTGTCAATTGTTTCTGCGTTGGCGTAGTAGACTAGTCCTGCTCCGAAAGCAGCGACCAGCGACAGCGCCACGATCTTAAGCTTTGTACTTAATTTCATAACATCCTCCTCACTGGTTGTTTCTCCAATATTATCACACAAGCATTATTTTGTCAATAACTTATATCATATTTTTTCAAAATGGTTAGTTTGCAGAATATTTTTTTCTGTTATAATAGATGAGCTAACCCGTTAGCGGGACGATAGGGGCATAGTTCATCGGCTAGAATGGCGGTCTCCAAAACCGCAGAGGTAGGTTCGACTCCTACTGCCCCTGCCACAATTTATGGCGTGACGACTTGATGAAAGTCGTTTTTTAATGGCTTGCTGTAGAATTGACGGCGCATATCAATTCGTCTCTTGTGAAAATAGCGCCTTGATTGTGAAAAAATCATCAGATGCGCTTGAAAAAGCATAAGCGGCAGTCTATACTGTAAATAAGATGAGAATTTTGATGCTAGGGTGGGAGCTTCCTCCGCACAATTGTGGCGGCCTCGGTGTGGCGTGTTACCAGATGTCAAAGGCGCTGGCAGCGCATGGTATTGCTATTGATTTTGTTGTGCCCTACACGGCCGAGCATCCGAATATTACCCATATGAACATTCATGCGGCCTCGCCGCTGCCGCCGGGCTATCATGACCTTGGGGCGTACGATCATGGTGTCACGCCAGATACTGAGGATAGCGATGAGCACGGACTTGAACCGATGCGCCGACTGCAGCGTCGCTATGGTACGTTTGTCAGGCAGTTTGCTCAGTCACGTCCACCAGATGCCATCCACGCTCATGACTGGTTGACGATGGAGGCTGGCGTGATCGCTAAGGAAGTGTCGGGTGCACCGCTGATTGTTCACGTGCATGCCACTGAGTTTGACCGCTCGGGCGAACATTCGGGTAATCCGTTGGTGCATGAGATTGAACAGCAGGGTCTGATGATGGCGGATCGAATTATTGCGGTTAGCCGTATTACCAAGGATATGATTGTCAAGAATTATCACATTCCACCGGATAAAATTGAGGTAGTATATAATGCGATTGACCTGGCTGATCTGCCACCGCATGAGTATGATACGACAACATACAAATACCTCGAGGATCTCAAGACTGATGGCTATACCATCGTCGGTGCGTTGACACGGCTGACGGTACAGAAAGGGCTGACCTACTTTGTGCGGGCGGCAGCTAGAGCGTTAGAGCGCTACGACAAGATCGCCTTTTTGCTATCGGGCGACGGCGAGCAGCGGGATGAATTGGTGGCCTTAGCCGCGCGACTGGGTGTGAGCGACCGGGTGATTTTCACTGGTTTTGTTCGTGGTAAGCAGTGGCGCGATGCCTACTATTTGATTGATATATTTATCATGAGTTCGGTATCAGAGCCGTTTGGGCTGACGGCGCTGGAGGCGGCGCATCATGATACGGCGCTGCTCATCAGTAAGCAGTCGGGTGTTGGCGAGGTACTTCATAACATCATGCGGTTTGACTACTGGGATGTTGATAAGCTGGCGGATGAGATCGTCAATATTGCGCGCTCGCCGGGCCTTCAGTCGGCACTAAAGCGTAATGTCAAGGATGAATATACTCGGCTGTCGTGGCGGGATGCTGCGGAACGGTGTGTCGCGCTGTATCAAGCGTCGGCCGAAAGGAGGTGGGCATGAGCCGAGGCATCACCCTCTATCTCCACGTGCATCAGCCGTGGCGGGTGCGACGATACAATATTTTTGACGTGGCGGCGCGGCACGATTATTTCGAGACCAATGATCCAGCCCAAAACAACGAGTTAATTTTTCACAAAGTTGCCGAGAAGTCATATCTGCGGATGAATGCCCTGCTAGAAGAACTGCTCAGGCGGCATCATGATTTCAAGCTGTCGCTGAGCATCAGCGGTGTATTCCTTGAACAAGCGGAGTGCTTTAACCCAGCGGTGATTGAGAGCTTTAAGCGACTGGTTGCCACTGGCAAGGTCGAATTGGTATCAAGCCCATATCATCACAGCCTGGCGTTCTTTTATTCGCGCTCAGAGTTCGAGGAGCAGATCCGCCGCCACCGCCAGAAGCTGCGCCAGCTGTTTGGCGTCGAGACCACGGTGCTCGCAAATACCGAACTGGCGTATAACGATGACCTCGCCAAGTGGGCGGAGAACGCTGGCTTTAGTGGCGTGCTGGCCGAGGGTTGGGATGAGGTGCTGGATTGGCGCAGTCCGAATTATGTGTATCGGCCGGTTGGCACGGATAGGATTGGGCTGCTGCTCAAGAATTATCGCCTGAGTGACGATATCGCCTTTCGGTTTAGCAATCGGTCGTGGGCGGGCTGGCCGCTGACGGCAGAAAAATATCGGACGTGGCTGATGGAGGCGACAGCCGAGGCGCCGCTGGTCAATTTGTTCATGGATTATGAAACCTTTGGCGAGCACCAGTGGTCGGATAGCGGTATTTTTAGCTTTTTTGATCAGTTTGTTGCCTCATGGCTTGGGGTTAGTGGTAATACATTTTATACGGTGTCGGAAGCGCTGGCGGCGCATCAGCCGGTTGGTGAGATCAGCATGCCAGAGACGGTGACCTGGGCGGATAGCGAGCGCGATTTGACAGCGTGGAATGGCAATGATTTACAGAAGGAGGCGCTGCGGTATCTGTACGAGTTGGAGGCCGACGTACTGAGGAGTGGTGATGAGCAGCTGATCGCTGACTGGCGGCGACTGCAGTCGTCTGATCATTTCTACTATATGTGCACCAAGTGGTTTACTGACGGCGACGTCCATGCTTATTTCAGCCCGTATGACTCGCCGTACGAGGCCTTCCTCTATTATGTTAACGCAATTCGCGATGTGCGCTGGCGGCTGAGCGCGCATCGGTACGAGAGGTTTTGATGGTGCTTCTCGCAAATGGCAGGTTGGCGGTTGAGCTTGATCAATTTGGTCGAGTAAGCTCCCTGTCGTTCCCGCACGTTGGCCGCGAAGTCCAGAACCATCAAGCCGTGCATCGTCTCGGTGTATGGGTGGACGGTGAGTTTTCGTGGATTGATGATGGATCCTGGCGGCTGACGATGCGGCTGCCACAGGGAGCGCTGGTGGCGCACACGGTGCTGAAGCATGAGCGGCTGGGGTTGGTGCTGGAGTGCGATGATTTTGTCGATAGCAAGGTCAATGTATTTGGTCGTAATATTCACGTGGTCAATCTGCGGACTGAGACGCGCCAGGTGAGGTTGTTTTTGCATCAGGCGTTCCGGCTATACGATGATGGTCAAGCGATTGACAGTGCGCAGTATGTCGAGGCTTCGCGGGCGCTGCTACATTATCGTGGGCAGCGGGCGTTTGCCGCTGGCCTACGGACATTTGCTGGGCGTGATTTTGATCGGTGGACGGTCGGGCGATTTGGCGCTGGGCTCGATGGATCGTGGTGTGACGCGGAGGATGGCGAACTGGCGGGCTGTCCGCATGAGTATGGCATGACCGACTCGGTGCTGGGCTGCTCGCTGCGGCTGGCGGCGCTAGCGTCGGATCGCTGCACTTACTGGCTCACGGCCGGGACGTCGATCAAGGAAGCGCTGGGGCTGCACGAAAAGACGCGCAGTGTCGGCCTGGTGCGGAGCTTGGCACGAACAACGGATTTTTGGCACAAGTGGCTGAGTCCCGGTTTTCGCGCAGCGCAGAAATTGCCGCCAGCCCACCGCCAGACTTTCGTTAATTCCCTGCTGACACTGCGAGCCCACGTGGATGAATCCGGGCTGGTACTGACTGATGACTCGGCGGGCAGTTGTCGTCTGCACGACGCAGCGTTCGCGCTGTGGCCGCTGATTCGGCTGGGGTATGGCAATGAGGCGGCGATGTTCTTCGAAGCTTGCTGGCGGATATTTGAGACCGATGGTTACTTCGCGCCAGCGTATTATACGGATGGCGAGCCGGTGGCGACTGATACCGCGTGGCGTCAAGATCGGCCGCCAATGCGCTTGAGGGACGCGGCGGCGGTGCTATTTATCTTCTGTCAATTTGCCACGTCACGAGTTGGCATGGAGCGCTCGCGGCAGCTATATCAGTCGGTGGCCGCCAAGGTAGCGACGTTTGTGACGGATAATTGGGATAATCCAGCGGCGGACGACAACGCGGCGTTCGTTTGGCAGTTGTCGCGCGCGGCGCTGGAGCAAGCGAGCGAACTCGCGCAGCAGCACGACGACCCAGCCAATGCGGTGCAGTGGCGAACCTGCGCTGATGATATCAGCGCGCAGCTAGCGGGACGTGGTGCTGACGAGGTGACGATGGATGCGGTGTATGCCGCCTATATGTTCGGTGTTGAGGGCGAGGCCGAGCGAACCAAGCAGCTGGTTGACGAGGCGACACAAACACTGGCGGCAGTTGATGGTCTGTTCAAGCGACGGGTGGAGGATTCAGATAGTAGCGTGGTTGCTAGTTTGTGGCTGGCGCAATACTATATCGAGACAGGAGAGATGGTGCGAGCAGAGCGAATCGTTGACTTGATCCGCGAGCGGTGCATTACCAAAACTGGCGCGGTAAGTGAGCATAACGCGTCGTCGGTGGTAGCTTCGGCTGAATATGTCAATACCCTGCTTGATATGATCGTGGCGCAGCGGTAGATTAGCGCATGGGAATTACACCGGCCTACTGATTTGGTCGTTTGTCGCAAATAAAAAATCACCCCTATCCTAGGGGGGTGATTCTCGCTTGATGTCATTAGCCCTTGCGTGGCTTGACTTCGTTGCGACCAAGGTTTTTCTTGGTCTCAGTGTAGGTTGCGTGCTGGCGGGCCACTGGGTCGTATTTTCGGAGCGTCAACTTGCCCTGCCCTTTAGTGGTGCGGTTTTGGGTATTGACCGTGGTGTAGTACGTGCGGTGACCGCTCAAATTACTGACCAAACCAATCAACTTTCGCTTCGTATTCTTCTTTGCCATCTCTTTACTCGTTACGTTTATTTACAATCTTGACCGATTATAGCACAGATAATCCCGAAACGCTAGGGCGCTTGTTAAGGAAAATTGCTCTTGCCCTCGGGCTAATACCAACGCACCATCTCATCAAGTGGCCGGCGGCTGCGCAGGTGCGGCTGGTCGCTACGACTGGCGTACCCGAGCGCCAGCATGAGAACCGGCAGGTCTTTGGCTGGGTCGATGAGCTGGTGGGTTGTCAGTACCTCTGTCGCCTGATCAATCGAAAATCCCTCAATCGGACACGAGTCAATCCCCCGCTCCGCTGCCACCAGCATGGCAAAGCCGAGGGCGATGTACGCCTGGTGCGCTGACCACTGGTGCAGCCCGTCAGGCGTGTCCATTAGCTTAAAATCGTTCTTCGCCCACTGCTTCCAGAAGGTCTTGTAGGCGGCGCGCTCGACCAGATTCATGCGCTTTACATCACGGAGTATGTGATCGATGTGGTCGCTAAGCGCGTCGGCCGTCTTGGCGGTAAAAATCAGGAAATGACTGGCATCAAAGCGCGGCTTATTAATCGGTGCGCATTTTTTCAGACCCTGGCGTAGCTGCTGATCTTGGGCGACGATGACGTCGAATTGCTCAAAACCGTACGAGGTTGGCGTGAGGCGAATTGCCTCAAGGATCAGCTCCATATCTTGGTCAGAGATCTTTTTATTAGCATCAAATTTCTTGCAGGCATGGCGAAAATCCAGCGCTTTGGTAATTTCCGCTGCTGAAATGGTTGGTTTGCTGGTCATTGGCGTCCTCCTTTTTGTTGCCTAATGATACGTTGCTCTTCGGGTGTGAATCGCCGTGATTCGCGCATTTTTTGATAGGCTTTGTTGCGCGTCCAAGCGTCGATGTGTCCGCTTTCTAGTTCAGCCAACGTCAGCTCAAAAAAGTTCACCGCCGCCGTTGCATACAGCCAAGCCAGCCCCATCTTGACATAATAGCCATCGTGCCTGACGTTTCGCAGCGCCGCGAAAACCCGATCGATGCGTGCTTTATCCAGGAAATTAGTCATCAAAGAAATTACGCCGTAGCGCACTGTAAATTCAGCTTCGCCTTGTAGGCATTCTAGTGCAAAATCCCACCACAGTTCGCCGGCAAAGCGCCGCTTTTTTTCGATGAACACATCAATGTGCGCCCACGAATCAACGAGTGGCAAATATTGTTTAGTCAAATCAATCGCCGTCTGCTCATCGAGCCGAGCGTGCGTGATCAGCAGCCCGCATAGCAGCACGTAGTCAAATGACTTGTTCTTGGCTGTTAGTAATCTGCTAATGTCCGCTGCGCTTATGTTAGGCGCTAATTCCCTCGCCAATCGCCGTAAATCCGGCACACGCACACCGATGACCGGCATCTTGGTATTGACGATGCGCTTATTAAAGGCGGCGTAGGTTTCATTGCCTTGAGCAAGCGTTTCGAGTTGGCGCGTGAGGTTGTGAAGCATATGTTTATTATAACCTATAAGTGGCGCATTGCTAACGCTGCTTCCACCGTTTCGGCGAAACCCGGCATGAGCTTCATCTTGGGAACTTCTTTGAGATTAAACCAGGCAGCGGATTTATTTTCCCAATTAAGCCGGGGCGTAACGGTACTTGCCAGTTCAACGAGGATAGCAACAACGTGCCATTCACGATCTAGTTGCTGGTCAATCTGTACAAATGGCTGGCTGAGCTTCATATTGATAATATGTTGCCTTGAAATGCCGATCTCTTCGGCTAGTTCACCATACGCGATGTCTTTGATACTAAGATTGGGGTTGTCGATAAAACCGGATATGCCGTTAATCAGCTCCGGATAGGCGATAACTTCACTGCTACGTTTAGTCAGTAAGACCTGATCGCCCGAGGCAACGACACAATTTAACACAAAACACACACGTTCATCAGTATAGTTAACTCGTCCATCTTCAAAGCGTGGATAATTAGCCGTAAGGTCGCGAATGTGTTGCATGTAGGCGGCAGACGATTGCTTATCCATGTTTAGTACAAATAATCTAAAAATCAAAATGGAGCCACGATCGGGGCTTGAACCCGAGACCTCATCCTTACCATGGATGCGCTCTACCAACTGAGCTATCGCGGCATATTACTACGTCTAAAAACGGCGCAGTAACAGTTGTTATTGTATCATACTCGCATGGTCGTGCAAAGATGATGGCGAGTCGAGACTATTTCTTAGCCTTTGCCTTGGCTTCCGTTTTAGCCTGGTCTGGTGTATCAGTAGCTTTAGGGGTTGTTGGCTTATCTGCTTTGGCTGAGTCAAGCTCAGATTCGATTTCGCTAAGCACGTAGCCCATAGCGGCGACCAGGGCGATGGCGACAACTCCGCTCGCAACGTCGTAGTAATGAGTGAAGAAGCTGAGAATAAAGGTGACAACGGTGGCAAGGAACGTAACGACAATGCCAGCGGTAGTAAAGAGCCAGCCTCGGGTTTGCTTGCGTCGTAGCGGTGAGATGGCCAGTCCGAAGAGGACAATTTCGGTGATCGCAAAGATCAGCGTGATGATCTGCTGCAAGCGGATGATGGCGATATTTGGTACAAATATGGCGACGCCAAAGAGGGAGATATGATCAGCTTGTGACAGTAATGACAGGGCTGAGGTTAGCGACAAGGCAGCCACCACTGCCAGCAGTGCGGCGACAATCCAGAGGTTGTCGGCGACCGCTTGGCGCGATTGCTTGGACATGCGTGGTAATGGTTTATAGAGTGCTTTGAGTGTTTTGGCAAATGGAAATCGTTTCATGATTTGATAATAGCATGTCGGGCGGCGGCGAGCAACTCAGCGTGAAGTACGGGTAGATTTTGTGGTGCGCGCTCGGGTTGGCTTGGCTGGCCGTGGCAAGCGCGGTGCAATGATGGCGTCCAGTACCGTCCAGGCGACGCTATTGACCAAGAAGACCACGCCGACGATACCGGCGATTGAGGCGGCCAGATGTGCAGCTGAATTACTGATCAGGATTAGCCCGCCGCCGATCGTTAAGCTGATGATGGCTAGGGCGACGTAGGCCTGCTGTAACTTGAGGCGCTGATTTTTCTGCTCGTTCCAGGTGATCAGCCCTCGCTTGATAAGCTCTAACATGCTCGAAATTATAGCATTGTTTATGAGTAAAGTCAACGTTACCTATAGTCGCTAGTTAGTCACTAGGCAAAACCTATTTCCATCGGGGTCTTGCACAACTACCCAGCGCCAGTTGCCTTCCGACTTTTCTTCTACGAGCTTTCCACCGAGGTCGATTATTTGTTGAATAGCCTCGTCAATATCATCGACAACAATATCGATATGCATCCCGAGAGATTCTTGATCGGGAACCTGTTGGATACTAATCGTTACCTCACCTTCATCACCAGTTGACGGTAGATCAGTGTATGGCGGTGAGACATCGCCAGGCTCTCTGCCAGTCACGGTGCTCCAGAACTTTGCCGATCTTTCACTATCTGTTGCATTTATAATAACGTATTCAACCCTACCGATAGGCGTTTTTCTTCCCTCTGGCGTTACCCTTTTCTTTGCCATAATTTCATTATATCAAAAAGACCTATATTGCTCACATGATTCAACTTAAAAAGAGCGCCAGTGGACGCTCCTTGGGTGAAATAACGATTTGGTGCCGGAAGTAGGACTCGAACCTACGAAGCCTGACGGCGGGAGATTTACAGTCTCCTGTGATTGCCACTACACGATTCCGGCATGGAACTTGCTACATCGCGGCGCCCGCACGTTTTTACATGCTTGGTGCGAGGGCGATGCAAATGGAGCCGATTCAGGGATTCGAACCCAGGACCTGCTGTTTACAAAACAGCTGCTCTAACCAGCTGAGCTAAATCGGCATCTTGAATGATTGTAGCAAGTTTTGCAGCCCAAGACAAGGTCTACATAATTACTTTTCGTGGTTGCCGCGGCTGGCGTGGCTGCTGAGGGTGGGCTGGGTGCTGCGAACGGCGCGGGGCGGCGGCTGGCTTGTCGGGTGTGAGCATGGCCGTGGCGCGCTCGCGAAGTTTGGCGGCTTGTTCGGGCTGCTTGGCACTGTCGTAGGCTTGGGCAAGCGTGTTCAATGTGTGCGGCGTCGGTTCGAGCTCAGCGGCCTTCTCCAGCGCCGCCAGCATTTTCTTCGTATTACCTAATTTCTCCTGAACCTTGGCGTAGGCGATGTGCCGGGCGGCGTGACTGGCCTCCATATCAAGCGCCTGCTCAAACGCCAGCGCTGCCTTGACATAATCTTGTGTCTCGTAGTAAATGAGGCCGACATTGTGCAGGCTCGAAGCGCTCGGCTCGAGGCTCTGGGCGATTTCAAAGCACTCGATGGCGTCCTTGTAGGCACGCTGCTTGGCGTATAAAATCCCCAGGCGGTTGTAAGCCGTGGCATTTTTCTCATCGACGCGCAGGATGGTTAGGAGTGCCTTTTCGGCGCGTAGATACTTGTTTTCGCGCAGCGACTCTTGAGCGATAGCCCAGAGCTTGTCGAGTTTCTCCGACAATTTAACTGGTAAGTTTTGCGCTTCGCCGACTGACGGCTGATACCAAACTGCCCACACCATAACTAGCAGGATAACTAATAATCCAGACATATGCATCCATTATACCACAATATTGATCAGCGCCAGTCGCACATTGCCATTATGCCTCAGCCGCGTTTCGGCGGTGATGATCCAATCAAGGAGGGGTTGGTGTGCGGGGCTCGGCTGAGTTTTCATCTGAAATGCTACCATGGTGAGCAGGATGTCGATCAGCTGGAGGGCTTTGGTGCGATTGGTGAAATAGGGCGGCAGCGTGCGCAGTGCTTCATACGAGCCTGGTGCGGCGAGGATGCATTTGGCGTCAGCGGCGATGGCTTGATATTCGGACAGTAGTTTCGGCGTGCGTGCTAATTGGCGGATAAGCAGCGGCCGACCGGCGGCTAGGAACAGGATTTGGCGACGCTCGCTGGCGGTGAGCGAGGTGGCGTCAAGTAGCGTTTCGTCCTGCGCCTGCGAAGTGCGGTGCAAGGTTAGCACTTGACAGCGCGAACGAATGGTGGCCAGCAGCTGCTGTTCGTTCTCGGTCACGAGCAAAAAATGTGTGTTGGCGTTTGGCTCCTCTAGGGATTTGAGAAGTGCATTCTGTGCTGCCTCGCTCATCTGGTCGGCTGGATCGATAACGATAACGCGGCGAACCGTGGCGTGCGTGCGCAGCATGGTAATCATGGTGCGAATCTGCTCAGTCGTAATTGTGGTTTTTGCCTCCAGTGGCTGCAGCCGGAGCACCTCCGATGGCGTAAGTGTTGCTAGGTATTCAGCGGCGCCCGTGCCGTCCAGCCCACGCTCGGCGTTGATGATCACCGCCTGTGGCAGTCGCTCAGCAAGTTGGCGTAGTGTAGCGCGGTCGCGATGCGCCACCACTGGTGTGCGCGGCGAGCGGGTGCTAGTCATGAGTGGCCTCGCCGGGCTCATTCGGGGCTGCGGCAATTTTTGGGAATAATTGTCGAAACTCCTCTGGGATAGCCGCCTCAAACGTCTTTCGTTCACCTGACGGTAGCGTGATTTCTAACTGATGGGCGTGGAGCATCAGACGGCTGGCGTTTGGCTTGCCGTAGACGCGGTCGCCGAGAATTGGTGTGTTTAGGTGCGCCATATGGACGCGGAGTTGATGGGTGCGGCCAGTGGTGGGCTTCAGTTCAATCAGCGCTTGGGCGTCAGTCGCCGCCAGTACGCGGTAGGTTGTCTGAGCGGGCTTACCGTTCGGGTCGACGCGGAAGGTGCTGGGCGCGGCTGGGTTGCGACCAATCGGTAGGTCAATCTTTGCGGCGGCTAATTTCGGTACGCCGTCGGTCACTGCGAGGTAGGTTTTTTTGGCGGTGCGCTGGGCGAATTGTCGCTGTAAGTGGGTCGCAGCGTCAGCAGTTTTAGCGATAATCAGCACGCCTGAGGTGTCGCGGTCAAGCCGATGTACGATGCCCGGCCGGTCGGTGTCCGAGGCAAACGAAGTCTTGGGGCGAATAATCTCTGCCACCGTCGACTCGGTCGATAGTCCACCTTTGGCGTGAGTCAGGAGCCCGCTTGGCTTATTGACCACCATCACGTCATCGTCTTCGTATAGAACCGGCAGCTCTGCACTGGCCTGCTCCTGCTCCGGTAATTTGACAGCGATTTCGTCGGCCTCGTCAACCTCAAATTTCGGCGTCGTCACTACGCGGTGATTGACTGAGATGTAGCCGGCTTTGATGTATTTTTGCCAGAGACTGCGCGAAATTAACGGGTCAAATGACGTGGATAGGTGGACGTCCAGGCGTTGCTTGGTCGGCATGATGTGGAGCATGGTGACGAACTTGCCTTGAAATGGCGTCTCAATGCAGATCGGATCAAGCGGGTTTGGCAACATCTCAGCGTTGGCCGGTTTGTCAGTCCACAATTCGTCAATTGATTCTTCGTCGATGATCGAACCGTAAAGCACGGCGAAATGTTGCTTATTCAAGATAAACTCCGCCACGATGTGTGATTCGTCCGTCTGGATTTTTAGATGGCGTAATGCTTTGACGGGCGTGTTGTCGTCCGCCAGGTGATATAGCCTGGCGATCTTGAGGACGGTGCGCGGCGAGATTTTCACGCGGCGCGTCCTCTGCGGTTTGGGCGGCTAGACATTTGCGGCGCTTGATTTGGCAGTGTTCCTGGCTCAGTGAGGCAACTTGCTATCACCATACTATCTCCGTAGCCCCACGGCCGTTTGGACGCGGTGCAAGGTTTCGTTAGCGACGACGTTCATGTCGCGCTCGCTGGATTCCAGCTTACTTTCGATTGCCTGCTCATCAACTGCCGCCAGACGCGCCTGGAAATTCGCTAAGAATTCGGACACTTCGTCAGCCACGATTCGTTTGAAGTCGCCGTAGCGTTCCATGCCGGCGTACTGGCTGATGGTCTGCTTCAAGCTGACGTCTCGTCCAGCGTCTTGGCGCACCAGCGTCAAAATCTCCAGCAGATTGGAAATGCCCGGCTGGTTGTCGTGGTCGTACTGTACCCTGCCTAGTGAGTCGGTAGTGGCGCTCATGATTTTTTTGTGCGCTATCTGCGGGTCGTCGCCGAGGAAGATGACACCTTTGCCGCTGTCGTCGGATTTGCTCATTTTTTTGGTCGGGTTCGCCAAGTCCTTGATGCGCAGACCTTGGTCTTTACCGAAGAATCGGTGTTGCTCAGCCACTGGCTTGGGCACGGTGAACAATTCGCCAAATTTACGGTTCATCCGCTCGGCGATGTCGCGCGTAAATTCTAAGTGCTGCGTCTGGTCGTCGCCAACCGGCACATAAGTGGCGCCGTAGAGCAAGATGTCGGCAGCCATCAGGACTGGATAGTTGAAGAGACCGACGGAGACTTCTTTTTCAAAAGCCAGCTCGTTGTATAGCTGCATAAGTTCCATTCTTCCCGAAATGTTATCATCGTTTTTTTGCGCATCAAGAGCTTTTTTGATTCTCTCGGCGACACTGCGAATGTCTACCTTACCACCCTTATCCTTAAACTGCGTCATCCGGCTCATCTCGCCAAACCCGGTAAAGCAATCCAAGATCCACGCCAGCTCGCTGTGGGCTGGGACGCGGCTTTGACGGTACAGATGAATCGCCTGGTTGTCCAGCGGCAGTCCGGCAGCCGTATAAATCCGGGCGTTGTTGAGGATACTGTCGTACAACTTACTATGATCAATCGGCGTGGTGAAGCTGTGAAGATCGGGGATGAACAGATTGATATCATAATCGGCCGAACGGTGCTTTGCCATATCGACAATCGGCAAAATGGCACCAAAATAATTGCCAATGTGAATATCGTTGTTGGCGCGTACGCCGGTGAGAATGACGGGTTTGGATGGTTTCATTGTATTCATTATAACACTCCTTTGGTTGTTAGATGATATAAAAAAGACCGCGCGCGGCCTCTATTCATGGTTGGTATTTTCAGAAGAATTTTACGAACAATTCAACAAGCCGCGGCGAACACGCGTGCTTTGCCAGGCGGTGCTGATGAATTGCTGGTTTATAGTCATGGGGTGATTATAGCGCTGGCGGGCGAAATGTGCAAATATTTATTATTGCGGTATGGCCGACGGAGAAAGGCGAGAGATTAAGTAGCTTCTGATGTATTATTCTCTTGACTCAGGTTCCGTTTATGTTGCATGTCAGTGATACTTATTAGGCTCTCTCTAATGAACTCAATCGGTGCCGAGGCAATTTGTAAATTTGTTGAGAAATTGAACTCATCACGATCTAGCATGGATGATCTTGTACCCCTATCTGTCAAGTCGATAGCTGTGTAGTTGCTCAACTCCTCAGGTGTAAACCCCTTACAAAGAAGCCGCTTCCAATCAATAGTACCCGGATATGGACGGAATTCAAATGTCGAGGCCCTGAAGTTGCCCTTGAGGCTATCGGCGAAGCTCCATAACTCATGGATAAGACTGAGAGTGTCCCTTATCTCGTCCTCAGTTTCATCTACATGCCCAAGAATAAAATAACCCTTGACATCAATGCCGCGCTCCAAGAGTTTAGAGACAACGCGCCTCGTCATCTCGGTATCTATTCGCTTGTCAATCCTCTTTAGTACATGCTCATTCCCCGACTCTATTCCAAAAGCAATTTCTTTCAAGCCACTCTCGTGCATAAGATTTATCTGATTATTGCTAAGTCGATCAAATACATTTATTCTTCCCGTACCGCTCCATTGAGCCCACTCGCCGATATTTGCAGCAGCGAATGCGCTGGTCATATCAGCTATCATGCGGCGATTGCCCAAAAATAAATCATCCACAAAACGAAAGCTTGTCACGCCATATTTTTTATTAAGCATGTTCATCTCATACACCACGCTCTCTGGACTTCTTGATCTAATCTTGATATCTGGGTTAACAGAGGCTGCGCCTCCGCAAAATGAGCAATTGTACGGACACCCTCTTGCGGAAACAATATTTGCATGCACTACACCGCTCTCGTCTGTGTATGGGTCTTGTGGCAGGAATTTCCTATCTAGCAGCGGTAACGTATCTATATCTGGCGCAGTATAATATTCACTGTCCCCTTTTGCCTCACCCATCATAATGTTTCGATTATCTGCAAGCCACATTACCCCGGGGAGTCGTGTTCTATTGTCTATATTTCGTAAAAGCTCAACCGTTCGCGTCTCACCCTCTCCTATGACAAGTGCTTTACAATTACGCATCCTAGGATCTATCAGGATTTCTCTAGCCACTGCCTTTGCCTGATGACCTCCTAGCAGAATATTGATATCAGAATTTAGGCTATTACAAATATTAGCGCTTGCTTCATAGGTGGGGGCAAGCAGACCAAAGCCAGCCCAGCGAGGCTTTAGTCTGTTAATAATCTCTTTCGTCTGCTCATAAGCCAGCCCTTCCGACTCGGCGTCTAAAACACCAACATTGAAACCCTCTACCGCCGCCAAAGTTGCGATATAGCCCATGCCCAACACGGGCAGCGTGTAGTTGTTAGTCCTTGGTCGCTCCTGATAATCTCTCAAAGGGGTGTTGACGAGCAGCAGGTCAAGATCCTCCTCTGGTCGAGCTCCCGCCACAAACTCACGTGTCATTGGTCTCTTCTCGTTTCATGAATCATTATCAGCGTAGCAATTGAACTGCTCATATTCTCTGCTCCTGCCACTTTGTGCAGCTCCTGGATAAACGCTGCCTCTTCCTTGGGCCACTCGTGGCGAGGCAAGGCCTCCCTTGCGTAGAGGCGTATTGCTGCATCACCATAGGGATATGTTGCAAGTTCGTTTGTATAATCTGCAACAGTTGCCCGTGCAGTCCAGCTTCCGATTCTACGTATTTTCATAAGCTCGTCCAATAGATCCGGCGCTTGAATCTTCTCCAGTCTATCGGCGTGTTCTAAGATAAATCGTGCTGCATTTCTAAGTGCGTCTTTCTTGAAACTCATTCCCATCCGCTGATACGCACTGTCAGAGACTTCCAAAACCCGCTGCAGACTAGGAAATAGATAATAGTGTACGTTGCCGGTCAGACTAACCTTTTCCCCTATAGATTTTGAAAAAGTGCGATACATATTTTTTGCTTGATTAGCTCGTATCACTTGGCGAATAATATTGGTGCCAATGCAGTCCCATAAATTTGGGCACTGCATACGATAGATATGCGCCGCAGAAGGGCTATCTACAAGCTTGTCATTCTTTTTAAATTCCGTGTAGGGTGCGTTACCCTCTAGCAAGGTATGCTGATCTTGAGATAGAACGGAGTACACTAATCCATCAGCGGTTTTATGTGCACACGCAAACGTTCCAGTTTCTGTCTTTACCCATGAGTAGTGGTCGGCTAGATAGTATTTGCTATTGTCTTTCATGTTGAGATTTGATAATTTATTTTATTGCATTTTTCAGTGATCTCCTGCACTGGTCTGGTGTAGTAAGTATTGTTGGTTGCGGTTCAAACGGTTATCGTTCAATGTTTTCGGGGTTACTTTACAGACCAAAGAACCGCCTCGCGGTGTATTATAGCAGACGATCAGAATTTTGTGAACGAGGTTTATTCCGTCACTGGCTTCAAGGCGGGTTTTATCAACGTTCATGATTTTTTTTCGTATGGGTACGAACAGTGGTGCGGCGAGGTGACCTGGTGGTAAGATAATCGCCAGACAGATGCTGCTTGATTAGTCCGGACAAACGCTCAGCGTATTTATCCGTTATTTCGTGCCTCTGCATGGTCATCGAGCGATGGACGATATTCTCATGCTCTTTGGCTAGTTTCTTCAAATTCCGCTCGACAATTAGCGGATCAAGTTTGCCCGACAGAATAGTGATCGGGAGTTTCAATTGTGATATATCAGCCATCGTGGTTTGATTGATTATTGCAGTATTTAGAGCGGTCAGGAAGGATTTAGCAGTAATTTTATCAGCCTTAAATCCCGCGTCGGGCCATATATTATGTCGGTCAGCGAACTGCAATAGACGCTTTGAGCTCCTCGGATGCTTGTTGATAAGGCTGTATAGGGCGCGTAATATTTTTTCTGGATGATGGATTTTCTCATCAATCTTAGGGTGATATATTGGTGGGCTGCATAGGATTAGCGACTGAGCTAATTTTGGATATTTTTTAGCGAGTTCTACGGCAGCTAGCGACCCCATAGAGTGGCCAATGACGACATCCAGGCGAGTTATTGATTCGTGACGTAGCGTAGCGGCGATGCTGGTGGCCTGATCGTGGGCGTTGTATGATTTCCAGTCGGGTTTTGGTGAATTGCCAAATCCTAGCATGTCTATGGCAATGACGCGAGCACTTTTTGGTAAATATTGCTCCAGCGGTTTCCAGGTGCGCCACGATGTGCCCAGCCCATGGATAAGTAGAATGGTAGATTCTGGGTTTTCTGGGCGACAAAAATAATGCACATTTAAGGTATACGGGACACGCAGCCAGCGATGGATTAATCGATCAAACATTGTATTAGTATACTATGAAAATACCCCGCCTGTACATGACGGAGTATTTTCGAGAATCGGTTTCTCCTCTGTTTTAACGCTTGGAGAATTGTTCGCGCTTGCGGGCAGAACGCAGACCGTATTTCTTGCGCTCTTTCTCGCGTGGGTCGCGCTTGAGCAGCTCAGCCTTCTTTAGGACTGGACGCAAGTCAGCGTGAGCAGCCGTCAATGCTTTGGCGATGCCAAGCTTGATGGCGTCAACTTGACCAGCGAGACCACCACCTTTGACCAAGATGGTAACATCGTATTCCTTTTGCTTGCTGACGACAGCTAGTGGATCAGTTACTTCGGCGAGCAAGGTTTTGTTGCCATCCAAGTACTCAGCGGCTGCTTTGCCGTTGATGGTGATGGTACCTTTGCCAGGAAGCAAGCGAACACTTGCTGAAGCGCTTTTGCGTCGTCCCAAGCCGTAGAAATAGGTATCAGTAGCCATATTACTTTACCTCAACTTTCTCTGGGGTTTGTGCTGTGTGAGCATGCTCGCTGCCGGCAAATACGCGCAGGCGCTTGAGGCGCTCTGCTTGCAATTTGTTCTTTGGCAACATGCCTTTAACAGCTTCTTCAATAATTCGTTCTGGGTGGCGTTCGCGCATTTCTTTGAACTGCGTTTCCTTGATGCCGCCTGGAAAACCACTGTGACGGTAGTAGTACTTGTCAGTTTCCTTGTAGCCAGTAACGACGGTGTTTGCAGCGTTGATAACCACGACGTAGTCGCCGCCGTCAACATGCGGCGTGTAAGTTGGCTTGTATTTACCAGTCAAGTGCTTGGCAATTTCAGTTGCCAAACGACCGAGTGGTAATTCGCTCGCGTCAAACAATACCCAGCGGCGAGAAACTTCAGATGGTTTTTGTGAATAAGTCTTCATCTTATTTCTCCTTCTTTGGCATTGGTTTGATGTCGTCGACAAACTCGATGATTGCCATTTGCGCGCCGTCGCCAACACGTAGGCGGGTGCGCTCAACGCGAACATGTCCGCTGGTGCGACCGCTCAGCTGTGGGGCAATTTCATCAACTAGTTTGTAGGCAGCAGCGCGAGTGCTGAGTGCTGCGATCACCTGGCGGCGGCTGGCTAGATCGCCCTTCTTCGCCTTGGTGATGATTTTTTCAATGTGGCGCTTCAGCTCTTTGGCTTTCGGCAAGGTGGTCTCGATTTTGCCGTGCTCGACCAGGCTGGTTGCCAGGCCCCTCAGCAAGGCTCGTCGTTGATCACGCTCACGGCCGAACTTGCGCCCTTGATATCCGTGTCTATGCATAGTTAAAACTCCAACTCCGCCATCTTGTCACGTACTTCATCCAGCGCCTTTGAGCCAAAGCCTTTCAATTCTCGCAAATCTTGCTCGGTCAACGTCACCAGGTCGCGAATGGTGCGGATTTCATTGTTAATCAGCGCGTTTGTCGTGCGGGCGCTGAGGTTTAATTCTTCAATTGACATGTCAAGTTCCGAATCATCTGCCTCGTCGTTACCCAGCGCTGGCGCACCAGTTACCACAGTCGAGCCTGCCAGCGCGCTATATTGGCTGACGAGGATAGCCGCTGCTTCCTCAAAGGCTTCGCGCGGTGTCAATGTGCCGTCGGTCTCCACCGTCAGGGCGAGCTTCTCGAGGTTGGTCTCGTCGCCAACGCGTGTCGAGTCAACCTTGTAGCGAACGCGCAGCACCGGTGTAAAGATAGCGTCGAGCGCGATCATGTCGGAGTGCAACCGATTGGCACTCGACTCTTCAATCGTCTGATAGCCACGGCCAGCTTCTGCCACCAAGTCCATAATGACGGTCTTGTTCGGATCATCGATGGTAGCGATGATGTGGTCTGGGTTAACAACTTCTACTTCGCCGTTTGCTTGGATGTCGCCAGCGGTGATAACACCACCAGTTTTTTCCAGACGCAGCTCAACTGGCTCGTCAGTGTGAACGCGGAGTCGCACACCCTTTAGGTTCAGCATGATGTCGACGACATCTTCTTTGACGCCCTCGACAGTGGTGAACTCGTGTGTCGCACCCTCGATACGAAAGGCAACGATCGCGCCACCGCGAATGCTCGAGAGTAGTACGCGGCGCATTGAGTTACCCAGTGTATTGCCATAGCCAGCGTGCATCGGCTCGATCAGAAAGGTCGCACTGGTCGCAGAGGTGTCATCAACGCTCGCGAGTGCTGGATTGTAAATTGCTTTTGCCATAATTCTTCCCTAACCCTTCTTTTATCGTGAGTAATACTCAACAATTAATTGCTCGTTGATGTCAGCTTCTGCTTCCTCGCGCTTCGGCAGTCCAGTCACTTCAATCTTTAGCTTCTTGCTGTCACTCTTTAGCCAGCTCAGTGGGCCTTGGATTGAATTGTTGATCACGTCGTCAATGTGCGTAAAGTACTCAGATTTGGTGCTCTTTGGGCGAACGGTGATGACGTCACCAGCCTTGACACGAATCGATGGGATATCGACGCGGCGGCCATTTAATTCAAAGTGGCCGTGGCTGACCAACTGGCGAGCAGCGCGGCGGCTAACAGCGAACCCAGAACGATAAACGACATTGTCCAGGCGGCGTTCCAACAATTTCAACAGGTTCTCACCCGCCAAGCCTTCCTGAGCGCGAGTTGCCTCGTTCATCAGCCGAGCAAATTGCTTTTCCACCAAACCGTACAGGCGGCGAACTTTTTGCTTTTCGCGCAGCTGTGTAGCGTACAGGCTTGGCTTACTTTGGCGGCCGTGCGCGTGCTGGCCTGGAATGCCAGATTTTCGCGCCAAAACTTTATGTGCTTTTGGATGAAGCGCATAACCTTCGCGGCGGCTTTGCTTGACAATCGGTGAATTATCTCGTGCCATAATTATGCCCTCCGTGCCTTTCGTGGACGAACGCCGCCGTGAGGCACGCCAGTTACGTCCTTAATGCTTTCTACTGAGATGTCGAACGCGCCAACCGCGCGAATAGCGGCATCACGGCCCAAGCCGACACCTTTGACGAAAACGTCAACTGATTTCAAACCATATTGAGTCTTCGCAGCTTCAGCAGCTTTTTCAGCAGCAACCTGTGAAGCATAGGCAGTACCTTTTTTGCTGCCGCGGAAGCCGCATGCCCCAGCTGATGAAGCGGTCAATACGTTACCCTTCTTGTCAGAAAAGGTAACAATGGTGTTGTTAAATGTTGCTTGAATATGCAGCTGACCAGCTGGGACTGATCGGCGCTGCTTCTTCTTGGTAGATTTTGCGTCTGCCATTTCTTAGTCCTTTCTTTAGGTCTTACTTGCTGCTTTTGGTTGTGTACCGCCCACGGCGATGGCGCGACCCTTGCGAGTTCGTGCATTCGTACGAGTCCGCTGTCCGCGTGTCGGCAGTCCTGCTTTGTGGCGAAGACCGCGATAGGCGTTGATATCCTTCAAGCGCTTAATGTTGTTAGTTACCAAGCGCTGGAGATCACCTTCGACGGTGTATTCGCTGTCGATAATTTCGCGAATCTTGTTTTCTTCAGCCTCGGTGAGATCTTTCACCCGAGTGGTCGGCTCAATCTTAGCCGCCGCAAGGATGCTCGAAGCGTGCTTCGGCCCAATCCCATAAATATAGGTGAGCGCAATTTGCACCTGCTTCTCTGTTGGGATAACTACCCCAGCAATTCGAGCCATGCTTAACCCTGCCTTTGCTTGTTCTTAGGTTTTCTTTTGTTGATGACGTACAGGCGGCCTTTGCGGCGGACTAGCTTGTCACCTTTCTTGGGATCTTTGTCGATCTTCTTGACACTTGCACGAACTTTCATAAAGTGCTCTGAAATCTCCCTTCCCGAGTAAACCCGAGATTATCGTTAGTATTATGACGAGCGCCGCGTGTTTCTCGCCACGTGCGCTGGTCGCTCCTCCTTGAGGCGAAAGACGATGCGACCCTTTGTGAGATCGTAAGGAGTCATCTCGACTTCCACCCTATCACCAGGCACCAGGCGGATGTAATTCTTGCGCATCCGTCCCGAAATGTGCGCGATGATACTATGGCCATTCTCCAGTTCCACCCGAAATTGAGTATTAGGCAGTGCTTCCACCACCTTACCAATCATCTTGATGACTTCCTTTTGACTCGCCATAAGTTACAGTTGTCAATTATACCGTATCGTCTCGGCGATTACAAGAGGGACGAGCGTCGTTTTTTCGACTTTTTCTTGGTCAGTTCGTCTGGGTCAAAGTCGTCATAGGTAACCATCAGAGCGCGCGAGTTGAGCTGGCGTAGTGACTCCAGGCCGACTGAGACCACGATGAGCAGCCCGGTACCGCCGATCGACAAGCGTGAGCCGCGGATTGCCGCTAGGTGATACATTAAATATTCAGCGACAAACGGCAAGATGGCGATGATACCGAGGACGATTGAACCGAACAAGATCAAGCGATTGACGGTGCGCATCAGATATTTCTCGGTTTGCTCGCCCGGCCGAATACCCTCGATGAAGCCGCCCTGCTTTTGCAGATTCTCGGCGATTTCGTTGGCGTTAAAGACGATCCCGGTGTAGAAATAGGTAAAGGCAATGACCAGGAGGAAATACAGCGTCGGATAAATGAATGCCTCCCACGTACTGCCGGTAAAGGAGCCTGGGTTGGGTGCCTGGAACCACGTGATCAGGGTGTTGGCGGTGTTTTGCAGATCTGGATTGCCCGAGGCCTTCATGACTTGGCCGATGAATTGCGGTAAGCTGAGGAAGGCAACGGCAAAGATGACCGGGATGACGCCGGCGGCGATCAGCTTGACCGGCAGGATGCTCTTGATGCCGCCGTAGCTGGAGTTGCCATGAACGCGCTTGGCGTAGTTGATGGTGATGACGCGCTGGGCTTCGTTAATTTTCACCAGGAAGTAGAGAACGATGAGTGAGGCGATAGCCATGATCACCACCAGCCAAAAGACGGTTGGATTCACTGGCAAGGTAAACCAGTTAAAGACATTCAGGCCACCAGCCGAAGTGTTGCCGAGCGACGAAATGAGCGAACCAAGCATCTGCGGAATCTGGCTGATGATACCAGCGAAAATCAAGATAGAGATACCATTACCGATACCTTGCTCGGTGATCAATTCACCCAGCCACATGAGCAGGACTGATCCGGCTGTCATTGCCGTCACGCCAACTGTCCACTCGAGCATCGTCGGATCGCTCAGCGTGGTCGTACCACCAGCCAGCACCGTCTGGCGCAAGAGGAAGATAAAGGCGATCGACTGGACGATGGCCAGCGGAATAGTCAGCCGCCGCGTCCACTGCTGGATCTTGCGCCTGCCTGATTCGCCGTCCTTATGTAGCTCTTCAAGCTTTGGGATGGCCTTGGTGAGCAGCTGGGTGATGATGCTGGCGGTAATGAATGGGCTGAGTCCAACCAGTACGAGTGAAAAGCTCGCTAGCGCGCCGCCCGAGAGCAAGTTCAAGAACCCGCCGAGGTCAGTCTGCCCCAGCGCCGCTGCCAGTGCCGTCTTCATCTGTGTCGGATTCGCCAGCGGCACCGGAATATGCGCCAGCATTCGATACACCACAATAATCCCCACCACAATGGCCAGGCGTTTCTGCATATCTTTATTTTTCAGCGACCGGAAAATTATTCTCCAATTCATGTTTTAGCCCCTCATAGTCACTAACAATTCTTAACTCTGTTAATTATACATGACCGCGGCCAATATTTCCATACTAAAAACATAAAGCACATGCGCTATAATTGAAATAATTAACATAACGCAAGATTGAGGTGTCATATGCAACAGCAGCCCGAAACTCCAGTAACTCCATCGTCAATGCCGCAGCTAAACCCAGAATTACCGCCACATCGTCCGCCAAAGAAAAGTAAGTTATGGCTATGGATTACACTGGCGATTGTCGGCGTGTTGGTGATAGTCGGGGTCATCGTAACAATTATTATTGTGTCGAATAGCTCCACTTCTTCAGCTGATACAACAACTTCACGTCAGCGAGCAACCAAGCCTGATAAGAAGAATAATGATAATGAGGAGGATGGAGACAATTGGCAAGGCTCAACTACGAAGGCCACAAAATGCCTAACGTCTGCAGATTTTCGAAGATCTGGCTATACGCACGTAAAGGATGGCTATTTTGTGTTAGAGAACGGCAAATTTAACTTTCGTAGCATTCTCTTTAAGCCAGATTCAACGCAGTACCAACGTGGAACTTCCAACGTTGAAATGGCTAAGCTAGGAATGCTTTACAAATTTAATACTGACAAGCAATTTTCGATTGAACTGGTCCCCAATGAGACGAGCGAGAAGTCGAAGCTGGCTTTGGAGCGTGCCGATAAGATTAAGCACGATTTGGTATCTAATGGAATTCCAGAGCGTAAGATTACTGTTTCTGAGCCAACGGTCGCCGATCATGACAATAGCGACGATACGGCCGACGGGCGTGTAACGATTTATTTCGTTGCACCGCAGAAATGTAGCGAAAAGTAATCCGACTCACCAAGATAAAAGAAAATCCCCTTCTTTTACGAAGGGGATTTTCTAGTTACTAAAGGAAGATTATTTTTCTTCGGCTTCTTTCATGCTTTTACGCAAGGGCGTAGCGACTTTCTCAAATGAGCCGCCAGCTTTTTCAATCGCTTCGACGACTGAAGCGGAAGCAGCTTGCACCTTCAAGTCAACCTTGGCTTTCAATTCACCGCGGGCGATCACCTTGACCGTGTGGAACGGCGTCGCGATGTAGCCTTCGGTAAATAGCAGTGCGTTGTCAACGGTTTTACCGTCAAATACATTCAAGTGGTCGAGGTAGACTACCTGAGCTGGTGTGCGCAGACTCTTGAAACCGCGAGCTTTTGGCACAGCCTGAGCCAGTGGACGCTGGCCGCCCTGGAACATGGCGCGAAGCTTTTTACCAGTGCGGGCGTTCTGACCCTTAGTACCACGGCCAGCGGTTTTACCCTGGCCAGCGGCGATACCGCGGCCAACACGCTTTTTATTCTTGTTTGCTGAAACTTGGAGATCGTTGTATTTCATTACTTAGCCTCCTTTTTAGCAGCTTTTTTGACTGGCTGAACGCCCAGCCACTCTTCGCGTGGAACCAGTGATTTCAAGGCTTCAATGGTTGCGTAAGCGATGTTCACCTTGTTGGTTGAACCAAGTGACTTGGTCAATAGGTTACGAACACCAGTCACACCGATGATCTGTCGCACCACACCACCAGCGATGATACCAGTACCAGGAGCGGCTGGCTTGATCAGCACGCGGGCACCCGAGAACTTGACTTCGCTGTCGTGTGGAATGGTTTCGCCGCTCAGTGGCAAAGTGATCAAATGCTTCTTAGCAACTGAGGTCGCCTTAGCGACAGCAGCTTGTACGTCGGCACCCTTAGCCACACCAACACCGACCTTGTCTTTGCGGTTGCCGACAACCACCAACGCCTTAAAGCGGAAGCGGCGGCCACCTTTCACCACGCGGGACACGCGGTCAATGTTGATTACCAATTCTTCAAACTCTTTTGGTGCGTCATCGCGCACATTTCGCCGGTCATCGCGGCGACCACCACGCGGACTGCGAGGCCGACGGCCTTCTGCGCGTGGGGTAGTATTTGCAGTGTCTGCCATACTAATCCTCTTTCTCTCCTTCTTCAATTCTAACCTTCAACTCATGCAAAGCACTTCTAGGATCAATCGCCGCTGCAGCCATGGTGTGCAAGAGACCATCAATCTCACGTTCGACGACCTCACTTGGAGATATGCAGAGGCCTTTAAAGTTCTCTGGGTCCCCCTTGCGCGGGCCAGTGTAATAACGACGCTCAGTTTCTTTTGGTACATCCTTTACCATACTAGAACTCCAATCCTTCTTGGCGCGCAGCATCAGCCAATGCTTTCAAGCGACCAGCGTACTGGCGGCCGTTGCGATCAAAGACTACTGCGCTAATTTTACTTTTCTTTGCTTTCTTGGCAATTTCAGTACCAATGGTGGCACATTTTTCGCTCATCGTACCTTTTGCTTTGGTGCCAACGGTGGTTGCGGCAGCTAATGTCTTACCAGCGACGTCGTCGATCAGCTGAGCACTAACGTGCATGTTGCTGATGGTGACTGTCAGGCGTGGGTGCTCTGCAGTGCCTGAAACTTTGGCGCGAACGCGGTTTTTGCGAAGAGCGCGGTTGAGTAATTTCTTGTTTTCAGCCATGATTACTTACCTGTCTTTCCTGCTTTGCGCAAAATCTGCTCGTCAGCGTACTTGATACCCTTACCCTTGTATGGTTCAGGCTTCTTCAGTGCGCGGATTTCCGCAGCGACTTGGCCGACTTGCTGTTTATTGATACCGCTGACGATGATGGTCATCTTTTCGTTGGTAACGGTGATGCCCTCTGGGGCTTTGTATTTGACTGGGTGTGAAAACCCGAGCGCCATTTCCAGCTCGTTGTTGCTGGAGCTGACGCGGAAACCGACACCATTGACCTCGAGACGCTTCTCGTAGCCCTTGGTAACGCCGATTACCATATTGTTGATCAGCGCGCGTATCAGACCGTGCTGGGCGCGAGCAGTTTTAGACTCATCCTTCGGATGAACCGTGACGTGTCCGTCTTCGACTTTCACCTCAACCGCTGGCGTGATGAATTGTGTCAATTCACCTTTCGGGCCTTTTACGACCACGTCACCAGAGTCAACCGTGATTGTCACACCGGCCGGAATAATCACCGGCAGTTTTCCGATTCGACTCAGACTCATTACTCACCTTTCATGTGATTTGATATTAACCCTGGTATTTTAGCATGGATTAGGGGTAAAATGCAAGGCAGACTCTCACCGACCGTGTGCTACATAAATCGCGTTAATTATATACCGTAACGTTCTTTTGCGATATTCAGTAGGAGTTCGTATGCCCAACCAACTATCTTTTTCTCGCTTAGCTCCGATAATCTCTTATCGCCATGGAATAGGTTACAGCGTATAGTATATATAATATCCGCAAGATTTTCTAAATCTAAATCTTCTTCATTCCTAAGATACTTTTTCTTTTCATTTTTCATATTTTTAACACTTAATCTCTCTTCGGGCTTTGTACTCTTGAAATCCCTGATTATACACTCTCTGTTCGTACTCACATATTCTCCCGCTATGCTTTTGAAATATTCTTTGAATCTATCTGGCTCTAGATGTTTTTCCGAATACATATTGTAACTACGATTATATGCAGTCCAAAGTATCATGAAACGAATAATCGATCTGTCATCATCATTGAATGTATAATTAATAGCATTCTCTAAGCTATTTATATATTCTATGTTTTCCTTTATATTCTTTGCACTTTCTCTTTCTATAGTCATATCATTTCATTCCTTATATCCATAATATAGTGTTTACTCAAGCGTCATACCGCTTCGTATTCATCATTGTAACAGAATAGCAAGCAACCGGTCGGTCAGGCACTAAGCATCAACCCTACTGACTAACCGCAAATTATTTTGATAGTTTACTTACCTATAGACATGTATCCTGAGACCATCGTAAGTATGCTAACATATGCTTATGATCTCAAAATGCCTCATCGCAAAAATAAGCTTTGTCGTCTTTTCCGCATCCACGGTGCTACTATATATTTTGGCGCGCAATGGAACGATGACTGCGGTTTTTGGGCCGATGCTAGCTTATGTTGTATATCTACTCAATTTTGCGCTGCTCATCGCGTCCACACTTTTCTACATCTGGCAGCGCGCTCACAAAGACACGCCGCAGAAGGATCGCTTGGAGGCGCTCGAGACATATGCGCGACTAGATAATGACGGCCTATTGACCAGTGGCGCGGTAACTATTATCGAGATCGAGGCGGACAGTTTTTGGCGGCTCAAGGAATATGGCGAGACGATTACTGTGCCTATCAACGCCATGAATCCGCTGCGCCTGCCACCGGTGGGCACGCGGGCAACATTCGCGCCGATTGGTAATAAGGATAATCGAGCCATCGGCGTGATTACCGAGATAACGAACGGAAGGATGACGGTCGCACCGGCACCGACAACCAAGCCCAGTAGGCCGCAACTCACCACCAAAACCACGACGTCCAATTGAGCGGTATCAGCATGAGCAAGGACGCTATCGCTAGCGTGATGTACGCCCCCAGTGCCGGCCGCGTCAGCTGCGGCGCATCATAATGATACACCCGCCGCAGCTCATAATAATCCCACAAACGCCACGCACAAATCGTTAATAAAACGGCAGAAATGAGCGACAGCATCCCACTAAGCTCAAAATGATATGTTTGATTACTAAAGTTAACAACAAACATGAACTCCGCCGCCGCCAAACACGACCACCACCGCTCATCCCGTTTCAATCCCATTACCGCTATACAAAATCCCAACGGAATGATCAATCGCACCACCGGTGTGTAGTCAAAAAACAGCTGTGTGTAATATTCAATCGGATATTTATTATTGCCTGCGGCCGCCACCAGCGTACCTACGCCATAAAACACCGTCAATAACACGACGCCAAACACAAACAGCCGCAATATATCGTTATACAACACGTCTCGCAGTGTGATGACGTCGGTTTTAGAGGTAGCGGGAAGCTTCAGAAACGGAATCATTTTTAGCTACCGTTAGTCCGTGAACACGTCCTTATGATTTTTCATAAGGATATCGTAGTTTGCGAGGAGGGTATGTGTCAAGGCAACGGAGCGTTTAGCCGAGAGACTACTTCTCTTTCACCTCGCACCAGCCGTTGTTACTGTTAGGGTAGCAGGTGATATCAAGATCCTTGCCGGTAAATTTTGTAAAGCCAGAATAGCTTGCTGTACCCCAATCCTTCTTCGTTCCACCACAGCCGACAGAGAATTTAATCTTGTCGCCTATGACAACAGGTAGATTTTTAATATCAACGACTGACCGGTTGCTAGTTGGAGTAGTTTTCACCCAATCAGATTTTAGTGTTTCCTCATTCGCTCGTTCTACCCACGCACCGACAAACTCCTCGTCGTTGGCGCAGGTAAATTGCCCGTCAATAGTAACGATGTCCCCCTCTTTAGGTGTAGTCTTTGTCGGACGCGAGGTTGGTTCTGACGGGGACGGCGTCACGGTTTCAGTGACGCGTACGGTTTGCGTCGCCCGTGGCGTCTCGGTCGTTTGCGGATGCCTGTTCGTCGTGGTCACGGTAACAGTCGCTGGGGCTGGCTTGGCGTCCAATCCTGACAGACCGCAACCAGAGGCAAACAACGCCACTACGCCCATAAAGCTAGCTAGCGGTCGGCGCAAAACGTTACCAATTTTTCCGCTGATAGTGGATTCTGGGGATTTATGAGTCATGGTTATTCCTTTCTTGTGGTTGATTATCTGGATTGTCCAATATTATTACGTCGTAAACATGCGCTGCGAGACCGGCCGCAGCAACCTCAACAAGTGTATCTCCGCTATATTGGTGACCCTGTTTATATATATCACGAATCTCCCGCTCTAACCTTTTTCCGACCCTACGCTCTAGCCTCTTCTGACCGGTATCCCTGGTCTGCTGAAGCTTCAACTGCCCTGCTTTTTGTTTTTGTACTAGCCCAGCACGTTTTGCAGTTAGTCTATCTATCATCTGGCCAATGCCGTCCATCTCATGAGTAGACTTTAGTCCGCAGTGTATTGTTTTTAGCCTAGCAATACTATCGTCAATCTCACATATCTCACGAGCAATATCATCTATCTCCTGCCGTATCATCCTCTCCCTATTCACCTCATCAAGTAATACATCAATTGATGATGAACTCTTAGGAGTGTACTCCCCTGTGTCGTATACCTTCTCTGTCATTATTTTGGCATTATACCATAAAAGTACTTTACTAGCAAGCAAAACATTCTCCTAACCTGGCCTGTTACCACGAGACAATTGGTCTATTCACATCCGAGGCATAAGAGCTGTCCACCGTGTGCTATACTAATATCATCATGGATAAGGATTCTATTGAAACGCCGTCAACACCTCAGGGCGCTACACCGCCACAGAGTGAAGTGCCGCAATCTCGAGACGAAGTAACGAAACCACAAGACGGCACCGCAAAGCGACGGCGCATAGCTCGGCTTGTTGATCGTTTGGCGTGGTGGCAGACGACAGCAATTACCGCCGGTATCTTCGCATTACCGCCAGCGGCTGTTGCTGGTGTGATCGATAAGGGAGTGCCGCTTAATGGTTTTTTCGGTATTTATAATGGTTCATCATTTGATACTATTATTTTCATTCTGTGTTTGCTCGCTACACCGTTAAGTCCTCTGTGTGCATTGATGTTTGCTACATACTTTGCCACGAGGCGAAAAGACTTGGCCACCCTGAAGCGCATGATGCCAGTCGCGCTAATCGCCTGTATATTTTTAGTTGCCCTGCTGTCTACACTGCTGGGGTCTTAGCTTGTTGTGCCGATATATTTGATAGACAACTAAAAGCGCCCGGAGATCATTTTCCCCGAGCGCTTCTCTTTTGCTAGTAGTGTCAGATTTAGTACACCTTCAGCAACAACTCACCGCCAAGTTTAGCCTTGGCTGCTTCGGCGCCAGTCATGACGCCTTTTGAAGTTGAGATGAGTACTAGACCGCGGCCGCTTTTCACCTTTGGAATTTCGCTAGCGCCGACGTAGACACGACGACCTGGCTTTGATACGCGGGTGATCTCATTGATAGTGCTGTTAGTACCTTCTTCGTTGATGGTCACCACCAGCACACCGCGAGGCTTGGCGCCCTCTAGTTTAACATCTGCAAGGTAGCCGTTTTTGACTAATTGCTCAGCGATGACTTTTTTCATCTTGCTGGACGGAACACGAACTTCCGTCTTGCCAACCAGTTTCGCATTGCGAATGCGCGTCAGAAGGTCGGCGATTGGGTCTGTAGTTTGCATAGACATTGTCGAATCTCCTTTCCTTCTTACCAACTACTCTTTGTTATGCCTGGGATTTCACCCTTGGCCGCTTTTTCGCGGAAATTGATGCGGCTCAGGCCGAACTGGCGCATGTAGCCGCGTGGACGGCCGGAAATGCTGTCGCGGTTCTTGTGCCTGGTTGGGCTCGAGTTGCGAGGCAATTTCTGCAGTCCGTCGAGATCGCCAAGTTCTTTGAGCTCAGCGCGCTTCGCAGCGTATTTTGCGATCATCTTCAGACGCTTTTTGTCGCGAGCGACCATTGATTTCTTAGCCATTACCTGACGCCTCCTTTCTTCTCAAACGGCATGCCAAATTTCTCTAGCAAGGCTTTTGATGCTTCTTTGTTGCCGTTCTTGATGACAAATGTTACCTGCAACCCGTGCAAAATCTGCGTTTCCTCAAACGTCAGTTCCGGGAAAATTGACTGTTCGATGATGCCCAGGTTGTAGTTACCACCCTTGTCAAATTTCAGGCCAACGCCGTGGAAGTCGCGGACGCGAGGTAGGGCTACGTTAATCAAGCGATCCATGAACTCATACATCCGAGCACCACGTAGGGTTACGCTAACACCAATTGGCGCACCCATGCCCTTACGGATACTAAAACCAGCGATTGACTTCTTTGCCTGGCGGGCAACTGGCGCCTGACCGGTGATCTTTGCAACGGTGTTTTTGACAATTTCAAAGTGACGCTTGTCATCTTTCTTTTTGCCGGTGCCAACGCTCACGATGATCTTTTCCAAAGCTGGCACTTGGTGCACGTTCTTTAGATCTAGTTCGGCTTGCAGTTCCTTCAGGTATTTCTCCTGGTACAAGGCTTTCAAGCGAGGAGCTGGCACGACGGTTTTCTTCTCTGCCATTATTTAATCTCCTTATTTTTTGCTTGGCGAGCGACGCGAGTTTTGCCGCCGTCAGCGTTCTTTACTAAACCAACCCGGCTGGTTTTGCCTGACTTTTCGTCAACAACCAGCGCGACTTTGCTGATGTCCATCGGTACGTGGATATCTTTCTTGCCGCCTTTTGGATTGTACTGGCTTGGTTTGACGTGGCGGTGTCCGACGCCAACACCTTCGACCAAAACAGTCTGATCTTTGGTGTTAACTTTCAGGACTTTACCAGTCGTACCCTTGTTCTTGCCAGCAATAATTTTTACGGTGTCATCTTTGTGAATACGAGCCATTAGAGTACCTCCGGAGCCAAGCTGATGATCTTCATGTAGCCCATGTCGCGAAGTTCGCGTGGCACTGGGCCGAAGACACGGGTAGCCTTTGGCTGCTTGTCATCGTTGATAATCACCACGGCGTTGTCGTCAAAGCAAATGGTTGAGCCGTCTTTGCGGTGGATTTGGTCGCGGGTGCGAACTACCACAGCTTTGACGACAGATTTCTTTTTGACGTTGCCGGTTGGGCTGGCGTCCTTGACTGAACAGACGATCACGTCACCAACGCGAGCGTAGCGGCGGCGGGTACCACCGAGGACGCGGATGCACAATACTTCTTTGGCACCCGAGTTGTCAGCTACTTTGAGACGAGATTCTTGTTGGATCATTTGTCGTCCTCCTTAGCCTCTTCCTCAGCTTCACCAGAAACTTCAGCCTTTAGTTTAATAGAACCGCGAGACTTTTCAATCACCTTGACCAGCGTAAAGCTCTTGGTCTTGGAAATTGGGCGGGTCTCTTCGATTTGCACCTTGTCGCCTTCGCCTGCTTGATTGGTCTCATCATGAGCAGTGTACTTGCGAGTCACGGTGTACTGTTTGCCGTAGAGCGGATGCGTTTCGCGGCTGGTGACCGTCACGGTGATGGTCTTGTCGCGCTTGGCACTCGTTACGACGCCAATCAGTGTTCGTCGGGCCATTACTTGCTCTCCTTTTCGTTAAGTTGTGTCAGCAGGCGTGCGATATCCTTGCGGAGTGAACACAGCGCTTTTGGATTAACTAATTCGCCAGCAGCGTGAGAACGTTTTGCTTGAAGCAGGTCATGTCGCTTTTCGGCGACTTCCTTCTTCAAATCATCAATCGTCTTTACAACTGCTGCTTTTGTAGGTTTCTTTGTTTCAGCCATTATGCGTCCTCCCGTTTGATGAACTTACATTTGACTGGTAGTTTGTGGCTCGCCAGGCGCATTGCTTCGCGGGCTACTTCCTCAGAAACGCCCTGCATTTCAAACATCACCGTGCCGGCCTTTACCTTGGCAACAAAGAACTCTGGATTACCTTTACCACCACCCATCTTCAAACCAAGTGGCTTGCGAGTAACTGGGGTGTGCGGGAAAATCCGGATCCAAATCTTACCGCCACGCTTGATGTAGCGGGTCATTGCCTGACGAGCAGACTCGATTTGGCGGGAGTTGATGCGCTCGTTTGATTGCGATTGCAGCGCAAAGTCGCCGAACGCGATGTAATTGCCACGGGTTGCTTGACCGCGGTTTTTACCGATGCGCACTTTGCGGTGCTTGGTTTTCTTTGGTAACAGCATTTAGCGACTCCTTTCTCCCTTATAAATCCACACCTTCACGCCGATGATACCAGCTGGTGTCTGGGCGCGAGCACAGTGGAAGTCAATATCAGCACGCAGGGTATGGAGCGGCACTGAGCCCTCAATCACCTTTTCGCGGCGTGCCATTTCAGCACCGTTCAAACGACCAGCCACCTCGATGCGGATACCTTTGGCGCCGGCACTCATGGTGTTTTGCGCGGTCATTTTGGTTGCGCGGCGGAAGTTGATGCGGCGCTCTAGCTGCCGAGCGATGTTTTCTGCCACTAATTTAGCTGCTAGTTCCGGTCGGCGCACTTCTTCGATGTTGATGCGAACAGGTGACCCGACAATCTTCTCAACTTGCTTTTTCAATTCATTCACGCCAGCACCGCCACGGCCGATCACCACACCAGCTTTCGCTGTGTGAATAGTTACCGTGATCAAGTTGGCACTCCGCTCAATCTCAATGCGATTGATGGTTGGGCGTGAGGCAAATTTCTTCTCAATCAATTCGCGGATTTCGTGATCCTGGCGAATTGCCTCCGCAAACTCTTTCTTATTGGCCGTAAACCAACGAGAGCTCCAGTTCTTGTGAACTTGTAGGCGGAAGTTGATTGGATTCACTTTTTGACCCATTTACTTCTCCTCCTTTTTTGCCGTGGTTTCGGCGGCTTTTTTCGCTGCAGGCTTGGCAGGTTTGGTCTCTGGTTTTTTTGCAGGCGCTTTCTTTGGCTTCTCAGTACCAGTTACTTCAACCAAGATGTTTGACGTCTTTTTCTGGAACGGCAAGGCACGACCCTTTGACGCTGGCTTAAAGCGGCGTAGACGTGTACCAGTGGTAACGCTCAAGGTGGTAATTACCAAGCTTTTAGCGTCCAAACCGTGGTTGTTGATGGCGTTTGCCTTGGCACTGTCGATTGCCTTTTTGACCGGCAAAGCAGCGCGTTTTGGCACGTGCTCCAAGATAACCAATGCATCGGCGACGGTGCGGCCGCGTATCAGCGCAGCTACCAGGCTGACCTTGCGTGGTGTTTGGTCAACACCTTTGGCGTAAGCGCGAACAGTATACGTAGTATCAGCCATGATTACTTCTTATCCTTTCCGCCGTGCTTACGGAACTTACGAGTTGGACTAAACTCACCGAGTTTGTGGCCAACCATGTTTTCGGTAATCAGCACAGGCACGTGCATCTTACCGTTGTAGACAGCAATCGTTCGACCGACCATTTCTGGGGTGATAGTCGAAGCGCGCGCCCACGTTTTGATAACGGTTCGATCGTCAAGGCTGAGAGCAGCGACTTTTTTCGCAAGCTTCACATCGACGAATGGACCTTTCTTTAATGAACGACTCATCGTGATTTACCTCTTCCTCTTCGCGTCGTGACGCGTGCGTACGATTAATTTATTTGAGCCTTTGCGGCGGCGAGTTCGATAGCCCAGCGTCAACTGACCCCATGGCGTACGTGGTGCTTTACCAGTACCGTGGCGACCACCGTCACCACCACCATGTGGGTGATCTGCGGCGTTCATGACGACACCGCGAACCGTTGGGCGAATACCCTTGCGGCGGCGGCGACCAGCTGAACCGATCTTGACATTCTGGTGCTGGACGTTACCGACTGTACCGATGGCAGCGGTAGCTTCCAGGCGAACTTTGCGAACTTCGCCAGATGGCAATTTGATGGTTGCGTAATTGCCTTCTTTGGCCATCAACTGAGCTTTGGCACCAGCAGCGCGAACCATTTGCGCACCTTTGCCGGCAGTCAGTTCAATAGCATAAATCATCGTACCAACAGGGATAGCAGACAGCGGCAGGCGGTTTGAGGCCTCAATTGGCGCTTCCTCACCAGTCTGAATTGTCTTGCCCTTAACCATCGAGGTGTCGGCCAATACGTAGTGGTACAGATTGTACTGATCTTTCACCCGAGCGATGCGCGCTGAGCGGTTTGGATCGTACTCAATTTCTTCAATCGTCAAAGTCAAGCCGGCTGGCAAATTGTGGTTCACCAAACGGTAGTGACGACGAACGCCACCACCGCGATGGCGCACGGTGATGCGGCCTTGGTTGTTACGGCCAGCATTTTGCTTTTTGGCTTTGGTCAGACTTTTGAGCGGTTTCTTTGTCGTGATGTCCGACAAATCCTGACTCGTCATGCCGCGACGAGCAGGAGTGGTTGGATTGTAAGCTTTCACTGGCATTACTTGGTCTCCTCCATCTGCTGCTCTACTGCGTCAAACACATCGAGCTTATCGCCATCTTTCAGCGTCACGTAAGCCTTCTTCCAATCCTTGCGCGTAGTCGTGCCAGGATAGCGGTTCTTGCCTCGTGAGAAACGCACAGCTTTGCCGTCTTGGACCAAGGTCTTTACCTTCAGGACAGTAACGTCAAATTGCGCTTCAACTGCTGCTTTGATCTCGTTTTTATTTAGGTTCAGCGGAACGCGGAACACGTACACGCCGTTGGCGCTCTGTGCATATGCTTTCTCGCTAATGCGTGGGATAATTGTCATCTGTTTCATATTACGCTTCCTCCTTACTCAGCCACTCAGTGATTACTGGCAGAGCTTTCGGGGTCATGACAATAGTATCCGCATTCAGGATGTGGTAAACGCTGAGGTAGCTCGCGCGGATCACCAATACGTTCTGAATGTTGTTGCTTGCGCGCATCAATTCTGGTGTCTTTTCGTCCACGACGATCAGCACGCGGCGCTCAAGCTTGTTATCAGCCAAGAAGGTTGCGACTTCCTTGGTTTTGCCCGTCGTCTTGATATCTTTGACGACGATCTTCTTCGCTTCATTTGCTACCGTCAAGGCTTGGCGAATTGCCACTTTCTTGGCGGTTTTAGACAATTTTTTGGTGTAGTTTTCGTTGCCGCGTGGGCCAAAGACCACACCACCGCCGCGCCAGATTGGGTTACGGCTTGAGCCGAAACGCGCTCGACCAGTTCCCTTTTGCTTCCATGGCTTTTTACCACCACCGGAAACTTCACCACGCTGCTTGGTGGTTGCGCTTGCTAGGCGGGCGTTTGCCAGGTAGCTGTCATATGCCAATTTCAACAGTTCGTGGTTTGGCACGTCAACAGCAAAAATGTCTTTAGGAAGTTTGGTTGATTCAGCCATTACTTGTTACCTCCTAAAATGATCAGCCCTTTTCGTGGCCCAGGGACAGCGCCCTTTACCCCGATCAGATTGGTCTCTGGATCAACATATGCCACTTCCAGGTTCTTGACCGTAACACGCTCGTGACCCATGTGGCCAGCCATCGTCTTACCCTTGAACACTTTTTGTGGATACATCGAGCCAATTGAACCTGGCTTACGAGTATTACCCTTACCACCGTGCGTCTTGCGGTGACGCTTAAAGTTGTGGCGTTTAATGGTTCCAGCGAAACCTTTACCTTTGCTGGTTCCGGTCGCATCGACAGAATCGCCGACTTCGAACGCGGAAACGTTGATTTCATCGCCAACTTTGATTCCCTCAGGGATCTCGTCGACGCGGAATTCCCGAATGTGCTTCGGGGTCACTTGGGCTGGCTTCACGTGTCCAGCCACGGCCTTGCTCAGGTTCTTACCCTCTCCATAAGCGACCTGTACCGCATTGTAACCGTCGGTTTCGACAGTCTTCACCTGAGTCACGGTGACAGGGCCGGCTTGGATCAGCGTCACCGGAATGGCTTTGCCGTCTTCAGCCAAGAGCTGGGTCATACCAAGTTTGGTACCGAGAAGTGTTTTCACTTTTCCTCACTCCCACTTAAATACTCCTGATGACGTGCGGTTTCTGGGTTCCGAGTGAGGCGTTCATGACAAACGCTTCAACCATAGCCAGACCTGCTCATTCATCAAGGAGAACAGTTGATATTACGCGTAATAGAAATTACTCTGTGATTGTAACACACGTTGGTCTGTGACGTCAACAGTAGTAGGATGTTGGTCTAGACTATTGACATGGCGTTGATTACCTGCTACAATTTGGCAGTTTGAGTAAGTAACAGAAAGGAATAAGAGAAGTGACTGCGACACCAGACATGGTACGTTATAACACCGACGGCGCTAAAACCAATCAAGCAGAGTTCCAAGAGTGGCTTGGATCAGTAATTGAAAAAGGTATAGAGACAGGCGAGCTTGATCCAGAAAAAAGCTTTGGCTCTGAAAGTGAAAAAGGTGAAGATAGCCCGCTCCGCCAAGCAGCAGCTACCGCCATCATAGCTCATTGGAATAAGCTTGAGCACCAAGAGCAGATCACCAAGGACTAGAGGGCGTCTTGTAGTCGCCCGCCTAAATACCGCTCCACAACAGGAGCGGTATTTTAGTATCGTTTTATCACTACACGCTAGGCGTTGCGCTTCTCAATAATCTCCTGCGCCACGTTTGGCGGTACTTCCTCGTACTGCGCTAGCTCCATGGTGCTGGCTGCGCGGCCCTGCGACATCGAGCGGATGTCCGAGGTGTAGCCAAACATATTTGCTAGCGGCACGAAGGCCTTGACCAATTTGGCGCCGCCCATCAGATCTTCCATGGCGTCAATGCGGCCGCGGCGTGAGTTCAGGTCACCGATGATGTCGCCCATGAACTCTTCTGGAGTGGTTACTTCAACCTTCATGACCGGCTCGAGCAGAATTGGGGTGGCTTGCTTGATGCCTTCGCGGGCTGCCAACGAACCTGCCAACGAGAAGGCTAGTTCTGAGGAGTCGACATCGTGGTATGAACCATCGTACAGCGTCGCCTTGACATCAACCACTGGATAGCCAGCAATGACACCACCTTCCAAGGTTTCCTTGATACCCTTCATGACAGCCGGGCGATATTCCTGAGGAACCACGCCACCCTTAATCTCGTCGATGAATTCAAAGCCCTTGCCGGCCTCATTCGGCTCAAAGCGTACCCAAACGTCACCATATTGACCGCGACCACCAGACTGCTTGGCGTGCTTACCCTGGACTTCGGCGCGGCCCTTGATTGACTCGCGGAAGGCCACTTGCGGTTCACCGATATTCGCTTCAACCTTGAACTCGCGCTTCATACGGTCGATCAAGATATCCAGGTGCAACTCACCCATGCCGGACATAATCGTCTGACCAGTTTCTTCATCAGTGTGAATGCGGAAGGTTGGGTCTTCCTCAGCCAAACGCTGCAAGGCCAATGCCATCTTCTCTTGGTCAGCCTTTGATTTTGGCTCAACGGCGATGGATACTGGTGGCTCTGGGAACTCAATACTTTCCAGGGCAATTGGGTGCGCTGGATCAGTCAAGGTGTTACCGGTACCGGTGTTCTTCAGGCCAACCACCGCCGCGATGTCACCAGCACCAATCTTGTCAATCTCCTCGCGCTTGTCAGCATGCATGCGCACGATACGGCCGATACGCTCCTTATCGCCAGTGGTGGTGTTCAAGACGTAGCTGCCCGAATTCAGCACGCCAGAATAGACGCGGATAAAGATTAACTTACCAACAAATGGGTCAGTAGCGATCTTGAACGCGAGAGCGCTCATCGGCTCTTTTTCGTCTGGTTTGCGGCTCACTTCGTCGCCGGTCTTTGGATTTTTACCCCAAATTTCGTCAACATCCAGCGGGCTTGGCAAGTAGTCAACCATCAGGTCAAGCAGCTTCTCCACGATGACACCACGGCCGTCACCACCAGTGACTAAGAAGAAGTCACCAGCCAGCACTCGCTTACGCAGCGCCATTTTCAGTTCGTCGATAGTAATCGCTTCCTCACCCTGGTCGAGGAACTTCATCATCAATTCATCATCAGCCTCAACGGCATTTTCCACCAGCAGGGCGCGAGCATTCTTCGCCTTCTCCAGCATATCAGCCGGGATTTCGCCAACTTTCAACTCGTGGTCGGTGTAATCATCGTAGGTGTAGGCTTTCATGTCGACGAGGTCGACCACGCCGTTAATCGTCTTTTCAAAACCAATTGGGATGTGAATTGGAAAGGCTTGTTTGCTCAAGCGATTGTGAATTGATTCCAAAGATTTCCAGAAGTCGCCGCCGGTCTGGTTGATCTTGTTAACGAAGCAAATGCGCGGCACGCCGTATTTGTTAGCCTGGCGCCAGACGGTCTCAGACTGCGCCTCAACACCCATCTTGCCGTCAAACACGGTCACTGCGCCGTCGAGCACGCGTAGCGAACGCTCCACCTCAGCAGTAAAGTCGATGTGCCCTGGCGTGTCGATAATGTTAATCTTATGGTCTTTCCAGAAGCAGGTCACCGCCGCCGAGGTAATGGTAATGCCCCGCTCCTTTTCCTGCGCCATCCAGTCGGTGGTCGCACCGTCGCCGTCACCCTTAACTACACCAATCTTATGCGTCAAGCCAGTGCGGTACAAGATGCCCTCAGTGGTCGTCGTTTTACCGGCGTCAATGTGAGCAATGATACCAATATTTCTAAAGTTTTGTAATGGAACGTTTGCTGCCATTTGTCTTTCCTTTGTTAAAAATAGTTATTGTTCGAGATTCTCCGGAGCTATTTTGACGCACCAAAAAACTACGCTTGAGCTGTATTATAGCAGACGATTGGCGTTTTGTGAATGAGCCCTGTCTTAGCGCGGAATTTGGCTACGACCTGATTGGATTTGTTGTATACCCTTGGCCATGAGTAAATAATCTTTGTTTTGAGCATCAGACCGACCAAGGAGCGTTGCACGCACCATCATCACTAGAGAATCACAGACTCTCGTGGTGGCGAGGGTTTCCACGGAGACAGATTGCACATACATCGCACCCGCCGTATTCAATTCAACCCATTCCCTATTATGAAGCGCGAGGCCCTTATACATAATATCGTATGGCATATACGGATCAAGTGAAGCCAGTACCTTGCAGTGAATGTTTATCGCCTTAATCACTCGATTGAGGTCTCTATTTGACAATCGCCCAAAAGGAATTTCATCAATCGGAACATCTGCTAGCTCCCTGATCATCCGAGCTGAGTCGATACAGTTATTGTTTGGATCAACTAGTCGTATATTATTCAAATAATCAAGGACTTCAGGCGTGTACAGCTGTAAAATAGCCTTGGCCTGTTCAATATCCATCAGCTGCGGAAACTGGATAAGGACATCCAGCGGAACGACATACTGGGCCGTGGTGCCCTCTGGTGTTACGCCAAGACCACCAAGTGCGATTTCTGGATCAGACTTGTTCGCGACAATCAGGCAACCGGCGCACTGGAGTTTATGATCTTCAATATATACGTATTCTTCTCCGTTTTTGGTATGTTGTTGCACCCATCCGCTTACCGCCATCAGCTGACCGATAAGCCCGGCAAATAGTTCTTGGTTAATCCGCACAGTGGCTTCTAGATACTGATGAGGATTGAGCTTTCGAACGTCGGCCATTCGTTCTCGAGCCAGGCGGAGGACAGTGGCGACTTGCTGATTGAAAACAGCCTTATCAAGTAACGCAAGGTTCTCGGGCAGCGGGGTGGCAGATGGGGTAGACTCAGTCGTCATCTCTTAATCATACGGCGTAAAAGCCGACTGACGCAACCATAACCATAAAGCTCTTAGCGATAATTCACGCACTGCAGCGGCGTGTCATAATCATTTTCACGCATCAGGCTAATGACTTTCTGTAATTCATCTTTCGAGGCAGAGGTAACACGGACGAGGTCGCCTTGGATTTGCGGCTTGGCTTTGGGCGCCGCAGCGCGAATGTCGGCAGCAATGCGCTTGGCGGTCGGCTGGTCGAGGCCTTGCTTGAAAGGAATTTCCCAGGTGGTTTTGAGGTTTGAGGTGACCTTTTCTTTGGTGAGATCGAGGACTTTGCTCGACTGACCCCGAGCCGCCAGTTTCTTGCGCACAATGTCCAGCACCGCATCAACCTGCCAGTCGTTATCACCAGTGAACTTGAATCCTTTTTTATCATCCAGCCAGTCAATCCTAGCGCTCGTCCCCTTAAAATCGTACCGCCCTTGGATCTCTTTTTCCGCCTGCATGAAAACATTATTCAGCTCGGCTTTGTCAATTTCTGACACAATATCAAATGAAAAACTTGCCATTTACCCCTCCTCGTTTTCCTCATTATAACAAAAATCGCCCGTTTTTCAGAGCGATTTCTGAGTTCGCATTTCCTTGGCAATTAGCCGCGAGCAAAGTGGGCAAAGGCACGGTTAGCCTCAGCCATCTTGTGGGTATCTTCCTTCTTCTTGAAGGCAGCACCAGCTTCGTTGTAGGCGTCAACAATCTCTAGCGCCAAACGCTGTGAATATGGCATCCCACTACGAGCACGAGCTGATTGTACTAGCCAGCTAAACGCGTAGTGTAGCTGCCGGTGTCCCTGAACTGGGAACGGAATCTGGTAGTTCGCACCACCGACACGGCGGCTCTTCACCTCAAAGTTTGGGCTGACATTCTTGAGAGCTCGCTCAAAGACAGCAAGGGGGTCTTCAGAATCCAACTTCTTTGCGGCTGCTTCTAGAGCGGCATACACGGCACGCTCAGCCGCCAATTTTTTGCCGTCGAGCATTGACTTGTTAATCAAACGCTGCACCAGCACGCTTTGGTAGCGGCGGTCAGGTTGCAATTGGCGTTGTAGTTTCTTGGTAACTTTACGAGGCATGATTACTTATCCCCTTTCTTGGTACCGTACTTCGAACGGCCCCGCTTGCGGTTGTTGACACCCTGGAGGTCCAACGCACCACGGACGATGTGGTAACGCACACCCGGAAGATCAGGCACACGACCACCGCGGATCAAGACCACAGCGTGCTCCTGCAAGTTGTGGCCTTCACCACCGATGTAGGCCCAAACTTCGTAGCCGTTGTTCAGCTTCACACGGGCAACTTTACGCAGCGCTGAGTTTGGTTTCTTTGGTGTCTTGGTCGTCACACGCACACACACACCACGCTTGAGCGGTGCATTCTGGTCGTAGTAACGCGTTTTCAGGGCGTTGTGAATGCGACCCAGTGCTGGCGACTTGGACTTTTTCTTAGCCGTTTGGCGCGGTTTGCGCACCAATTGGTTGATTGTTGGCATCCAATTTCTCCTTGGTTGATTTACTAATGATGGCGATTTCGCCTAGTGGCTCTAGCGGGCTGGCGCGCGATTTCACACGCAAAAACCAGCTTCTCTTAGCGCCTACGGCTTGGATTCAGCAACTCCGCCCCGTGTCTATACCTTTTCTGCCGAGCGTGCAGCCTGTACACATTCAAACCACCGCGCGCCCCGAAAAGAGGAAACTCTGGGGAGATTATAGCATAGACTGCGTGCAATTGCTATAGAAAAACCGCCCCGTATCCATCGGAGCGGTTTCTGAGAAAAGAAGCTGGTTGGCTTATACGGCTACAGCTAATTCCTCTTCCTGGTTGTCTGCGAACTCGTCCTCACTTGGCTCGTCGGTTTCCGTCTCTTCGACAGCGCCCGTTCCCACTGGGATCTTGCGGCCGATGATGACGTTTTCCTTGAGGCCATGCAAGTGGTCAGCGCGGCCTGAGACAGCAGCGTTGATCAGCACGCGAGTGGTGTCCTGGAAGGACGCAGCAGATAGCCACGAATCGCTCCAGATGGACACCTTGGTGATACCGAGCAGCAATTGGGTATAGCTGATGAGGTTTTTGCCCTCAGCGGCTAGTTGCTTGTTGGTGTTCACCACTGCAGCCTTAGAGACGATATCGCCCGTCACAAAGTCGCTGTCGCCAGCATCTTCGATCTGGACGCGGCTGAACATCTGGCGAACGATGATCTCCAGGTGCTTGTCGGCCACGTCTTGACCCTGAGCGGCGTAAATGCGCAGCACTTCGTTGATGATGTAGCGCTGAGTCGCCTCGACGCCCTTCAGGCGCATCAAGTCGTGTAGGTTCAATGAACCAGCCGTCAAGCGATCACCAGCCTCGACAACGTCGTTAGCCTTGACGACCAATTGCATGTTGCCAGGAATCTCGTAGCGAGCCGGTGCGCCAGCTTCAGCAGCGATCACCAAGGTGTCTTCTGCTGCCTCAACCACACCATCAAATGGCGCGATGAGTGGGCGGGTGTCGCCTTCGCCAGTTGCCAGCACGTCGCCAGCCTTGACGCTTGAACCGGCCTTGACCATGATGGTTCGACCGTCCAGCGGCAAGCGCTCAACCTTGCCTGATTCTGGAGTAACTTGGACGATGTACTTCTTGCCATCTTCCCAAACGTCAACTAACCCGGCAATTTCCGTAACAAACGCCTGGCCCTTTGGTGTGCGCGCCTCGAACAATTCTTCAACACGCGGCAGACCCTGAGTGATGTCACCACCGGCTACACCGGAGTTGTGGAAGGTGCGCAAGGTCAACTGAGTACCTGGCTCACCGACTGATTGAGCAGCGATGACACCGACTGGCTGATGATTACCGACCAGTTTACCAGTTGACATGTCAACGCCGTAGCTGCGCTGCGGAATGCCGTTAAGGTTGTTGGTTGACAAGACTGATTGAATTTTGACGCTCTGGACGCTTTCATCGTCATCAATTGAGTCAGCGATTTCACGAGTGATCAATTCGTCCTTGTTGACGTGACCCGGAATCGTCTCGGCAGCATACCGACCAGCCAAGCGGTTCGAGAAGTCGATCATCGTTTCCTCGGTTTCTGAACGGTAGATTGCGTAACCTTCGTCGTCGCCCTCGGCGTCCTCAACGGTAAAGACGTCCTGTGCCACGTCGACCAAACGACGAGTCAGGTAACCTGAGTCAGCGGTCTTCAGCGCGGTGTCGATCAGACCCTTACGCGCACCACGTGTCGCCACGAAGGCCTCAAGGCTGGACAGACCACCGGTGTATGAGCTACGGATTGGCAGCTCGATCTCGCGGTTAGCCGCGTCAACCTGGATACCGATCATGGCACTGGCGAGCTTGACGTTCGAGATGTCACCACGAGCACCAGAGTTGACCATCATCGAGATACTGGTGTCCATGTGTGCCAGCTGATCCTGGAGGAAGGCTGTAATCTTATTGTCCACATTCCGCCAGGCATTCACCGTCAAGTTGTAGCGCTCGTCCTCGGTGATCAAACCTTGGTCGAATTGCTCGGAAATCAAGGCCGCCTTGGCGTCGCCCTCGGCCACGAACTCAGCGATTTCGTCAAAGTGCACGTAGTCGGTCATACCGGTTGACACGGCCGCAGTTGTGGCAAAGCGGAAGGCCTGACCCTTCATGCGGTCGGCAATCTTGGCAGTTTCCTCGGCGCCATACTTGTTGAAGATCTGCGCCAATACTTTCTTCAGCTGCTTCTTCGTCTGAACGTTGTTGTCATATGGGAAGTCCTCTGGCAAAATCTCGTTAAAGAAGACTCGGCCCAAGGTTGTCTGGCGCAATTTACCCTTGGCATAGATGCGAATTGGCGTTTGCAGTTGAATATCGCCCTTGTCGTACGCCAGTTCTGCCTCGTAGACCGAGCTGAACGCCTTGATGTGGTCAGTCTGTGCCTGCGGCTTGTCATACGTCAGGTAGTAGTTACCGAGCACGATGTCCTGCGAGATGTGCAGCACTGGCGCACCGTCGGCAGGCTTCAATAGGTTGTTAGTAGCGCTCATCAGCTCGCGTGCCTCGGCCTGCGCTTCCTTGGAAAGCGGCAGGTGGACAGCCATCTGGTCACCGTCAAAGTCAGCGTTAAAGCCGGCACAGACTAGCGGGTGCAGCTGAATTGCTTTACCTTCGACGAGGACTGGCTGGAAGGACTGAATTGACAGGCGGTGCAAGCTCGGCGCGCGGTTGAGCAACACGTACTTGCCCTTGATCGCCTCGTCCAGCGCATCCCACACAACCGCTTCACCCGACTCGATCAAGCGAGTCGCCGAGCGAATGTTGTGGGCAAATTCGCCCTTGATCAGCCAGCTGATGACAAACGGCTTGAATAGTTCAAGCGCCATTTGTTTTGGCAGGCCGCACTGATTGATCTTTAATTTTGGACCAACGACGATGACCGAGCGACCAGAGTAATCGACGCGCTTACCGAGCAGGTTCTGGCGGAAGCGGCCTTGCTTGCCTTTGAGCATATCGCTAATTGACTTGAGGCGACGACGGCTGCCAGTCGAGCTGACTGCCCGACCACCGCGCGCTGCTGCGTTGTCGATCAGGGCATCGACAGCCTCTTGCAGCATGCGTCGTTCATTGCGCTGAATCACTTCTGGCGCATTGAGCTCGACCAGCTTCTTCAGGCGATTGTTGCGGTTGATGATGCGGCGATACAAGTCGTTCAGGTCAGAGGTGGCAAACCGACCACCACTGAGGGCGACCATTGGACGTAAGTCTGGTGGGATGACTGGCAGTACCGTCAGGCAGAGGCTAGATGGCTTGATGCCAGCAGCCTGCATGCTCTCGAGCATCTTCAGGCGCTTGAGCAGTTTCTTCTCGCGCTGACCCTTGGCGTGTTCGGCTTCCTCGCTCAGCTGGGCGATCAGTTCTGACAGATCAATTTCATCCAGCAATGCCTTGAGCGCACTGGCACCCATGCCGACCTCGATCAGCTCGTCGTACTCTTCTGGCAAGTTACGATAATCCGTCTCCGAGATCAGCGCGCCCTTGACGAGGCCCTCAAGCTGCGTTTTCTTCGTCGTGTACTTGTCGTTAAGCTCGTCAACCTCGCGGCTCTGTTCCTTCGCCAGCTGCTTGATATCAGCACCGTCAGCCTCGGCGAGCTGCTCGTAACGCATCTTGATCGCCATCCGACCGGCCTCAGTCTCGGCCTCCAGATCCGCCAGATACTGGTCGCGCGTGGCCTCGTCAACCTTGAGAATGACATAGGTTGCAAAGTAAGCGATCCGCTCGATATTACGCACCGTCATCCCCAGTAGCAAGCTCATGGCGCTCGGCGTGCCGCGCATAAACCAAATGTGCGCTACTGGTGCGGCCAATTGAATGTGGCCCATGCGCTCGCGGCGGACGATTGACTTGGTGACGAGTTCACCATTCTTATCAACCGCAGCTTCGCGTGAACGAACACCTTTTAGCTTTGAGTCGTGTGGATTGATGTCCTTGACCGGACCAAAGATTCGCTCGCAGAACAAGCCGTCGCGCTCTGGCTTTTGGGTGCGATAGTTGATCGTCTCTGGCTTGAGAACCTCGCCGTGACTCCACTTCAGGATGTCCTCGGCGCTGGCCACCGCTAGGCGCACCGCATCAAAATCGCTAATTCCGGTCGCGTTAAATGAATATTGCGCCATCTTACGCCTCCTCCTTTATTTCTTCTACTTCGTCAATATCTTGTACGCTCATACCGGCCTCGATGTCGCCGATGTCGTCTGATTCGTCTAGGTAAACTTGATCATCGCCATCATCGTCGTCGCTGACAGTTTGTGGTACGGTCTTGTCGGCTGGGCCACTTGAAGCAATGACATGCTCAGCGTCAACCACGCCACCCTCATCAAGCAGATCAACCCGAAGGCCCAATCCCTGCAGCTCCTTGACGAGCACGTTGAAGGATTCTGGCAGTTTCGGCCCGACGATTGGCTCGTCCTTGATGATCGACTCGTAGGCCTTAGCCCGGCCATAGACGTCGTCAGACTTGATGGTTAGCATTTCCTGCAAGGTTGCCGCAGCGCCGTAGGCTTCCAGTGCCCAGACCTCCATCTCACCGAAGCGCTGACCACCGTTCTGCGCTTTACCACCGAGCGGCTGCTGAGTAACCATGGTGTATGGACCAGTTGAGCGGGCGTGGATCTTATCAGAGACCATGTGGTGTAGCTTAATCATGTGCATGACGCCGACTGTGGTGCGCTCCTCAAAGGCTTCACCGGTGCGGCCATCGAACAGTTGGCTCTTACCATCGCGCGCCAGTCCTGCTTTTTCTAATTCATCAGAAATCGTGGCTGACGGCACACCATCAAACGACGGCGTCGCCACACGGTAGCCTAGTGCTCGTGCCGCCATACCGAGGTGCGTCTCAAACAGCTGACCGAGGTTCATGCGGCTTGGCACACCCAGTGGGTTCAAGATCACGTCAACTGGCGTACCGTCCTCCATGAATGGCATATCCTCGACTGGCAGTACCCGCGCAACCACACCCTTGTTACCGAAGCGGCCGGCCATCTTGTCACCGACACCGATCTTGCGCATCTGCGCCACAAAGATCTGGATTTGCATCAACACGCCAGCCTTGAGCTCGTGGCCATTCTCGCGGCTAAAGATCTTGACACCGACGACCTTGCCGCCGCCAGCATTATTCATCCGCTGCGAGGTGTCGCGGACATCCTTGGCTTTTTCACCAAAGATAGCGCGTAGCAGGCGCTCCTCAGAGCTGAGTTCCTGCTCACCTTTCGGCGTAATCTTACCAACCAAGACGTCACCAGCCTTGACCTCAGAACCGATTTGCACGATACCGTTTTCGTCGAGGTGGCGCAGACTGTCTTCTGACACATTCGGAATGTCGCGGGTGACGATCTCTGGGCCGAGCTTGGTCTCGCGAACCTCAACGTTATAATCCTTGATGTTGATACTGGTCAGGCGGTCGTCCTCCACCAAGCGGCGGCTGAGGATAATCGCGTCCTCCATGTTGTAACCGCCCCACGGCATAAAGGCCACCGTCAGGTTTCGTCCCAGCGCGATCTCGCCCTCGGCAATCGACGCACCCTCGACGAGGATGTCGCCCTGCTTGACCCTATCGCCACGGGCTACCCGAACCTTTTGGTTGTAGCAGCGATCGTCATTGTTCTTGACGAAGTGTCGCAGTGCGTAGACCTTGACGCCATCAGCATACTTGACATGAATTTCATCAGCATCAGCCCGCACCACTTCGCCATCAGCCTCGGCCTGGATCAAGTGGCCGCTATTCTCGGCCACCGCCTGCTCGATACCGGTACCGACAACCGCTGGCTCTGGCGTGAGCAGCGGCACTGCTTGACGCTGCATGTTTGAGCCGGTCAAGGCGCGGTCAACACGGGTTTTTTCGATAAACGGCACCAGCGCCGCCGTCGAGCCGAGGATCTGCTTGTGAGCAGCGTCCATAAAGGTAACTTCTTCGACGTCAACCTGACCTGGCTGGAGGAATTTACGGGCGCTGACACGGCTGTCGGTGAACGACTTGTCGTCATTCAAGCGTGCTCCGGCGTCGGCGATGACTTCGCTGGCTTCCTGGGCAGCATCCAGATAGACCACTTCATCCGTCACCCGACCATCGGTGACGCGCAGGTACGGCGTCTCGATAAAGCCATATTCATTCACCCGCGCGTAGGTCGCGAGGTTTAGCACCAAGCCAACGTTGGCACCTTCTGGTGTTTCCACCGAACAGATACGACCATAGTGCGTTGGGTGAGCGTCGCGAACGTCAAAACCAGCGCGCTCGCGGCTCAAACCACCGGGGCCCATCGAACTCAATCGGCGCTTATGGCTGAGTTCGGACAGTGGATTGACCTCATCAAGGAGCTGACTCAGCTGCGAACTGGTAAAGAACTCGCGCACTGCTGCCACCACCGGCCGCGCATTGATCAACTGGCTCGGCGTAATGTTCTCCATATCAGCCACGCTCATCCGGTCCATGGCGTTGCGCTGCATCCTGAGCATACCGACGCGGAACTGACGGGCAATCAGCTCGCCGACCAGCTTGACGCGGCGATTACTCAGCGCATCAATATCATCAGCTGGCTCTTGGGTATTGTTGAGGCGAATGATCTCGCGGATGATGGCCACCAGGTCGCTCATCTGGAAAATACGGTTTTCAGCAGTGTTGGCAACGTCGAGGCCCAGGCGCTGGTCCATCTTGTACCGGCCGACCCGAGAATAATCAAAGCGCTTGAAATCAAAGAACATTCGCTCGATCATCTGGCGCGCATTATCAACTGTCGCCAGATCGCCCGGCCGCAGGCGACGATAGACTTCGATCAGCGCTTCATTAGCGCCACGCGCGGTATCTTTTTCAAGCGTTTCCTGAATGTAGCTGGTCTCGCCCGTGTCAATGTCAGCAAATAATTCACGAATTTCTGATGTTTTTGGATGGCCCAAAGCCCGCAGCAAAGTCGTCACCGGCAATTTGCGACGACGGTCAATCTTGACATAAATCGTGCCATTAGTCGCCGTTTCAAATTCCAGCCATGCGCCGCGGCCTGGGATCATCTTGGCACCGTAGTAATTGCGGCCAGCCACGGTATCAGCCGTAAAGAACACACCAGCCGAGCGGATCAACTGGCTAACCACCACGCGCTCGGTACCGTTGATGATAAAGGTACCGCGCTCGGTCATCCATGGATAATCGCCGAGGTAGATTTCCTGCTCTTTGACTTCACCCGTCACTTTGTTGGTGAGTTCAACAGTTGCATGCAGCGGCGCTTCAAACGTCAAATTGTTTTCCTTGGCGAACTGATCAGTGGTCTTTGGCTCGTCAAAATGATAACTGCCGAACCGCAGCGCCAACTTCTGACCAGTGTAGTCGTCAATTGGGTTAATTTCTGAAAAGATTTCGCTCAAACCATCCTCGACGAACCAGCGCCACGAGTCCTCTTGGTGAGCGATGAGATTTGGCATGGCGATCGCACTGTCTGTCCCAGTGAAAAAGACGCGCGCGCCACGAGTGGTCTGTTGAGCCACAGGCGTTACTCCTCGCATTGATTATAATTGGTGATCACGGCCGGAAGATCTCTTAGTCTCAGCACGAGCCCGAGGTTTGCCCGCCCATCAAGCTCGCCCCTCGCTAAAACTACACTACTTCACTGTGACACATTATGACGCATAGGACGACGAATTGCAAGAGAAAAATAATTGAAAAATTGACTATCGTTAAGCAGCGGCTAGTTCTAAACGAAGGCACACTTCACCCAGTAATCTAGCCGCACGCTCACCGTCAGTGATCGTCGCTAACCATTCCCAGCTTCCATCGGTTTGAAGTTGCGCCGTATGTAGTCGATAATTACCAGCGACACCGCCAACCGAGTCACGTTTGACAATACGGCTAACTTGGTGATTTTGCGGATTAATATCTTTGACGTGACCCGGTAGTAGTAGAGCCCGCTCGTCAATATACATACCAAGATATGTTGGCCGATTATTTGGCCCAGTCTCATGATTAAGTACCGCATTTACCAGTCCCCGAAACAGATCCCAGCGTTTCATATTTCTAGCCCCATACCGCTCGAGATATATCAGATTATTATCCTGTACATCCGGAATATCTGAGGCCAAGCCTAAGGCATCGGTTCGACCTACACTTACTGCCGCCTTGATTGATGCATCTGCGAGCGCAACATAAATACCACCCTCGACAAGATCGGCTTGCCTCCGAAGTACTTCGGGCGTAAACTGTTCAGATTGATACAATCGTCTTATCTCGGAAGCGCTGATATCTGGCTTCACATGTACGAGAGACTCAACCCACAAGCAGCGCAGATCATCACACAATGAATCAGTAATATCACCACCACTTAATCGAACTGTCTCAATCATATCCTCTCCTATTTATGAAATATACTACAAATATCGAGCAATGCTGTCAAGGATCCGCGCGTGCACTTCCTCTGGGGCTCCGGCAGCTGACAATACTGGGATATTTCGCTCGGCAGCGATGGCTTCATAGGCGTGGTTAACCCTGTCCTGGAACGACTGCTCACGTGACTCAAATGTATCAGGCTGAGCGATGTGCCCGCGCTCCGCGATGCGCTGCTGGCGCTGGGTGTCGCTGAGCGTCAAGACCACCATCGCATCCGGCTGCAGGTATCGCTCGTCGGTAAATAGCTTTGTCATCCGCATAATCTCCTCCGCATCTAGCCCGTCGCCATAGCCCTGATAAGCCAGTGTTGAGATGTAATTACGCGCACTCAGAACGATCTCGCCGCGCTGTAGGGCTGGCTGAATCTTTTCGCGCCACAACTCGCGCCGCGCCGCTGAGAACAACGCTACATTAATTTCGCTAGAGCGCACCAGATTGCCATTTTTGACAATACGCCTCAGTTCATTGGCTACCGGCGTCGACTTTTCTGGATCGTCGCTGCCTGGCTCTTCGACCACGCACACGACGCGGCCACGCGCCCGGAAATAATCCGCCAGCATGGCTACTTGGGTTGACTTGCCCGTACCGTCGTTGCCTTCGATGACGATGTATCGACCGGGACGGCTCATTTGATACCCTCGCCTAGGCCGTTAATAATCGCCGGAGCATGACGCCGATCCTTGAACGCCCGCGGCAGCATCGTTTCCGGCCGCCAACTACGGATAAGCTCGGTGAGGTCGTCGGTGTGCTGGTACTTGCCGCTGATACCGCCACGCCCGTCAGCGTAACCGCCATCCACCGGCCCAGTCTGGTGAAAAATTAATTGCCCGATGCGCTCGCCAACTGGCAGTACCACGCTTTCGTGCTTGTTCAAATTGTAAATCTCGAGCGTAATCCGATTGATATAGCCCGGATCGATCCAGCCCGCATCAAAACACACCGCCACGCCGTTACGACCCCACGAGCTGCGGCTTTTCACCTCAGCCGCGCCGCCGTGCGCCCGAATGCCCACGAACTCGTGGGTGTGCGCCAAGATCCGTTCACCAGGACGCAGCACAATGATCGGATGCTCATCCGGAATATTACGAAACCGCCTAAAGCCGTTATGTTCGCACCACTCGGCGTGCGGTATCGCCATCAGCGGCCCCTTGAAATACCGCGCCACTTCCGCTTCGTCAAATGGATTATAAACACTTGACTGATCGTCAAATTCCTGTTTATAAAAATAATGCCCCAGCGTAAAGTCCAGGCTAGCTTCTGACACATTGTCCGGATCAAACGGCGTACAGACGATCGTTCCTTCCTCGATCGCTGCCAAAATTTCCCGGTTTGAATACACGCTCATGCCGCGCCTCCTCTTGTTTATCTTACCTCACTCCCCCGAGTGATTCTATTATGACAATATTTACCCGCTCGGGCAAGCTTTTCGTAAATTTTACATCATGCTAGACTGGGGGGTATGGAGAAAGCCATCATCGTTGCCTATGATACCAACCGCGCCATCGGTCAGGGTGGTGATTTGCCGTGGAGGCGGAGCTTACCGGCGGATCTGGCACATTTCAAGCGGCTGACCAAAGGTAGCGACGTCATCATGGGCCGAAAAACCTTCGAGTCGATCGGTTGCCGTCCGTTACCAGAGCGTGAAAACATTGTCATTTCCTCGCGGCCAACGGGTGTTAAGGGCGTGCTGACTGCGGTAAACCTGGAAAGTGCCCTGGCACTAGCTCGTTACAAAACCTTCATCATCGGTGGGGCGCGGGTGTATGGCGAGGCGCTGAACACACCAGAGATTGACACTATTTACGCCACCGAGGTCGACGCGTCATTCCCAGACGCCGACACCTTTTTTCCAGAGCTTGACATGACCGCCTGGCAGGAAGTGAGCCGCGTCCATCATCCCGCGGACACCGAGAACAAGTACGACTTTGATTTTGTGACGTATCGTAGAATAATTTAGCTGGGATCAACTCCGAACACCTTTGGATAATTTAGTGCGCCAACAAATTGTCCGAACACACTACACCGCAATCGGCGCCTTGATCGGTGGATGATGTTCGTAACCTTCCAGGCGAATATCGTCAATGGTGAAATTGTCAATGTTCTTAATGTCAGGATTCAGCCACAGTTTCGGTAGCGGCAGCGGCTGGCGCGACAGTTGCTCGTCAACCTGCGTGCGGTGATTATTATAAATATGCGCACTATTCAAGATATGGACAAATTCACCTGGTTGTTTATCTGTCACCTGGGCTATCATCGACAGCAGCAGGGAGTAGCTGGCGATATTAAACGGCACGCCGAGAAACATGTCCGCCGAACGCTGGGTCAGTGCTAAATCCAGCTTATCTTTCTCGCCATTTTCACCCGGGCGAACATTGAACTGGAACATAGTGTGGCATGGCGGCAGTCCACCAGCTCGAGCGATATCATCAATTTCCGCCACATTCCAAGCACTAACAATATTACGTCGCGACGTCGGATTATGTTTTATCATGTCGATGGCGTTTTGGATTTGATCAATCGCCCCACCTTTACCATCAGGCCATTTCCGCCACTGCACACCGTAGACTGGCCCCAAATCACCCCATTCCTCGGCAAAGGCGTGATCGGTCGCGATTTTACCGATAAACTCTTTCATGCCAGCACGCCACTCCTCGCCATTAATTTCTGGAATATCCTGGCCAGTTTTTTCCAGATAATTCTTATACGGCCACTCGTCCCAGATATGCACGCCATTTTGTGCCAAGTATTCAATGTTACCAGTGCCTTTAAGAAACCACAGCAGTTCATGTGCCACACTATTGAAATATAACTTCTTGGTAGTCATAGCCGGAAACCTGTTCGCCAAATCATACCGCGTTTGCACGCCAAACACTTCCGTCATGCCCGTGCCGGTGCGATCGCCTTTTTTCACGCCATTATCACGGACATGCCGCAGGGCGTCTAAATATTGCCTCATACTTCCCTCCTTGCCTCTCCTTAATTATGGCAAGATTCCATCGTAACCACAAGGTAGTTTTAACAACGTCACGGCCGTGTTCAATGTATTTACGGCTCGCGAGCACGAGACTTCTTGCGGCCTACGCCAGCTTGCTCAGCACCTTATCCACCAGCCCATACTGCACCGCCTCCTGAGGGCTCATCCAGTAGTCGCGTTCCATGTCGGCCTTGACCTTAGAGAGCTTCTGGCCGGTGTTTTTGGCCATGATTTTGGCAAGCATCTCCTTCACTTCCAGCGTTTCCTTTAGGTCAATTTCCATGTCGGTCACCTTGCCGCGCGTGCCGCTTGACGGCTGATGGATCATCACCTTGGCGTGTGGCAGACAAAACCGCTTGCCTTTGGCACCCGAGCTGAGCAGAAACGCACCCATGCTGGCCTGCAAGCCAATACCATAGGTCGCCACGTCCGGCTTGATAAAATTCATGGTATCGTAGATCGCCATGCCATCATACACGCTGCCGCCCGGGCTATTGATATAGAGCGAGATGTCCGCCTGCGGGTCAACGTACGCCAGATGTAGCAGCTGCGCCACCACGCTGTTAGCGGTATGTTCGTTAACCTCCTCGCCGAGGAAAATAATCCGCTCATTGAGCAGCCGCGAATAAATATCAAACGCCCGCTCGCCGTCGGCTGACTTTTCGATGACGGTGGGGATGAGATACGATGTTGTTTTCTGCATACACAACATTATATAAGCCGAGCTTGCTACTGTAAAGGATGGCCCGTTAATCTATATATTGAGACTTTTTATCAACCGCTCTTGCCCCGCACGTATTAGCTCCTGAGCCTCCTCTGTATGGAGCGGCACTAAGCGGACGTAGACCTGGCCCGATTGCTGTCCAGCGGCGACCAATATACCGAGCTGTTCATCAATATACGCAACGTGTTCAAAGCTATTCTCGCCATATTTAATACTCTCATCCCATATACTTGGATTTAATATGGCGCTATCACGCCCTCCTGACCATGTCGCAAAGACACCCATCCGGTCAATAGGGTTACTCCACTGTTTTGAGCGGACTATTGGGCCAATGAAAAGTGTATCTGCATTCGGAGCTATTTGGCGTAGTATATGATCCTCTGGGATGTCTATAGTAATACCGGCTCGGTCAGGCCCGCCGTAGCTAATGGGTATCTGGCCTGTGCCCATCGACGGCATTGTGATATGGCGAATTGACAGCGTTGGATCGAGAAAGGCAAGCTCAGGGGAAGAGAACATCGGTATCGTTGGATCTACCATGGAATCAAATAATGCACTATTTCCCATGACGCTATATCGTGAAGCATAGGGGTTTGGTTTTCCGCTGTCATCTTTCTCCAGACTATACCCCGCGGCGATAATCTCCTGAATAGGAGCAACGTGGAGACTATGGCGCCAATCTTTTTCCTTCTCGTCACCCCATGGCTGCAGGGCCCAGGCATGACCAAGACCGCGCTCGCCGCCCTCTGGAGCGAGCATATGTCCTAATTCGTGTGCAATCGTACCAATGGACACGCCACCCAAGTCACGCACAAGTGCGACTGGAGGCTGTTTGTCATCATACACGGTTAGACCAGCGTAGTAGTCCTTGTCTGTATCAGCAGAATCGACGATAACTATAGCCATATTACTTCTCGTTTTACGAGCATGGGCCTGACCAATCGCTTGAAGCAGACGCTGACCATAGGCAGGTTGTTTACCATCCTCAGTTATTCGTGTTGTATCAGGCGAGTGACCATCCCGGGTGAACCGCACATTAAGGTATAGATGGCTAGTCGTTAGCGCGATACGCCCAAGAGCATCTCGTACCCCAGAACTAATTTTTTCAATGCCTTGATGCGGCTCGGCGTTTTCTGGCAATAATTGCACGACGACAACACTTAGCGAGCCCAGCGGCGGAGCTTTTCGCTCATTATTGCGCTGTATCGGTATATTTTGACCTTGTTCTGATCCTAGATTTTTTATAGCCTCACCGATAAGAGTTCCAGCGCCCAAGCATCCAGCACCAAGCGCCATACCTCCCAAAAAACTGCGACGGCTAACCTTCTTGCCGCTCCCGTCTGTCTCTTGGAAATGCCCAGACTCCAACTCTGGACGCTCAGACTTTGAGGATTCACACATATTTTGCCATTATACCAGCTAATTGTAGGTTTGTCAATAAAACAGGGGCGGCCCTTTTGCCATCCCCTGCTTCAGATTATTTTATTGCTATGTCGTCGCTATTTACTATTCAGCTCAACCAGCTTGTCGATCGTCTTGTCGGTGATCATCCGATTGGCGATGTCACGGTGGACGTTTGGATCATCAAATCGCGCGGCCAGCTTGGCGTCCTTACCGTATTGCTGCTTGAAGGTGGAAATTTGCCTATCAAGCTCCTCACGGCTAACCTCCACACCCAGCTCCTTTGATAGCTCAGCCAGCACCAAGCCAGCCTTGACCCGCTTTTCAGCCGCCGGGCGAGCCTCTTTTTTCTGCCAATCGGCTTTATCTTTGAAACCTTGCGTCTTTAGATACGAGTCCATTGTCAGGCCACGATATGACAAATTTTGCATCAGATCTTGTTCAATTGACTGCAGCTGATCGTCGATCAACAGCTCTGGCAGCGCCACCTTGGAGCTATCCGCTAGTTCTGCCACCAGCTCATCCTTGAGCTTTTCCTTGGCCTCGCGCTCTTTTTGCGTGGTAATCTCGCGCTTGATGTCGGCCTTGAGCTCTTTGACATCGGTGAATGGGCCACACTTGGCGGCAAATTCATCATTGAGTTCCGGTAACTTCAGCTCATTTACTTTGTGCAGCGTCACACTAAACATCACCTTGGCGCCGGCCAGATTTTCAGCATGGTAATCCTTTGGAAATTCGAGGTCAAGATCAAATGTCTCGCCGGCCTTGTGGCCAACCACACCCTCTTCAAAGCCGGGGATAAACTGACCGCCACCCAGCTTCAGGGCAAAGTCCTTGGCCGAACCGCCGTCAAACGCCACGCCGTCTTTCTTGCCGACAAAGTCGATGATCGCCTCATCACCTTCTTGAGCCGCACGCTTGACCTCGGCTTTATCGACAAAATTCTGCTGCATTCGCTCGATGATTTCGTCGACGTCCTTGGCATCAACCTTGACGGCCTGAGGCTTGGCCTTGAGCTTTTTGTAATCACCTAATTTGACCGGCGGCACAACGGTCGCCTCGGCGGTGAACTCGACTTCTTGATTGGGGACAAATTTCTTGACCTCAACGCTCGGCCGCTCTAGCGCCTGCAGCTTCTCGTTCATAAAGGCCTCGGCGACCGCCTTGGACAGCGCGTTGTCTAGCACCTGCTCCTGGAGCGCCATTGGATTGACGTGCTTGGCAGCCACGCTGACCGGCACCTTACCCTTACGAAATCCCGGCACCTTGAGGTCGCGCGCCATCTTGGTCAGCGCCACCTGCTCAGCCGCATTCAGCTCGTCCGCCCCCAGCGTAATTGTCAAACAAACCTTGGTATCTGATAGTTTCTTTACAGTCGTCTTCATGACTACCTATTATAACAGGGGTAACGCTAAATCTCAAACGCCGCGTCGTCATCACCGTCGTAGCGCCGATCTTTGACCACGCTGATCATTCGCTCGAGACTGACTTTTTGTTCGGTTGACTCGATGAGGTTTTTGATCGTGTAGACACCCGAAGCGATCTCTTCTTCACCGACAAACGCCACGAATGGGATGTTCTTTTTGAGCGCGGTTTTCAGCTGCTTGTCTAACTTGCGCCCGCTGAAATCTAACTCGGCCCGCACCCCCTCGCTCCGCAGCGTCCGCGCCAAAGCATCTGCACCACCTAGCGATGCCGCGTCCACCGCGATGATGTACACATCGGTGTGCGTCGTTAGTTTTGGTAGCAACTCGTGCACCTCAAGGAACTGCTGCATCGTCGTCGCACCGAGCCCCACGCCGACCGTAGCGACCGGCTCAACACCAAATAGTCCGATCAGCCCATCATAGCGCCCGCCGCCGAATAGCGCTCGATTGTTCTCCGGCGAATTATCAAAAAACTCAAACACCGTACCGGTATAATAATCCAGCCCGCGCATCAGCGTCACGTCGAACATCGCATTACCGATGCCCTTCTGACGCAGCAGGGTCATCACCTGGCGAAGCTGCTGGACACTCGGGCTATCTGCCAGCTCCTCTGGTAGATCATCAACACTACGCATGCTGATTAGTTGGGCTAATTTTGGCAGGCCCGCCTTGGCTTCTTCTGAGCCAAAAATCTCGATGGCTTGCTCGCGGAAAGCTTCCGGCGAAATCTTATTCTTGCGATCAAGCAGCCGCGTCATCATCTGGGCGCCGATCACATCAAGGCCGAGAAACCCACTCATCAACTGATTGATCAGCTGGCGATTATTCACCCGCACCGTAAACATATCTTCGCGCGCGCCAAAGTTCATGATGCTACGGTAGCCAAACTCGATAATCTCCGCATCCGCCCACGGCCCCTCCGCACCAAACAGGTCGGCGTTCAATTGCCAAAACTCGCGTTCCCGCCCGCGCTGCGGCCGTTCGTAGCGCATGAAATTAGCGATAGAATACAGCCGGGCCGGCATGGCCAGTTCCTGGCGCCGACTGGCCACCATGCGAGAAATCGACGGCGTCATCTCTGGGCGAATTGCCACCTGACGACCACCACGATCAGTGAACAAGTAAGTCTGCTCGCCCGCTAATTCCTGCCCCGATTTGGCGGTGTAAATATCCAGCGGCTCGAGCAAGGGTGCGCCGTACTCCTCGTACCCAAAACTCTGCGCCGTGGCGTGCCACACCTTGAAAATATAGTTTTGCAGGCGCTTGTCCTCCGGGAAATAATCGCGCGCGCCCTTATAACTTTGGGTCGATAAATTGCTCATGGTTGCTTTTATTGTGGCATAGTGGGGCGAATTTTTCAACAACACCCGGCATGTGGGGGTCAACCGAGCACATGCTGCTGCAACCAGCAATACATCGCCACGGTGGCTGCCGCGCCGACATTGATGGAGCGGGTCGAGCCAAACTGTTCAATTGCCACAATTTTGTCTGCCGCCTGCGCCATCTCCTCGGAGATTCCCGGTCCTTCCTGACCAAACACCAGTACCGCACACTTTGGCAAGGCCGTCTCCGACATATTGATACTGCCAGGGATATTATCAATCGCAATAATTTCTCTGTTTTCAGACCGCATTAGCTCGACAAACTCCGCCGTCGAACTGACATACTGCACATGCAAATATTTATCCGTCATCATGGCGCCGCGCTTGTTCCATTGCCGCCGACCGATGACGTAAATCTGCCGCACCCCAAACGCATTAGCACTCCTGACGATCGTCCCCATGTTAAAATCCCGCTCGGTGTTCTCCAGAGCAATCACCAAGCCGTGGTCCTTGGCGTCCAGCTCTCTTATGATCTCCGCCTCGCTGCGACCTTTGAATTTGTCAGCTACATTTCGTGTGTCTTGCATCTCTGTTATTGTAGCAAATAGGGATGAAAAAACAGAAAAACTTGACAAAAATCATTGACATTTTTTCATATAAGTGATATATATATCAGCTTTTGTTGACGAGTTGAGTGAATCCTTGTCCGAAAGTGTTCATTGACAGGCAATCAAATACGAGGTGAGATTTTATTGCTTTTTATAGAAAATATGCAAAGAGGAGTAAAACCTCGCCTTGTACTAAAAACAGTACTTTATCACCCAGAGGGCGAGGAGAAAGACAAGGGCATGAATATCATCCGTAGCATTATCCTCCTCTCCAAAGCCCGTAGGCTTAGGCGTCGGCGTGATGAGTGCCAAGCTCGTCTCGACGAAATCGATAAGTCCCTGGACTATCATTTGGAGATTAGGGCAGAGGCAAAGGCCAGCTTTGACTCGCTAAACTCCCTGCTGGGTCTTAAATTTATTAATAGCCCTCAATGTAGGGATATATGCCAGATATATTCCGACGCTGACTGGGCCATTCAGGCCCTCAGCCTGGCACGAGAACGAACCGTCCAGGAAATCAATCGTATCAAGTACCTTCAAGGTAAGTATTGACACAGCTAACTACGGGGTTGATAAGTATCTGTTTTACTTACGGTTGCCTGTCAACCCTTTCTTTGAAATATGAATTTTACGTTAATAAAAATCACCCAGCCCAGGGTGATTTTCTTGTAGCGTAGTCGTCAATTCCTGGTGCGGATGAAAGGACTTGAACCTTCACGTACTTGCGTACACTAGCACCTGAAGCTAGCGCGTCTACCAATTCCGCCACATCCGCGTGACTACCGAGTATTATACACGACCAGCTGCCCATCCGCAAGGAGTTTGCCCAGCCGTTTCAGCCCGCCAGCCGACACCAAGCATTTAATTCTTCTGCCAGTTGCTTCATCGGCACGGCAGTCTTGATGCCTGGCGCGAGGATGCCTTTTGGATCAAAGATGTGCTTAATTTTTATATACAGATCACGCTCCTCGGGCGTCAGTGTTGGTTGGACAAATGCCGCCTTGAGCCGACCCTCGCCGCCAAACCCCGCGAACGACCCTTCGTGGCTAGTCACGATTCGCACCATGTCCGAGCAGAGTTTGAGGATACGTTGGCGATCACTGACCTTTTTGCTCGAGAACACCGGATAGCTATTGATCATGCCAGTCGTCGCGTCGATAAATAGCGGCATGGCCACGCCGTATTCTTTCTCGAGCGCACGCATCGACTTGATAAAGCCGTCCAGCTGCACACCCGGCAGCCACATCCCAGAGAATACCTGCGGCACGACACCGTGCTCATCGGCGGGATGCTCTGCCAAGGTCAGCACTGAATGTAGCGTAAACGCCTCTTTCATTTCCATGTCGCGTAGCTCGACCTGCACGGCTGTACCACCGCGAAGTGCGCGCAGTAACTTTTTGGCAGCCTTGTTGCGCGCGCGGTCCGAAAACGCATGAAAGAGCGCCACCACCACGCCACCGCGATAGCATTCTTTCGGCGCCCACGCTAGTTTTTTGCCCTGGGCTGCCGCCCGCGAAAAGAGCCGCCCGTCGATCAGCTCGACCGTCGAGGCGCCCGCTTGCAGGGCCGTGTCGACCGCCGCCTGCGCTGCATTCATTGAACTATACGCGGCGCTCACCACGGTCAATTCTGGATGGATGAAGTCAGCTTTCATGATTAGCTCGCCGATGATACCGAGGCTGCCTTGAGCGCCGACAAACAGCGGCGTAAGGTCAAACGAGCCGTCGCGCTGCCGCACCCGGGCGATACTCGAAAAGCCAGTCATCTCTGGCGCACTGGCATCAATCCGAGCGATCAGCGCTTCATTATCGGTTATCAAATTATCCAGCTGCCGGTACAATTCGCCCTCAAACGTCGCCAAGCCTTTCTTCTTGCTCAGTTCACGCTTGGATAGCCGACCAGTTTGCACGATATCGCCGCTTGATAGGACAACTTCCATCTGGTGAATTGACTGACTCAATAGACCGTACGCCGAGGACAGTATGCCAGCCGCCTCAGTACTAATCGCACCGCCAATCGTGCCGTCCTCCCCAGTCAACGAAATTTCCGGCAGACCCAAACCCTTGTGCGTTGACAGCACCGCTTGCGCTGCTCTATGAGAAATACCCGACTGGAGGTGGATCAACTGCTGCTTAGCATCAATTCCGACGACATTATGCATGTGTGCCGCCATGTCGATGGCGATGCCACGCCCGATCGCCGCACCCGTACTATCCGTGCCGCATCCGCGCGCATACACCGGCAAGACGTGACCCTTCTCCGCCAGCTGCGAACAAAACCGCAAGATCTTGCGCACATCACTCGTGTCCGCCACTCGTGCGATCAACTCCGGCTGCCGCGCCAGCACGCTCCCGTCCCGCTGCGCATCCGCCAAAGCACCGTCATGTGTCACCACTTCACCCGTCAGATGTTCATTCAAATACGTCGCAACCTTATTCATAGTCCCCCTTTTTCTGTTAATTTCATGATAGCATGGTCGAGGTGGGGCGTAAAGTGTATTGCTTGAGGGCGACGGATTGTGTATAATTGAGGGGTAGATGCGCCTGAAAGTACCGTGCGCGTCTTTGACAGTTAGCTATGCGGATGTGGTGGAATTGGTAGACACGCATGCCTTAGGAGCATGTGCCTCACGGCGTGAAGGTTCAAGTCCTTTCATCCGCACCAAGGTTTTATTTTATGGGAGATTAGCTCAGTTGGCTAGAGCGCACGATTCACATTCGTGAGGTCACAGGTTCGAGCCCTGTATTTCCCACCATTTAATATCGATATGAATATGGAATCTTTTTACGTTACATCGACCCGTCTTAACATAGAAATGGAAACCGAACCTCATCCGTCTGGTTTAGTTATATTTTCACGAAAGCTATCGCCCGACGGAGAGCCAATAGGACACATAATAGTGTCTCCTAAAAACCATCACACGGATGTATATTGTGACTATCTCAAGAAAAACATTGGTCTAATATCAGAGCGTGAGGGCTGGGGAGTGAGCATTATGCAAGACTCTAGCCGAGACAATGTAGCTCCAAACTATTTCACGCGAGTAGAGCCCGCCTATGGAATATGTATACCCCCATCCGACAATATACCTGATTGCCCCACCCTGCTAATAGCTGAAACAAGAAACAAAAGAGTACCAGAATTAGCTCATCAAAGACTGAGCATAGACCCGATACACATTAAGATGGCAATTCAAGCCCTAGGTATAGTGATGGAAAATCCAGATATTTTACATAGGACCGACGACAAGACCAGATTAATGCATTTTTCCGAAGATCAGCTTAATGAACAGTCTGTGACCATCTATTAAAGGTCCTATGGTCAAAACTAGCTATTAAATACAATCCCCCTGCTCTTTTTATTTTCTCCCACTCATGGTAAAATTTTATATTTAAGAGGAAGGTCTGCGTTAGCATCAGACCATAGTCGCGTACATTTCGCGCATTGAATTTTATTAACTATACTCGTGATCGGCCCAGTGCGAGCTTCGCCATAGATACCCGAGTCCATTCAGCACGTGCGCTCTCCGTGGGTCGGCTTATCTGATAGAGCAGTTCGCCCTTCGAATTTCTGTCTACTTCGACAAACCCCAATTGCCTCAGAACGCTGAGGTCACGTCGAATCTCGGGGATATCCCCTTTTGCTAATGAGGCAATCTCAAGAAGAGTCATCGGTATGCCGTGGACAAGCACCCCCAGTACGGTCTGCTTTGCGCTGATGGATCCCGGGGAATATACCAAGTCTTGAACCTGACGCCTTAGCAGATCCAAGAGATGCCGTTTCCCTACTTCTATTGAAGCTGGTTCTGGGTCGAGCACATTACCCTCATCCATGGATCGCGACCGATCTGACTTCTGAAGAACCACAAGCCTTTCGTAGGGCTTATTTGGCTGAGGGTTAAGACACACCGTCACGTGATTATTCTCCATTTGTGATATTTTCATACGACCTCCTTACGATATAACCGTCTTATCAATCAGGGTATTCGAAATTACATACTCCCGGGGAGCATCCCCCGCATAGTCATATGATATCATCTCTGCGGAGTAGGTCAAATCCAGCTCATCCTACTAATTTTTGAATACCTATGCTATATTAAAAAGCAGTATGGAGAAACAACGGCGTCCATTGCCACAATCACCGGAGCAAGAGTGGCTGGAAGATCAGCAGTCGCAGGGTGAGGCGGGTACGGATGGAACTCCAAGGGAGTGGCGTGAAGTGGTAGTGCAGGATTTAGAAACGGCAAAGCGCGACTCACCTGGTCGAAAGCCCCCTATTAAAGCAGTATACTCAGCGGGTGACATGAAAGTAACGGTCTTTGATGCAACGCCAGATCATGATGTCTGCATGAAAATCTCCTATAAGGGAAAGGCCAGAAATATCAGACTTCAACGATCAGACCCAGAGGGTGCTCTGCTGGCCCGGTTTGGTCCAGAGCTTGGTGCAGACATGATTCGCGTTATTCGACATGAACCCGAGGTAGATCGACACGATGTGAGTCGAAGGTTTTTTGAGACTGTCAATGCTATCCTATCAGAAACCGAATGATTAAATAGACCATCATGGTGGTTAATAGGGGCTGCTTAAGAGGTTACTGCCACTTGAGTATACCTGTCTGTCACATGACAACAGCCCTAGAGACTCCTCCACCTCCACCACAAACGTAATCCAGTGTTATACTATTACCATGAACACCAACACCGAATACGACCCGCTTCCACCCGGCCTGTTTGTCTGGATGGATTTGGAGTATACGACGACCGATGTTGATACGGCGCGGATACTCGAAGTCGCGGCGATTATCACCAATCGCCAGCTGGAGCAAATTGGCGAGCCGTTTTCTTTGACCTGTAAGCCCGATGACTTCTCCAAACACTCTATGCCCGAATCAGTTGTTGATATGCACACACGAAACGGCCTACTGAACGATGTCTCCGCGTCAACATATAACGAGGCCGCGCTCGAAAAGCAAGCGCTCAATTGGCTACAGCAAACCGCAAATGACGCTGTTTTAATTCACTGCGGCTATTATCTGCAATGTGACCGCGAGATCCTCGCGAGGCGCATGCCTGCGCTGTACGAGCGCTTGGGATTTCGGCAACTTGACGTGCGCTGCCTCGAGGAAATGGCCGATGCTTGGACGAGCCAGGGGCGATATCGACGAACCAGCCGCCACAATCATCGTGCGCTCGGCGATGTGAGGGAGGCAATCCTGCTAGCTGGGAAGTACAAAGAGCGGTTTGTGCCCAAGATATCACTAAACTAAATAACTTCCATATTTCGAGGAGATATGAGAGTTTATATGTTTTCAGCTCCAGCAGCATAATCAATAAAAACAAACAGCCCAAGATCTTTGCCTATCAGTTTCTCGTACGATACTTCTCCACGTCTATCCATTGATCTTCTATTGCCATCCTGGTATGTCATGTCGATTATATCTGGTTCAAAATAATCACCCGTAAATTGAGGAATATTCACTTCAAATCCATTATTTCTGGCTCTGGTAAAAGCCTGATCATCATTAGCTAATGGTAGCTCAAACATTATTTTACTTTCATGACCACCCAAGATTCCAACGAGAAGAGGAACTGTACGGTTAGATGGATAAACTATATATACGTGAATTACAACATTACCGCTACCACTCGTAAAGTCCGCTATACAAAATCGTCCCTCAATACGATCAACCTCACCTATATTGCTGTAACCAGAAATATCATCTCTTAGAAATATTACATCCTTTGAGAGCCAATAGATAGATGTTGATATGAGGTAGTTGGATTTATTATTTATAGCTTTTATGTCAAGTTTATTGTGACAATTTTTGATTATCGAGATGCTTAATTTCATATTTCCCCTTAATATATATTAACACCATAACGATGTTTTAGGTTAATGGACCCTTGCCCCACCCCAACAGAAAAGGAGTACTTTATGCGGTGCGGTAGATAATTTGTATTGTGTTATACTAAAAGATACAAAACACTCTGCCCTCACAAAGAAAGGATTGTTTTATATACTCGAGTGTTGCATAATGGTTGTGTAATTAATCGAGGAGGAGGTGATGTGAAAGAAGGTAGTCCAAAAGTAGGGGCTTTGTTTGATATCCATACACTAAAGTCAATTGAGGACATTGAGCCCGTGGATCGTCCTGCTGAAATGAGTAGGCTCGCAAAATTAATAGAGGAGGAGCTTGAGAAAGATCCGAGCATTCCTCGCGCTTTGGGTGAAGTCGCTTTTCGTGAGGGCGTTGATCGCGAGACAATTTTACTAGGATATCGATACTCAACGCAAAAATCCGAGTAGAGTATACTTCGTTATCGTTTATCCCATCCCCTTAAGTTTTAATAGCTACACGCTCAATTATATGTGTTCTAGCCTGGCTGTCAGTGGCAACTACACAAATTATGCTATAATTAGTATTGAGGAAGGTCTGCGGTAATATCAGACCATATTTTTATGAAGGACGCTAGCAAGATTCGAAATATTGCCATTATTGCCCACGTCGATCACGGCAAGACGACCATGGTTGATGGGCTGCTCAAACAGTCGCGCACATTCCGCGACAACCAGGCCGAGATGAGCCAAGAACTGATCATGGATTCGGGCGATCAGGAGCACGAACGCGGTATCACCATCACCGCCAAACAGACCTCGATTTTTTACGGTGATTATAAAATCAATATCATCGACACGCCGGGACACGCGGACTTTTCAGGCGAGGTCGAGCGGACACTGCAGATGGCGGACGGTGTCTTGCTGATCGTTGATGCACAGGAAGGGCCGATGCCACAGACGAAGTTCGTGTTGAGCAAGGCGCTAGAACTGGGCTTGAGGCCGGTGGTGGTGATCAATAAAATTGACAAACCTGCCCGGCGAATCGCTGAGGTTGAAGATGAGCTGAGCGATCTATTTCTGGAACTAGCGACTGATGATAGCCAGCTACACTATCCGATTTATTATGCCGTTGGGCGCGATGGCAAGGCGTGGCGGGAGATCCCTGCTGACCCGAGCGAAGACGCCGATCTCACACCAATTTTTGAAGCAATTATCAACGATATCCCGGCGCCGAGCGTCACGGCTGACGGCGGTTTTCAGATGCTGGTGACCAGCCTGCAGTACGACACCTTCCAGGGAAAATATGCCATCGGGCGGATCGCTCGCGGGTCGGTCAAGCGCGGCCTCCAGGTTAGCTTGATAAAGCACGGCGAAGTGTCGGGTTCAGCGCGAATCGAGAAAGTTTTTGGTTACCGCGGGCTGAACCGCGAAGAGCTTGACGAGGCATTTGCTGGCGATATCGTGGCGCTGGTTGGCGTGAGTGAAGCGCACATCGGCGATACGATTGCTGACAAAGAGCAGCCCGAAGCCTTGCCGGCGATTGCCATTGAAGCACCAACGCTGAGCATGTACCTCGGCCCAAACACCAGCCCGATGAAAGGGCGCGAGGGCGAATTTACCACCTCGCGGCAAATTGGCGACCGGCTGCGACGGGAACTAGAAACCAACGTGGCATTGCGCGTCGAAGAAAACGGCATCGGCTTTACGGTATCTGGCCGCGGCGAGCTGCACCTCAGCGTCTTGATCGAGACCATGCGGCGCGAAGGCTTTGAGTTTGAGGTTGGCCGTCCGCAAGTGGTCACCATCACCGAGGACGGCGTCGAAAAAGAGCCAATTGAAGAATTACAAATCGAAATTAGCAGTGAATTCATCGGTGCGATTAGTCAAGAACTGGGTGCGCGCCACGCTGAAATGAAGTCGCAGGAAACCACCACCAGCGGCGCTACTCGCATCACCTATGTGCTGCCGACCAGGGCATTAATCGGCCTGCGAAACGTGCTACTAACTGCCACCAAAGGCACGGTGATTATGAACTCCTTGCCGCATGGCTATCAACCGCTGGGCGGCAAATTGCCAAAGACGCGCAGCGGCGTACTCATCGCCTTTGAAGCTGGCACGACCACGCCGTACGCTCTGCAGGCGGCCGAGGCACGCGGCGAACTCTTGGTCGGGCCGGGCACGGAAGTCTACGCCGGCATGATCGTCGGTATTTATAACCGCCAAGAAGACATCGAAATTAACGTCTGCAAGGCTAAGCACCTCACCAACATACGCTCCAAATCGTCCGATGGCACGGTGCAGCTAACGCCATTTACGCAGTTTAGCCTGGAGCAATGCATCGACTTCATCGAGGACGACGAGCTGCTGGAAGTGACGCCAAAGTCCTTGCGCCTGCGTAAACGCTACCTTGATGCCAATGAGCGAAAGCGCGCCGCCAAGCGGTAGACCCCGCCCCGACAAACTCCCGATTGATAAAATACATAAGAAACTTAAGTTACTATAGATTATCCCACGGTAACACGCTATACTTAACCATATGCTTCCCAAAAAAACCACAACAATTATCAAGCGCACACTAGCCCGCACCGCCCAGCGCATTACGCCAATCGACCGCAAAGACCCCGACGAAAAGCTCGGGCAGTTGTTTCATGAAGTGCAGTCGCACCGCGTGTTTGCCGATGGCAAAACATTTGTCGATCTCGTGCCGCGAAAGCGAGCCACCCGCATCCTCCAGGAGTATCGCCTGGCCCGACGTGATCCGAACTTTCGGCTGGATGAATTTGTGAAGTTACATTTTTATGAATTTGAATCGCCGGTCAAAAAGGTGAGCTTTGTCCAGGCGGATTCTGCCAGGCAGCATGTCACCAATCTCTGGCCGCTGCTCATCCGTCATGCCCACAAGTCGAAAGGTTCGCTGATTGCCCTGCCGCACGACTACGTGGTACCGGGTGGTCGGTTTGCCGAGCAATTTTACTGGGATACGTATTTTATCATGCTGGGCCTGGCAGTGGACGGCAAGTGGAAGTTGATCGACGGCATGATGAAAAATTATGTGTACATGATTCAGCGTTTTGGTTTCATCCCGACTGCCAATCGGACGTACTTTCTCAGTCGCAGCCAGCCGCCGTTTTTTGCAGCGATGGTCAAGCTCCTCGCCAGCAAACCCGGCCGGCGCGCCCCGAGTCTGACCTACCTCGAGTACTTTCCCTCGCTGCTGGCCGAATACAAATTCTGGATGAAGGGCCAACGCAAGCTTTCGAGTATCGACTTTATAGCCACCAACCGCGTCGTCGCTATGCCTGATGGTCAGGTGCTTAATCGCTACTACGACGACAAGGCCACGCCGCGTCCAGAAAGTCGCCGCGAAGATATCGAAACCGCCAGGAATAGCCGCTCCGCCAACAAGGCCAAGGTCTACCTCGACCTGCGGGCCGGGGCTGAGAGTGGCTGGGACTTTAGCTCACGCTGGTTTGATGATCCGCATGACATTGAAACAATTATGACAACCGATCTCGTGCCGGTTGACCTGAACTGTTTGCTATATGAACTGGAGATGACGATCGCCCATTGTTACAGCGTACTGCGTCAGGCGCCGCTGAAGAAACGCTTCATCCGCCTGGCCGAGCGCCGCGCCGAGAGTATCCGCCAGCACTGTTGGAATGAAGCCAACGGCTTTTTCTATGATTATAATTTCCGCACCGGTCACCAGACGAACCATGCCACACTGGCCGGCGTCTTCCCGCTCTACAGTGGTATCGCCACCAAAAAACAAGCCAAGCACGTGGCCGAGAAATTAGAACGCGAGTTCTTGCGTGACGGCGGTCTGCGGACGACGCTGGTTGATAACGGCCAGCAATGGGACGCGCCGAATGGCTGGGCGCCGCTACAGTGGGTGGCGGTTTGCGGCTTGAAGCGGTACGGGCTGGATGAGCTGGCGGAGGAAATTAGAAGGCGCTGGCTGGCTTCGACCGAACGCGTCTTTGCTGATCGGGGCAAGATGATCGAAAAATATGACGTTGATAGCGAATCGCGCATTGGCGGCGGTGGTGAATATCCGTTGCAAGACGGCTTTGGTTGGACCAATGGCGTGTACGCGGCGCTGTATGATCGATTTGATGAGCGCTGCCCGAGATAATCTAACGTTTCGGCGGACGCGGAATATCTTCTGGTAGAAATCCCTTTTCGTGCTGGAAGCCAGCCTGCCATTGGTAATCTTTATTGTAGCCTAGCTCTTTCATCAGCTTGGTTGGGGCGTTACGAAGGTGGAGTGGCACCGGTGAGTTTGGGTACTTGTGCGCCAGAGAAAAGGCGTCATTCATCAGATCAGTAATTTCGCGCGATTTCTGGCTGCGCGCCAGAGCGATGGCGCAGTGAAATAAATTATATTTAGCTTCCGGGAGCCCGACGCGCTCGACTGCCTCAAAGGTAGCGACCGCCAGACTCAGCGCGCCGTTGCCCGCTAATCCGATATCCTCCGACGCAAAAACCACCATCCGCCGCGCGATAAACTTCGGATCTTCGCCAGCGTTAATCATCCGCGCCAAATAATACGCCGCAGCTGTCGCATCACTACCACGCAGTGACTTGATAAACGCCGAGATGACGTCATAATGCGCATCGCCCTTTTTGTCATAGCCCGGTAGCCGTCGCTGGGCCGCTGCTTTGACCACCTCGGGCGTGACTTTACCGCCAAAACTCAGTGCCAATTCCAAATTACCCAGTGCCACCCGCGCGTCGCCGTCCGCTAATTCCGCCAGATAGTCCAGCGCTTTGGGTGATACCCGCTTGGTTTGTTTCAAAACCTTGAGCGCCCGCTTCAGTACCAATACAATTTCATCTTTGGTCAGCTGCTGGAGCACCAGCACCCGCGTCCGACTGAGCAGCGGCGTGATCACCTCGAAGCTTGGATTCTCGGTGGTCGCCCCAATCAAGGTGATCAGCCCGCTCTCGACATGCGGCAAAAACGCGTCTTGTTGTGCCTTGTTGAAGCGATGAATTTCATCAACAAATAGAATCGTCCTGAGGCCCAAGTTCCAATTCTGCCTGGCGTGCTCAATGACCTGTTCGACATCTTTCTTGCCACTAGTCACCGCCGACAACTCGACGAACTCCGCATTAACCTCACGAGCGATAATCCGCGCCAATGTCGTCTTGCCCGTGCCTGGCGGCCCCCACAAAATCAAGCTGACCGGTTCGCCGCGCCGGGCAATTTGGCGCAGCAACTCACCCTCGCCCAGTAAATGACTCTGCCCGATTACTTCATCCAGGGTTTGCGGCCGCATCTGCTCCGCCAGGGGTTGTCGCGCATCCATTACCACCAATTATCCTCTCGCGGCCGATACTGCGAAAAGTGCGAGAAACAATCAGCCGGCCGCCGCCCGAGCGGTTTTGCCTGCAGACGTAACCCTCGATCAATCTGCTGAGCGCTTCCGCAGACTGCCGCAAACTCCGGTGACGCCACGTACTCTCGCCACGTCATCCCATCCAGCGGCACATACTGCTCCAACATATCCAGCGTCGTTTGATGCATGCTATCTGCCTCCGCTTGACCAGCCTTGCGACCAGACCAGCGCCGCCCAGGCGCCGTCATTTCCGGCGGCAACACGCAGCCAGCCCAGTGTAGAACCTGCGCCGCTGCTCCATTGACCAGACCAGCGCCGCCAGAGCAGTGACTAGTCAGTCGCACAAGTGCCGCGTGACGTTCCGCCTCATCAGTGGTCAGCGGTACGGCTGATGTACGACCAGTCTTAACCGCCATCTCGTATGCTAGTTTCTTTTGATCAAGCATTGCAAGCAGATCGTACAGCTGTGCACCACCATCCTTAGCATTACCAGCCAGCTGCGGCAGATTCTTAATCGCCCCCTGGAGAAGATTAGCTTCACATTCACTATACTCTTGCAATCGAATAGCCCGAGATATCTGCCCCAAGCCACCCACCGCTACCGCTATACCACCAAAAAATGTCATCTGCCGACCAGCTTCTGATAACACGTTGTGCCACACTTCACCTGACAAGGTCGTTAACATACCGGCAATCGTACCAATATTACCGACGACCCCACACCTAGCACACTCAGCTACCGAGTCACTACCGCCAATGACCTCAGGCGTCAGCGATCTATTGAGCCTCTTATTCCCGTTATCCGCCATCATCATTTTTATTATATCACGCCATAAATTCGCCCCGCCAAGGTGTGATGCGCTATACTAGGGTAATGGATAGATTACGCGTTCTCCTCATATTTGGCGGCGAGTCATCCGAGCACGAGGTCTCGATCAATTCCGCCACTAATGTGCTAGCGGCGCTGGACACAGCACGCTACGACATCAAACTATGCTACATCGACCGTGCTGGTCAGTGGCGGCTCGTCGAGACGATCGAGGCACGCAATCAGTCAAGCCCACACTTAGCACCGCAACTCGGCCAGCGCTCACTGCTCATCGACGGTGTTGACCCGCTGCCGATTGATGTGATAATTCCGGTGCTTCATGGCAAAAACGGCGAGGACGGCAGTGTGCAGGGCCTGGCGCAGCTACTTCATATTCCCTATGTCGGCCCGAGTCTCCTTTCGGCGGCTGTCACCATGGACAAAGACATGACCAAGCGGCTGGCGCTCGGCGCTCACGTTCCGGTTGTACCGTGGCGAACGCTAGCGAATGATGCGCCGCGACCGACCTTTGCCGAGATAGCTGATGAGCTTGGTGCGCCTGTTTTCATCAAGCCATCCCGCGCCGGCTCGTCCGTCGGTGTCAGCAAAGTCCACTCGGCCGAAGCATTCACCGCCGCGCTTGATGAAGCCTTTCGCCACGACGACACCGTATTGATAGAACAAGCGATTACCGCCCGCGAGCTTGAGCTGGCTGTCCTCGGCCGCGGCACGTCCGCCCGCGTCAGTATGCCTGGTGAGATTCTTCCTGGCGAAGAGTTTTATAGCTACGACGATAAGTACAGCACCGCTAGCACTTCGCGCGTCATTATCCCCGCGGAAGTTGACGAGTCGGTGGCGACAGAACTGCAGCGCCTCGCGCTGGCCGCTTACCACGCGACTGGTGGACACGGCATGGCGCGAGTTGACTTTTTCCTTGATCCAATGGGCCAGATTTTTCTCAACGAAATTAACAGCATCCCCGGCTTCACCAACATCAGTATGTATCCAAAGCTCTGGGAAGCTTCGGGCCTCAGCCCACAGGCGCTGGTTGATGAGCTGATCCAGGAGGCGCTTGCCAGCCGCTCTATACGTGGCGTATAATTTCCTTATAAACAGGAGGTCAATATGGAAATAGTAGCAGTAATTTTAGTCATCGTACTGATGTTTGTACTGAGCGGCATTAAGGTAGTTAACCAATACCAGCGCGGTGTAGTACTGACGCTGGGTAAGTTTACTGGCGTGCGCGAACCGGGCCTAAGGGTGGTGATACCGATTTTTCAGACGATGATGATGGTCGACGTGCGTTCGACGCCGATTGACGTGCCGAAACAAGAAGTCATCACCAAGGACAACGTCACCGTCGGTGTTGACGCGGTGGTCTACTTCCGTGTGATTAACGCGCCAAAAGCGGTGCTGGAGACGACCAACTACATTTACGCCACCAGCCAATTTGCCCAGGCTGCCCTGCGCGACGTCACTGGTAACGTTGATATGGACGATCTCTTGGCCAAGCGCGAGGAGATTTCACAGCAAATCAAGGAAATTGTTGATGCCGAGACCGACAAATGGGGTATCGATGTTGAGAATGTCAAGATTCAGAATATCGAACTGCCTGGCGACATGAAGCGCGCTATGGCCAAACAGGCCGAAGCCGAGCGCGAGCGCCGCGCCAACATCATTAACGCCGACGGCGAAAAGGCTGCCGCCGAGACACTGGCACAAGCCGCCGAGATCCTGGTAAAAACCCAAGGCGCCATTAACCTGCGTACCCTGAACACGCTGGAACGTATCTCCACCGAGCCGTCACAAAAAACGATGATGCTCTTCCCAATTGAACTGATTGACGCGATCCGCGGCGGTAAGAAATAGCACGCCTCGCACGGTTGATTGCACATGATGGAGCTGCTTCAAACGTCCCGCGGTACGATCGAATATCGATATGACATGCACGGCTCGTTAACGGTTCTCGTTTTGAACGGTGGTCACACGACTGCCGCCATGCGTACGGGTGAGGATTACTTCGTTAGTCGCGGCTATTCAATCCTCAGCGTCAGCCGACCCGGCTATGGTGGGACAGATACGGCGCTTAGCAAAACCTATGGCGAGTTCGAACAGGCGACAAACGAGTTGCTAGAGCAGCTCGGGATTGAGCGTGTCATCCTGGTCGGCATATCGGCTGGCGGCAGAGCGGCGATGCGGTTCGCCGAGCTTCACCCCGACAGCGTTGATAAACTCGTCCTGATGAGCGCGGTGAGTTTCAAGAAATGGCCTAGTCAAAGTACTCGTATGGCAGCCCGTATCGCGTTTAATCCTGTGCTCGAACATGTAACGTGGGCAGTGATGCGCTGGCTGCTCCGCAGATGGTCGCGAAAAATAGTCAGTTATTTGTTTCAACAACTCACGACATTGGACGCGCGTGACGTGCTTGCTAGCTACCCGCCGTCGTCTATCGATGCAATCGCGTCGATGTTTATGCAATTTCGCTCTGGCAGTGGGTTCATGAATGACATTAGTCGGCGTTTGATGAAGGGTAATCCCGAAACTATCACACAACCGACGCTTATACTGCATAGTAAGTATGATGGTTCGGTTCCGCTAGACCATCCGCTTCACACCGCGAAGCAGATCAAGCACGCCGTGCTTTCCATCAATAATACCGAATCGCACGTGATGTGGTTGAGCCCTAGGTGGATGGAAGTCGAAAATACGCTCGATGAGTTTCTCGCTTCAAAGTGATAAGGGCGCCGCTTAAATCATTATTCTGCCAAGTTCAGTGATTGCCTGGCTTCTTCGTTGCACGAGGCGGTCGCGACATTTCGGGGGCTGGTCGAGCAACGAAAGGATACACTTAGGCATACAGCTGCGGACGCCTGTTGAGATGTTGCAGAGGTGGTGAGGTGGTACGATAGATATACACGATCAGCAGACTATGTATTCAAAGTGGCTATCGCTACTTGAAAATAATGGCTTGGCAGTGTCATATATTACAAAACTATACCGAAGAATTTAGCGTTAACGGCGATCAAGTTGTCGAGAAGGTCAAACAACTCATCAAAGAAGGTAACGTCCGCCGCGTCATCATCAAAAACGAAAAAGGCGAAAGCATCATGGAATTCCCCGTCACTGCCGGCGTCGTTGGCGTACTGCTGCTGCCAACCCTCGCGGCTCTCGGCGCAGCGGTGGTGTTGATGACACGGTGCACGATCGCGGTGGAGCGATGGGATTAGCGCCAATTTTTATAAATAACCTACTGGGCTCCGCAGCGCAACCCTTCAGTCCGAAAACCTTGTCAATCAACCAGCCGACTGTCCAGCCAATCAAAGACTACGCTATGCGCCAAACGTAAATTATTCAGCTGACAATGAGCGTCGGCGCCGCTTTGCGAATCGAACTCATGCAGCGTCGTATCAAGTTCGCGCCGGATAAATTCATCGTAGAGACATCGCGTTTGCCGCTGGAGTTCAGCACCTTCGCCTTCCCCCATGAGAAACAGCGACGGACAAGTAATAGCTTGGTGGTCGACAACCTTTGCCTGTTCGAAAACTTCATCGATCGCCGAGCGGAAGTCGCTCGTGCCGAACTGCCAAGCGTATTTTTTCAAATTGATATCGGCGGCTTCATTGATGTTCCCCGCTAATTTTAAGGCGAGATTCATCAGCCAGCCGGGCGCTTTGAGCGCTGCGCCGAACTCACGGCGGAACAGTTCTGCCACGTCAAAAATAGGCGTGCTGGCAATCCATGCGCTAATCCTCGCGTCTTTTGCGGCCGCTTGAGCAGTAAAATACCCGCCGCCGCTAACGCCGTATAGCGCAATGTGACGCGCGTCGGGATTTTCGGTTTGCAGCCAGTCAAGGCACGCGGCAATCGGCTCGCCGGCGTCGACGGTAAAAGTGAGACCTCTGGCGGGATTAGAGCCTTGACCGGGTAAATCGACCATCAGTACATTATAGTTCCGCTGCCACCCCGGCCAGCCGGCAAAATAGAACAAATCCTCCCGGTACGTATCACCGCCGCCGACCATGACCACGGTTGGGCGGTTATTGTCGCAGTAAAGATAATAGCCGGGTAAATAGCCAGTTTGATACGGAACGCGCACGGGTTTGATCGGTATATTTATCGCCCTGACCGCACCGGCAAAAGCGTTTTCCATAGCGCAAACAAGCTTCGGATATTCCGGAGAAAACGGATCAATGAACTGCAGTACTGCCCGATAGGCATAGGTTGCACCAAAATAGCAGTCGGCGGCCATTTGTTCACCGGTGGCTGCCTTTGCCAAGCGAACGAGATAATCGGCATGGTCCGTAAAACAGGCTCGCCACTTACTCGGTTTCCCGTCACGCCCGATCTTATGCGCCAGATAAAACAACTCTCCATGCGACATACCGAACAGTTCCGCCACGCCGAGCATCCAGTTGAAAAAGAAATCGGTATCGTCATTGTCAAAGAAGATTTTAGTCGATTGCCGTTTGAGGATCTTTTCGTTTTTTTGCATGATATAACTCCTTTGGACGTTTTTTGAAACGAATAATTTTATACAGTATCGTGATCAGGCAAACAATCCTTCATCGACGTGGTGCGGATGGGGAGAGTCGAACTCCCGTCTCAACCTTGGGAAGGTCACATAATAGCCGTTATACGACACCCGCGACGAGAATATTATACCTGATTCTCCGCCAAACTACTAGAGTATTGCAGCATTTTCTTGACGCTTACGCTAAAAGTTTGACATATAATTTTAGTGCGCTATAATAGATACATGACGAAGCGAAAACTGGTTACAACTAGCATAGCAACTCTTATCGTCATCGGCGGCTTGTCGCTTGGCGCACTGCACTTCTTGTCGCAGGTGAATAATTCCCCGCCCCAAGCAACAAAATATGCCGATCGAACTACATCGCCGGCCGACTCGCCAAATACTGACAATCGCTCCCTCGCCGACACCAACTCTACGAGCGATAATCAGCAACCAAGCAAATCTAACCAAAACACCGACAATAAACCAACGCCAGCCGGACATAATTGGGTAACGCAGACCATGCGTCACAATCACGACCAAGCCCAAGCAGCAAAACAGCAACCTGAACGCCAACGTGGCTCTCAGGGCTCGACTCAGCGAGCCAATCAGTCACCACGCAACAACTCATCAAACAATAATTCAGGTAATAAAAATTCCAGCTCTCCGAGCCAACCGCAACCGGTCAAGTCCGGTGACTCAGCAAACCATGCAAACCACGACCAGAATCAGGCAGCAATTGATGGTTGGCAGATTGATTACTTTGAAGGCTTTGATTCATCGATCAAACAAACTAAGTGGGTACAGTACGGCTGGGGTGATCCAGCGGTTGGCCACGGCTGCATGGGCGTGATGTCGCAGCGTAATTCGTTCACTCAAGACGGCAAACTGGTAATTCGCACTCAGTACGAGAACGGCCAGTGGAGCACTGGCGGCGCCGGCTCAGGTGATGTATTCACCGCCTCACGCGGCCGCTGGGAAGTTCGCGCTAAGTTCCCGAAAGCCAAAGGCGTTGGTTATGCATTCCTTCTCTGGCCAAAGGACGAAGGCTGGCCACCAGAGATTGATTTCGCTGAGGGGCGCGTCAATGGTCCTCGTATTGAGGCAACGTACCACTGGGATCCAGATAACAAGCAAAAGCAAGCATTCCTTGATAATCACGACATGAGCGGCTGGCACACGTACGGCGTTATCGTCGAGAAGGATCATATAATCTTTACGTTGGATGGTAAAGAATGGGGTCGCATCAAGCACCCGAACGTGACCGACAAACAGATGTTCCTCGGCGTGCAAGCTGGAGCGATGAACCCGAACGGCATTAATAAGCATACCGAGACCGTTGACGGCGGTGTACCTAATCCACTCACGCCAGCCGTAGCTGATATCGAAGTTGATTATGTGGCACACTACGTGCGGAAATAGTGACTTGCCAGATAACGGTAACTTTAGTACAATGAAATAGCAAGTTTGTGGCTCTTTAGCTCAGTTGGTAGAGCAGAGGCCTGAAGAGCCTTGTGTCCCCAGTTCGAGTCTGGGAGGAGCCACCAAACATTGCGTTTTATTCACGGCTTTGTTACAATAAATCGTGAACCACATGCGGGTATAGCTCAGTTGTTAGAGCGCTTCCTTGCCATGGAAGAGGCCAGGAGTTAGAGTCTCCTTACCCGCACCACAATGGAACCTTCTGAGATTTGGTCGCCCGGTCGGGCGACTTTTTATGATACTACGAAGAGTGAACCCCTGACTCCTATACCGTTGCATTTGCCCAAATCCCCCATCTCGCTTATACTTAAACTATGAGAACTTGGCACAATGTCGCCTCTCTGTATCAGATTTATCCGCGTAGTTTCCGGGATACGAACGGTGACGGAATTGGCGATTTGAATGGCATTACCGAAAAGCTGGATTATTTGGCGTGGCTGGGGGTTGACGCGATTTGGATTTCGCCGTTTTTCGTCTCGCCGATGACTGATTTTGGCTACGATATCGCTGACTATCGGAAAATCGATCCGACGTTCGGCGGGCTGGATGACTTTCGAGCGCTGTTGGAAAGAGCTCATATTCTCGACATCAAAGTCATGATCGACCTCGTTCCCTGCCACACGTCCGACCAGCATCCGTGGTTTCAGGAAGCACGGTCATCGCGCGACAACCCTAGGCGTGATTATTATGTCTGGCGCGACGGGCGGGACGGCAATGAGCCAAACAATTGGCGAAGTTTATCGGGCGGCAGTTCATGGGAGTTCGATGAGCAGACCGGTCAATTTTATCTCCATTCGTTCCTGAAAACGCAGCCGGATTTGAATTGGGATAATCCTGCGGTTCGGAACGAGATAAAAAACGTGGTGCGATTTTGGTTTGATATGGGCGTGGACGGCATGCGGGTTGACGCGATTTGGGGCATTTCGAAAGATCCAGAGTTCGGTGATGATTCGCCAAATCCTGATTTTCACGGTGACCCTGAAGCCTATGGCGCGTTCATTCACGACCACTGTAAAATGGGGCCGCATTTTCAAGAATATCTGCGTGAGCTGGCGTCAGTTTGCGATGAATATGATGATAAGCAGATGGTGTTTGAATTTTATCCGGATGAAAAGCTGGGCGATATTTACCAGCAGTACCGCCAAGTGCTGACCGCCCATCCAAAAGCGTCGGCGTTTTTCATGGAGTACCGCCAGGACGAGTGGCACGCAGAACATACCGGGCAGAAAATCGAGAATTATCTGCGGGCGGCAGATTCAGCCAATCCGTTTTTCTGCGTCGGCAACCACGATCAGCCGCGCGTTGCCTCGCGGCTCGGGACGGAGCGAGCGCGAGCCTTACATTTTCTCAATCTGCTCACGCCGGGCATTAGCGTGATGTACTATGGTGATGAAATTGGTATGACCAATGGCGAGCTGACTGCTGATGATATTCAGGACAATTTCAGTCCCGTCAATTCCACTATCGACAGCCGCGACCTGGAGCGCACGCCGATGCAATGGGACGATACGCAGTTTGCTGGATTCTCAAGCGTACAGCCATGGCTGCCTGTTCACGCCAACGCGATAAGAACCAACGTCCTGACGCAGGCCATGCACCCTGACTCACTCCTACATCTACACCGACGGCTGCTTCACCTGCGGCTGAGTATGCCAGTATTGCAGCACGGCACGCTCGAAGTGATTAACACCGGTAATGGATTTGTCCTCGGTATCAAACGAGAGCTAGGCAGCGAGCGGGCTTATATTTATATTAACTTCGCTGATGCACCACAACATTTTTTTATCCCAGAACATACCGAGATCATCGCCTCAACCCACCCTCACCGCTCTATTATCAGAAAAAACGGGCAGCTCACAATTCCTAGTCATTGCGGAATACTGCTACTTCATAAGGGTAAGTGGCTAAATTCTAGACCATAAGACAGCGCATCTTACATGTACGCAGAGATCCTACTTGACAATCACGGCAGAGGTAATGGCCTATAAAGTCTTTCATACTTGCAATCTGTAGAGGCAGAGGCAATTTGTCAATCACCTACCATGCCACGGCTCACATGCTATGCCATCGCCATCTCGGTCAAGCTCTTCCCGATAGCCAGGTTCACCTTCCCGTATTGACTCTGCACCATCCGCACGAGCTTCAGAGCAATTAGCATAATATACATCATCTTCGCTTTCATCTGTATCGCCAAGATCGTAATATCTATTACTAGGATTAGTAGTGCCCGAAGGACTACTAATCCTACTTTGACTATGGTCTGGTTTCTTACTACTGGAATCACCATAATGATGATTGTACGCATACGCTACAAGTGCTACTGCTCCCGCTATCAGAATAGCGATAAGTACACCAGTAGTCCTATCTTGCATACGTTCACTCATACAACCACTCGCCTACACCACCATGGTGCGAGCAAGCTCCTCTTCCAGTAGCGTATGACCGCCAACCATCACGACAGATCGCTCCGACCCTATGGGTTGCTTGTTGCCGAACTGGCTGTGGTGCTGGCTTTGGCGTACGAACAACGATATGAGCTGTTGGCTGAGTTATAACCTCTACCTTATCCTCATATCCCGATCTGCTTGGTTTGCAAATCTTTTTACTTCCGGCAACACCTTGCTGTTTTACTGTTTCTGTATAGCCGTATTGACCCGTGTCGCCTTCATACTGTGTTTCAAACGGTATTTCTTCCGTTTTACAGTCTGAATAGGTTACAGGTTGGATTACTGGTGCCGGTGCTGCATGCTGTTGTTGCTGATTATTGTTTACTGCTCCAGCAATGCCAGCCAATGCAGCAACACCAATAATGGCGCCGATGACGCCTTTAACGGCCTGTGGTTTTGTTCCCATCCTAGTAAAGACTCCTATTTATTACTAAAGTACCTTTAGCATACACCACAAGCCCCAAATCTCCAAATTGTGAAATTACTATTAAAAACGGGTACATTCCCGCTATCTATTTGGTCAATTATTATTTTAGTAGTGTACGCTCAGTATTATGGACCATTCTTACACTAATATATTCTCACTAAAATATGCGCTTGGAGGTTATTGTCATCTTTGTGACCAGTGTAGTTATTCTGTCTACAAGAGGTCATCAATGTCATATTGCTAACCTCTTCAAACAGAAAAACCCGCCGGCTATCTACTTCGGCGGGTTTTTCTATACATCAAAAAACGTCCTGACAACTATCAGGACGTTTAGTCAACATTTCAACCGTAGGAACTTGGTGAGGTGCGCACCCCCATAACTACGATTGTCCACCACAACAATTCCGTTCTGAATTGGCACCTCACCTATTCCTGAGTGTGATAATACCATATGTCCACCTGGTTTGAGAAGTCCCATCAGTCGTGAGACTGTGGAAAACTGCGGGTTGTAGTATGGCGGATCGGCAAAAATGATATCAAACTTCTCTGTTACGCTCATGCTTTCCAGCCAATTTGCTACCGTTGTTTTTATTACAATAGCGTTTTCGCTGATACCTAAACTGCCTATGTTTTCAGCAATCACACGCTGGGCGACGCGGTCTCGCTCCACAAAAACCACCGACTCGGCGCCGCGGCTGAGTGCCTCCAAACCAATAGCGCCAGAGCCCGCAAAGGCGTCCAAAACCCGCGCGCCGCGAACCATTTCACCTAGCGAGTTGAACATCGCCGAACGGACTCGCTCGCCCATGGGATGCGTCGTCGAGCCTGGCGGCGCCTGGATAAACCGCCCACCAAATTCGCCAGCGATGAGCTTAACGCGCACGCTGCTCCTCAGCCAGCCACACTGCGCTCAGCCAGCCCAGTACCACCGCACGAATGATCAGCGGCATCAGTTGACGATTAGTCTGCCGCGCCAGCTCCGTCGTCCAGCCTGTCTTGGCGAACTTTTCATACATAGCCATATCCGCCACCTCATGAACGCAGCCGAGATAAAACACCCGAAAGCCCGCCTGGCGTACCTCCTCAATGTCGCGCTGCTGCGGCAGGCCGGCGGCAAACCGTTGGTATGCCACCACACTAGCAACACCCGCCTCGAACGCCAGATGCATAGTCATCACACCCTTTGCGCCCCAAAACTCCCAGTTATTGCGCAGGGTTTTGAGCACCGTTTCGCCCGGTATTAGGCTCTTTTTGATCAGCGAATTACGGGTCTCCATACCCTCACCGCGCAGCTGAGCCAATTTCTCCTCCAGCGGAAAATGGTGTGGCGGCGTCAAGCCATCGGTGATCGCATGCGCCATCCATGCTGCCTCAAACGCCGCTCGCTCACAGTTGTCAGCACTGAGCGCCGCTGCGAGATTGGTGATGTGTTGATCAATCATCTCGAGGAGTGCTACGTCATTTGGATTGTGCGGGTCAATGAAGTGCCACGGCTCATCAACGGCCGGACTTTTCCGCTTGATACCATCGGGGCCATTATTACCCTCGAAATGCAAAATCTGCCTGCTTGACGGAAAGTTGCACCACGACGGCAATAGCTGCACGATATGTCGCCGCGCGACCCGATCAATTTTTTGATGAACACCCATCAGATTGCCTGACTTGGTGTGAAATGTGGTTCCTGAATACATACTTATCTCACTAATTTAGCGTGGTTAATCGCTGATAGCGACTGACGGCACGCGCCAGATGGTTATATTGTAGCAAATCCTGCCCCTCTTTGACAAAGCGCTCGGCCTCCATTTGCGCACGGGCAATCAGCGGCGTGTCGCTCAGCGAGGCAATTTTCAAGTTCAGCGCACCATGTTGCGCTCGTCCGTAAATCTCACCAGGACCGCGCAATTTCAGGTCAACTTCCGCCAAGTAAAAGCCATCTTGGGATTTCTCAATTTCCTTGAGGCGCTGGCTCGGCTTGTCGTGACCCGACAGCATCAGATGACAAAAACTCTGGTGCTGGCCGCGCCCAACCCGCCCGCGCAGCTGATGGAGCTGGCTGAGCCCAAAGTTGTCAGCATTTTCGATGAGCATGACCGTGGCGTTCGGTACATCAACACCGACTTCCACCACCGTGGTGCTCACCAGCATGTCCAGCTCGCCGTCGGCAAACTGCTGCATGACCGCCGCTTTTTCCTCCGGCGGCAGTTTACCGTGCAGCAATCCGACGCGGCGATGACGAAACATCGTTTTTGCTAATTTGTGATATTCCGCCTCGACCGACTTTTTGTCATTGTCGGGATTATCGTCGATCAATGGGCAAATGACGTAGGCTTGGCGACCCTGAGCTAGTTCGTGGTCGATAGTTTCGTAGAGTTTTGGCGCTGAAGCTGGCGACCAAATTTTCGTTGCAATCGGCTGGCGCCCAGCTGGCAGCTCGTCCAAAATCGAGATGTCCAACTCGCCATATAGCGTCAACGCCAAGCTCCGCGGAATCGGCGTGGCGGTCATGCTGAGTAGATGCGGCATGTAGTCTGCCTTTTGTAATAATGCCTGCCGCTGCTTGACGCCGAACCGATGCTGCTCGTCAATCACCACAAACCCCAGCTTGTGATACGCCACTTTTTCCTGAATCAGCGCGTGCGTACCAACCACCACGTCAATGTCACCATTTGCTAAATTATCCAGCAGTTGCCGCCGCGCTGTACCCTTGACGTGTCCCGTCAGCAGTGCCACCGACACACCAAACGGCGATAACAACTCATCCAGCGTTTTGGCGTGCTGAGTTGCCAAAATCTCCGTCGGCGCCATGATAGCCGTCTGGAAACCAGCCTGCGCCACCTCCGCAGCCACCAGCCCAGCGACCACCGTTTTGCCTGAGCCAACATCACCCTGCAACAAGCGGTTCATCGGATGCTCCGACTCCAAATCTTGCAAAATCTGCCAGGCAGCGCGGCGCTGCGCGTTGGTCAGGGGAAATGGCAGCTGCTCAACAAATTGCTTGACGACCAGCTGATTGAACGGGATGCGCCAGCCAGTCAATTTGGTTTGCTCCTGCTTATTTAACTGCGCCGCCAAGATCATTTCAAACAATTCTTCAAAGGCCAAGCGCTCACGGCCGCGGGTAATTTCTTGATGATTGTTTGGTGCGTGGAGGGACCTGACAGCTTCAGCGCGACTGACTAATGATTGCCGCTGGACAATGTACTCCGGCAACGTCTCGGGCAAAAACTCCATGATCGGTCGCAGGTTTTTCAGCAAATCCTGCACGGTTTTCGGGCGAAGGTTTTTGATGGATTTGTAGACCGGATGAATGCCCGACGTATGCTGGGCGTCGGACGAATTTGTTTGTTTAGCGAGTTCGACGGATGGATTGCTGATCTGATAGCTGTTATATTGCATACCAAACTGGCCGGAAAACACGAACTCAGCATCAGATCTCAGCTGCGATTCGCGGTACGACTGATTGAACCAAACGGCCTTGACCTTGCCAGAATCATCCGCCAGCACCGCCGTGGTAATCCTCAGGCCTCGGCGCACAATCCGCGTGGAAATCGACTCGCAGCGCGCCCGCACTGTCACCTTACCCGGCTGTAGATCAGCGATGTTGACTGCCGCCGAATAATCATCATACGCCCGCGGCAAAAAATCCAAGGCGTCCGCCACCGTCTCCAGACCCGCCGCCGACAGCGCCTGGGCGGTTTTGGGGCCGACGCCTTTGATGTGTGCGAGGGGGGTGGTTAGTTTCATCTAGGAAACGGCGTTGATGCCTTCCAGCGCGTAGGCGGTGTCTTCCCAGCCCTTCACCTCAATCGAGTCAACGCCCATTTGCTTAACTGGAAAATCATTACCGCCTTCCTGTAGCTTGTCACCAAAGAATAGTGCCTCTTCCTTTGACCAGCCGTTCAGCTCGAGCAGCTTACCAATGCCATAGGCTTTATCAATTCCTGGCAGCGTAATGTCAGTACTGGTCGTACCACCAATCCTAACTTCGAGATTTGGCAGTTTCGCCGCCACCTTGTCACGATATACCGGACGGACATCTTTATACTTTTCTGCCCAGGCATATTTATCCTCTGGAGTTGCCTGTTGTCCCAGCGCCGACATGGTAATCTGGCTGTGGCGATCCTCGATAATCTCACCCGCAGGATTATCACACCAAATACCCATCTCCCTGGCAACCTCTTCCAGTACCGCAGTTATCTGAGTTTTTTGCTCATCAGACAGATCGTTCGCGTACTGAACCTTCCACTCACCATCAGCAGCGTCAAATCGATAATACCTCGTACCGCATGTCGGCATTGCATGGAATTTTTGGAGTAGCTCAGGCCGAACATCAAGTCGATCAATCACTTGCTTTTTAATCTGGTGGAATGTGCCGCCCGTGATGACACACATCTCATAGTTTTCAAGCAACCGACCAAGGATATCTGCCATACGATCGCTAATTGGTGACTTGGTAATAGCTAGCGTGTCATCCAAATCAAACCCGATAATTTTTTTCATTATTCCTCTCCTTCCATATTTTCTGCAACTAGAATAAACGTATTTTTACCTTTTTTCAACAAAGATTGATTGTTGATGGCTCGGTCATTAGCCAGTTTTTCGCCGTTGAGGCTAATGGCACCAGATTTGAGCAGGCGCCTGGCCTCACCGTTGGAACTGACCGCACCAGACACCACCAACGCTTCAATCACGCCGACGCCGACATCAACGCGCGGAATTTCTTGAGCCAAAGCGTCCAAGTCATCGTCTGATAATTGCCAAAAATCGCCGCCGCCAAACAGCACTTCAGTCACCCGCTCCACTGATTCGCGCCGATTGACGCCGTGAACGATGTCGGTGACTTCGCGCGCCAAGACTTTTTGCGCCGAGCGCGCACCCGGGTTAACTGTGTGGTTTTCGGCGATAGCTTCAATGGTATCGCGATCAAGCATGGTGAAAATCTTCATGTACTCAATGGCGCTTTCGTCGTCAACGTTCAGCCAGAATTGATAGAATTTGTACACGCTGGTTTTAGTTTCGTCCAGCCACACGGCACCACCTTCGGACTTGCCAAACTTGCGCCCAGTTGATTTGTTGATGAGTAGTGGCGCGGTCATGGCGTAGACTTCGGCATTTTCTTTTTTGCGGATCAATTCCACACCTGAGAGCAAATTACCCCATTGGTCGGAACCGCCAATTTGCAAATTAACACCATGATGCTTGAACAAGTGCCAGAAATCATAGCCCTGCAGCAAGGTATAAGTAAACTCTGCAAAACTTAAACCTTTGCCATTAGCGATACGCGCCTTAAAAAACTCCCGCGTCGTTAACTCTGCCATGTTGAAATTCTTACCAATGTCGCGGAGAAACGGAATCAGTTCTAGATTGCCCAGCCAGTCCGCATTGTCCACCAAGGTAAAATCGCGTCCCGCAAAAATTTGTGACACCTGCGCCTTCAATGCTCGCTTGTTGTGCTCAATTTCCGCATATGACAGCAGGCTCCGCTCCTCGGTGTCGCGCATATCACCAATCATGCCAGTACCGCCACCAACCAACAGAAACACCTTGTGACCGCGCTCCAAAAAATGCCGCACCATCATGTAGACCGCCAGATGCCCGACATGCAAACTGTCCGCCGACGGGTCTGTCCCCAAATAGAGCGTAAAATTTCCCGAATCAATACGCTCATCATCGGTGAATGTCGCTTGATTCCAAAACCCGCGCCACTTTAGCTCCTCTGATAATTGCATATTCCTCCTTTTCTGGATAATAGTATAGCAATTTTATGATTGAAGCGAAACATAGGCGTGATATAATGATAGTGTGAACAAGAAACCCTCAGATAAGCAGTCGGACGCCAGCGCAAAATCAGCGCCGTCACGTCCGCATCCAAAGCCGGCAAAACGGCTGAGTGTCTATGCAAACTTGGCGAATAAGCGTCGGCTCAAGAAGGATAAGCGCTCCCGCGAAAAAGCAGAGTATCTGGCGAGTTTACCAAAGCACCCCGTCAAGCGGTTCTTTTACCGCCTCCACCCTAAGCGCGTCTTTCGCTATTGGTTCTCCAAGCGCGGCGGCTTGATGGCGCTAAAAATTCTCGGTGTCGCCATTGTTGCAATGATTATCCTGATCGGCGGCCTGTTTGCCTACTTCCGCAAAGATCTCGACAAGATCCGCCCGGGCGAACTCGCCAAGCGTGTCCAGACAACGGTCACCAAGTATTATGACCGCAATGGCGAGCTCCTGTGGGAAGATAAGGGTACCGATAATTATAAGCTGGTGGTCGAGGCCGACAAGATTAGTGATTACCTCAAGAAAGCGACCATTGCCATTGAGGATCGTGATTTCTATAAGCATCACGGTATCAGTATCAGTGGCCTGACCCGCGCTATGTTTAGTACAGCATCAGGTCGACAAGTTCAGGGTGGCTCGACGTTGACACAACAGCTCGTCAAGCAAGTTTTCTTTGCCGAGGATGCCGACAAACGCGGCCTCAGCGGTATTCCACGCAAAATCAAGGAAATTATCCTGGCAATTGAAGTTGAACGCATGTACAACAAGGATCAGATTCTCGCGCTCTACCTCAACCAAGCGCCATATGGCGGTCGGCGTAACGGCGCAGAGTCGGCCGCTCAGACATACTTTGGTAAATCCGCCAAGGATCTCACCTTGGCTGAAGCAGCCCTGCTGGCTTCAATTCCGCAAAACCCGAGTACATTTAATCCGTACAACATCACTGGGCGCAAGATGCTCCTGTCACGCCAGCATACAACACTAGACTACATGCTGGAACAAGGCTATATCACCGAAGCACAGACCAAAGAGGCCAAGCAGTATCCAATTCTTGACAAGATCAAGCCCGAAACCGAACAGCTAGCTGGCCTCAAGGCACCGCACTTCGTGCTCATGGTGCGCAATCAACTGGAGCGTGAACTTGGTAAGGCAGTCGTTGGCCGCGGTGGACTAACCGTCAAGACGACACTGGACTGGAAGATTCAAGAAAAACTCGAGACAGAGATGAAAGCTTTCTTCGACTCAGGTCGCCCGGGCCGCGTGAGCATCAGTAACGGTGCAGCAACCGTTGAAGATGTACAGACTGGACAGATTGTCGCCCTCGTTGGTAGTCGTGATTTCAATTATGCTGGCTTTGGGCAGGATAATGCCGCTACCGCCTTTATCCAGCCGGGTTCAACTATCAAGGCTTTCGACTACGCCAAACTGTTTGAGAATCGCGGCAGTAATCAGCAAAATTATGGTTCGGGCTCAATCCTCAGCGACGAGAACATTGACAAGATTTATGGCGCCAAGCTGAACAACTGGGATCGACGATTTATGGGAAGTATTTCTATTCGCCGCTCGCTAGCGCTTTCCCGTAATATCCCAGCAGTCAAGGCGATGTATATCGCAGGCAACGGCTCGCCAAAACCAACTGTTGACTATATTCACAACATGGGTAATACCAATTATTGCCAGCAAGAAGAAGCGGCCGGCGGCTACGGACTGTCAGCAGCCATTGGCGCCTGCGGTACGAAGCAGACCGAATTGGTGAATGCTTACGGCACCTTTGCTCGCATGGGCGTCGCCAAGCCAAGCACCAACGTCCTCGAGGTAACCAACAGCCAGGGCGATACGTTAAAGAAATGGAAAGACGAGAGCAAACAGGCAACCGACCCGCAAGTCGCCTACATCATCAATGACATCTTGGGTGACGCGGACGCGGCGCGCGACCTGCACGGTTATGGCGCGATGAATGTACCCGGCGTTAGAACCGCCGCCAAGACCGGTACTACCGACAAAAACGGCCACGCCAAGGATGTCTGGATCGTCAATTATAGTCCGGCACTAGCCATGGGTATGTGGCTCGGTAATTCCGACACCAGCACCATCAACACCCCGAACTCGGCCTTTGGTATGCCGGTGGTGCGTAACGTCATGTCATTTGCTCACAACGAAGTCTATGCCAAACAGGGCAAATGGAAGCCAAATGATTGGTTCAAGCGGCCAAATGGTATCCAGCAGCAAGGCAAAGAGCTCTATCCATCGTGGTGGAATAAAAAACAGGGCGAGACTACTGAAAAGATTAAGTTTGACCGTGTCTCCAAGAAAAAGGCGACAAATTGTACGCCAGCTGACGCCATTGAGGAAATTGAGGTCACCAAGACCATCGACCCTCTCACCAAGAAACCATCATACTCAGCGCCTGAAGGTTACGACGCCAACGCTGAGGACGATAAGCACAAATGTGACGACGCTAAGCCAAGTGTTAGCCTATCGCTTTCTGGCTCTGGCTCCAGCCGCACCATCACCGCCCGCGCCACCAACGGCACATTCCCGCTCACCTCAATTGACATCCTCGTTGATGGTCGCAGCGTCAAAAGCGAGTCGATCTCCGGTAGTGGCGGCAGTGTTTCGGTCGATATCAGGGTCAGTAGCCCAGGTCGGCACACCATTCAGGCAATCGCCCGCGACGAAGGCTACTATACTGCATCAGACAGCGGTAGCTTCTCGGTAGGCAGCAGCTCAAGCTCCGACTAATCCGCCCTCTTTCCCCTTGTGACACATAAAAACCAGACCGCTTCAGTCTGGTTTTTACTTCTTCTTAGTCTTAGCGACTATTGCTCGTTAACCATCCGGATCAAGTCAGCCTCGCGCTGCGACTGGGTCTTGGAGCGAGCCGAACGGTGACTTTGAGCTGCGGCGCGTGGGGCATCAGGTTTCGCTGCCTTGCTGGTTTGCGGCCGACGACCGGTGGAGCGCTGCTTGGGTTGTTTGGGGGCAGCTTGAGCTGGTGACTGTTGCGCCGCTTCTTTTGCTTCTTTTGGCTCAGCGCAAACTTTCGCAAACATCATCTTGCCAGCATCGGTCTGTAGGCTACGAATAATTTCAATGCGCTTCTTCTGACCCAGGAACTTTTTGGCTTGCTCAACCACCACCATGGTGCCGTCATGCAAGTAGCCGACGGCCTGATGAGAATCCTGACCTTTTTGTGTCAATTCAAGCACCAGCTCATCACCAGGCAGATAGCTCATCCGCAAGCTCTTGGCCAGCTCATTGATATTGAGAATCTGAATGCCTTCGACTTGCGCCACCTTGTTCAGGTTGTAATCCAGCGTCAAAATGGCAGCATTCATTTCCTTGGCGAGTTGCAACAGGCGGTTATCAACACCCTCAGGGATGCGCGTCGCATCGTCAAGCAGCGTAAATGAGCCGCCCAACACATCTTTTAGTTCCTTCATGGCATCCATACCAAAGCGGGCACGTTCGCGCTTGGCGTGATCAGCGCCGTCAGCCAACAGCTGCAGTTCTATTAGCACACTGCGCGGCACAATAATCTGCCCCAATAGGAACCCGGTCTTTGCCAAATCAACCACCCGGCCGTCCATCAGTACCGAGGTATCAACCAGAATCGGCAGCTGCGTGCCGCTGCCTGTGTGCCGCCGCGGCTTGACTAATAGATATATCTCCGCCATGATGGCCAGCAGCATGATAATGATGATAAGTTCAATTGTTTTTTCCATAATAATTTCCTTTTATCTAATAATGTTATTGTAAATAGTCAATCAGTGCCTGGCGTAGATCGCCGACGCCGCGCACAAATGCGTCTTTGTGGGTTTTTGGCGCGATGGCATAGGTAAAACCAAGCTTTTTAGCCTCTTTGACACGGGCGTGCCAGCCTTGAGCGGAGCGCACTTCGCCGCCCAAACCGACTTCGCCAAACACCACCGCTTCATCACTAAGCTTGCGGCCAGCTGAGGCTGAGGCGATGGCCATGGCGACTGCCAAGTCCGCCGCTGGATCGCTCAGTTTCAAGCCGCCAACCACATTGATGTAAATATCTTTGTCGGAGAGATTGAGCTTGGTGCGCTTTTCCAGCACCGCCACCAACAAGTTCAAGCGGTTGAGATCAAAGCCACTGGCCGCGCGCTTGGGATAGCCAAAGTTCGTCGGATTGACCAGCGCCTGAATTTCCACCAGTAGCGGCCGCGCCCCTTCCATGGTGGCTAGGACGATGGAGCCGTCGAGGTTTTGCCGCTCCGCCAGTAAGCTAGCCGATGGATTAGCCACAATCCGTAAGCCATCCTCATGCATTTCAAAAATTGCCGCCTCATTGGTCGAGCCATAGCGATTTTTCTGCGCTCGCACTACCCGGAAGCCTCCGTAGCGATCGCCCTCAAAATTCAGCACCACGTCAACCAAATGTTCCAGGACTTTCGGCCCAGCAATCGAGCCTTCCTTGGTGACGTGACCGACCAAAATTACCGCGGTGTTCGAGGCCTTGGCGGCGCGAATGATGACGTTGGATGAATTAGTGATTTGGCTGACCGAACCTGGCGCTGAGGCAATTTCTGCCAGCGACAATGTTTGTATGGAATCGACGATCACCAGATTGTACTGGCCAGTCTGAATGGAGGCGGCGATGTCCTCGGCGCTGTTACTAGACGCCAGCCGCAGGCTCTCTGAATCAACCGCACCCAACCGCTCAGCCCGCAATTTGACCTGCGACACCGACTCCTCGCCACTGACATATAGTACCGGTTGCTGCCGAGCAATAAAGGCCGCGACTTGTGCTAACAGGGTACTTTTACCAATCCCCGGCTGCCCCGCCACCAGCACCACGCCGCCTGGCAAAAAGCCGCCGCCGAGCACCGCGTCAAGGTCGGCGATGCCGGTTGCCAGCCGTGCTTGCTTGGCCTCGGTGGCCGTTTCGCTGAGCTTGAGCGTGGTGAGCGCCTTACCTTTACCGCTGCTGCGAGCTACCGCCGACGCGCCGGTGTCAACCGGTAGTTGCTCAACCAGTGAATTCCACTCGCCACAATTGTCACACTTACCAACCCACTTCGGATAACTGGCGCCGCACTGCTGGCAGATAAATTGTGACTTTGCTCGCGCCATTATTTGACCGCCTTTTGGCTATCAAGGCTTTGATTGAGCTGATCAATCTTGCGCCCCAACGCATTTAATTTTTCAACATCAGTGTTATAGGCATCGACTTTGCCCTGGATGGTCTGCTGTTCACGACGAAGCACCAGACCGCGCTGGCTCAGCCGGGTTCGCTCAGCCTGAAACTCGGCTTGCGTCTGAAAACCACCCGTCGTCGCCTGCTGATTAAATGCCGCTACGTCTTGATTATAGGCACTAACGCGTGCACTGTACGACGTCGTCAGCTGCTCAATTTCGCGCTTTCGCTTGGCGAGACTGGCCGCCAGCGCGTCGGCCTCGGCCTCGGCGCTAGTAAACTTTTCATTATACTGAGCGTGCAGTTTTAGTAGCGCCGCTCGATTACTAAAATACTCGGCATAGTGCGCCTCCAGCTCCGACCCGAGATCAGCAAACTCTGTACCCAAAATTGAATGCAGCTCATTGGCGCGCGTACCCGGCTGAGCACGCTCATAGTACGCCATCCGCTCCTCCAGCTTTTTGGTCTTGACCTTGGCATAAGCCGCCTCCAGCAGCTCGCCCAGCTGCCGACGCTGCTCCGCCGAATAGCGCGACCACGCCACGTGCAGCATTTCATGAGCCGCCGTCACCTCTTTGATGCCGTCTAGCTCCGCGTTCTGCACATTATAAATGTGAATGGTCTCTTTGGCGTGGGCGTAACAGCCGACGATCGGGCTAGCCTGTTCGACACGACGGCAATCGTGGTTAAACTGCGTAGCGTTTTCTAGTCGCGGCTGCGCCAGATAAAAGCTAAATTTAGCCTTGTCGGTCATCGTCGCCCGATCTGCCAGCGTCGCTATGTCCTGGCTGGGCTGATACTGCCAGACCCTGATATGATCCAGTACTAGCTGGCGATTGAGTACCAGCCAGCTACCGCCGGCCACCAGCCCCACGAACACCACGACGCCGAGGAAATTACGCAGCCTGAACATTGATCACCACCTCACGATTTTTCGCAGTTGCTACCAAGACCGCGCCGGGACGGGCCTGACGAGACAACAAGGCGTCGCTCAGTGGATCAGCCAACATCGTCTGAATCGTCTGCCGAAGCACCCGCGCGCCGCGCTGCTCATCAAAACCGTTGTCTATAATACAACGTTTAGCGCTTGGCGTAATCACCAGCGTCATTTGCTGCGCCCGTACTGCTGACTTGAGCTCACTCACCAGATTATCAAAAATCTTACCCACCACCGGCCGGGTCAAGCCCTTGAAGTGCACCACCGCATCAAACCGCCCAATTAGTTCTGGCCGCAGTAGCTCCTCTAGCTCACGACGCGCCGCCCGAGCATTCCGCTCATTCATATCGTCCGCCCGTGAAATATGCTCACCATGCCAGCCAAAGCCCAGCTCACCATCACGCACCATCGCCTCAGCGCCGACATTGCTGGTCAAGATCACGATCGTCTGGCGAAAACTCACCGACCGACCGTGCGAATCGCTGAGCTTACCGTCTTCTAAAATCTGCAGTAGCAAGTTCAGTACGTCTGGATGCGCCTTTTCAATCTCGTCAAACAGCACCACGCTGTACGGCTGCCGGCGAACCTTGTCGGTCAATTTGCCGCCCTCATCATAGCCGACATAACCAGCCGGCGCGCCAATCAACTGGCTGGCCGTATGTCGCTCCGAGAACTCACTCATGTCAATCTTGATCAAACTATTGTCGCCGCCAAACACTTCCCGTGCCAATACGCGCGCCAGCTCCGTCTTGCCCACGCCAGTCGGCCCGAGAAAAATGAACGACCCAAGCGGTCCCGACCGCCGACTCAGCCCGGCCCGCGCCCGGCGAATGGTTCGCGCCAGTGTCGCCACGGCCTTCTCTTGACCAAGCACCGACCGGCCCAGCCGCTGTTCCAGCGCCGCCAAGTCTTTGCGCTCATTTACCGTCACTTTTTCCGCCGGCACACCAGCCATCGCCGCGACCGCTCGCCGTACATCATCCTCGGTTAGCTCCAGCAATACTGGATCATCAGCCGGTAGCTGCTTGGCCTGCTGCTCCAGTTGTTTGATGCGAATCTTTAGTTCAGCCGCACGCTGATATTGCTCAGCCTCGACCGCCGCATCGAGCTTGCCTGCCAGCTGTTTGATCCGCCGCGCTAATTGTTGTTGCTTGGTCAGTTTAGCCGGCCGCCGCGTACTGACGAGCGCCGCCGCCTCATCCAGTACGTCAATCGCCTTGTCCGGTAAATGACGCTCCGTCACGTAGCGCTGACTGAGGGCTATACTCAGCTCGATCATCTCATCAGAAATCCGCAGTCGATGATGCGTCGCCAGCCGGCCGGCTAGCGCCCGCACCATGGCCACCGCTGCCTGCTCATCCGGCTCCGCCACCGTTACCGCCTGAAATCGCCGGCTGAGGGCCGCGTCTTTTTCGATGTGCTTGCGGTATTCATCAAATGTCGTTGCACCGATCACCCGCACTTCGCCGCGCGCCAATGCTGGCTTTAGGACATTCGCCGCATCCATCGACCCTTCGGCCGAGCCAGCCCCGACCAGCAAATGCAGCTCATCAATGAACAACATAATCTCCTGATGATTACGCGCTGCGGCCACAACTTTTTGTAAGCGCTCCTCAAACTGACCGCGAAACTTTGTACCAGCGACCATGGCTGTCAGGTCAAGCTGAATCAGCCGCTTGCCCACCAAAAAATCTGGCACCGCCCCCTCTACGATACGCTGCGCCAACCCTTCGACTACCGCAGTTTTACCGACGCCCGGCTCGCCGATCAGCGCTGGATTGTTTTTACCGCGCCGCCCAAGCACCGTGATCAGCCGCTCCATCTCGGCTTCCCGACCGACCACTGGATCGAGCAGTCCGCTCCGCGCTCGCTCGGTCATGTCAACTCCATACTGATCAAGGATCTTGAGATCAGCCGACCGACGAGCATGCGGCGCCGCACCTTCCTTCGACTCGTCCTGCATGGCCTCCAGCTGCTGCCGATCAAACACGTCCTCCAATGTACCGCGCAGCTCCTCCAGATCCACATTCATATCACTGAGTAGCTTCGTCGCCCGAGCCTTGTGCTGCAACAGCATGCTATAGACGATGTGCTCGGTACCGATGCGCTCCTGCCCAAACTCCGTCGCCAGCTGCCAGGCAGCCCGTATCGTCTCCAGCACTTCGGCGTTCATGCCTTTGTGAACAACCACCACCACGAACGACTGCGCCGTTAAGCCCAGCGCTAGCTCCGCCCGATCCAAGGTTACGCCATTTTCCGCCAAAATTTTCGCACCCAGCGACGAATTTTGCGCCAGCACGCCGAGCAGCACATGCTCAGTGCCGACATACGGACTGCCGCTATTATGCGCCAACAGCCCAGCGCGTTCTAAGCTGGCCTTGGCGGTATCAGTCAGCCGAGATTCCAACTCAGAAAAATCTTCCGGCATATCGCCCTCCTTTCGTTTTCGGCGATTATCAGAAAACAGCCTATTCCGCCGCCTCCTCAACCGCGCTCATCAAGCTGTCCTCAATGTTCTTACGAGGTTTTGCTTCAGGTTTAGTAGTCGCCTTCGCCTCAATGTCCAGCTCATAACCAGTCAGCCGACTTGCCAAGCGAACATTCTGCCCGGCCCGGCCGATGGCCACTGACTGCTGATCCTCGCCGACGTAGACCGTTGCTCGCTTTTCGTCTTCATTAACCGTCATACTCAGCACTTCCGCTGGGCTCATGGCATTGGCGATGAAGCCAGCCGCATCTTCTTCAAACGGAATGATATCAATTTTTTCCTGCTCGCCGATTTCGTTCATCACCGCCTGAACACGCGTACCGTGACCACCGACAAACGTACCGACTGGATCAACACCTGGCAGTGCTGATGCCACCGCCAATTTGGTACGGCGGCCCGCCTCGCGAGCAATCGCTTTGATCTCCACGGCGCCCGTTTCCATCTCTGGCACTTCCTGGCTGAACAAGAAGCGCACAAATTCTTCATTGCCGCGGCTCAAAATCAACTGCGGACCGCGACCTTCGCGCTCAATGTCCTTGATATACACTTTGACGCGGCGACCAACACCGTAGTACTCGCCAGGAATTTGCTCGGACTGCGGCATGATGCCGACGGCCTTGCCCAGCTCGATCCGCACCACGCGCGGCTCAACCCGCTGAATTGTACCAGTCACCACCGTGCCAATTTTATCCTCAAATTCTGCCAGCACCACTTCGCGCTCTGCTTCACGCAACCGCTGCAAAATCACTTGCTTGGCGGTCTGGGCGGCCACCCGGCCAAACGTCGTCACGTTGTGGGTCTCGACCGTCACTTCGCTGCCTAACTCAGCCGCCGGGTCAATCGTCTTGGCTTCCTCCAAGCTCATTTGATTGACGTCATTTTCGACTTCTTCAACCACGGTTTTGACGACCGACACCACAGCCGTGCCACTATTGATGTTTAGGCTGGCGCGCACCAATTGCTCGCGCGTCCCGTTATCACGCCGCCACGCTGCCGCGATAGCCTGCTCAATCACCTCTAAAACGGTTTCTTCTGGCAGGTTCTTTTCCTCGGCAATCGTCCGCACCGCCAACGTCAATTGCTTGATATTCAAATCTTCCATACTAGCTCCTTTACGCTATATTATTATACTACGTTTCACATCAAACGCCCAAGAGACGAAAAACTCCGACCTGATTGGCCGGATATGTCAGTAGTGTAGCATATCCAGCCAGGCGGCGTCAAGTTCAGCCGCCCCATTCGCCCATGTCAGCCTGCGAACGGGTATGCATCTCTAACAGAGGTAGTGACTCATGGCCATCCACAATCTTGACAAAAAGCATTGACATTTTCTACTAATAGTGATATACATATATCAGCCTTTTGACAATTTTTAATTAAATCTGTCAACTGCGCTTCGCTACTGTAGGTCGGATACCTGCGGTGGCTTGAGGCGCGGAACGGCCGCACCTCAAAAAGTAGAAAGGAATGGGTCATGCTGGGAGGGCTGACTATCATCATTATTGCGTCTATTGTACTCGGGGCTGTGACTAGCGTAGCTTCAAAGAGTGATGAATTCATCATGACGAGCGGTATCATGTTCACCGTTTTTGGATTGACTGCCCTTTTTTGGGTGGCCAGAGTAACGACCCCATACCTCCGCAAAGATTCGGGCCTTCTGTGGCTATACAAGCCACTGGCCAGCCTGCCTGAATGGATGGGCCATGCGGGGCTCGGAGCCACCGCGGTACTATGGATACTAGCTATCGTCTTTCTGGTGGATGACTACATCCACCTTCCCCGACGACGGAAAGGAGGGCACTGCTGAGGTGCGGGGCGGGATTGATACATTCTTTGTATCTCCCGCCCCACTCACATCACTGAACTTGTATATAGAACTTATGATATGACTGGCTGCTGGAGGTAGTGGCCGACGTCCGCTACTAGCTCGACCAGGCGATTAGAGTACCCCCACTCGTTATCGTACCAGACCATGATTTTCACCATATTACCACCAACGACCTTGGTCAGTGGCAGATCAACGATGCCAGAATGCGAATTACCGATAAAGTCGCGACTGACCAGCGGCTCCTCACTGACACCCAAAATCCCTTGATAGAAACTATCAGCGGCGGCTTTCTTGAACGCCTCATTCACCTGCTCGACCGTCACGTCGCGCCGCAGCAAGGCCGTCACGTCACTGAGCGACACCACCGGCGTCGGTACGCGTACACTGAGGCCGTCAAACTTGCCAGTTAGCTGTGGCAGGGTTTTGGTCACGGCGATGGCTGCACCGGTCGTTGTCGGCACGATGTTTTCGGCCGCGTTGCGACCCTCGCGAAGGTCCTTGGCCGGCGCATCCTGTAGGCGTTGGCTGGCAGTATAGCTATGCACCGTTGTCAGCATTGATTTTTCCACGCCAAATTCTGCGTCCAGAATTGCCATCACCGCGCCCAAGCTATTGGTGGTACAGCTGGCATTAGAGATGATCGGTGTGGCATCCTTGATCTTGCTGTCATTAGTGCCGAGCACGATGGTGTCAACGCCATCGGATTTGGTCGGCCCGCTGATGACCACGCGCTTGGCGCCCGCAGTCAAGTGCTTGCCCGCGCCGTCTTTATCGGTAAAGAATCCAGTTGATTCGATCACCACGTCAATATTCATCTCGCCCCACGGCAAGTTTGCCGGATCTTTTTCCGCCAGCACTTTGACATGTTTTCCGTCAACGACCAACTCGTTTTCTGTAAAGTCAACTTGGCGGCCATATTCCCCGTAATTGCTATCGTGTTTTAATAGGTACGCCAGCGTCTTGGTGTCCGTCAAATCGTTGATCGCCACAATCTCCAAATCGCTGCGCTCCCAGGCAATCTTAAAGGCGCTGCGCCCGATCCGCCCGAAACCATTAATCGCTATTTTCGTTATCGCCATATAATTATTCCTCCCAAGTAGCATTAGCTTTTTACTAATTATACTACAAAGTTGTATAATGAAACTATGACGCACGAGGAATTACTACATCTAGCGGCGCCGCAGTACGATGAAGTACCGGTACTAGTGTTAGATAGCGCTATTGACTACGCCACCAAAAAGCATGCCGGCCAAAAGCGCAAAAGCGGCGAACCCTACATCACGCACCCGCTGGCGGTGGCTGGGATTTTGGTGGAATGGGGTATGGATATTGACACGGTGATCGCTGGCGTGCTGCATGATACCGTCGAGGATACCGATGCGACGCTGGATGAACTAGAAAGTTTGTTTGGCCGCGACATTGCTTTTCTGGTTGACGGCGTAACCAAGGTGTCGCAGGCGCGCGCTGGCATGCGCAGCCTTGATAGCTACTTGCCGCACACCAAGGACAACCTCGCCAAGCTGATGATCGCGGTCGGCGAGGACATTCGAGTGATTATTATCAAGCTGGCGGATCGGCTACATAATATGCGCACGCTTCAATATATGCCGCGCGACAAGCAGAAGAAAATCGCCCGCGAAACAATTGAGGTGTTTGCGCCGTTGGCGGATCGGCTGAATATGGGGCGCGTCCGCGTACAATTAGAAGAGCTTAGTTTCCGATTCTTGATGCCCAAGGATTTTCAGCGCACCAAGAGTCTGATGGACAGCCGCCTGAAAAAAAGCCAGCGCAAACTCGCCAAAGTCCGCCGCGACGTTACGGCGCGCCTGCAGAGCGAAGGCCTACGGTTCGATATGGATGGCCGGGTCAAAAGCGTGTATAGCCTGTTCAAGAAGCTCGACCGCGTTGGCAATATTGATAAGATTTACGATCTGATTGCCCTACGCATCATTGTTGATGATTTAGCGACCGGCTATCTGGTACTGGGCGTGCTGCACGAGATGTACCAGCCATTCTATGAGCGCATCAAAGATTACGTTGCCAACCCTAAACCAAACGGCTACCAAAGTCTGCACACAACAGTGCAAACGCCGACCGGACAAATTGTCGAATTCCAAATTCGTACCCAAGACATGCATGAATACGCCGAGCGCGGTTTGGCGGCCAGCTTTCATTATAACGAACAAAAGATGTCCGATGCCTACCGCCAGGGGCGAATCGCCGCGCTGCCGACGGATTTGGCATGGATTCGTGACCTACAGGAAACGGCGGCCCGAGCACGCGAGGGTAAATCATTTGATTCAGAAAAATTCCGCATGAAGTTGTTTGAAGATCGCATCTTCGTCTATTCGCCCAAAGGTGATATTTATGACTTACCGCGCGGCGCCTTCCCGCTGGATTACGCCTATCGCATTCACTCCGACATCGCAGCGCACGCCAGCGGCTTTAAGGTCAATGGCGTTATGAAGCCGTTCACTTATGAATTGCAGCATGGCGATGTTGTTGAAGTCTTGACCAGCAAATCAGCCAAGCCCAAACCAGCCTGGCGCGACATGGTCATCACGCCGCACGCCAAAACCAAACTGCGCATGCAGCTATCAAGGAGTGGTGGCGTACTCGGGCATCTGACTGGATTGACCGACGGCGTTTCGTCGTTGTTTCGACGGTAGGCAAAACACTCACACCTCATCCCAGAGGCTGCGGCAAACACGACACCTCCTCTGTCAGAGACTGTGAAACGTTCGCGAACAGCGGACGTTTCAGCCGAACGCTCGCGAGAAATCTCCAGCGGAGATTTGAGCGAAGAGTGTGCTCTGGCGGCGGGCGCCGTCCGCAGAACCACCGACTTGTCGGAGAGACTGACGGTTGCACTGCGTGACAAACACGGATCGAGTCTTAGGTGAGACGTAATACCACCCTGCTTTACACGACAGTATTACGCCTGCTCGTTCCAGCGCTCAATCGCCGCCGCCACAACCTGCTTGGCGGCATCAACGCCAGCAAACTCCTTGACAATGGTCGAGCCTGGCTTCTTCAGATCCTTATAGTGATTGAAGTGGAATTCAATTTGCTTAATCAGCTGTACTGGCAGATCCTCCAACGACTGAATGGCGTTACCATTATGGCGATCGTCGCTTGGCACCGCGATAATCTTATCATCAACCTCATCGTCATCGACAAACTTCATCACGCCAAGGATCCGCGCCTCGACCACCAACCCGGTCGTCAGTGGCGTATCCGTCACCAACAGCACGTCCAACTCATCGCCGTCCTCATCCAGCGTCTGCGGAATGAAACCATAATTAGTCGGCTTGGCAAAGATCGCCGGATCAACCCGATCTAGCCGCATGACGCCGACCTTCCGATCCCATTCAATTTTATGATTTGACCCAGCCGGAATCTCTACGACAACGGTGATTTCGCCGTCCTGATAGTTTCCCGGGGTTACTACTTGGTTAAAATCCGCCATGATCTACTCCTCTCTGGCTTTTTCTTGTAAATATTCACGAATCTGCAACGCCGCGACCGCGCCCTCGCCGACCGCCGAAGCGATTTGCATGGTTGCGCCCGAACGGACATCGCCCGAGGCAAAGACACCAGGGATGTTGGTATGTAAATGCTCGTCAGTAACGATGTGTCCGCCTAAGTCCAGTTCAACACCTGAGTCTGCCAAAAACTGTGTGTTTGGAATCAAGCCGATGAAAACGAATAAGCCGTCTGCGGTAAATTCTTTTTGCTCGCCGCTCTGGGTTGATGTGACGCCGTAGAACTTGTCGTCTTTGACGATAATTTCATCAGTCGTCGCACCAAGATGGACGGTTATTTTGCCTGCGTCAACGTAGTTTTGCAGTTCCTTTTGCAGGACATCGCTGGCGCGTAATTTACTGCGTACCAATAGGTCAATGTGACTGACGTAGCGGGTCAAAAAGATCGCTTCCTGCACCGCCGAGTTGCCGCCGCCAACGACGATTAAGCGCTTGTCGCGGTAAAATGCGCCGTCGCACGTCGCGCAGTAATGCACGCCGCGGCCATACAATTCGTCTTCGCCCGGCACGCCCAGCTTGCGGTGATTTGAGCCGGTCGCCAGCAGCACTGCTTTGGCGCGCATCGGCTGACCATCGACCGTCAATTCCAATTCGCCGTCAACTTGCTTCAGGGCCGTCACGTCGCCGTACTCGATCTCCGCACCGAATCGCTCGGCCTGCTGCTGCAGTTCGGACGCCAATTTCATACCGGTCACACCCTCGGCAAACCCTGGATAATTATCGATTTGATCAGTGATGGCCGCCATACCGCCAACTACGCCGCGTTCGTATAGTGTTGTCGGCACGTCTTCGCGCGATAGGTAAATTGCTGCAGTGAGTGCGCTTGGACCGGCACCGACAATGATAATCTCTTTAGACATTCAACCCCCTTGACCTATAATATCGCTTGATAACTTCTGGCATCTCCGGCCGTGGAATCTCCGCCGGTTTTTCGATAGCCATTACCACAAATTTGAGTGGCGAATTAGCAGGAATTTTATCACCCTGACCCCTGTCGCCGTAGGCTTTGTCAGCTGGAATTGTCAATTCACGCACACCACCAATTTTCATACCAATCAGCCCCTCTTTCCAGCCCTGAATCACCGACGTATTCGCCGGGCCGTCCACCGCAAATGGTGCTTTCAACTTACCGCCATTAATCGACTGATCAAAAATCTCGCCCTTGGCATTCCAGCCAATGTAATAAGCCGCAAATTTGGTATCACCCTTAACTTCTGCGCCGCCGCCCTCCACCAAGTCTTCTTTGCCGAGCTCTTTAACGTCACCAGCCTCAAACGCACCAACTCGCGAGCTAAACTCAGCAAATTTAGCGTAATATTTTTTGTTCAATTCCGCCGTCTGAGCATCAACTTTCTTTTGCCACTCCGTGGTTGCTTTTTTATAATCTTCTTGCGCCTGCTTTAGCTCGGCCTGGTCTTTGGCATCATTGCTTGGCTGCACCATCATGGCGATGAACCCGCCAATTGTCCCAATCGCTAATGTCCCCGTGATGATCCATATACCGAGTCGCTGTCCCCTCGTCGTCGCCATAATCCTCCTTTATCTTACCTTGAAATTATATCAATGTTTCCCCTCAACCGCAATGTCATAACGTGCCAGCTCATCATCAACCCCCACGCCGGCTGTCCGCTGTAGTTTGAGCAAATCAGCATAAATGCCACCCGATTTCGCCAGCTGTTTCGGCGTACCGATCTCGTCGACCCGGCCATGTTTTAGCGTCACGATCCGATCTACCGTGGCGATGGTACTCAGCCGGTGAGCGATAATCAGCGTCGTTCGCCCCTTCATCAGCCGCTCCAGCGCCTGCTGCACTAGATGCTCGCTCTTACTGTCAAGGTTGCTTGTTGCCTCGTCGAGAATGAGAATCGGCGCATCCTTGAGCACCGCCCGCGCAATGGCGATGCGCTGCTTTTGACCGCCAGACAGTTTGAGGCCACGCTCGCCAATTTGCGTGTCATACCCTTTGTCAAGCCCGCTGATAAAGTCGTGCGCATTGGCGGCCTTGGCAGCGGCGATTACCTGCTCATCCGTCGGCTCGTCGGCGCCATAAGCGATATTTTCACGAATTGTGCCAGAAAAGAGCGCTGGCTCCTGAAATACCGTGGCGATATGACGGCGCAAACTCTTTTGCTGCACCGCGTCAATGGCCATATCGTCAATGGTAATCTCGCCACTATCTGGCTGATATAGGCGCATCAGTAAATTCGTCAAGGTAGTCTTGCCGCCACCCGACTCGCTGACGAGAGCAACATGCTCACCGGGACGAAGCGTGAACGAGATGTCGGTCAACACTGGTTTTTGCGGAGCAGAGGCGTAGCGAAACGAGACGTTGCGAAACTCGACTGCCCCGCGGCTCACGACTAATTCCGGCGCGTGAGGCACATCTTCAATTGCTGGGCGTAGCGTCATCACACCAACAAAATCCCGACTCCCAGCCAGAGCTTTCTGGAAATTATCAACGATGAAACTCATGTTAAACAGCGGCATCCGCAAATTATTAATCAGCGTGATCAACAGCACCATATCGCCGATCGAAAAACGCCGCTCGGTCGTCTGCACAAAAATGTAGGCAAAAATCATAAAGAAAATGACCGACAACACCACGCCGCGCACGATGTCCATGCTGTGCCAATAGCGCGATTGCTTGCGTGTGATGGCGATTGTTTTGCGGTAACGCTTGGCAAAATGACGATATTCGAGCGACTCACGGACGTAGCTTTTGACGACTTTGATCTGAGCAATGACTTCGGCGAACCGGCCGCTGGCCATATCCGTCTCATGATTTTTACGGTTCTGAAAGGCCTGCCATTTCTTGCTGGTCAGCGCCGTCAGCCACATAAATAGCGGGTACATGATGACCACCATTACCGCCAGCTCCAGACTGTACACCAGAACGATACCGATGGTAATACCTGTCGTGAGCAGCATTTGGAAAAAGTTGTTGGCAAACATGTTCAGGAAGTTCGTCGTTTCGGTAATCGCCCGGTTGAGGCGATTGATAATTGTGCCGGTCAGCTCACCGTCAAAATAACTTTGCGGCAAGCCAAGCAAGTGATGGTAGTACCGCGTCGACAGCTGCTGTTTGAGCCGCGTGGCCATCACGTCGCCCCAGTAACCGCCAAGGTTTCGCACCATCGTATTCGTCACGTCAAGCGCCAGCAGCACCAGCGCCAAGAAAATCGCCTGCTCAATTCCTACCTTGCCGCCCTCAACCACTTCAACCATCAAGTTGGTCGCCCGCGAAATGACGAATGGTACTGCAATGCCGGTTAGTGCCACGACAACCGAGCTAATACTAACCCCAACGTAGTATCTGCCCATACCGCGCGCATATCGAAGCATGTGGATTAGCGGCTTCATCAGACTGTTTCAGCTCCCCATCTGTCTTTAGTTGTCTGTTCAATCCGCTGCATCACCGGCGTGATATCATTATCCACCAATGTCCGTGCAAGTGAAGTAAACGTCAGCCGCCACGTCATCGTTTTCTGCGCCGCTTCATGCTCAGATTGATAAATGGTGAGTGGCTCAATTCGCACCTCCATACCAACGTCCCGCACGGCCTCATCCAGTGTCTGCAACAGTTGCTGATATCTGATGGTGGTCGGTAGTTTGAGCGAAATGTCGCGGCTGGTTGATGGATAGCGGCTGAGCGGCTGATAATGACTGTCACGCTTGGCGTAAACGGTCTCCAGGCCGGCCATGTCCAAGCTCGCTGCCGCCACGTACGTTGGTAATTTGAAGCTCTTGATGACTGACTGCTTCAATTCGCCGACTATGCCAATGAACATTCCATCGGTTGTCTCGACCAGTGCACTGCGTGATTGGTCAAACGGTGCCGCGACTGGGAAAGTGAGCTCCTCTTCAATTGGCTTGAATACCAACTTGGTGCCAAGATCATGCACTAGCTGTTCAACCAAGCGACGAATTTTGTAAAATGGCGCGCCTGCTGCCGGCTTTTTGGCGGCGTAGACGATGTCGGTGAACTGACTGGCTTCTGGCAAACCATCTTCGCCTAGGCCATGCATTTTGCCGTGACCCTTACCCATTTCAAACAGAGCGAACTCATCATGCCCGGCCTTGATGTTGGCGTGAACCTTGTCGAGCAAACTCGGCAGCACCGTCAAGCGGTAGTACTGCAAATCAGGACTGAGGGCGTTTGATAATTTATATGCCTGAGTGACGTCCTGCTCGGCGTTTTTCAGGATGCGTTCATGAACGAAGCTGTAGGTCAAGACTTCATTGGCACCAGCACGCGATAGACTACGGCGAACGGCGTTTTTCAATTCGCGGCGCACATTTTTTGGCGCGGGTTTAATACTACGACGCGGCAATTGACGCGGCAGTTTATCGAAACCATACAGCCGCCCAACCTCCTCGACGATATCCTCAGGCAGCTCAATATCGGTGCGCCAAAACGGGCTGTAAATCTCGCAGCCACTCTCATCAACTTCAACCATAAACTCAGTACGGCGCAAGATATCAGCAATTTCATCGTTAGAAAAGTTAGTGCCCAGTCGTTCGTTAACAAACTCATTCGAAACACCTTGCGAGTCAACACGGTGAATAGCATCCGGCATAATACATTCATTAGATGAGCTAGCGTCAAACACTTCGCTGGCCTGCACACCACCCACCATGCTCATCAGCTGTTTCAGCACGGCAGCATTTTGGAGCGGCGATTGCCCCTTGTTGAACCGCGTGAGTGCATCGGTGAAAATACCGTGACGCATAGCCGTACGGCGCAGTGCGTACATGTCAAAATTAGCGCATTCCAAAACGATGTTTTTCGTGCTATCCGAAACCTCAGTGTCAACACCACCCATAATTCCCGCTAGACCTATCACACCCTCGCCATCAGCAATGACAATGTCATCCGCTGTCAGCTCATACTCCTTGCCATTCAGCAAGCTAACTTTCTCACCAGCACGAGCCAGCCGCGCCCCAAGTGTAGACCCGCGTAATTTATCATAATCATAGGCATGGGTCGGCTGTGCCGTCAGTAGCATCATGTAATTTGTCGCGTCAACAATATTGTTAATTGGTTTACTGCCCATCGCCACCAGCTGACACTGCAGCCATAGCGGACTCGGCCGCACCTCGATATTTTTGATAGCTACCGCTGAAAACACCGGCACTACTTCAGTCACCTCATTGAATATCTCGAGCTCGAGACCGTCGCCACCAGCAAATTCTTGAATCACATTGTACCACTCGGGACTGGTAAATTGCTGATGAAAAATCCCGGCAATCTCGCGCGCCACACCGAGCTGCCCGAAGCAGTCCGGCCGGTGCGTAAACATCTTATTTTCAATGTCCAGCACATAGTCATCCAAACCAAACGTTTCAGCGAAACCAGCTCCCGCGGTTAGCTCAACACCCGCCGGTACGTCGTGTTCATGAATTTCAATAATTCCCTCGTGATCAGTACCAATTGCCAGCTCATCCGCCGCCGCCAACATGCCCTGACTCAGCACGCCGCGTAGTGGCCGCGCGTCCAGCACAAACGGCTTGTCGTCATCAAAACTCGCTGGCACCGTACTTTTCGGCGGCAGCCAAATCGCCCACATATCCGCATGCACATTTGGCGCGCCGCAAACCACTTGTACCAGACCGCCCTCATCGCGCGGCACATCCGCCACTGCGCCACCGTCATCAATCTTAGTCACACTCAGCCGATCAGCATCAGGATGCTTAGCACATTCAACCACCCGGACGATTCGCGCGCTGCCATATTTGGCTTTCAGGTCGATCACTTCCTCAACGCCACCAAGCTGCTGATTGACCCGCGCCACTAATTCATCTACGGGAGGCAATTCAAAATTAATCAATTGTTTGATAAGATTTAGGCTGACTTTCATATATATCAGTATACCATTCTAATCAACAGTGTAGTCAAACACCTTGATGGGAATACCTTTTTCCCTGGCTTGATCAATTGTAAACGTCGTGCCAGGGCTATCGTTGACCCGAAATGCCACTAATTCATCTGCCAGAGCAACAATCTGGCAATTACGCGCATGAAACGACTCGGCGTTGACTTCGGTAAATTCGGTGGTATCGCTCAGCACTCCAGGTCGATGTTCGGTGATGTCTCGCAAAAGAGCGACCGTCGCGACCGCATCATCTTGGCGACATTTACCGACAGCTGCTCGGTCATATAACGCTTGGCAATATAGTTCCAGCTCCACTGGCAAAAATATCCGAAACCGTGCCGCCTCCAAACCATGCTCATACGCCAGCCGAGCCGCTTCGTGATCAACACCAGTAGCGCCGCCCGTCACAATCCCGCCGCCTTCAGTAATCTTTTGTCCAACACACTGCTCAATGTCACGGCGAATCGTGTCATTCACTTCGCGCGTACCGACAACTCCGAGCCACTTCATAGTTTGCCCCGTTGACTAGATATCACCCTTGAGCGGCAATGATCTGCGCCTGAATCCGGTCAAGCTCCGCCTCATCCATCTTTGGCCCCTCGGTCGTCGTCAGCCAGCCGCGATAGCTCTCGTGGAACTCTGCATTCTCCGCCCAGACGTCAGTCCGCCCCGCCAAATCACCATGTAGCGGATACAGTTTGGCGTGCACATGCGCTACGCCCGTTCCCTCGAACACCAGCGCTACCCGCGGCGTATTAAACGCTCGTTCTAGTAGCCGCGCCACTTGACGCACTGCTCGCATAAACTCGAGATATAGCGTCTCGTCAATCGCAAAAATATAATCACCCGGATTATGCTTTGGAATGACCACTGTCACCCCCGGGGTATTTGGAAACGGCGTGAGAAACGCCAGGAACTGCTCGTCCTCCCAAACCTTCCATGATTTTACGGTGCCTGATACAATGTCGTCGAAAATTGTATGGTTCATAGTTACTCCTTTCAAATAATTATAGCAAATAATTTTAAGCTAAAGCAAAATACAACGTAAGGCTACATCCCGTGTTATACTCACAACTTCCCACTAGGTTTAGTCCTATGGTTAAACTATTGCTGCAGAGGTAATCTATTATTTTATGCCATAATTTTGACAAAATCCATTGACGTTTTGTTCTATTATTTGATATATATATCAGCCTTTGCATCCGCAAGGGTCGGCGTTTCGCCCAAAGCCATTGGGCTTGAGACGCTCCACTTCGCGAGATAATTATCTCGCCTGACTCCAAGAGGAGTTATTATGGGAACTAACAGCCAGTACGAGGGTGGTATGGGCCGCATCGGTGGAGAGGTCATGTACTGGGACAAGAACGATGACGGTACTACCAACATCTTCCCCGGTGGCATGCCCGGCGCACGGCCGCACGACCACATCGTCGTGAATGAGGACGGTGGTGTCGAGTATATGCGCGTCGACGGCGAGGTCATCAACGACTACCGCGACCACCACGGCTGATTCCTACTAAGCGGTTTGTGGCTTCCGTACAAAAAGCCACTTTTCCTTTATAATATGTCATTGATTATGGATAATCATCATACTATTATTGAGAAATTTACCGGCAAGCTTCATGAGTGCGCCTCACGTGGTCATTTTGAATTTACTAATCTGCCTATGGGGTCATATGACTTCTTTTACATCGTGACTGAAGATAGATGCTTTGCTGGTGAAGTATGTCTTTTTAAGACGCGGTCTGTGTTGTATGACCCAATGAGCCGCTCAAGTGAAGCTTCTCCGATAGTTGGCGTAGAAGATGGATCTGGTAAAATTGTAGACTCTTGCTTCTCGTTGTATAGTCAACCAGATAATTTTATATTCTTCGACGGAGACTTCAACTATTGCTTATATAAGCTAACACCGTAAGCTTAATGCTTTTTCATTTTTCAGGAACATAGACCAAACCATCTTCATCAGCGGAAGCTGTCGCCCAGCTACTCATGATTTCAGAATGATAGTCTTCAAATACTTGCTCATTCGTTGATTTTGGCCAGTTTGTCATGGGATTTTTCGTGTTTGAGAATTGCAACCTGGATTACGCAAAGCATATTTACAGGCAACCAGTCTGTTTTAAGAATTCATCAGTTCAGAGCGTAGATTTTCGCGGCGTCAAAGCTATTATTGAGGCAGGGGGCTGTGCCTTTCGCGGTATGAAATACGACGAGGAAACACAATTTATTTATGGTAGCGGCAAGTTGGCAGCACGATCACACTTTGTGAATCGCCAGGTGGACGATGGAGTGCAAGAGTTTTTTGATACGGCAAGATGTAGAGACTATAGATAGGTAACTGTATAATATAATTAATAGGCTAAATACAATACTAGATAAACGCCAGAAAGGCCACCAAATGACCAAAAAACTATTAGAAATCGAACGCAAACGTCAATTAACTGGTGACGCAAACGAATTACTCAAGCGATTGCAAGACCTTGGTTTTGAACTACAGAGCAATCTCCACGAAATTGATACGTATTATTCTCGTCCTGATGTCGACTTTATGCAGACGGTTGAATGTCTGCGAATTCGCCAGCGCGATGGTTTTGCTGAGGTGACATATAAGCCTGCAACGACGGCTGCGACACATACGAAAAATAATGTGATTATTAAGCCCGAGACAAACCTGCCAATTCAGCCCGAGAGCGCAACGGCTGCCAAACAACTGTTTGCTAACCTTGGCATGGTAAAACTGGTCGAGGTCAACAAATACCGGCGATCGTTCCAATCACCAAACTTTCCAAAAGCAACAGTAGCTATTGATGAAATTAAAAACGCCGGCACGTTCGTGGAAGTTGAGGTTTTGTCAGACGATGAGACTAGTGCTCTAGCGATGATTAGTGACATTGAAACCAAACTCGGCCTTGACTCGACAGAAGTTGTCACGCGGCCTTATCGGGATATTTGTATGGGATAATCAAGCTACGTTTTTATCAAATCCACGCCTCGCCCCACCGCCCAACCGCAGCAGTACATTATACAAAAACATGATAACTCCCCAAAAAATAACACTCAGATAATTACCCCAATTAAAATCATTCCAAGGATTGCGAGCCGGGCTGTCTGTCGGGTCGTACGCCACAAACCCCACTACGGCCATCACGAGAATGATCAAGAGTCCGGAGATGACAATTTCACGCACGTAGCTGGAGCGCTGAAATACTGATAGCCTCAGATTATATCGAGCCCCTGATGGCAACAACACTAGTAACACTATAACGATATATGATGGGATGGTTATTATACCCTCGAACACATCCCACGGGTTCACTTTCATGATATCAGGCTTCACTACCTTTACGATTTCTTGCATACCCAAGGACACCCCGAAGAATAACACCAGTATAATCAGTACTAGTCCAATAGAACTCCATCGCCTAGTCCACATTGTTGGCTCCCGTTATGACATTGGTGGCTGCTTGATACACCTCGTGGATTTTACCAAAAACCTGGTTGTCATATTCTTCTCGATCTTCGATGCTGCTGTCTGGCAGTTCAATTGTATTCTTGAACTGCGGCTGCATAATGTTAACCGACGTCACTTCCATGCCCTCTTCAATCTCAACTTCGTAAACCTGCTTTTCGACACCCGGAAACTCCTTCATATAGTGATCAATGTACGCGCCAGGAGACAGAAACTTACCTCTACTCGGCCGAAAATCAATGACGATAGTACCAAGTGTATCAGTACGATTATCGATCAAAGGTGCGGAGAATAAACTCTTCGCTAGTTGGCTAATTTTATTATTGTGTTCTATGGCTTCGCGAGGAACAAATATCTTCGCGGATTTTATACGATGCGCCCGCCTGATTAACTCGATGGCGTCTGGATGACAAATCACCGTCCCGATAAATGCTGCCTTTTCAGAAAGCGAAAGTTTTACTACTTGATTATTAATATACGCTAAAATCTTTACGTTTGTGGCGACGTTTCGGTTGTATTCTAATGCCATAATTCCCTTATCAGCATAGTACAGAAAATGCACCACTTGCACCGGCAGCTGCCCATCAGGCAGCGGATAGCGCTTGACGAGATCATCATCGTCCTTGCCTATAGTAATCACATTTGACCCATACACGGCGATGATGCCAGCATAGCATTTGGATAGTTCGCTGGTTTTATGTAGCTTATCAAACTGCAAAAGCCGCATGAAAGACTCATCATCATTCGGATTGTACTGCCAATTCCTATCGTCTTCTTCGAGGTTCATCAGATCACGAAGAACATCCTCAAACGGATAGCTGCCGTACCCCTCATCGTCGCGATTGGTGATGTTGTAGAGAAAGACGTTGCGCTTAATCATCACATATCTCCAAATGGACTAATTGACTGAATTAAAACTGCTCCAAAAAGTCCAACTTACCGCTCTCAAAATGCCGCACGTCCTCGATGCCGTATTTCATCATCACCAAGCGGTCGATGCCGCAGCCAAAGGCAAAGCCGGTGTATTCATTCGGATCGATGTTAGCAGCTTTCAGCACATTCGGGTGAATCATGCCGCAGCCTAATAGCTCAATCCAGCCTTCGCCCGAACAGACTTTACAGTCCGGATTTTTGCCTTCGCAAAACGGACAGCTCAGCGCAAATTCAAAGCTCGGTTCGGTGAACGGAAAATAAAATGGATTGACGCGCACATCCAATTGCTTGCCGTAATATTCCTGCAAAAACTCTTGCAACGTCGCGATGAGGTTGCCGACATTGACACCCTTGGCGACATACACACCTTCAACTTGGTAGAACGTGTGCTCGTGCCGCGCGTCCAAATCTTCGTTACGAAACACCCGGTCGGGCACGATGGCGGCGATCGCCTCGCCGTTTTCTAAATTACCATGATATTTTTTCAGCACGCGGTTTTGCATGGTCGAGGTGTGCGCCGGCGCAATCAAGCGGTCGCCATTAGCGTCAGTCTCCTCAGTCATGAACGTGTCATAATCATCGCGCGCTGGGTGACCTTTCGGGAAATTCAGACTCTCGAACATATGGAATTGATCGTCAATCTCGCGCGATTCTTCCGTCACGAAACCCATGCGATTAAAAATGTCAGAAATCCGCTCAATCTCGGCGCTCAGCGGGTGAATCGTGCCGCGCTCACTCGGCAGCAAATCGGGTTGCGGCGCATTGACATCCATCGGCGCTGTCACGTCAATTGGCGGTAAATCAACTTTCGATAATTCAGCTTCACGAGCCGCGATCACCCGCTCCAATTCCTGCTTCAACTCATTGACTTTCTTACCAAACGCCCCGCGCTCTTCACTCGGTAGCGTCGCGATAACGCCGTATAGTTCCCGCAGCTCCGCGCTCCGCAACACGCTGCGCGGTTCAGCCGCCTCGGCTACGCGCGATAATAATAGTGCTCGAACTTCATCCAATTTTTCCATGTCATCGCCCCTGCATTAGAAACATCCCAACAACCACGGCTGCCATGATCACAATTATAATCCAAGCTGGCGCCAGCGTCGTCGTCTGCTTCGTATCTTCCAAATATTTTACATCCTCTACGCCGTCTAGACTGGCTTTTTCCTGCAGACCCGACGCTTTGGCCTTCTCGCGCAGCTCCGCCGCAATGCGTTCTTGTAGTTCACTGCGCCGATCTTGTTGATTTACAAATAATCCCATATGTCGATTATACCAGATATGTTATAATGATAGTAATAGTACAGTAAGGAGGGACTATGGCCACGAAGAAGACTACTAAAAAGGCCGCGACTGCAAAATCCAGTCCAAAGAAGACGACTGCTGCAGCTGCTACATCGAAAACAACCGTAACGCGCGTCACCAGCAAAACTGAGGCGAAAAAACCAGAGGTCAAATCGACTGCCGTTAAGCCTGTCAGGACTAGCTCGCCGCGTAAAAAACTAGACAGCAAACTACCACGCAACCTTGTCAACATCGTATTGGCTGAAGTTGCCGGCACATTTATTTTGACATTAGTCGCCTTATTCTCGGCATATATGATGACGCCGTTTTATGTCGGCCTCGCACTGGTAGTACTAGTACTCGGTATTGGTGCAATCTCTGGCGCGCACATTAACCCAGCCGTGACGTTCGGTCTCTGGACGATGCGCAAGCTTCGAGCTATACTCGTGCCGTTCTACTGGGCAGCACAATTCCTTGGCGCAATGGCTGCCGTTGTCTTGATGGGAGCAATTTCATCAGGCAGCTTCGTCATTAACTTTGACCAATTCACCACTTTCTCGTGGGCGATCTTTGCCGTCGAGCTCGTCGGTATGGCGGTCTTTATGTTTGGCATCAGCGCAGCCCTATCGCGCACTGATCTCAAGAATACCAGTAAAGCCGTGGTCATTGGTATGTCATTGACACTTGGCTTGGTGGTTAGCGGTGCATTGCTACCACTCGCCCAAAATGCTGCTGTTCAAAAGTACCAAGAAGAGCAAGCAAATGCGACTCGGCAAACTCAGCAGCTAAAGGATCAGCGCACCTACCCACGCGAAGTGTATATCAGCGGTGCAACACTGAACCCAGCAGTTGCTCTAGCGGTTACGGAAAAGACTAACTCACAGCTACAAAATGCTTCGGCACCAGCACAAAAAACAGAGAAGCTGTATACCCGCCTCAGCCTTGAGGTAATCGCTGCGACGCTCGTTGGTGCAGCACTCGGCGGTAACTTGTTCTTGCTCATCAACTACCGCAATAAGGAAGAAGAGTAAATCATAGTTCTACCATAACGATATCCCGCCTCTTTTGGCGGGATATTTTTTGCGTTAGTCTTCCTGCGCCGGTCGGTCGATTAACTCTGGCTGTGTTTGGTGGTCGCCGCCAGTAATCCGCACCACGTCTTTATCAATCTTGCCCAGCTCTTTGTACGAATTATTATAATGCCCGACAGTCGTACTGAGGCTCTTGCCCATCTTGGTCATCAGCTCATCAAACTTTTTGATGTGCACGCCCAGCTGGCCGACGCGTACCTGAATATCTTTGGCCTGCTCTTCAATTTGTAAACTCCTCAGGCCCTGCAGCACCGTCTGCAAATACGCTAAAAAGCTGGTCGGACTGACGATAATCACGCGCTTGTCACGAAAGGCATATTCGATCAAATCGCGACTCGAACCGCCCGCCCCGACATTGTTAATGAGTAAGTCATAATACAGCGACTCACTCGGGATGAACATAAAGGCAAAGTCCATAGTATGCTCACGCGGGCGGATATATTTGCTGGTTTCGTCAATGCGCCCCTTGAGGTCTGCCTTCACCTTATTCAGCCACAGCTCGCGCTCAGCCTTGGTCTCGGCGTTAATCATCCGGTTGTAATTTTCCAAGCTAAACTTACTATCCACCGGCAACATCTGCCCCTTGTCTAGAAAAATAACTGCATCAACAGTCTCGCCATCCTTGAAGCGGTATTGCATCTGGAACTGCTTGGCAGGCAGTACATTATCCAACACGCTTTCCAGGTAGAATTCGCCGAACACACCACGCTGCTTCGGATTTTGCAAGACATTTTGCAGGGTCTTTAGGTCAGTCGCCACGTCGACCACCCGTTTGTTCGTCTCATCCAACTTGGCCAGCCGCTGTGTTACGTCAGCCACCAATTTGGCACTTTCCGATAGCTGCTTTTGCACCGAAGTTTGCACTTGAGCATTGCTGCGCTCTAATTTGTCGCTGACTGATTCATTCAGTTTGGCGATAGTTCGCCCCAGCTCCACCACGTCAGTTTTGATGAGCTCGACTGATGATTGCTGTTTCAGCTCGCTTAACTTCGACTGCAGCACAAACAATGTCGCACCTAACCCCATAACGATAATACCTAAGAGAATAATGATAATGATTTCCATACTCTTAGTGTACAGGGATTACAGAGACAAGACAACTCGCGCCAACAGGACGAATATAGCCAAAACGATAATCGCCGCCACGTTGCCGCGGGTCCGGTTCAGCCACATCGCGGTTGCGTATACGAAGCCAAACGCCACAGTTGTTATCATCAGCGACAACCACCATACCTCAGCAGTCGAGACGCCGACACCCCACAGTGCGCCAACCGCAGCGAGTACCACGAGCAGCGGCCGCCTGACTCGATTGAGGGCGATAATCGGTACGAGCATAACGCTGACCAATACCAGCGCAACGTAGGCACCAATTTGCGCACTGTTCGTACACATTGATGGGTCGGCCGTCGGGCCACAAATAATCTGCTTTAGGATAAAGCGATCAAGCGCCAGGGCAATCAGCCATGTCACGACACCGCCAACCATACCGCTGATGACAACTCGCCAGAACACCGCCGGCGTCACGGGAAACATATAATCTGATTCTTCCTCGTGAAAAACTTTCTCAAACCACTTCACAATAGATACAACTATACCAATAATTTGATAAAACCGCAACCCTATTTTGCAGTGCGTGACGCCTGTCGCAACGGCATGTACCAGAATATGCCCACCCAAGCGATAATGAGCCCCCCGGCCACATCAAGCGGCGTATGCACCAATGCCACCACCCGCCCTATACCAACCAGTAGCGTCATCACTAAACAGGCCACGGCCCACCCTCGACACTTCGCGCCGAACCACACCGCCAGCGTGATGGCCATCGTGAACAGGGCGTGATCAGACGGGAAGCCCGGATTATCCAAAAACGAGGCGCCAGCACTCACGCCCGCCAGTTCAAACGGACGGAGGCCTGATGGCTGATATAGCAACCCGATAATTTTTGCTGCGACGAACGCCGTCAGCCCCGCCATTAGCACTCGTGTATACACTTGATGGCGCCGATCTCGCGGTACGTGTCGGATGAGCGTATACATCCCGATCAACACCACCGGGATCACCAGCCCGTCGGCAACAATTTTCACCATCCATGAAATATCCATAAGCCCCATTATACCCTGCTGGGCGTCGGCGTCAAACCCTGCGCTCGACCCGCTGGCTTGCGCCGCTTTACCATCCGTAGTATAATCAGACACGCGTTGGGGATTCGCCAAGTGGTAAGGCACCGGGTTCTGGTCCCGGCATTCGGGGGTTCGAATCCCTCATCCCCAGCCAAGAAAAAGGATTGACGTTTTGTCAATCTTTTTTCTTACGCTTTGGTTTGGTATGAGCCTGATGGTCAGTTGATGTTTCTTGAGATTTTACCGTGGTCATCGCACCCTGGCCGAAACCACTTGCCCATATTGCCAAAATCCACACGCCGGCCAGAAACAGGAGCGACCAGCTACCGCCCGGTAGGTCAAACGTCGCCCCAAATATCATTGATACTCCGTGACAGAACGCCATGCTTTCTAGCAGCGTCAACAGCAGTAGCGCCACGACGCCCATCACGGCACTTACTTTTCTCAGTCTAGCCGATATATCCATGGCGAGTAGAAATGGTAGCGCCCCAACCTCTGTGACAACGAGAACGATAGCGCACACTGCCGCCAGCATGCCCGGCAGTCCAGCGAGCATTGATGGAAACTTATCAAACGAGAATAGCTGGCTCAAGACGATGACGAGAATGTATCCAGCAATAATTCGCCGCACGATCTGCACAACTGACATTGGCTGCTTGGTCACTGTTTTCTTCATAGATACAGTATACCGACCCGCCTTAAAAAGCTCAAGCTTGTTGTATTATTTACCAAAACGCTTGCTTTTTTTACTAAAAACACGTACAGTAACAACAAGCGAACGATACAAAAACAAACACTACTGACGTTTCTTTCGCTCTACGACATCCACCACAACAAAATACCGTTACGAGTATGTAGCGGTATTTTCCGTTGTTGGATAAATCACAACGCTATATATAGCGTATACGTGCTATAGTAACAATATGAAAGAATATCGTGAGTCGAGAGGGTTTGTTGAGTTTGGTCCAAAAAATACCGCACCCGTACCATTACCTGCCATTAATGAAATTGAGCAGATTCGTAAAACATATGATCCAGGGGCAATCACTGAGCTAGCGACTTCAATTGTTCACGAGGAAGACGGTAATACTTGGTTCGATATGTACAATCCTCTCCTAGCCGCCTGCCTCACACCAGAGGAGGCGGAGCAATACCTCAAGGAACACGCTGCGTTTCATAAAGGATCTCAGTCAATCGATAATCTCACACCGGATGATGATGGTAACTACGTCATCCTAATCTCTGGGCATCGTCGTAAACGCGCTATCGAGCAGCTACTGAGCCAACATGGCATTGCGCCGGAATGCACCCTAGTAAATGTCAATCTTCGCCGTGGCATTACCTTCGAGGAGGCACTCGTTGCCCAAGTGCGCGAGAATACGCACGAGAAAGTGTCACCTACTGAAACTGCCAAATATATTGAGCAACTATATATCTACCTCCGAGACAAAGAAGGGGCACAACCAACCTACAGGCGACTGTCTATGATGACCGGGATTAGTGAAGGCATTATTAGTACTGCGCTACGGTTTCAACGCTTACCGGAAAGTATCCAAAAACTCGCTACCACTCATGGTGATATCCTCCCCTACTCGACTCTCGTCAAACTCGAGCCGCTAATGCGCAAACGAGGTGAGCTGTATAAGAAGTTGCTCTCGCTCGGGCAAACCATGGACGGGGAAGACTGTGAGACCTATGTCGAGAATCACCTTCATATCGTGGCGAATACCATTGTTGAAGACCTCCTTGGCGCCAAGAAGCGCAATCACTATATTGAACAGCAGATTAGAGACCTAGAACTACGAATTATCAATGCCCAGCCCAGCTTTGACCTTATAGCAGAAACCAGCTCTGGAGCTCAGCGAAAGACATCAGAGACCCGCCTCGGTAAGACAGCCGTATCGGCCATGCGGCATGCCTGTCGAGACGATCCAAGAAATATGCCGCCCGAACAGCTAGCTGAACTCGAGGAGTTCGTCGCAAAAGCCAAGGCATTAGCGACTCCTGCTGTCAATGGCTACGAACAAGAGTCGCTGCTATCCGCCTAATCAACAGTTGCTTTTTGCGACTGCTGTTTGCGCCACTCAGCGATTTTGCCGTGATGCCCACTCAGTAAGACTTCCGGTACTCGCAAGCCATTAAATACCTCTGGCCGAGTGTACTGTGGATACTCTAGTGTTTCGCCGTCTGAGAAACTCTCAATCTCCGCTGACGTTTCACCGCCCAGCACACCTGGCAGCAGCCGCACGATCGAATCAATAATGGTCATCGCCGGCAGCTCGCCGCCAGTCAGCACAAAATCACCGATACTCCACTGCTCATCAACCAATTCCATAATGCGCTCGTCAACACCCTCATATCGCCCGCAGATAATGATAAGCCCCCGGCCCTCATCCGCCACCACACGCGCCATCGCCTGCCGCCAGCGCCGACCACGTGGACTCATTAGGACAACCTTTGCACTCTCGTCACGCGACCTGGCGAACTCCACCGCCCGCCACAGTGGCTTGATCATCAGTAGCATGCCATCGCCACCGCCATACGGCGTATCATCCACCTGCCGACGCGGCCCCAGACCAAATTCACGCAAGTTCACCGTCTCGAGCGAAACAATACCGTCTTTTTGCGCCTTCCACATCATTGAATTTTCAAACACTCCAGAGAACATTTCGGGAAACAGGGTAATGACTTGAAATTTTCGCATACCTTTTATTATACCGCGCCCACATAGAAACCACCAAAAAACCGCCCTCTAGCCAGGCGGTTTTTTAGCACAAATAAGGCTCTCAATGGTTACCCATTGCTCGCATAGAGCTGTTCTCGCATATTGTCTGTGCTTGAACTAGTTATGATTATATATCAAGGTCGTCCAGTTCTGCAAGCTCTTTTCGAGCATTTTCTGTATAAGAAGAGCTATTTTCCACAGTTTCATCTGTTGAGTTGTCCACAGAATCATTATCCGAAGCGGTAGTCGTAGCTTGTTTAGCACCTGTAAAGCCGTCATTATTGACAATTTTCAGGTTGTAGCGCGCATCATTTTTCGTCCCCAATGCCCTGAGCAGCGTCCGCAGACTTTGCGCTGTACCGCCACGCTTACCGATGACCCGACCGAGATCCTCTGGGTTGACCGTCAGCGTGAGTAACACCCCTTTTTCGTCAATCAAACGCTCGACGACGACATCTTCTGGATGCCCAACCAGCGCCTTTACTACGTATTCTACAAATTGCTGATCTATCGTTGACATACTGCCCCTCCTTGGAATTAACTGTACTCCTAGTATAGCATAGGCGATTTGCCGAGGGCAACTATGGCAATTGGCACTTTTTGGCGCAGTGGGCGGTAATGTTCGCTTTGTGCTCAGCCTCGGTCTTCGCAAAATAAGTTATGTTGTCGTCGCCGCTCAAGAAATAAAGGTAATCCTCCTGGGCTGGATCGGCCGCAGCATTCAGTGCCGCGAGACCAGGCGAAGCGATTGGCCCAGGCGGCAGCCCCTTGTGAATGCGCGTATTGTACGGTGAATTAAGCGTGTGCGAGCGAGCGACGCCAGCCTTATCGGCGGCATAATGATAGGTCACGTCTGACCCGAGTGGCATATCCTTTTTCAGACGGTTATAAAACACGCTGGCAATCCGCCGCATATCCTCACAGGTCGCTTTACCCGGGCAGCCAATTGACTCGCGCTGAACAATCGAAGCCAGCGTCAAGCCCTGATACAGCGACAGCCCTCGCGCCGCAAATTTTTTCTCGAGATTATTCTCAGCCACCACCCGGTCTAGCTCGCTGATGGCCCGCTGCAAGGCCTGCTGGGCGGTGGCGTCTGACGGCAAGAAGTACGTATCGCCATAGATATAGCCCTCGAGATCGGCGGTCGCTGGCTTGCTTTTCATGACCGCACCGGTATACGTAGCGGCGAAGGCGGCTGTAATTTGCTCATCGCTGTAGCCAGCGCGCTTGAGGGCGCTGGCTACAGCGGTCTTTTGAGTAGCGGGAGTCGAGGTCTTGTCGCGTAGTGTTGCCCCTGGATAAAATAGTACCGAACGCCGATCCGGTTTGCCACCGAGTAAATGCTTAAGCACCGACGCCACATCTTGATCTTGTGTAAAGCTGTACACGCCCTTGTTGAAGGTGCCGGTAACGTTATTTAACTTGAGGTAAATCGTCATGGCAAAGGCGCTGCGAATAATTTTTTTATCTTCAAGTTTTTTGGCGATAACCTGTGCCGTGTCGCCACTGGCGATTTCGACACTAATTTTTTGCCGCGCCCCGGCGTTGACCGGACGAAGCATTTGTTTGTACCAAATGACGCTGCCAAGTATCACCACACCCGCCACCGCGACAACTGCCGATACGATAATGAGCCACAACCGCCGTTTTTTGATCTTCATTTTCTTCATCCGTGCACCTCCAAATAATCTTGCAAAATAATACTCGCTGCCTCGGCATCGATGTCGCCTTTATCTTTGATCTTGCCAGCTAGGCGCTGTTCGGCCTGAACGCTGGTTAGCGACTCATCCTGATAAGCGATCTCGGCATCAATGTCCAGCTGACCCAACCGCCTAACAAAATCGACCACGAACTCTGTTTGTTGTGTTGGCTCACCAGACTGATTGCGCGGATAGCCGACCACTACCAGCGAGATATCGTGCCGCAACATGATCTCTGCCAGCTCCTTCATGGCCCGCTCGTCATTAGCCACCCAGCCAAACGGTACCGCGATCCGCACCTGTGAATCGGCCATAGCTAAACCAATCCGCTTCTCGCCCACATCTAGCGCTAGAAAGTTTTTAGCTTTCATTGAGCTTAAATTCGATGCTTATTCGTTTGGTATCATTTGGTACGGTGCGCACCCAGAACGGAGAGAATTTCACATCAACATTTTCAATACCCTTGATGGCTTCGAGCGCCGACTGAATGTCGCCATAGCTTTTACCGCGTGATTGCTCCTTGACCTTTTCCTCATCAATGGTCGGGCCGACAACGGCATTGGCAGTGATGTGAGTAATAAAGTTACCGCCCTGACCGCTGAACTGTGCAAACTTTGCGCTATCAACACCATCTTTATAGATTTTTTGCGACTGCTTGCCCTCTAGTTCCTTGTTGGCGGTCGCCTTGAGGTAGGTGCTTAGCTCTGATTTTTCGATACCAACCATCGAGGCGGTTACCACTGTTTTAAGCGTCACTGCACCAGTCGCTTCACTATCAACGGCGACACTTGGAGTTGGCGCACTACGCTGTTCTTGGTAGCTTTCTTTGATAGCAACAGTTGATCCGCCGAATGACTGCTCGACCTTGGTGCGAAGAGAGTCGGCCTTTTTTTCGTTCAATAAATCGCCGGCACGCTTAACATCGTCGCTGCTAACCACCGTCACCTCACGACTACTACCGCCCGAGGTCTCGCCAACAAGTGTCGCGTTAACTCCTGATGGCATTCCCGATACCGAACCACTTTCACCGTTATATTCCGCCCCGATATTGGCAGCCGTCACCATGACCGTTGAGCCCGAGGCATTGGAGCGACTAAACGTCACCGCGCTATCGGTCGTAAAGGTCATCCCGCCGCTTGTACGAATCGAGGTACCGGCCGGAACAGTCTTATCGAGCAGGCTGATCGAGTCAGTTGCGATACGCAACTTACCCTTGGCACGCTCACCAACTTTCTTCCTTCCGGTCGCCGAAAACTCAACGGACAGCTCTACTTTTTGCTCCTGTCGGCGGGCCTTGATCATGTCAGCGGCCGGGTCAGTCGCCCCATCAGTCTTGAGCGTTACTTTCTTATTTACCGTCACGGTTGTTGTCTTGGCCGTGATAATTACTCGCGCGTGCGGCGCAAACCAAATTGCCCATATCAAAAACCCGATGAGTAGCAGCGCACCGCCGCCGATCAGCAGAAACTTTTTACGAAATAGATTAAAGTTCGGGACTTTTGGCGCTGTCTTGTTCTTGTTGGCGTTATCCGCCGGTTTTGAGGTCTCGTCGTCTTGCTTTTTGGATGAATCAGCGATGGCTGAATCAATCGCTTTATCCGTTTCATCAACAGGTTGCGCGCTCTTTTCTAGCTCGCCAACCGGTAGCTCGCGCCCGTCGATGACGTCATTTTCGTCGTCCACCTTCAGTACCGGCACCTCGGCCATTTCTGGCTTGCTCTGGAGCGTCTTGGCCACCGGAATTTTGGCTGCCGCCGCGAGACCAGACAGAATCGTATCACCAGTAATCAGTACGACTCGCTTATTAACCGACGCGGCCGTCCGAGCGATAAGCCGCATATTAACCGCACTACGCAACACACCAACTCGCTTGGGCGGCACCAGTGCGATAATCCGTTCCTTCGACGCCTTTATCTTGCCAACAATGGCAGTGATATCATCTTCGACGTCAATGTAAATAACATCTTTATTCATCTATATTTTAAGTAATCGGTTAACTTTATCCATCAAGCCATGAGCGTCTTGATTACTTACCATTGTATCATACCCAACCCGCAGCAGGCCCATCACCGTGATAAATGTGTGATCCGTGATATCACCGGTCGTATCAGTGATACCGATGACATCGGAGGGCTTGATATGCTGAATGGTTGGCTTTTTCGTAAACGGCAGTTCCTTGTACCATGGCTGATTGGCGAGTGCATCAACCAGCTGCTGCAAGCTCGCGCCACCGCCACACAGCAAAATTCGGTTCGGCAAATGATCGACGCTGTCAAAATCACCGAGTGCCAGCTCAACACCCGACAGCCATACCTCAAGTGTTTTATCAATTGCCTCGTCAAGTTTGCGCTTGAGGGTTGGTTTGATGTAACCATTATCAGTATTTACCTTCAACTTTTCCGCCTCTTTATAACCCAGATCAAGGTCCGTCGCAATCATCCGCGTAAAGCTCCGCCCACCGATGCCGAACATCTTGGTGCCCTCAACGCCGCCGTCATTGACGACCGCAATGTCAGTCGTGCCACCACCGCAGTCGATCAAGATCGCCGTAAAATTAGAATTCGCATCTGTACCGAGCACACTTCGGCTGACTGCAAACGGCTCGGCCGCCACGGCGATTAGCTCCAGCGCTAACTCGTCGGCCACCTTTTCCAGCGCTCCGATATGCACCATTGGTGCAAATGCCGTATAAATCTGTACCGCGACGTCCCGCCCCTGAAAACCGATCGGGTTTGACACCTTGTAGCCATCAATATGAATGCTGACCAGTGCTGAATTAACCAGCTTTACCTCGACGTCCTCGTTGCCAGTTTCCAGCGCAATCTGCGCCTGCGCCTTGCCCTGTGCTCGTTCCTGCACCTTCTCAATGATGAATTCCATCTCGGCAACATCCAGTGGTTTATCGGGCTGCGGCCGGCGATAGCGAATGGTGTTGGTCACGCCCTTGACCAGCTCACCGGCAATACCGATGATCACCCGCTTGGCCTGAACACCGGCCTTATCCTCAGCCTCGGTCAGTGCCGCCTCGCAATTGGTCACCACACCAGCGATATCAGCGATCGCGCCTTGGTGCATGTCGCCCAGATTCTGCTGCGCCCGACCAACTCCGATGATCTCGATATCATCATCCTTGATCTCGGCGATCAGCGCCTTAATATACTCCGTACCAATGTCGAGACCGACCAGGTACTGGTGTTCATCTTTGTCTGTCTTCTTGAAAAGCCTATCTAACACCATAGTCTTTATGATTATATACCATTTGGGTGTGGATTGGCTAGTTTTGACAAAATATTATTTAGTTGTATAATACATATTATGTATTCTGCATTCCGTCATGATGGTGACACTTTATCATACACTGCGTCACGCAAACTGTCCGCCGAGCAGCGTGATACCTTAAAACGTGAAATTATCGGATTACATGCTGATACTGTTAACAATACCTGTACACCCAGTGCTGTACACATCACAGGCACATATCGCGAAAAGGATACGATACTGCACCTAGCTGCTCTGAGAGAACTTATCGCCAGCGGCCTAGCCTTTGCCGCTGACCTTGAGCTACGGGAAGGTCAATTCGGAAGACGGCTCGTTCGGCCAAAGCATACACCAACCTGGACAGGCCTCCTTAGTAATGAAGATATCGTGGCCGCCCTTGGCGGAGTCGACTCCATCCGCACAAGCGAATACTATACAAACCCCACACGTAAGGTTAGTGACAACACCATGTGGCAGTTGCTTGATGAAATCCCCATGATAGAGAAAGATCGTCTTACTCGTTTTTGTAGTGAATTTTTTGAACCAGCTGTTGGGCTTGGAATGACCGATGTGGTCGCGATTGATGCTATATATAAAAAGACGCGGTCAAAATCCACCTCAAAACCACGCACCAAAGAGCGATATGTACTGCGCAATAGTAAAATTCTACGGGAAGTCGGACAGCAAGCAATCAAAGATACCCTCACCGTTGTCGTAAACCCGTATACCGGTGTAGTTGATGCCCAGACAATAATTAGTCCATCAACGACGCACGGACACCTTCTCCAGACTAATCCAGACACAATAACTGATCGCGCAGTTCAAGCCTGCAAACGGCTCAACGAGACAATTCGTACAGACAACGACCCGTTTGCTATATTGGAGCAGCTTGATAGATAACGCCTTTAGCCCACGATATCCTACCTCTATACAAAACTACAATCAAGAAGCGTCTGCAGCGCCCTCACTAAGAACAGCCTTAATCCGCCGAATCCCAGCAGCACTCGCCTCTTCTTTAGTGATGGTGAAGCGCTTACCGCCCTCAGCCAAGACGCCAGTGTGTTCGACGTGTGGGCCGCCGCAAACTTCGAAACTAACGACATTATCGCCCTCGCCGATAGAATAAACTTTCACTTCATCACCGTAGCGCTCGCCAAAGGCGCCGATTGCGCCCATATTCAGCGCCTCGTCAGTCGGATAGACGGCAAAGCTGACTGGTAAATCAGCGTCGATCCAAGCATTGACTTGATCTTCTACTGCCTGTTTTTCCTCTGGCGTCAATTTATCGTGATTGAAATCAAAGCGTAGGCGCTCAGCAGTGATATTGCTGCCGTGCTGTTGCAAATCCGGTGCATCGAGGACTTTGCGTAGCGCTGCTCCCAACAAGTGCGTCGCCGTATGATATTTCAAATGAATCGGATCGTGACCCTCCAGGCCGCCGCTAAATTGCCCCTTGCGTGCTGTCTTGGAGCGTTGGCGCTGCTCAGCCATTCGCGCATCAAATTCAGCGCGCCAATTATCAGAAAGCTTGATGCCTTGTTTATAGGCCTCCTCGGTACTCAGCTCCACCGGAAAGCCAAACGTATCATATAGCGTAAATAGCTCTTCGCCAGTTAAGCCATCGTCGATATAATGCTGCATCTGCTTTAAGCCTTTGCGCAGCGTTTGGCGGAAGGCTTTTTCTTCCTTGACCAGCACAGCGATGATACTCTCGCGGTTTTCCTTAACCTCTGGGAAATCTGCTTCATACAAATCAGCAATCACCGGCACGATTTCCTCGAGGAAATTCTGCTCAATTCCCAGATCGAAACTATAGCGAATCGCCCGGCGCAGTAAGCGGCGCATCACATAACCCTGCTCCTTATTGCTCGGCACGCAGCCATCGACCGCCATAAAGGTAGCAGCCCGCAGATGATCAGCGATCACCCGCATACTTTCGGTATGTGAAGCGTACTGTTTGCCGCTCAAATCCTGCAATTTCTCGATGATTGGCCATAGCAAGCTAATCTTGAAAACATCAGGGTCATTATTCACGGCCGCCGCAATTCGCTCCAGGCCTGAGCCATGATCAATGTTTGGCTTTTCTAGTGGCTCAAACACACCGTCCGCCACCTTTTTGTAGGCCATAAAGACATTGTTGCCAATCTCCATAAAACGACCACAATCGCAGTTCGGATGACAATGCTCGCCAAACTTCGGATCATGCTCGATAAAGTCAAACTCATAAAACATCTCGCTATCCGGCCCACACGGATCACCAATCGGCGTAGTTTCCGGCCCACCATTACGACTCCACCAGTTCTTGCTGCTATCATAAAAGAAAATCCGCTCACCCGGATGAATACCGCGCGCTGCGCCCTGCTCCTCGCTACCAATATCGGCTAGTCCAGCCTCGATGCCTTTTTCGACAAACTTCTGCTGCCATAACTCGGCCGCTTCAGTATCCCTGGCGATATTATATTCCGGCGCACCAATGAAACATGTCACGTATAGCCGCTGCGGGTCAAGCCCAATTTCTTCGGTCAAGAACGTCCACATCCAATTGATCTGCTCTTGTTTGAAATAATCGCCCAAACTCCAGTTACCGAGCATTTCAAAAAACGTCGTGTGGCGGTTGTCGCCGATATCATCAATATCTTGTGCTCGCAAGCACGTCTGCGAATCAGCGATCCGCTTGCCTTCAGGATGCGGCTCGCCCAGCAAATATGGGATCATCGGCTGCATGCCCGCACCGGTAAATAGCGTTGTCGGATCGTCGGTTAGAATCAGCGGCGCGCGCTTGATGACTGCATGAGCCTGTTTGCGGTAAAAGTTGAGGTATTTGAGGCGAATTTCTTGAGCGTTCATAGGAGCAATTATAGCACAAGTCGCCTCAGACACTCTGGATCTTTATGAGCGTTTTTTCCGCATCATCAGCACTGCACCGCCGACAACAGCAGCAACCCCAGCCCCGATCGCTACCAGCAAACTCGTACCGGTATCGGCTAGCTGACTACCCGACTGACCCTGCGAAGCGCCCGGCTGCCCTGGTTGACCCGGCTGGCTAGGAGCACCTGGATTGCCTGGCGCCGTTGGCACAGCGTTCCACTTAGCGTATAGCGTGAAGTTAGAATTTGGCATCGTATGGACGTTAAAGTCCCACTGCATCAGATAAGTTGGATCAGCGTACCACCCAGCAAAAGTATAGCCAGCCCGCGTCGGATCAGCTGGCCGCACCGCTTTGGCAGTGTAGGCGACCGTTTGAGATGGTACCGGTGAGCCTGAGCCGGTATCAAACGTCAGCGTGTAGGTCGGGCACTGCTTGGCATCACCATTGATCGTCCAGCCATGACCACCGTCGGCCACTGTCTTTTGCAGCACTGCATGCGCCGCCTCCGCCGTACAATATTTCAGGCTAGCCGCACCCAGCGTCACTGGTGACTTGAGTACTGCGTTATTCCAGGCAGTCAGTGTTGCGTCGTAATTTTGCACCGATAGCGCCGTATTATCAAGCATATTCGCCCCGCCAGCATACGGATTCCCCGTAACATCTTGTAGCGAAGTCAATTGCCAGCCAGCCAGCGACTGGTTGAATGCCCGCGCATTGGCCAACATCCGCACCATAGCATGTGCCTTCGTCATATTCCACAGCCCGATCGGCTGATTGAACGAATTTGCCCACTCGAACATACTATCAGCGTATTCAAGTTTTGCAGTATTCCAGCTGGCAATTGACGAACTGCCGCCGTTATTGAACGCCCCTGCATACGCAAACATATGGCCAGCGCTCGTCACATTTCCCATGTTCCACGAACCGATGTTTTGGTTAAACTGTCCGGCGCCATGGAACATATTAGCGGTTGTCGTCACATTTGATGTATTCCATTGCCAGTTGGCACCCTCACCCTTGAGCGAGTGAGCCGTGTCGAACATGCTCTGTAAGCTCGTTACGTTCGTGAGATTTGGCACGTCAGTCGCCTTGACGTCCATATTCTCAGCGCCCCGAAACGCCGAGTCCATGCTGCGCCACGCACCCGTTCCCCACTGGTCAACTGACATGATTTTCAAACGATCACCGGCATTATTCACATAAATCTGCGGGAATGTACCGCCGATACGAATTGTGTGACGACCCTCGTCGCTGTATGTACAGGTATGGCTACCGGTCACACCCACAGCGTCAGGAATACCGTCATTGTTACAGTCGACCGTATAATTATATCCCCCGCCTGTCACCGGTATAGTAAATTGATCGGTGTTTGATACGCCTGGTTTCGTGGTGTCAATCGTCATGACAAAATCAGTATTGTTAATTGGATCAGCTTTCGCTGGCTGCGTCATCGCAAGTAGCGTCAGGCCACTAACACCGAGCATGATAACTCCCGCCGTTAGTATCGGCAGTGCGCGCATACGTCGTCGTAAATATTTCATAAACCCCCTATCATATTCAAGTTACTTCGTTGTACTATTACCTCAAATAATACGTGACTAAGCCCTCCATTGTCAAGAAAATCCCGCCCTCATCGCGGACGGGAAATGTCTCAGTTTATTACGTCGTATTATTCAGCGCCTGACTCATCAGTATCTGACTGAACTGGCTCTTCTTTTGGCTGGTTTTTACGAAGCTTCTCTGGATTGCGGATGGCTTTGTGCCTATCAGCAGCTGGCTCTTTAACCCACTTTGGCAAGGCGACGCCAGCTTCTTTCAATAACTTAACAACACGCGGTGTTGGCTGGGCACCATTGTCCAAATATTTCTGTGCTAATTCAGCCTGAATATTTGCTGCTTTAGTGTGTGGATTGTAGCTGCCGACATACGCGACCACGCGACCGCTTGATGGATGGCGCTGCGCCTCTTGTACTGCCAGGCGGTACACCGGATAACCCTTGCGACCCAACCGTTGCAAACGAATTGCTAGCATGTGTGATTTCTTCCTTTTCTTACAACTCTTTGATTAATGTATTACTCCTAGAGAGTGTACACTATTTCGCTATGTACGTCAATTCTGTCTTGAGTCTGCTATTGACTTTTTATGTCTATCTGTTGTAATATCCAAATATGCCACATGAACATATCCAACCAAGAGAAATCGATGATACAGATTTTATTATTTCGGGTCTGCTTGGCGAAGGCGGCTCAAAAACAGTATTTGACGCAATCATTAATGGAAAAAGAAGGGCGCTGGCGATACCGAATAGTATTGACGATCCCGATACACAGGCAGAGAAATGGAACAGTGTATTACAAGAACCCGAAAACGCGAAACTACTGTCTGAATTAGGACTTCTCACCATTCCAGAATACGAAATAATGGTTACTACTATAAACGGTCGGGAATTACCAGTACTAAGCATGACGCCATTTTCTGACCTTCCTTTTAAGGTCTTTGACGGCAAGGATGGAACACAGACATATACACACGGTCCACTTTCTCATATTGAACATTTTTCAGATATTTCTTCCTATATCACTGGTTTTGGCGCCGATATCGCCACGCTCACACAATCGGGAATCGTCCTGTCACGAGACAGCATATCGTTTGCCGCTTTGCCCGATGGATCAATGCGCTTATTCTTCTACGATTTACAGGGTATGACAATTAATGATGACTCGGTTAATAAAGATGAGCTTAGAGAGGATTATTCAAAACTAGTCGTCTATATGTTAGACAACATATTCGACTACCAGCAGTTGATGCGTTTTGAAGCGCAGGGCTACGATTTTCGTAAGCGCATGAATCTATCACAGAAACTTCAAGTAATCGCTAATTAACTTTTTATCATTCTTGACGCAAAGTGTATAATTTACCCAACAAAAGCCGTAGCCAACAGAGCAGAAAAAGAGGAACGCCATCTTGAGGCACCCGGTATTAATTGCCATCATGATCAATCCAGAGACGGAGCGATAGCAACAGTAATCTATTAAATGACTTAGCAAATAATCCCGCCACCCAAACATTCCTCGCCGTCATATATTACGGCTGACTGACCTGGGGCGACGGCGCGCTGCGGTTCAGACAGGGCAATCGTTATTTTCTCGCCATCATTATTATTCACACGTGTAACTTCCGCCTTGATCAATGGCGCTCGGTGTCGCACTCGGATGTGGTAGGTGCCGTCTTTTGGCGGCTGGTTAATCCAGTGAACGTCAGCCAGTGTCAATCCTTTCCGCCACAAATTATCATCATCAATTGAGCGGGACACGTAAACTTCATTCTTGGCCATATCTTTGCCGACGACATAGTACGGCAAGCCGCCACCAACATTCAAGCCGTGCCGCTGCCCCAAAGTGTAAAATATCGCCCCGCCGTGCCGGCCAACAATCGCGCCCGTTGGCTGATCAATGATATCGCCTGGTCTAGTCTCAACATATTCTGACAAAAACTCACGAATTCCCACTTGCCCAACAAAGCAAATCCCCATCGATTCTTTTTTACTGGCCGTCCACAAACCCCGCTCTTTGGCCATCTCGCGCACCTCAACCTTGGTAAAATCGCCGAGCGGGAACATAGTTTTCGCCAGCGCCTCGGACGTCACACGGTACAAAAAATAGGTTTGGTCTTTATTGTCGTCGTGCGCCCGAAGTAAGCGAGCAGCGTTGGGTAATGATGGCGCTTTGACGAACCCAGGCGTGAACGTTGATTCGTCCTGAATCGCCGAGGACTGTCTGAACGCAGTGAGTTCCGCAGGCGACAGTGACGGATCAACGTGAACACCATGGCGTGAGGCAACCGCGCCAGAACTACCCAACACTGCACCGTCTACTACATGTTCAGCTCGTGCATAATGCCCCGTCGCAATATACTCCGCACCCGCTGCCAACGACGCTTCCAAAAATAACTTAAACTTCACCTCTTGATTACACATTACATCAGGGTTTGGCGTCCGACCCGCTTGGTATTCGCGGATCATATAGTCAACGACATTTTGCTTGTACTCTTTCTGAAAATCAAACACTTGAAAATCAATTCCCAGCCCCACTGCCACGCGCTTGGCATCAGCCACATCTTCCGCCCATGGACAGTGCATACCCGGCAAATCCTCTGACCAATTTTTCATATAGACGCCAGTGACGTCGTTACCTTGCTCGACCAATAGCGCTGCCGCTACCGACGAATCAACGCCGCCTGACATACCGACGAATACCCGAGCCATCAGCGCGACACTCCCAGCGCAAATAAACCGATCCGCAGCAATTCGCCGACCGCCAGCCACCAGCCCCACGGTGTCAGCCACCACCATGCACTCCAATGCTTATCCTGCGCCGCCGGATGCGCCCGCAGTTCAACGTTCGGCAGTTGTGCTGAAAACTCGGCCAGTGCCCGCCGCATGTGATAGCCGCTGGTGACCAGAATGACACGCTTGATGCCACGCTGCGCTATGATGTTTGCCACTTCTTGGGCATTCTGCTTAGTGGTTTCTGAACGTTCATCCATCACCAAGGCCGCAGCTGACACACCCGCCGCTTCGGCTTGTTTTCTCATGGCGGCGGCGTTAGACGGGCCGGATTTATCGGCTGCAGCACCGGATAAGATAATAGTCGGCGCCCAGCCAGCTTGATATAATTTGACTGCCTCAGCCGTGCGCGCTTCCGTGTCACCGCCGCTGATGACAATGATGGCGCCCGCTTTTTGACATTGCCCCGAGCCCGGGCGTGGACAATCTTTCAAGTCATCCGGCGACAAATAATAGCTCAGGCCGACAATGACTGCGATCGCAATTAATACCAAGCCGATTAACCGATGAATCACTGCATCCTCGCCTTCTCGCGCCGCACCGCCCCAATGATTAACTCTGCCGCCTGACACACATTAGTCTCATCGTTCAACCGCCCCAACGTCAGCCGCAGACTACCATCAATCGCCGCATCACTTAGCCCAATCGCCGCCAAAACATGTGATCGCGTCCCCGAATTAGCCGCACAGGCACTACCCGTCGCCGCCAGCACGCCGCGCGCTTCCAATAAAAACACCAATCGTTCGGCGTCAACACCAGGAAATGAAATATTGAGGAAATTAACTAGCGATTTTTTCTGATCAGAAGAAATAATCATGTCAGGGAAAGCCGCTAATAGTTTTTTTGCTAACGTATCACGCAGTCCTCGCAGCCGTTTTACTTCACCGCTGCGACGCTTGGCGGCTAGTTCCAGCGCCGTCGCAAAACCGACCACGCCAGCCACATTTTCCGTGCCGCTGCGCAGACCCGCCTCCTGCCCGCCGCCGACAATGTTCGGCTGTAGCTTGACGCCCGGCCGCATCCATAGCAAACCAACCTGCTTCGGCCCATAAACTTTTGCCGCTGATAGCGTCAACAAATCAACACCCAGCCGTTTAATTTTCACATCCATCAGCGCTGCGGTCTGCGAGGCGTCGGTATGAAAAATGAGCGGCGTTGATTCGCCATTTTCTTGGCGCCTGACGCGCTCGAGCCTCACAACTTCCGCGATCTCTTCAACGGGCTGGATATACCCCAGCTCATGATTCGCCAGCGCGATGCTCATAAAACTAACGTCTGGCGTCAGCAGTTTTTTAACAGCCTGCGGATCGATGCGTCCATTGTTCATCGGTGGGATAAGCCGAACGTCAGAGCGCGCTTTTGCAGAATTGATAACCGAGCTATGCTCAATCGTCGAAACTAAACTCACGCCACCCGCCACGGTAAATGCCAAATTAATAGACTCCGTGGCGCCAGCTGTCATCACTAATTCATCCGCAGCCACACCCAGTACCCGGGCGATGCGCGACTTTGCCTCGCGGTAATCACGCTTGACGGTGACCGCCGGTGCATATGGACTGGATGGATTGAAAAACTTCTCGGAAAAATACGGCTGCATTGCTTCAATCACCAACGGATCCATTGGCGTAGCAGCAGCGTGATCAAGATATATCATAGAGGATTCCACACATACTATTATACCAAGCGGCCCTGATGGCGGCTACACCAACTGCCCAGTTTTCGGATCGCGATTATATAGCTGGCGCGCTACCCGTTCATGATACTCATTGACCGCCAGTACAAAATTTTGTAGCTCCTGGCCTTCGAGATAGTTATACTGATAGTTAGGCTGGATTTTCAAGATACCCTTCGGCTGCACCTCGTAGCGCGTCGTCAGCTCGTGGCGCTTGCCATCCTTGCTCATCACCTCTTCGTGCCAAATCCACGTCGTTTTATCGAGGTTAAAGAACGTCCGTCGGACGACGTGATCAGGCTTGTCACCAAAAATCGTTGCACCAATTTCACTCTCCAGCTGAATCAGCTCACGCTCAGTTAATTTTTTCAGCGGCCGGTCTTTACGAGTAAGTCGCAGCAGCGAGCGCGTCGATTTCGGAACCTTTGGCGCTGAGGCAGTGTGGACCGGCTTTGCCGATTGAGACGAGCGTGAAAGACGCGTGTTATCCGCCAAGACGAGACCAAGGGCTTTTTTGAGAATCGTTGGCATAAATCACCTCCTTTTAGGCTGCTCGTCTATAATTATTTCTATGATCCTTTGGCATGGTGTCAGACGCGCCGAGTGTTCTTGCTGTAGCTGCATTATAACCCACTCGATACGCCGCAATGCGCCCACCAATTGCTTCAACAGTTCGCAAACATTCTTCAACTAATTCTTCTAGCTTGCGCCGTTCCGCTAGCGATACCTTCGCCGGCTCGGCCGCACCAGCCACCACCTCGGCACTACCGCGCACCGCTGCTGCGGACAGACGCGGCGCCACTCGCTGTGATCGCTCTGGGTGTGCTTGCGTCGCCAAATCCAGCGCTTCGGCCCGCGCCTTTTGAATCGACATCATTTCTGTGATTGGTCTTGGCTGCTGATTCATTATCTCTCCACTGTTACAAGCCAAAAAGTGTTACCGTGTTATCGGTCGCTGCCTTTTCAAGGTCACGAAGCACTAGCTTGCGCTCCGCCGCCCAATACTGTGCCACCAACTCCACATATTCTGGCTTATTCAGCTTACCACGAAATGGCTTTGGTGTCAAGAACGGCGCGTCGGTTTCTAATAATAACCGCTCCAGCAGTATGGAGGCGAACAATTCTCGCTGCGTTTGGTCTTTAGTGAACGTGCTAATGCCATTCAAACCAACGTAGAGTCCGCGGGCAAACCCCTTCTCCAAATTGAGGCGCGTATCAGTAAAACTGTGCAGCACGCCGCGCAGGCCATGAAAATTATCAAAAATTGGCCAAAAATCATCCCACACCGACGGCTGGTCAGGCGCACCATCACGAACATGAAAACTAACCGGCAGGCTATAATCCACAGCCAACTGCAGCTGCGCCTCCAGTGCCTGAATCTGCACATCGCGCGGGCTGTGATTGTAATAATAATCAAGGCCAATCTCGCCAATCGCTACAATTGGTGAATTCTCCGTCTTGGCTTTCAGTAGCCGCTCAACGTCGCCCCAGCCATCTTTACTGTCATGCGGATGAACGCCAACTGCCGCCCAAGTATAGTCGTGATTCGCAGCAAATTCCACTGCCTGTTGGCTGCTGCGCTCGTCAGTGCCAACACAAATCATGCCAATGCCCGCTGCGATTGACTGCTGGTATAGCTCCTCGCGATTGTCATTGAAAAACTCGGTGTCATGCAGATGACAGTGCGAATCGATCAAGCGTAAATCTATTGCCGCATTATTGTTTGTCGCCGGAGTCATGACTATTTTCCTTGGGTTTCTACTTTTGGCGCGCGCGGATCGGCTGTGTGCAGGTATTTACGCGGAAACAGTGGGGTCAGCCGCGATGGCACAACGCCGCTGGCGAACATGTCGTGAATTTTCTCGGCAGTTTGCGGCATAAATGGGCGCAGCATGTCAGACACTTGCAGCAACGTACCACAAGCATACGCCAAAATCTCGCCCAAATGTGCTTCCGCTTCTGGGTCCTTAGCGCGCTTTTTGGCAACCTGCCACGGCTGGACACGCTCAATGTACTGATTTAGCGCACGGATAATTTGCCAAATTTCATCCATGGCTTGGTTGAAAGCAAAGCTCTCCATGAAGTGGCGGTATGGGCCCATGTCGTGTTCGGCCTGCGGCGCATCGCCGATGACGCCTGCCTGATACGACTGCACCATCTTGGCCACCCGCTGCACCAAATTACCGAGATCATTACCCAATTCGCCGTTATAGGCCGCTTCAAATTTCTCCCACGTAAAGTCGCCGTCATCCTGAGTTGGCACGTGACGCAGGAAATAATAGCGAAAGGCTTCAACGCCATAGTGCGGGATGATATCAGCTGGACCGACACCATTACCGAGGCTCTTACTCATCTTGGCGCCGCCAACGTTGATAAATCCATGTACCAACAGCACTTTCGGCAGTGGTAAATCCAGCGCCATTAACATCGCCGGCCAAATCCCAGCGTGGAAGCGAAGGATATCCTTGCCAATCACCTGCACATTTGCTGGCCAAAACGCCTGCCATTCCTCTGGGCGATCAGGATAGCCGATAACTGTGATGTAATTACTCAGCGCATCCAACCAAACGTACATCACCTGCGTATCATCGCCCGGCACTGGCACACCCCAGCTCAAATTCTTTCGCGGGCGCGAAATTGACACGTCTTTCAGGCCATCTTTCATCAATTCCAAAAACTCTTTTTTACGAAATTCTGGCACAATTTTCATTTTGCCCGACTCAATGGACTGGCGAATGTTCTCCGAAAATGCACTGGTCTTAAAATAATAATTTTCCTCACTCAACCGCTGATATGGTGACTGATGATCAGGACAAATGCCATTATTTTCAGCTGCTTCCTTGTCGGTGACGAATGCCTCACAACCTTGGCAGTACCAGCCCTCGTATGTGCTTTTGTAGATGTAGCCAGCCGCAGCAAGTTTTCGCCAAATGTATTGCACCGCGCCAACATGATGCGGATCAGTCGTGCGGATAAAATCCGTCGCTGAAATATTCAGCTCAGCGATCATGTTTTGGAAATTGCCGTGCATTTGGTCAACATAGGCCTGCGGTGTTTGGTTTTGACTGGCAGCTTTGGCAGCAATTTTATTGCCGTGTTCATCCACGCCCGTCTGGAAACGCACCTCGCGGCCATTTTGTCGCTGATACCGCGCCCACACGTCCGCCAACATGTAGTCCATGGCGTGCCCAATGTGTGGCAAACCGTTGACATAAGGAATAGCAGTAGTGATGTAGGCGTGTTGTTTAGTCATGCTACTCATTGTATCATTATCTGGAACAATTTTCACCGATATGCGTTCGCCGAGGGCTCATCCACGCATCATTGCTACCACTGCAATTCGCCCCGCCGTATCGCCCGATGAGTGCGAAAAATAATTTGGATTGTCCGCCGTATCAATTGGCGAAATGAAAATGTTATCGCCAGGCACGCCAGCCTGGATGGCTAGCGAACGATTAAAACCTTGCATGTCCAGATAAATCCCGTCAGCTGTTTGACGGCAGAAATTTTGCCAATTCGTATCATTTGTATGATCAAAATAATCCATACAATAATTTTTCTGCGTGATGCTTGGCGACATCCAAATTTGTAAATCTTTTGCCTGGCTGTCGCGCCTGGCAAAATACTGAATTGCCCTTGTCATCAACTGCGCAACCGTCGAATGCCGACCCAAATGCACCAACATCAGCGCCCGACGCTTTGGATCATAAATGACGGTGGCGATACAGTCCGCCACTGGCAAGAATAAACCGACACCAACCGCTTCGGTATAGAGCGCATCAGTAAAAATCCCCTCACTGTTATGTCGAGTCGTGTCAGCTTCAGTAACATCAGCAATGGTATCAAACGTTTGTCCTTGGTCATATGAAATCACGTGATAGACAACGTCGTCGTAATTAATGCCAATTTGATCGCAAAACCGCCGCCGATTATTCACTATCTCAGCTACGTGGCGACCGCGAATACGGTTGAGCATAGTGCCATCATCTTTCGACGAAACCGCGACCAACAGGTCAGAAGGAAAACAAGTAGGCTGATCTGCCGCAATCATTATGCCCGCCACTCTTTCAGTAGCCGCTGCCAGTCCGCAATCGCTAAATCTTCGGCACGAGCATCAGGTGAAATGTTAGCCTTTTTTAGTAACTGCTCGGCGCTAGCTTTACTGACGCCCAGTCCGCCGCTCAGACTAGAACGCAATTTTTTACGCTTAGCCGAAAAACCAGCTTTGACGACACGGAAAAAATCTTTTTGGTCTTCAGCGGCAACTAGCGGTTCATCGCGAGTCTTAAGTACTACTACCTGTGAATCAACTTTTGGCGGCGGCGTGAAAAATTGCCGCGGTACTTCAATATCGAGTTCTGCCTCAGCAAATAGCTGCGCGCTAACCGCCAAAATACTCATTTCACCAGGCTCCGCCGCGATACGCTCAGCGACTTCTTTTTGTACCAGTAGCACCGCCAAACGTGGTTTATTTTCCGCCGTCATCAACTTTTCAACAATTTTACTGGTGATATAGTATGGCACATTGGCAACTACTTTATAGCCCTTCGGCAGCTGATTCAAATCAAACTGCAAAATATCTTCATTGATTACTTCCAGGTTTTTACCAGGAAACTGCCCCGGCAATTTGCGCGCCAAATCCACGTCAAATTCTACCGCCACCACGCGCCCGGCTCGCGCCAACAACCGGCTGGTCAACGTACCAAGCCCCGGCCCAATTTCCAACACCACATCACTCTTGCCAAGTTCCGCCGCCTCGGCGATCTCCGCCAAAATCTCCGGGTCACGCAGCCAATGCTGACCTAATTCTTTTTTCGGCCCACGAGTTGACGCCATCTAGCGACCATCTCCGTTTGTCCAATCAGTCGCCAGGTCAAATCCATGTGGATGCCGAGCCGCAAAACCGCCAGTATCATACACTTTGCCAGGCCCCATGCTGGTTTCCACCACCGAACAGCGCGGATAGTTACCATAATTTGCCGCTACTAAAATATAGCCATCTTTATCCACCTTGGCACCGTCCGCCCGTACTGTGTAGCCACCGCCGCCGCACGCATTAATGACAACATTCATCGGCAGGTCATAGTAAGTTTCGCGGTGCGCCACGCCGCGTGAATCAGTAAAGATATGCGCACCCTTTGACTTCGTCAGTGGATTTTTGGGCTTGGTGCCGATCACTTCGATTTGCTTTTTGGGCTGTTTGCTGATACGGCTACTTATTTCCTTACGACTGATCTCAACACCGCGCTCTGCCTGGACCTGGTAGGTCACGGTACGAATACCCTTTTCGCCCAGCTGCTTAATTTCCTTGAAACCAATCGGTTGATTCGCATCCTTGATCTGCTCCACAGGAAAGTCAATGTCAACCTCCTCGGTCACTGTTCGCAGCGGCGCGCGGGTAATGTTCATCAGCACGTTTGTCCCATCCAGCAACATATTATCGCTCGTCATAAATTCAACCCTATCCTCGACATATAGCGTGATTCCCGCCGCTTTGGCGATTCGCTGCGGCGTCTGCTCCGCTGTGGTAATATGTGAGCGCCGCGAACCATCAATGACCATTACCGGCCGAGCCCGAAAAATTGTCACCGTAAATGTTGTTCCTGTCAGCTCCATATCAATGTCTGGCTTAACAACGTCACGCCGCTCATCAACCGTTACCCGCGCCAGCTGCAATGCTTGGCGTACCGTACGCGCTCTGGTCATGATCGTCTGTTCGTGGCCACGGTCACGAATCGTTACCAGCCGCTCCGCTGACGACTGGGCATGGTTATCTTGTGCCTGGACAGACTGCGATACCAGCAAGCCAACCGCACCGGCCACGAAAGCCATGAAGCAGCCCAGCAGAACAACCGGCCGCCAGCCTTTCTCTATGTGCCATTTCCACCATTTCATCATTCTGCTCTAGTACCTAATTAACGGACGTATTATAACATATTTATCTAATAATTACTAGTACCACCCTCTGGCCTTGCTGTGCGCCACCGCTTTTTCCCATGAACCATATCGCCCCATGACGTAACCATGCATCCAATTTAGCGAATCGACTGGGTTGAGCGGATTTCCTGGTACTTTACTACATGGCAACGCTTGTGCGAGACCGCAGGCACCGCTCTGGTTGCGAGCATTGGGATTCCAACCGCTCTCTTTCTGCACCAGCCACTCGGCATAACCCCATTGGTCACGCGGGATATTTGACGAAGATAACCATTGATCTTTATTACCACCACCAGTATACGGCATGGCGGCATTCTTTGTGCCGATGATTTCAACTTGTTTTTTAGGCTGTTTTATTACTTGGCTAGCAATCTCCCGACGGCTCACCTCCTTGCCATTTTGCACCTCAATCTCATAGGTCACGGTTCGCCGGCCCTTTTCGCCGGCCTCTTTCACCTCCTTGTGACCCGTCTCGCGATTGGCATCCCGCACTGTCTCGACCGGAAAAGCGACATCTTCATCAGTGGTAATTGTCTGCTTACCGTTACGCCAAACATCCAGCCGCATACCACTGGTAATCGGCGCCTCGAGCGGCAGTGATACGGTGTCGTTGCTGGCCAGCTGGACACGCTTTTCCTTGAGTAGCGCGCCGACGGTTTTCGCGTGGGTGCGTACTTCAGCCAGTGACCCGTAGAGATTGAGCTGCAGTGGCGTGGCCCGCTTGATGGTCAAGACTGCATTCGTGCCGCTAGCAACCACGTTTTCGGCGGCATGAATATCGACGATGTCCTCGCTATAGAGTTTGATCCCCGCCGCTTTGGCAATCGCCGCCGGGGTTTGCTCCGCCGTAGTTAGCCGAATACGCGCCTGGCCATCGACTACCGTTACCGGCCGAGCCCGAAAAATATTAACGTTATATGAACTAGCGACCAGCTCTTCATTAAGTGCCGGCTCTACTACATCTCGCCGCTCGTCAACCTCAATCCGCGCCGCCTTCAGTGCCTCGCGCACCGTTTTTGCCCGAGTGATAATCGTTTTCTCGACTCCCTTATCATAGACACTCATCAGACGCTGGCCGTCGCTCCGTGATGGACGCTCGGTACCCTGCGCCAGTGCAGCATCCGCCAGCTGGATCAATGTCACTCCAAGCACCAGCAAACCGATCAATAGAAAAATCTTCTTTGAGTGGTAGCGAATAGATAAACTCTTTTCCATAATCTCGCTCGTGGACAATACCACAAACTGCTATGCATTATATCAAATTTTCTCTAATCTGGCGAATTCTACATTAAGCTTTTTCGTATTACCATCAGCAAATTGCACCGTCACCGCCATCCCGTCAACATCCACCACCTCACCCGCACCAAATTGTGGGCTTCGCACCCGCTCACCAACCTCGAGACCTATGTCATCAGTATAAAACACATCACCAGCTGGCGGCGCGGCAGGTACATCCAGACCGCCGCTCATCAGCCCCATCTCATCGAGAAATCGCGACGGCAGATTATAGCCGATCTGACCGAACTGTGTCCGTGAACTAGCACAAGTCACAAACAGCGCCTCTCGGGCCCGCGTAATCCCCACATAACAGAGGCGGCGCTCCTCCTCAACGTCATCCGCTTTACCGCTGTCAAATACCCGTGCGTGCGGCAAGATTCCTTCCTCCAAGCCAGTCATAAACACCACCGGAAACTCCAGACCCTTCGCAGCGTGTAGCGTCATCAAGGTGACCTGCTGGTCTGCTTGGCTATCACTTGATGACATCAGCGCCATGTCTTCGAGGAATGTCGATACATCAGCATAGGCGCGCGCCTCAGCCACCAAAACACCGAGGTTCTCCAGCCGCTCTTCGGCCTGCACACTGCCGTCATTCACTGCCTCGCCGTAGCCGGTCTGCTCAATAATTTGTTCAATCACCTCAGCCGGCGCACTGTCAAGTAATTGTTGTAATTTTTGCAGCAATTGACCAAACGCCCGCAGTGGCTGCTTGGCGCGAGCGCTCAACCCCGAGGCCTCATCAACCGCCACCAGCCCCTCAATAATATTCCGGCCCGACTGATCATTCCAGTCGAGAAATTTCGCCACACTCACCGCGCCGATGCCACGCTTTGGCAGGTTAACGATCCGCGCGAAGCTAACGCGGTCACTGGGTTGATATAGCAACCTGAGATAAGCCAGCACATCCTTGACGACTGCTCGATCCAGAAACCGCAGACCACCCACAATCTTGTAGGGGATGTGCCGTTGACGCAGTGCGCGCTCTATGGCGTAGCTCTGGGCGTTGGTGCGGTACAGTACCGCTATGTCGCTATAGGCTCGGCCCATCCTGGCCTGGCGATGAATTTCGTCAGCCACTGCCTGTGCCTCCTCGGCCTCGCTGTACAGTCGCCATAATTGCGGTGTCATCCCGCCAACTGCTTCTGTCCACAGGCTCTTGTCGGTGCGCTGGGTGTTATGTTGGATTAAGTTATTTGCCACCGTTAAAATCGCGCCCGTTGAACGGTAATTTTGCTCTAGTTTAATCACTGCCGCGCCCGGAAAGTCACGCTCAAAATGAAGAATATTGGTATAATCCGCGCCGCGAAAACTATAAATTGATTGCGCATCATCACCGACCACACAGAGGTTGTGCTTTGGGCCAACCAGTAACTTGATCAACGCGTACTGCACCACATTGGTATCCTGATACTCATCGACGAGAATGTGGCGAAATTGCTGCTGCCATTTGTGGCGGATGTCAGGCGAGGAGCGCAGTAGCTCCACCGCCTTAAGCAATAAATCATCAAAATCGAGCGCCCCAGCCCGGTGCATAGCGGCCTCGTACGCAGCAAATAATTCGGCCATTTGCTGTTTGACGGGGCCAACCGCCTGCAGCATATACTCATCGGGTGAAAGCATGTCATTTTTTGCCGCAGAAATTGCCGCAGCGATGTGGCGCGGCTTGATGTCGTGATCCGTCAGCCCACGCGATCTCATCAACTGCTTGATCAGACCCAGCCGATCATCTTCATCATAAATAATAAAATTACGGTTAAGGCCAATTGACATCCCGTCTATCCTCAGTAGCCGCACACACATACTATGAAATGTCCCCATCCACGGCATGAAGCGTCGATCCGAGGCGTCTTCGCCCAGCATATCAGCCAAGCGCTGACGCATCTCTCGAGCAGCCTTGTTGGTGAAGGTCACCGCTAAGATGCGGCTGGGAAAAATCCCTCGCTGGCTAATCAGATAGGCGATGCGATGCGTTAAGGTTTTTGTCTTACCACTCCCCGCTCCCGCTAAAATAAGCAGCGGCCCGCCATCATGCTGGACGGCTCGCCGCTGTTCGGGGTTGAGTTCAGATAGGATGTCCATTACTTATAGTATAGCAGGAAAAAGTACGCCGCTGCACCGCCGCCAACGCCGATAAGGGCAAAAAGAATGATCAATAGAATCGTCCCGATGCCGGATTTTTTCTTATCAGGCTGGAGCGCCTCCCCGGTGGCTGGCTGGCTGGCTGCCGCATCAAACATCGGCTCTGGATCTGGTGCGATCTCGTCACCAGCGGTGTATTGCTGAGGAATATCGCCCGGAGTGTGCGGTCGACGTGGCGTCTCATCATCAGCTATCTCAGCGTCACTCTCGTCCATCGACTCGATCGCCATGAGTTCACTGTCTAGTTCTGATGTATCAGCGACGGACTGCTTGGACGAAACGTCTACCGAGGAAGCATCTGCGTCGAGCTGCTCCCCGACCTCGCCGGCCTCAATTTCATCAATAGTTGCTTCGAGGCTCGTACGATCAGCGGTGATGTCAGTATCAGCCACCTCATCATAGTGTTCTGCTACTTCGTCTCCGGCTTCCGCATCCGTCACCAGATGATCATCATCAGCCATCAGCTCATCCATGGTTAACCCTTCACTATCAGCTGCCTTAGCCGGAGCGTCCTCTGCCAGTAAGCCTTCCTCGATAAAGGCACTGTCAGTACTGGCCTCAGCCTCACTGGCCATCGATTCATAATCAGGTACGTCCTTGGTATTGAGCGACACATTGTCTGACGTCAGACCTTCGGCCACATGCGATGGATCGGGCTGCAGAACGAGGCGTGGTGGTCGACGCTTAATCTCGCGATCAGCTGCCGATGAGCGAGCAGTGTTATCATCCGCCATCATGTCACTTGACGCGTCCTCAGCATGTTCAGTCATGTTAACGCCCCGCTGGCCGTCATTACCAGTCCGACCGGAGAGATACGAGCCAGTCGGCTGCAGCGTCACGCCAGTGCGCGGCTGATGAATACCGTGTCCACGCATGACAGACGACGGATGCACAACGTCCATAAAGCGACCAGACGGTCGACGCGAAATAGCTGGTGATGGAGCAACGGCCGGCTCGTCATCATGTTTTGTATCTAAAGAATCATCAGTTGGTTTCGCTGCTGACGTATCGGTCACTTTATCCTGCGGTGCGTCTGAGGCAGCCTGGTCATCCGCCTTTTTAGCTGGTGTTTTGATATCTGGAAATACCACGGCTGGTTTAGTCTCTGAGGCGGCGTGCGGAAATCCATTGGCTTCCGTCGACGGTGAAGCCGTCTCCCTGGTGGATGATTCTTGTAGTGAGGTCGGCGGCTCGCCCTGTGACTCACTGTGTGGCTCGTCATCACTAGACTCCGGGGTTGTTGACCGGGTCGGCGGTTCTGGTATCGAAGTAGGCGACGGCGGGACAGGCGACGAGGTTGTCTTGAACGACGGTATCGGCTCGAGCGTCAGCTTCGAGACAGGCTTTGGCGCTGGCTTTGTAACAGAAATCGGGACAGCAGTCGGCGCCGGTGTTGCTGCAGCCGCTGGCGGCGCACTTGGAGTGTTTGATGAGGCTGATGATTGTGTTGTCTTGGCCGGGGCTGGTGGCTTGCTCGTATCGGTACTTGTTGACTCGGATGCGGGTACGGTTGCCATGGCTGAAGTTGGAGATGCAGGCGCAGACACGGGCGTCGACAGCGGTGCTGGCGTCGCTGTCGGTGCAGTGGTCGGCAACGGAGGCGTTAGCGGCTTGATGGTCAATGGCGGAATCGGCGTTGATGGCGTGGTGGCAGGCGACGGTGGGGCTGACGGAGCAGGGGCTGCTGGTGCTACCGACGAAGACGGTGACGTAAGTGGCGACGGCGGCGTTGATGTTGGTTCAGACTTCTCAATCGGCTGCGGTGCGGTAGCCACTGGCGCGCTCGGTGGCGTTGATAATGACACCGCAGGTTGCGGCGCAACTGGCTTGGGTTGAGGGCTTAGCGGCGCGACCGGAGGTGTCGCTGGTTCAGGCTGAGAAGCGGGGGTGCTAGATTGAACAGATTCAGGCGACGACGCCTTCACCGTATTTTCAGCAGTACTAGCCGCGGGTGCCGTCGACGTCGCCACGTCCGTATCAACACCGGCCGCCTGCTGAGCCGCTTCTTTCTCTGCCCGTTTCTGCATCAGTGACGTCACCGCCCGATCAAGTTCGTCAAAATCAATGTCTGACATAAGCCCCCCTATTCTTTATGCGCCTTCTTTACTATCTCCGTAAATTGATATGCGTCCAGACTTGCCCCGCCGATCAGCAGTCCATCAAGTCCCGCCACTGCGAGATAATCACTAGCATTATCAACCGAGACACTGCCGCCATACACCACGCGTACCGCCTCAGCTGCTTCTTTACCAAATAAATGCGTGATTTGCTGGCGAATCACCTTGAGCACCTTGGCAAGGTCACTCGGCTGCGCATACTCACCACTACCAATCGCCCATACTGGCTCGTAGGCGATCACCACATGGTCTATCTCCTCGGCTGTGATATTTGCCAGGCCATTTACAATCTGATCCTGGAGTACCTCGCGCGTTTCGCCTAGCGTCCGCTCGTGCGCCGTTTCACCAATGCAGAGAATCGGCTGAAGTCGATTACGCAGTGCTGCCTGTACCTTGAAACGAATATCCTTGTCGCTCTCCATAAATATATGTCGCCGCTCGGAGTGACCAATGATGACATAGTCAACCATACCATGTAGATGCGACGCCGGCACCTCGCCGGTGTATGGACCGTGGTCGCGCCAGTAACAATTCTGGGCGGCGAGCTTGACGATCCGACGCTTGATTTGCAAGCTCAAACTCTGCAAGGTCAACATTGTTGGCGCCACCACCACCTCGACGTCACGACGCACCGGCAGCTGCTCCATGAGCTTATGTAAATACAAACTGGCCTCATGCATAGTGAGGTTCATCTTCCAGTTGCCGATAATGAGTGTTTTTCGCGTCATAATGCTTATGTTTAGTGTATCATTTTAGTCCGTGTGCGTCTAGTAAACTTTCCACACCTGGTAATTTTTTGCCGCTCATCAGCTCGAGGCTAGCCCCGCCACCGGTAGAAATATGCGAAAATTGCTTGCCGTCATGCCCATCCCACCTAAGGACAAACTCTGCCGTATCGCCGCCGCCAATGATTGAGGTGACGCCGTGGTTTTGTACGATGGCTTCAGCGATCCGAGCCGACCCTCGAGCAAACAACGGGTTAGTCGAGTACCCCAGCGGCCCATTCCAAATGACTGTTTTGGCCGAGGCAATCACTGAGGCAAATTGTGCCATCGTCTGAGCACCAATATCTAGCGCCATCTCATGCTCACCGATCCCATCAACCGACACTTCATGACGATCACCCGATGCTTCTGGTGACAACGCCACCGCTACGTCGCTAGGTAGCCGCAAGAACTGATCGACCTGTTCATCACCAACCTTCCCGGCAGCACGGTGGTAGATGGCCGCGAGCACTTGCTCTTGATCCGGCTCAACTGTGCTGTGACCCATCCTGTGGCCGCGGTAGGCGAGGAAGGTATTGGCCATCGCCCCACCAATCAAAATTGTGTCAGCTTTATCAATCAGCCGCTCAATCAGCGCAATCTTATCAGCAATTTTCACACCGCCAATAATCGCCACTAGTGGCCGCGCTGGACGCGACATCGCTGCGGTTAGCGCAGTATATTCGTGCACCAATAGGTCACCGGCCAGTCCCGGCACGTATAGTGTAATCGCATGCGTACTGGCGTGAGCTCGATGTACCACCGCAAAACCATCCTGCACAAAATAATCCGGCCGCACCGCCCGAGCAATTGCCCTGGCAAACACCATATCATCACGCGACTCCTCGTCATAAAACCGCAGGTTTTCTAGCATCAGCACGTCACCGGCCGCCATATGCCGCACTGCTTGACGAAGCTGATCACCGACGCAACTATCAACAAACTGCACCGACCGCCCGAGCAGCTCAGCCAGTCGGCGTGCCACTGGACGCAGACTATACGTCGGATCGGCCCCCTTTGGCCGCCCGAGGTGACTCATCAAAACAATCTTGCAACGTTGCTCTAGTAAATAGCGCAGGGTCGGCAAACTAGCGCGAATTCGTAAGTCACTGGCAATCCCGCCAGTCGCGCTCAAGGGCACATTATAATCAACCCGCACCAGGACGGTTAGTCCGCGGAGATTAACGTCATGAATTGTTTGCTTGAAAAATCTGCCCACCCTTGTCTCGTCCTATTCCATTGTCCGGATCTGGATATTGTCAGTCTTGCCCGGCCGGCCCGGCTGATGGCCGCTAACCAATACCAGGGTCACTGGATCCTCGCCAAAGTAACCTTCGGCCTTCAATTCCTCTGCTAACTTATTCGCCGAACCCAGACCACTTGGGCGAACGTATGAGCGCGTAGCGTAGCTTAACGCTAATTTCTGGGCCGTTTTTTGGCTATCGGTGACGCTAATGATCGGCATATTCGGCCGAAAGGCACCGACATTCACCGCGGTTACACCGGTGCTGGTCTCAGCAATGATTGCTCGCGCTTTAAGTTCAGTAGCTAACCGCGCCGCCGTGTAGCTGAGCAGCGCATCATGCTTGCGACGCTTTTCACCCGACTCAACTGCCATGACATCACTGTGCTCCTGGGTGTACATAATCGTTCGGCGCATCGCCTGCACTGTTTCAATTGGATACTTACCATTGGCTGTCTCATCCGACAACATCACCGTATCAGCACCCTGGATGACCGCATTAGCGACATCACTTACCTCAGCGCGAGATGGCTCAGGATTGTCAACCATGCTGCCCATCATCTGCGTCGCGACGATGCTGAGTTTAGAGTGCTTGCGGCAAAGAGCGATGATACGGCGCTGGATAACTGGTACGATCTCCGCCCCGGCCTCAACCGCCAAGTCGCCACGCGCCACCATAATGCCGTCACTCGCCTTGACGATCTCCTCCAGATGCTCATCAGAGATCGCTGACTTGGTCTCGACTTTGGCAATGATATACGCATCCGAGCCCAGCGCCGTCAGTCGCGAGCGCAGATCAATAATATCGTCCTCTGTCTGTACAAAACTAAGCGCCACATAATCAAAATCTTGACCAGCCGCCCACTCGATATCGGCGATATCTTTTGGCGTCAAGATATCACCACCAAAATCGGTATCTGGCAGATTCAACCCTTTACGACTCATCAAAAATCCGTCATTCTGCACCTCAACCTTGATGGCCGTTGGACCAGCAATTTCACGAACGATCGACTTGATCTTGCCATCAAACATATATAGCGGCTCGCCAACTTTCATTTTTTCAGCGAGGTTATATTGGACAGGTAGATTAAAGCTTCCATCGTGTTCTGCAATCGACGAATCAAGCGTCAGCATATCACCAGCCCGCACCGTCAGCATGTTGTCTTTGAGAACACCGAGGCGGATTTTTGGACCTTGAAGGTCTTGGAGAATGGCAACTGGTTTACCCTGCTCATGACTGGCCGTGCGAATCCAGTTAATTTGCTCACGCCGCTCATCATAACTACCGTGGCTGAAATTCAGACGAAAGCCATTGACACCGGCCTGCATAAGTTGACTAATTTTATCCTGACTCATCGTTGCCGGACCGACAGTCGCTAGGATCTTGGTACGTTTAAAAATTGTGTTACTCATCCTTTTGATTATAACACCGGTTAGGCGCTGAGAAAAGATATAATCACTATTCAGAATTCGCTGCCCGATATCGAGCGATTGCTTGGCGGGCGGCTTGCTGTTGAGCCACCTGCTTGGACGGACCCACGCCGCGCCCCATCAGCGTTTCACCAATGAATACCCCAAGCGTAAATACCTTATCATGATCTGGCCCTTCCTCACTCAAAACTTTATACACCGGCGTCTGACCATCAACACGCTGAGAAATTTCCTGCAAATACGACTTCGGATCGCGCCAGCTGCCTGATTCCAAAATTCCGTCCAACTTAACGATGATATGTTTATGAATAAAATCGCGCGCATCATCAAAGCCGCGCTCCAGGTAAATCGCGCCAATGACTGCCTCAAACGCGTTGGCCAAAATCTGCAAGTGTGCCCGATCCGAACCATTTTTCTCACCCTTTGACATGCGAATCAGCGGCCCGTAACCCAAAGTATCGCCCGCCGCACCGATACTTTCCGTGCGCACCAACGCCGCCCGCCACGCTGTCAAAATACCTTCTGGCTCAGAAAAATTCGTAAACAAATATTCCGTGACTGCTAGCTCCAACACCGCATCACCGAGGAATTCCAACCGCTCGTTATGCTCGTGGACTGATTTTCTGTGTTCATTAACGTAGCTACGATGCGTCAAAGCCGTAATCAACAGATCCAAATTATTAAACTCAAACCCCAACTTCTCACGCGCAAACTCCTGATACGGCGCCGTATTCATCCCGCTCATCTATAGATTCTCCTGCCTGATTCGTTTCATAGCGAGCAGAATCAGCTTGCCAATATCCTCATACTCGATCTCATCCAGCGCCTCATGAAAGGTAAACCACGCCAGGCCATTCATCCAGTCTTCTTTTTGCAGTTTTTCGTCCGGATCAAGCGCCTTCATCAGGTACACTTGCTGCGAAATCAGCACTAACTTATCAAGCCGGCGATAGCGAAAATTAATCTTACCCAGCCAGCCACATACCTCGATATTCTTGAGGCCAGCCTCCTCACCAACCTCACGCTTGGCGGCGGCCTGTGCCGTCTCACCCGGCTCAACGTGGCCCTTGGGAATTGTCCAGCGATCCCGCGCGTCTTGGTAGAGTAGAAACTCAACATCACCTTTTTTATTGCGTCGAAACACCACACCACCGGCGGTTGGCTCGCGAACTATTTCTTGGATCGACGGTTTTTTGCGACCGCCAAAATATTTCTTAATATGATCAAAGCTGCTTGTCTTCATCGGCATCCTCTTGAAGGGAGCGATACGCCGTGCCGAGCACACCGTTCACAAATTTCCCTGAGTTATCCGAACCAAACGTTTTTGCCAGTTCCACTGCCTCGTTGATAGCCACTTTTGGTGGCACTGCTGCCCGAGAAAACAATAATTCATACAGCCCGAGCCGCAATACCGTCCGGTCAATTCGCGATATCTGCTCAATCGGCCATTCTGGCGCCAGCGGACGAAGTTTATCATCAAGCTCTGCTTTATGCGTGGTGACGCCATTGATCAGACCCCGCACAAACTCAACATCATCGACTGACGATTTGTATTTCTCAAGATTGCGCGTCAAGATATCGGCGACATTAATCCCGCTGTCGCCTACTTCCTGGCGAAACTCAATCTCGTATAAGGTCTGCAACGCGACGATTCGTCCCAAATGACGGTTTGAAGCCATGACAAAAACGTTCCTGTTCGTGTTAGTTTATTTTGTACTCTTATTACCAGTCTCACGTTTGGTCGTCTTGACTTTCACCGGTGACGTCCCGTTGACGCGGCGTGCTAATTTCAGTACCAAGTGGCTGCGACGCAGACCGGTCTTGCGCGGGCTGCTCTGCTTTTTTGGTTGTGCCATAGAAAAATCTCCTTTATTTCAGTTTATCGTAACACTTGGGCTTCATTATACCGGTTTTTGATAGATTTCTCAAGGGGATGCAAGGTGGTGATAGTGAGTTATTGACTTTATTAAGTGTTTATGATATTATTAAAGACATCCTACCCAACCACTAAGCAAGGATATTTTACGATGAGCAATTTATTACACAACTGGATCGCTGAGACAACTCCAAAAACACCAGAGCAGGGGCGCGGCACATTAGCTAAAGTGGGCGCTGCGGCCGTAGGCGTGACAATGGTTACATTTGGGTGTAACCTTACCACTCAGCACTTAGGTAATGCCGAGAAGGAATCAATGGATCATGTTGCCGATACCGCAACCCTTATCGTGGAAGGCGGCGCCCAAATACGCGATACCGGCGGAGTTACCGATGATAACCTTTTAGCAACTTTTACGTCAACGGGGAAACTAGAAGTCGCTGTGACTGATGGCGTCTGGCGTAATGACAACCCGAATAGTGGACCGTGGATTTGCATAACCGAAAGCACTGCTGGCCAAGCCATGCCCGGAATAGGGCTAGATTCCAACAACAAAGACAACCTCGTATGTATTAACAGCCAAGAAGCTTCCCTACTTAGTACTTAGCAGTATTAATACATCTAGACAACAATATTCACCAACTTCCCCGGCACATAAATCACCTTTTTCGGTGTCCGGGCGTCGAGATAGGCGCGAACCTTCTCGTCATCCAGCGCTCGTTGCTCAATCGTCTCTTTATCAGCGTCAGCCGGCAGCTCCAGCCGTGATCGAAGCTTACCATTGACTTGAACGATGATGGTCATCACATCGCTCACCAGATATTTCTCATCCCACTTTGGCCAGTGATTGACATGAATAGTGTCACTATGGCCCAACTCCTGCCACAATTCCTCAGTGATATGCGGCGCAAATGGTGCGAGAATTTGCAGCAGACTCTCCAGGGTAAACCGCCATATTTCTGACGCTTGAACGCCATGCTTTTCTTTGATTTTATACAGGCCGTTCACCATCTCCATCATCGCCGCCACTGCCGTGTTGAACTTTTCATCCTCAATATCGCGGGTGACTTTCTTGATAGTGAGGTGAGTGAGGCGCAATAATTCAGAAGAATCAGTCGATGACGATGGGTCGCTCAAGGAAGGGTTAGTGGATGGTGATGTGTCCGCAACCACAAACTCCTGCACTAAATTCCACACTCGGTTTAAGAACCGATACGTCCCCGGCACTCCGCGCGGATCCCACGGCGCATCCATATCGTACGGCGCGATAAACATCTCATAGACGCGCAGCGCATCAGCGCCATAACCGCTGTCCATGATTTCCATTGGATCGATAACATTGCCCTTAGATTTGGACATTTTTTGGCCATCTGGCGCCATGATGTAAGCGTTGTACATCATCCGCTTGAACGGCTCCGGCGTCGGCACCAAACCAAGCTTATAGAAAAATCGCATCCAAAAACGACTATACAGCAGGTGTGCTACCGCATGATCGGCACCATTGTAATAGTCCACCGGCATCCAGTGGTTAATGCGCATTGGATCCCACGCCTCGGCGTCATTGTGCGGGTCAAGATAGCGCAGGAAATACCAGCTGGAACAGGCATAGCCGTCCAGTGTGTCAGTTTCGCGCCGCCCTTCATACCAATTATCGCCCGCTGGTTTTGGCTCGGTGATCGGCACCGTTTTACCCGTCTCAACATCAACCCACACGCGCACCCAATCATCAACTTGCGCTAGGACCGAGGTGTTACCGCCCGTCGGCTTGAAGTTCTCGACTTCTGGCAAAATCACCGGCAAGCACTCATCCGCCACGGCAATTGGCTCATAACCATCAACATGAACCATCGGAATCGGCGCACCCCAGTACCGCTGGCGAGAAATCAACCAATCGCGCATTTTATAGGTAGTCTTACTCCGGCCCAAGCCCTGTTGCTCCAGCCAGGCTACCACCTGTTCGCGAGCCTCTTCGCTGCGCAGGCCGTCAAAATCGCCCGAGTTAATCAATTCGCCTTCGCCCGTGTAGCAGCCAGCATCCGCCGAGTTTTCTGGCTTTTCAATCACTTGCACTACTGGCAAATCAAATTTTTCGGCAAACTCCAAATCGCGCTCATCATGCGCCGGCACCGCCATAATCGCGCCAGTGCCGTAACCACCGAGGATATAGTCTGCTACCCAAATTGGTACTTTCTGGCCGTTGACTGGATTGATAGCATAACTACCAGTAAATACGCCGGTTTTATCTTTATTTTCCTGGCGTTCAACGTCAGATTTCTGCTGCGCCGCCATCACATAAGCCTCAACTGCTTGGCGCGTGTCGGCATTAACCAGCTGAGACACTAATGGATGTTCTGGCGCCAGCGCCACATACGTCGCGCCAAACAGCGTGTCGGGGCGCGTAGTGAAAACAGTTATGACGTCGTCGCGGCCTTCAACCGCAAACTCAACCTCCGCACCAACCGACCGGCCGATCCAATTTTTCTGCATGGTTTTGACCATGTCCGTCCAGTCTAGGTCATCAGTCGCCTCCAAAATCTCATCAGCATAGGCGGTGATACGGAAGAACCACTGTTTGAGGTTGCGCTTGGTGACGGGGTTACCGCAGCGCCAACATTTGCCGCCCTCAACTTGCTCGTTAGCTAGCACCGTATTGTCGGTATCGCACCACCACTGCGGCTGCTCTTTTTGGTATGCCAAATCGTGCTTGTATAGCTGCGTAAAAATCCACTGGGTCCACTTGTAATACTCGGGGTCAGCGGTAGAAATCTCCTTTGACCAATCATAACTAAAGCCGAGTCGCTTCAGTTGAGCAATGAAATGCGCTTTAGCTTCATCGTGCGCCACCCGCGGCGTTTTACCGACCTTGATGGCATAATTTTCTACCGGGAGGCCAAAGCTATCCCAGCCAATTGGATGATATACATTGTAGCCTTGCTGACGCTTCAAGCGCGCCTTGATGTCGGCAAACTGAAACGTCCGACCGTGACCGATGTGAATACCCGCGCCAGTAATACCAGGAAGCATGCTGAGACTATAGTACTTAGGGCGCGTCGTATCACCAAGGTCAGTGACATAGGTACCATCAGCCTCCCACTTATCTTGCCATTTTTTCTCAATTTCCGTCGGATTGTAGCGTTTCATACTCCTTAGTATATCATCTCTCGACGCTAACGTTCGTGTCTTCGTCATTCTCGTCTACAGACACACCACCCCTAGCAAACGGCGGCGGTATTGGCGATGAGCCGGCAAAATCCTGAAGCACCGACTTAAGATTATCGGCATTTGATGGTATGTCAATCTGTTCTGACTTGCTGTAATCAAATGTCATATCCATAGTGATATTCCGATCCTTGTCGTCATCTGAACTGTGTGTCTTAATCTCAATCGCTTTCAGTTGATGCGACCACGGATTGACCCAGATGCGTATAGTAGGCAATTTCTTTGATGACGTAGTTTTATTTGCTGTATTGAATACTTTGTCGCCATAGCACTCTTTAATTTTCTTGCCAAGTTTCGTATCCCCCAGAGAATCGACAAATGCGCGTAGTTTGTCTGACATTTTACCATCCGAAGCTAGATCAATTTCAAAGCCAGGCGCACCATCACGCGGCTCGACCTTAGCGTCCTTTTTGACCGTCACAAAGCTGTTTTTGCGATACGCGTTGATCAGTTCGCTACGCACCTGCTGGTCACCATTGATCAAATCAAAGATTTCTTGGGAACATGTATCTTTATCCGCATATGACGCGCCAAGCTCATCAAATGACACCTTAAGCCACTTGCCTTCAATCTTGTTAAGTTTCTCATCAAGCTGTTTGAGGATCTGGTCGCGTATCATCGTCGACCGCGTACCTGGTAGTACTCCCCGGCTTCGAGCCTTGATGATCGTCTCTATCATCTGGCGCACGATATCTTTTAGATGTTCGCTCTTAATATAAATCGTGCCTTTGCCGTCAGCCGCCATTGTGAGGATGACGTCTTGCTGGATCTCCATGCCGTTAATAGCTAACTTTATCGTAGCTTCAGTTTTTGACTTTGGTGCGTCGGTGGCGGCTTTGAGTTTAACATCAACCCGATTACCATTGCCGAGATTCATGACAAACTTGCCCGAGGAAACCACCTTTTTGGTCTGGAATGAATTAACCACTGCATCAGTCACCATCCTCTGCGGGTCTTGCCACCAGAAAAAGTACAACAGTACCGCAGCAATAGCCAGCAGCAATACGACCGAGCCGGTAACAATACCGATGATGAGGCCAGTTTTCTTTTTTGGCGGCATAACCGAATTCATGATCGGCGGGCGCAAGGACGACGATGCCGGCGGTGTTGACGCAGCGGCTTTATCCGCTGGTGTTTTCTTGCTATTCGTACCCTTGTCGTCCATATTCCTCCTCGTTATACTTTCATTGTATCACTATCCGCGAAAGCGCGAGAAAAATTCATTTTTTCGCTTAATCCAATCAGGTGACTGGCGCACCAATTTTTTCTCATCCTCAGTGCTGTGTAGGTTAATTTTAATCGCTTCCTCGAGCCAAACACCGCCACTTGAACCTTTGAAGAGAGCCACGCCGCCCGCATGAAGTTTTTCGCGCACAAATCCGCCGGCCATCAGCGCATCACGACACTCCTTGACCTGACAGCCGCGACGACGTGCTACTGGCGCTAGGTATTGATTAGCCATCTCACCGACGGTCACTACCCAATCCAGCTCGTCTGGTGAACACTGAGCGCCGAGCTTGGCATGACCGGCCTGCGTATCCTTGCGTAGCCCATTCATGTTACCAAACACCACGATACGCTGCGGCACCTCAAGACTGTACAGCGTTTGTAGTGCTGACAATGCCGTCAGTGGTGATGAGCTATAGCTATCGTCAATCAAAATCGTCTGATCCGCACCGCGAAGCACTTGCATCCGACCCGGCAGCGGGCCTAACTGGCTCAAGCCCTTTTCAATCAATTCTTTCGTCATACCCATCCGCACCCCAGCGAGCATCGCCACGACGGCTGGCCGCAGATTATGTTCACCAAGCAGCGGCAGCGTCACCGCGATGCCATCAGGGTATTCCGGGCCGATAATCTTGCCGACATAACCGTGCTCCAGCGAGAAATCATGCTGCTCAAAATAATACTCAGCGACCTCGCTAGTGCCATATGTCGTCATCTGGGGATTTGTCAAAAACGCAGCAAATCGACCGTCAATATCATCGCGGTTAATGGCCGCAAAGCGAGCATTATTCGCCAATGTTAGCATCTCGCCAGCCACCTCTTCGACGGTATGTTCAACCCGCATGCGGCCAGAGGTTACCGACGTCACAACGGCCATGTCCGGCAAAATAACCTGCTGAAACCACACGTTAAAACCAGGCTGCATCGGGCTGAATTCTTGGACGATGACATGAGCTTCAGGATGCTCAGCGCGAGCACGCTTTTTGACAGCTCGCATCATCTTGCGGCGGTGCCAAAATCCCCACTTCTCCTCCGGACGATTCTCAGGATAGCGCACACCCATAATCTGTAGAAGGGTTTGCAAGTGCGACATTGGCTCAGCAGCGTGCATGGCGACAGCAAATTGCTGCGATAGCACAGTGGCGATCGCCGTTTTGGCACTCGTCTTGCCAGCGCTCCCGGTCACTGCGATCAACTTGACATCAGCATGGTCGGCAAAAAATTGCCGGACATAACGTATCATTTTTTTCTCAAACGACTTCTTGAACATCTCCTTTATCATACCATAAGCGCTATCAAACGCGCCACTTGACGAATAAAAAAGAGCTGTTACGCGCCCACCCGGGGCAATTTCATGTGTTTGTTTTGGATGGCAGCATAGGAAACGCCCCTATGCGTACCAGCTCTGACGATATTATGCGCTTTTCTGTTAAAAAGCACAAGGGGTTTGATCAATATTTACCTACAATTGTTTGGCGAAGGCATTAGTGCCACGTACGACCGCACCTTTTTTCAAGTAGAATCGCTGCGCTGCTTCACGTTCTGGGCGCGATGTGAATTCTAATTTCAAAGCGCCCTGCTCGCGGCCCCAGTCGATGATAGCGTCCCAGAGTTGAGAGCCGACGCCCTTACCCTGGATAGTCGGATCAGCAACGAAATCGTCGAGGTAGATCTTGCGCCCAGCAGCCGGCCCCAGTAATAACGCCACCGTTGCCATGCCAACGACTTTGCCTGATAACCGTGCCAACAGCAACGCATGACTCGGCGAGTCGATAATCTGCTGTAACAGCTCGGTATCAGCCGGGTGTGGCTTGCTGGTGAGTGCCGCGATGAGGTTAGTAATGTCTGCCACATCAGCTTCAGTGATATGGGATGCTCGTTCAATTGTCAATTCGTCCATGCTTCCATTATACTATACCTATGAATCAGCACATACGAGACTTAGCAAAAACCTTAGCCTTACGTCCGCCACGCGTGGTATTTCCTGAAGGTAATAACCACATCATCCAGCAGGCGGCGCGGGCACTAGAGGAGAGCGGTGCGGTGCAGCCGGTGCTGCTCGATGGGGAAGAGAACGCTATCAATCGCGGTGCAACGATGCTAACGAGCGGCGAGGCTGACGTTATGGTGGCTGGAATTGATCATCCAACGAAAGACGTGCTGCGGGCTGGACTGAAAATTGTTGGACTGGCGCCCGATGTTCGATATGCATCCAGCTTTTTCGTGATAGACGTCCCACAGTTTCAGGGTGGCGAACACGGCTTGTTATTCTTTGCTGACTGCGGCATGAACATTCAGCCAAATGCCGAACAGCTGGCGGCAATTGCTATGACCTCGGCGGATAGTGCAGCGTCGCTTGGCTGGGAGCCACGCGTGGCTATGCTGTCATACTCAACGAAAGGCAGCGCTGGCGGCGACAGCGTCGAGCTCGTCACCCAGGCACTACGGCTCGTCAAAACAGAGCGACCCGATATACTCATTGATGGCGAACTGCAATTAGACGCGGCGATCGTCCCCGCTATCGGCCAGAAAAAATCACCAAGCAGTCCGGTTGCTGGCATGGCTAATATCCTTGTGTTTCCTGATCTTGATTCTGGTAATATCGCCTATAAGTTAGCCGAACATCTGGCTGGCGGTCATGCGTACGGGCCGATCTTGCAGGGTTTTGCTCGGCCAATCAGCGACCTATCGCGCGGCTCTAGCGTTGATGATGTGATCGGCGCCACACTCGTTACTGCTAGTATGGCGCAAGCGCACTTATAGCAACGAGCGACACTACTGCATGATATACCACTGCGCAAATTGATGCCATTGCTGCAGCGTATCAGTCTCAACCGCCAAGCCTTGATCGCGCCGATCAAACACCTCGGATATCGTCAGGCCGTTACTGCCATCCATCGTAATAATCTTGTTGACCGACGCGCCGCTCTCACCGCGCGGCGGGCTGACAAACTTCCCCGGCTGATCAAAGATAAACGTCTGTAGAGTATGCCCGTCGTAATAGACGACAATATCATGGAGGACAATTTGCCAATCGTCCTTGTCGCGGAGCAGTGCCAAAAAATCCTCGGGCGCCAACCAGTGCGCAACATCCTTCATGTAACCACCGGGAAAGCCGCCGAGCGCGGGCACTTCCCAATTACTATCATTAACAACAACCGGCTTGCCAACCTTCTCGTACGCTGTCCGAACCTTAGCCTCAGTAATTTTCAATGGATCACGGTGCTGGATCTCATCAATATCGAGATTAATAATCTCCACCGCTATGTCGTATTGGCTCAGTGTAGCAGTTGCCTCCTCGATTTTACGTGGGTTACCGGTAACGAGATTGATATGTTTTGTCATGGGGTTTGTTATAGCACCTCTTATTCCAGTGTAGCGAGAAATTGGCGGACGGCGTCAATTGGTTTAATTGTGGGGTACGTGACTACATATTCGTCAGCATAAAGTTCAGCGCGAGTTCTGCCGCCGTAGCCATCTGGGCAAAATATTTTATCCCAGCCAAAACCACCATTGCCTGCAGGATGCTTGGCGATGACGCCACCAAGTTCAGCGCGGAACAACTTGACCTGCTCACCATCGTAGTAGCCAAACACACACGCCGCTGCTGCCGATCGATCATCAAAGCCATCAAGCATCCGACAGAGGTTCTCTAAACCGTTCGGCGCCTCGACAAAAAACTTGATAAACGGACCTGGCAGTCCACTGAGCGCCGTAAACTCAAGCGCCACATCCTCAACCAAAACTGGACGCTTAGCAACTGCATACGCCTGACGTACCTTATGCTCAACAATCTCTTCCAAGCTAGTCGATTGAATTTCCGTTAAATCAACCGCCCGATGCTTCAGCGGTAAACCCAGCATGCGCGATAAATAATCTGCTTTGTGTTGATTGCCTGTGATAAACGTAATCGTCTTCATCACACTTACACCTGAGCTTTGGAGTTTATTTTCTCGAATCGCGGCACAGATTTCCCGTCCAGCACTACTGTTTCCGTAAACATACTGGCAGGGCGTGCAAATAATTCATATTCATTCTCATAGAGAGGCCGGTAAATCACCAGGAGTTCTTCCGTCTCAGTTTCTAAGGCTAGGCCGATCACCTCGTATAGCTTGCCTGATTTGCTATGCTTGTACACACCCTTGCTTATTTTCGCGCAACGACTCTGCTCTTTACTATCCGCCGTTTCTTCGCGATACTTCTCTGGCTGAGCGCGGAAGATCTCCACCCATTTACTATCATCCGCCAGATCATGATATTTAATGTAATGCCGCTTGTCAAAGCCGCCTTTATCCTGTTTTTTACGCGCCATTTCCTCTTGAACTTGCTCTGTAGAAAAGCCAAAATCTTGGCGCAGCGCGTCAACGACTTCCTGCAAATCAGCCAGCTCTTTGAGCGATTCGTCGCGTTGATTATCGCCCAGTGGAATTTCGTCTGCCTCCTCGTGAACTTTGCGGAGCAACTCGCGGCGAAATTCTTGCTTGTTTAGTTCGCGGTACTCCGTATGTAAAACTTCTTCGTCATCCAGACACTTTTTCACGACTTTGTCGCGAACTAGTTTTTGTAAGTAAAATCGGATCATATATATTCCCCTTTATTCTTGTAGCATACGCATCAGTTCCTGCTCGTCGATAATTTTGGTACCATATTGCTCAGCTTTTTTTAGCTTGCTGGCGCCAACTTTACCGCCGGCAACCAGGTAGGTGGTGTCTTTGCCGACTGAAGTTTGGAAGGTACCGCCGAGATTGCGGATTTTTTCAGCAGCGGCGTCACGGCCCATTGACTGCAGCGTGCCGGTGATGACAAAACTTTGACCAGCTAGTCGGTCGGATTTTTGACTAAACTGCGGCGCCACACCCAAGTCAGCAAATTTTTCGAGCAGCGTCACATTATCTTCATCAGCAAACCATGCCACGATTGACTCGGCGACAATCTCACCCACTCCGTCTACTTCGCGCAGCTCATCAATGGTCGCCATCAGTAACTTTTCGATACTCTCAAACTTATTAGCGAGATCAATCGCCGTCTGCGCGCCAACATGCCGAATACCAAGCCCAAATAAGAATCGCTCCAAGGCTGGCTGTTTCTTGGCAGCAATGGCATCAATGAGCTTTTGCGCGGAAATATCAGCGAAACGCTCTAACTGCAGCAAATCGTCTTTCGTCAGACGGTAGATATCTGCCAAATCATTAACCAGCCCAGCTTCTACCAGCGCCTCGACATTTTTCTCGCCCAATGTGTCGATGTCCAGCGCGCCTTTAGACGCAAAGTGCGCCAAGGCTCGCTTCAAAATCAGCGGACCACTCAAACCTTTAACGCGGTACACCGCCTCGCCTGCCGGCCGCACAAATGCTAGTTCTGGATATTGGCGCGCCAGCTCTGCCGGATAATCAATTGGTTTAGCGTCTGCCGGCCGCAATTCTTTTAGCACAGTTTGCACCTGCGGGATGATGTCGCCGGCCTTGAAAATCACCACCGTATCACCGCGGCGCACATCCAGCCGGGCAATTTCATCAGCATTATGCAGACTGGCGTGCTGCACCGTCGTACCGGCCACTACCACTGGGTCAAACACCGCTACTGGCGTGGCCGCACCGGTTCGACCGATGGAAATGACAATATCACGGACGATGGTCGTAGCTTCTTCGGCGGCAAATTTATACGCTACTGCCGCTCGTGGTGTCTTGCCAACAATGCCCAGCTCGGCAAACTGCCGCCGGTCATTGAGCTTGATGACTGCTCCGTCGGTGTTAAACTGGAGCGATTGACGCACTTCATCAAGGTGGTTAATATAACTCATCACCTCGTCCAGACCATAGACGATTTGCGTCTGCCGACTGGTGGTGATGCCCAGCTCATTCATCATCTGGTAGCCAAAGGCAATTGTTGGCGTGTCCTCAAGGTTGTCACGAATGATGTCATAGCCAACAAAATTGAGCGGACGCTCAGCCACCAGTTTTGGGTCAAGCTGACGAATCGTTCCTGCTGCTAGATTACGCGGATTAGCAAATTCTGGCTGACCGGCCGCTCGCCGACGCTGATTTAAGGCTGCAAAGTCCTCTTTGTGCATCACGATTTCACCACGAATCTCCGTTCGACCGCGCAAAAAATGAGCAAATCGCTGGTTGGCGCGCAGTGTCAGCGGCACATTCTGAATCGTCCGCACATTCATGGTCACATCTTCACCAACCAATCCGTCGCCGCGCGTCACGGCCCGCGTCAGCACACCGTCTTCATAAATCAGCGCACAGGCCAGGCCATCCATCTTGATATCACACAAAAATTCTTCAGTGATGTCGCTACGCACTTTGTGCATACGCTCTATCCACGCCGCAACTTCTTCTCGGTCAAACACGTCCTGCAGTGAAATCATCCGCGTTTGATGCTGGACCTTGGTAAATTTACTGAGCGCTTTTCCTGCCACTCGCTGGGTTGGGCTGTCTGGCGTGATGAGTTCAGGAAACTGCTCTTCTAGCTGCGACAATTCATGTTTCAGGCTATCAGCCGCCACCTCGCTCATGATCGATTCATCAAGCACGTGATAATGATAGCGATAATCATTGATCAGATCTCGCAGTTTGACAATTCGTTGCTCGGCCGCCTGCCGATCAAGCTGGCGCGCTGTCATCGGCGACGACCTTTCGGTAGAATAGATAAATATAGCACGCCGAGGCAACAATCGAGAACGCCACCAACATCAACGCCACGAGCGGCACCAGCGGCAGCCAGTTCAACGCCGGTATCACCGTTTTGAGTGCACCATCAATCGTAATGACCGGAATAAGCACCGCCGCCCAAACCACGGCGAGCACCACCAGCAGCCACATCAATCGCAGCAAGATTCGCATCCGCCGTCCTAGTACAACGTCCGAAGCCAGTCGCGCTGCTTCTAGTGGATACATTCCCGGTAGCGTGACGATCACCATAGCAAACAACGTACTCGTTAGCCAGTATATCGACAAGGTAACGATTAATATGGTGGCACCGGCCGCCAACATCAGCACCACCGTCTGTTGTAACATGCCTGACGTATCCGCCGCTCCGTAGATGATCACCGCTATCGCCGCTGGTAATAATTGAATGAGCGCAATAAACACCAGAACCGCCAGGGCAATGACTGGTGCACCCGCGTTATACAGCCCATCACGAATCTTTAGGCGCTTATCAGCGGTCACGCCACGAATCAGCCAGATTGTCGTCAGCCATATATATAGCCCAATTAACGCACCAACTAGCTGCTGGGATGATCCCACACTACCCGTCGAACCGCCAAGCTGATTGGTAACCACGCCGGCAAATAGCGCCAGTGTCGGCATCACAGCACCCAGGGCTCCTTCTTGGTTCGCTTCATTAATTGTATCTTTGAGTTGCTGGTACGTATCTTGTGACATTAACCCCGATAACAATACGCCCAATACCGCATATATCGCCGCCAGTCCGACGAAGATTCGCCAGTGTTGTCGCATCAGCTGCCATGCTTGGTTCGTTAGTGCAAAGTAGCCCGGCAACTTGAGCGAACGACGATAGTCACGCCGCTTGGTCACTCGAAAACTGCGGTGCGGCCGACGGCGGAGAAAAGCTTGACGACGCTGCATCAGCCGCTGCCAGGTCCTGTCAATTTTCTTTTTCAACGACACATTCTTCTTTGTCGCAGAGTGACTATCCGCCTTTGCAGCTGCTCGTTTGCGCCGTGTAGTGTGTTGTTTTTTAGTTGGCTTCGTCATGATTACATCTTCGTTGCATTACTTCGCAGACGTGCGATTCGATCTTCTAGTGGCGGATGGGTGCTAAATAACTTTGAGAAAAAACCAGGACGCAGCGGATTATTCATAAACAAGTTCGCTGTTGAGGTGCTCTGCTTGCGCATTGGCCGACCATAACTCTGCAACTTCTCCAACGCCATCGCCAGCCCCTCCGAGTCACGAGTCAATAATGCACCCGAGGCGTCCGCGAGATACTCGCGCTGGCGGCTGACTGCCAGTTGCGTAATCGTTGCTAAAATCGGCGCCAAGATTACCACTATAATACCCACGACGTAGACAACCGGACTGGTATCCCCGTCATCATCATCGCCATAAATCATCATCCGGAGTGCGATATCAGCAAGCAACCCAATGGCACTCACCAACCCAAAGGCAATCATACTAACGCGAATATCGTAGTTGCGCACATGACTCATCTCGTGCGCCATCACCGCCTCGAGCTCGCGCTTGTCCATAATTTCCAACAGCCCAGTAGTCGCACCGACGATAGCGTGCTTTGGATCGCGGCCCGTCGCAAACGCGTTTGGCGCTGGATCGTCAATAATGTAGACCTTTGGCATCGGCATGCCGGAAGCAATCGCGAGGTTTTCTACTACCCGCCACAGCTCCGGCGCATCCTTCTTTTCAATCTGCTGCGCACCGCTCATCGCCATGGCCAATTTACCAGCGATATAATATTGTAACCACGCATAAAGCAGCGCACAACCGACAATGATCAACGACAATGAATAGTTCCGTAGATACATACCGACCAGTACACCGATTACGCTGATAATCGCCACAAACACTGCCATGATCAGTACGGTGTTTCGCTTATTATGAGAAATTGCACTATACATGTAGTTATTATACCAAAAACCGCCCGCCGAAAATAGGCGAGCGGCTTAGTTCAGGCAAAGATTATCCTGCCTTAGAATTTCACCTCGACTGGATTCTCAACACTTGCTCGATCAGCAACCTCAAAGAACTCCTTGGCCTGGAAGCCGAACATGCCGGCAACCATGTTAGCTGGGAACCTTTGAATCCTTGTGTTCAGATCACGAACACCGCCATTATAAAAGCGACGCGATGCCTGGATCTTATCCTCCGTATCAACCAGCTCTTGCTGTAGCTGCATGAAGTTTTGGTTAGCCTTTAAGTCTGGATAAGCCTCGGCTACCGCGAACAGGCTCTTCAACGCACCTTCGAGCATGTTCTCTGCTTCGGCAGTATCCTTCACACCTTTAGCGTCCATAATGGCTGAACGAGCTTCAGTAACCTTTTCAAATACTTCTTTCTCGTGCGTGGCGTAGCCCTTGACTGAGTTAACCAGGTTTGGAATCAAGTCAGTCCGGCGTTTGAGCTGGACAGTGATATCACTCCATGCTTCCTCGACGCGATTACGCAGCATCACCAGTCCGTTGTACGTACCGATCAAAAACGCCACGATCAGAACGATAACGACACCAACGATAATTAAGGTTATTATTACTGCATCCATGTTCTATTCTCCTTATGGTTAGTACCTTATACACATAATTATACCATACACACGAGTCGTATAGTGGCAAAATCATGCCAACTCATTGTTGACACGCAGCTCATCATAGTCGTATACTTATTCATATAAATCATATTTATATGAAAGAAAGGAATTATATGACAAAACCAAAGAGTAGACATGCTTGGACAGTCAAGGTTGGCGAACGCGGGCAAATTGTGATACCCAAAGAGGCACGAGATATTTTTAATATCAAGCCTGGCGATACACTTATCATGCTCGGCGACAAGCAGCAAGGAATTGCTATTCCGACTAAGAATAAAGTCATTGATACAATCACCGCCGTACTCAATGATACGGAGATAAAATCATGAATGCAATCACTGCGACCAACTTAACAAAACGCTACGGTGACTTTGTCGCAGTCGACAGCCTTAATCTATCAATTGAAAAGGGTGAGTTATTTTCACTACTTGGTGTCAATGGTGCGGGTAAGACGACATTGATTAAAATGTTATCTTGCTTAAGCCAACCAACACAAGGTGATGCTATTTTACTCGGCAATAGTATTACCGAAAAACCTCAGGCAGTCAAACAGATGATCAACGTTTCACCGCAAGAAACTGCTGTAGCTGGTAATTTATCAGTCCGCGAGAATCTCGAACTGATCGCTGGACTCTACGGACAATCTGCTCATAACGCCAGTGAGAGCGCCTCGCGTATGGCAAGCCAATTCAAGCTCGAAACTGTCGAACGTAAAAAAGCTAAGCATTTATCTGGCGGCATGCAGCGACGCCTGTCGATCGCCATGGCGCTCATCTCAAATCCAAAAATATTATTCATTGACGAACCAACGCTAGGTCTTGATATTTTTTCGCGCCGTGAGTTATGGGAGGCGATCCAGTTGCTCAAAGGTACAGTGACGACGCTGTTGACAACTCACTATCTCGAGGAAATTGAAGCATTGTCTGATCGTGTCGGCGTTATGGCGCGCGGCAAGCTCGTGGCAATCGGTACAGTGGCAGAACTACAAAAACAAACTAATACACGCACCCTTGAGGATGCGTTTGTCGCACTTGTAGGAGATATTCGATGAGAGCTTTACTATTTGCTAAACGCTGTACAAAAGAAGTTGTACGCGATCCGATCAATCTATTCTTTGGATTAGTCTTTCCACTCGTTTTGCTTGGACTACTCTCTATTATAAATGTCAGCATTCCCGCCGAAGCCAATAATACTATGTTTGCCATCAAAAATTTGGCACCAGGTATCGCAATGTTCGGTACGGCATTCCTAGCACTATTCTCAGGTATGCTCCTAGCAAAAGACCGAACTTCATCATTCCTGATGCGTCTGTTTACCTCGCCTATGACAGCCCGAGATTTTATCATTGGATACACAATTCCGATGATTATCATTGCTACCATGCAGGCAGTGATTACCCTCGTTATCGCCTGCTTTATCGGGCTCGACTTTTCAGTGCATATTATTGGGGCAATCGTTATTACAACGGTAACGTCGCTTCTATTTGTTGGATGTGGGTTATTCTTCGGCAGTCTCATCAACGAGCGAGCAGTTGGCGGTATATGTGGCGCCCTGCTAACCAATGTCGCTGGCTGGCTGTCGGGCGTATTTGTCCCGGTCGATCTCATCGGCGGTGGCTTTAAAATGGTTGCGGAAGCACTGCCATTTTACCACAGTGTTGCCGCCATTAAAGGCAGCATTGAGGGGAATTGGCAAGTCATCACACCACATCTACTGATTGTTTTGTGTTATACCACCGTTATCTTTACACTCGCTATCTATATCTTTCGGCGAAAGATGACCGGGCGAAACACCTGATTTACCTGGCACACTAGAACTCAACTATCCATCGCGAAAGCCGCCTCTTACCGGCGGCTTTTGTAACGATTATGGTGCGCGAGGCGGGAATCGAACCCGCACGACTTTTGGTCAAGGGATTTTAAGTCCCTCGCGTCTACCAATTCCGCCACTCGCGCCTATCCGTAGTATACTATATTTATGCGGCAAATTGTACACATCCACGGCGGCAATACGTTCAATAGTTATGTGCAATATCTTGAGACACTCAAAAATGACCCCATTCGGTATGAGTGACTGCTCTACACACCAACATGGCGTAAATGGTTGACCTAAACATGAATGATGCTGATCTTGTTGACCGACATGCCAAACTCGATTTACTGTTTCAAAAATTATTCTATTCAATTAGATAAACTGTTTGTAGATTATCCTCATTTTACATACTACATCTTAAATGCCGTTATCCAAAAACATATTCCGGCTATAAGTGAGATCGGAGTCATAACATATTTTTCTTTCTTACTTTTTGAAATCATGTTCATAATCGTATTCAAAGTTAGGTAAGCGGCGAAGAAGAAACAAATATATTTGGTAACCGTAAAAGGCAACCATAAGGAAATAAAACCCCCGGCTTGCAAAATAATTATCATTGCAAAAATTTGGATAACCACCGAAATGACTGCCATAACTCTAAATTTCTTAGGTAAGATTTTATGTTGTCCACCCATGGTAAATTCGCCCAAAGGCAAGCCGCAAGCAACAAGAACGGTCATAGTTGCTATAATTCCAAATAATACTGCACCTGATATTGAAAACATAACTCAATATTCTCCCTTCGCAAAATACAAAAATTCAGTTACAAATTCAACTTTATTTCACTCAATATTTTTATTTATAATTATAGCTCTCCAAGAGAGCTTTTATCGACAATCCTGGAGGCACGTACGAGAGTCGAACTCGTCTAAAAGGTTTTGCAGACCTCTGCGTAACCGCTCCGCCAACGCGCCGCTCTGTTACATTTGGTGCGAGCGAGAAGACTTGAACTTCCACGAGCATAATGCTCACTAGCCCCTCAAGCTAGCGCGTCTACCAATTCCGCCACGCCCGCATGACCACTTACCATTATACCTGATTACGGTGTTTTGTAAACGGATTCGCGGCGAACTGTCCAGTAGATCACGTCGGCAAACCGATCGGTGGGATATACCAACCGCATTGACTTATCAAGCGCCGACACGGAACGCAAGTGAATGTAATCCAGTTGCACTTGATATAGTGCGAGGGCCGGCACATCGGACTGCCAATGCTTGGTAAACGCTTGGTATTTGCTAACCCGTTGCTTGGCGCTTTGTTTGGTGCGACCAGCCGCGAGGGCATCATCGGCCACCGCGCTGTTATAGTTAGCAAAATTGAGACCACCTTGATTGGCCTGTGACGAATGCCAGTAGGCAAAGACATCGGCGTCACCGCCCAGCACTAACTCATACAATAGCACATCAAAGCCGCGCGGCCGCAGGACGGACTGCAAAACGTTCTGCGAGGCATCATTTGGATCAACCACCCGCAAGTCAACGGTGATATGCAGCGTTTCCTGCCAGACTTTTACGAGTTCACGCGCAATAGTTTCAAAATCAGAGCCTTTGAGCGTCACGAACGATAGCTGCAAAACCTGCTCACCCTTTTTACGCTGATTACCGACTACCTTCCACCCCTCTTCGTCCAGTAACTTTTTTGCTGCTTCTGTGTCATACGGCAAACGACCGGCCAGTTGCCCGTCTACTTGGTCGTCAAAAATTGGGCCGTGTAGTGGCTTCTTGGCGAAAGCAAACTTCTCGCGTAGCGCTTGGGTATTAATCGACTGGACCAGTGCTTGTCGAACTTTGCGCGAACTCACCACTTCGCTCTGGGTATTAAATAATGCATAAACGCCATCGTTAATAGCGTACGACCGCGAGGCATACATGTGACGGATCTGGTCTGACTGAGCCATATATGACAACTCCGGTGTCGCCATAATTTCACTCGTCTTGAGACCTTTGGTTATCTCGTCCCGCGTCGGATATACATACAGCTGAAAGCGATCCAGCTTTGGCGCGCCATGATGATACTGCGAGTTAGCCACGAGGTGAAGCACTTTTTTCGACCCATCAGCATTGGCATTCTGTAGAATCCGCATAGCAAACGGCCCAGAGGTTACGGGCGACTTGCCATAACCATGCTCACGTAGCTCGGCCGGATTAACTTCACTGAGGCTGTGCTGAGGCAAAACCGGAAAGGTGAGGGCGTGCATGAATGGTGCGTATGGGGCCGGCAGGATAAATTGCACCGTTCGCTCGTCAACCTGCTTGACGTTGATCGACTGCCAGCCGGTAATTGACGATTGTGTCCGTGCATCCTTGAGTAGATTAACAGTAAACACCACGTCGCGAGCATCCAGCGGCGCTCCGTCTGACCACTTGAGATTACGGCGCAATTTGACCGTATACTCAGTCTCGGCCTCATTGACTGTGACCGACTCAGCAAGATCACCCTTGATATGACCAGTCGCATCATAATTATAGAGGCTCGCAAACATCAGCCGAGCCGCTGATTTTTCGGCACTACTACGAGCAAAGATTGGGTTCAGTGTCTCTAATGGGCCCAGCACGCCCTCTGAATACGACCCACCCCTGGCTGGTGCGTTATGAGCATATAATTCACGAAATGACAGCCACTGCACCATGCTGATGGTAATCAATAGAATAACCAGAAAGATCCACCCCAGGACATGCCGCTTAACTCCAGCCAAATGTTCGAGGCGCGAAGAGATAAACATATGCGTGTGACGCAAGGTCGTTTTAGTCAGTTTTTGTGCTTGCCCATCAAGATCTTTTGTTGCGAAGTCCAGTCGCAGAAATTTTTTCCAAGATGATTTTTTTGTGTCCAAGGCGCGCTCCTAGCCCTTCAGACTCGGCAGCACCAAACTCGCCAAGATCGACAGTACGAACACAACAGCAAACACGATAGTCACATCAAACAAGTTCTTGTCAAAACCTCGCCGCGTGGTGAACAGCTCGCCCGACGAGCCAAATCCTGCGCCTAGGCTCGCGCCACGCTGCTGCAACAATATGGCAATGATCATCAAAATGGCTGATCCTAATGTGACATACGGCAAAATAGTATCAAGTGACATGCTTTCTCCTTATTCTGGCGCCGGCTTGATAACGAAGGCGCTACTTACTATATAGTTTACCAGACTGAGTATGATTCCGGCAAGAATTGACGAGCCAAAACTCATGGATAATCCCGGCGCCAGTGCCAATGATATGTAAACCATGATGCCATTCACCACCAGCGTAAATAAGCCGAGCGTCAGTAAGATCGCCGGTAGCGACAAAATGACAACGATTGGTTTTAAGATAGAGTTGATGATCGAAAAGATGAGGCCAGCGAGGACAAACGTTGCCGTCGTCTCGACCACTGGCTCACTCGTCCCGAGAAGCCGCACCGCCACCCAGATACCAACAGAATTAAGTACCCACCTAACAAAAAATATTGCAAATTGTCGTCTCATGACTACATTTCATTATATCATAACGCTAACAGGCGCCGTCGACTACCTTGCGCTCAGTGCTCTTGATGTGCATCTGGAGTTGCTGGCGACTACTCGTCCCCTCAACGCAGATTGCGGCCGGCGTCGAGCCAGACGGCGGGATTGTTCGTACAGTGATTACGATGTCTGGCGAGCCACTTTTGAACGACTGCGGCAACGTCGCTGGGTATGACCCTTTGAAGTTTTTCTCCTGCTCCGCCGCTGATAGCGCGTTCTGTAGATCTGACGTTATGGCTTTACGTACCGTCTCTTTGCGCCACCCGTTATAGCTGACGAGACCGATGCCCGCCAAGATGCCGATAACCACAACGACAATTAGTATTTCTATGACGGTAAATCCATACTTGCGACTCATACTTATGATGATAGCATAAGTATAATCTTTCTCGCTAGCTCTTTACCTATAATTTTTTCGAGATCAGTCAACGAGGCGTTCCGTATGTGGTTGATACTGCCAAATTTTTTCAGCAATTTGGCGCGGGTTTTTGGTCCCACACCAGGAATTTCCTCCAGCTGATTTTTCGTTTGCTGCTGGCGCTTGAGTGCGGTGTGGTAGCTCACCGCAAAGCGGTGCGACTCGTCGCGGATGCGCTGGAACAGTTTGATTATATCAGTTGTCGCAAGGGTATTCTCGTCCGCCGTCGGGTGTTCGCTACGAGCTTGCTCCATGCTAGCCCGTAAGTTTTTTGAGTGCGAACTGGCGTTACGCTGGCCTGGGTGTAAATCCAGCACATAAACCTCACCGTCTTCGTGAATCATAATATCCGTCCGTGACTGCGACCTAATTTGCTCAATGAACGCTATATCAATCTGTGAACCAGTTTTATGTACCAGCAACTCTTCCTCACGCTTGGCGATGCTGACAATCGGCACAGTGACGCCACGCTCATCACGCGCTCTGATGGCCGCCGCTAGCTGACCTTTTCCGCCGTCAATAAGTAGTAAATCGGGACGACCCCAGCTTTTCAGATGACGCTCGCTCAGCCGGCGAAAAATCGTCTCATACATATTGCTGGTGTCATCATTTTTCTCGCTGACTTTGAACTTGCGGTACTCCGCCCGGTCGCTGACGCCATTGGTAAATACCACCAGACTGGCGACAACCTGCTGGCCACTCATATGCGAAATGTCATATCCCTCGATGCGCACCGGGATATCTTTTAGGCCCAACAATTTCGCCAAATCAGCCAGTGCCTTGTCCTTCGAAATATCCAAAAACTCTTTGTCGCCGAAACAAACCCGCCGCTGCAATTCCTGCATGGCGCGTAGTTTATTGCGAAGGTCGGCCGCCCGCTCAAAATCATGCAGCCCAGCTGCCGTTTTCATGTCGCGTTCCAGCTCGGCGGCGATGGCTTTACGATTGCCCTTGATGTAGCTGATGAGCTTGCGTAAAGTGGCTTTGTAGGCGGCTGACCCATCACTCAGCCGCGGACTCAAGCCCAAATCTTCATCCAATTTCGACTGCCCCGGCCGGCGCTGCCTGGTCAAATACGGAAACACTCGCCGCAAATATCGCAAGGCTTTTTTCAAAGCAAAGCCATTGTAAAACGGGCCAACATATTCTGCCCCATCATCAGCTGGATTGCGCGTAAAACTGACAGTCGGCCACTCGCTTTTCATGTCGATGCGCACATACATCTGCGATTTATCGTCACGCAGCAGCACGTTGTAGCGCGGCATATAGCGTTTGACCATCTCGCTTTCCAGAAACAGCGCATCAACCTCACTCTCGGTCTCAATCCAATCGGTATCAGCAATTTCCGCCACTAACGCCATGGTTTTATTGTCCCGCCCGCGCGAATCCTGAAAGTACTGGCGCACGCGGTTTTTCAGCACCGCCGCCTTGCCCACATAAATAATCTCGCCGCTAGCAGACTTATGAAAATAGACACCGGGAGTGCGCGGCAGGGTTTTAAGTTTTTGCTGCAGTCGTTGATTCACAGCTACCATTATATCAAGCGATCATGTCTTGCCGACAAAACCGCTGAGCACGCCGTCCAGCTCGCCTTGAGCAAGCCGCACTGCCCACTCTTGACGCTCAAGAAATGATAGCAATCCAGCCTTTAGCCCAAACCAGCCTAACTTTTGTCTAGCTTCGGCAACTTTTCTCGATTGTTCTCTAAATGTATAATACTGGTCGCGATAATCTTGCGGAATATCTGCAATTTTGCGGTTTGGCATTATAATATTGATTAATTCCTCGACTTTTTCTTTGTCTTTTGGACGCCAGCCGGTAATTGAACGACATCCGTACGCCCCTAATTGAGCAATTGGATTAAGGATAGCGCATACTGTCTCGCCATCTCTCTTGACAAGCCACTGATCAAGGCTAGATGAAGGAATTTCCGTCTCGATACCGCCAAGGCGCCAGTATAGACGACCTTCATCATCAATATAACGATCACCAACGAAGTCAAATATACCACGACGATTTTTTTCGTATGGATTAAGCCCAAAGGTTGAAATTACCATCTTATCACCGACAGCATCGGTAATTTTCCGCTGGCAACCTTTCACAACGACCTTATCTGTGCTTTGCACTAATGTGTCAAGGTCTCGCACCGTACCGTTATCACGTAGACGCGGTAAATGCACGTCATTAGGCAGACAAACGACATGATTATCCCAATCAATTTTGGCAGCGTTGGTAACTGCATGTAGACCTAGCCCACCGACAACATTATACGGAACTTCGCGATCTTTCATTCTGTCATGAATGCTGCGTCTTACCAGCAGCGAGTATATATTTTCTGAAACTTCACTCATACTATAGTCCTTGTCCGCCTATTGTAAATCATTTGCCTTAGTTATATCAAGTAAATACCCTTCCAAAAACTCACTCCACTCCGGCACATTCTTCTCGCGGAAATAGGCACGAAGGAAATCAACCATAACGTGCTGACGCTCCCTCGCCTCTATTCGCCCCGGCTCCGTTAGCATCAAGTCTTTCAGTTTCAGCAGCTTTTCAAAAAAGTGATTAATAAAGCCGTCGGTATCATGTGTGTTGCCGCTAACGTCGTATTCGTGCGCCGCTAAATCAATATTTGGCCAAACCGCGGGGTCAAAAATCCGCCCGCCGTGATGGCAGGCATACATCAATCCTCGCTCAATCCCAACCGCACCAATAGCATCGCACATGTCAGCGTCAGACACCAGCTGTCCCGCCAGCCGCTGCGGCTTTTTGCCGTTCAGTCGTTTACTATACCCAATCGCCGCAATATTTTCTAATACCGCCTGACGTAGATCAGCGGCCACTCCCGCCTCCGCCATACTATTGACCGCGTTCGTCAATTTCTCTGCCTGCGCTTTGCCGACTAATTTGTAATCATCAACGTCATGCAACCAAGCCGTCAACAGCACTTCGTACAGGTCTACCGGCTCATTACATTCGCTCGCAAAACGTTCCGCCAGCAGCGCCACTCGCTCAACGTGATCATCAGCATGGCCTGATGGATCGCCGCCTAATATATCACGCACTTTATTTTTTATTGTCTCAAGTTGAGCTATCTGCCGTTCGTTCATGAGTTTATTGTATCACCCATGCAGGTCTCGACCCACTAAACTATTTTCATTTTAGCCAAGAGGCGCTATAGTAGTGATGTGAAAACAGCTGTGAAAAGAAAAGTACCTGAATTTATCAAGCGATCACTGGGACGAATTCCACGATTACCAACGCCAGAACCCATTTGGCAATTAGATAAAATCGACGAGAGCCTGACGCCAAATATGCGAGCGCTGCGGATGACGATGACAATCGCCGAGGAACTACTGGCGATGGGGGTGGCTGCTCGGGACGTCGTGCATATGGCGTTGGGGATCACCGGCACGTACTGCAGACGACGGGTCCACATTGATATCAGCTCAACGCTCATTACCATATCTCAAGATCGCGGCACCGAACGTGAACCGCTCACCTTAGTGCGGACGATTACCTTAAAATACGTTAATTACCAGACAATTCAAGCATTGCAAAACCTCGCCCTCACAATCCGTGACCATCATCTACCACTGGCCGAAGCTGAAAAACGCACTGAGGAATTATTAGCAGGCCCACGAGAGCACTCGCGCTGGATCGTCTGCCTAGCAGGCGGTAGCGTGTCAATGGGCGTGGTGATTTTATTTAACGGCTCGATCCTGATGAGCGGACTGGCGTTTGTGATGGGCTTTGTGGCGACGGCGACGATGAGGATTCTGGACAAATGGGGCCTCGCGACATTTTATCTCCAAATCATTACCGCGCTCCTAATCACCCTGGCGGCGGGCGCTGCCCAGTGGCTGAATGGCTGGCTGGGCTGGCAGGTTGATACGACAATGCTGGTGATCAGCGGTATCGTGCTATTGGTGGCGGGGTTGATGATCGTTGGCGCCTTTCAGGATGCGATTGACGAATATTACGTGACAGCAAATGCCCGACTGCTGCGGGTAACTATGGCGACGATGGGTATTGTTGTCGGTGTAATGACCGGGCTATATATTATTCAGCGATTTGGGATTAGCTTTCCAACGACGCCGGATCGGCTGGGGCTAGCGGCAGACATACGGGCGCAATACTTGGGAGCGCTGATTATTGCTGCTGGTTTCGCGGCCGGCAATCACGCGCGTTTGTTCGGAATGCTGATTGCCGGCGGTGTTGGCGTGTTGGGATGGTGGGTGTCAAGTACGCTAATTGGGTCACTCGGAGTTGTCATCGCCAGCGGCGCCGCAGCAACAGTAGTCGGATTGACAGCGGTGCTGGCATCCCGGCTGTGGCGCTTTCCTTCAGTGGCCATTATCGCTGCTGGTATCGTACCGCTGGTGCCGGGTTTGTCGCTCTATAACGGCTTGATGGGTGTGATAGAGAATCCACCGACCGACCCTGAATTTTTACTGTCACTGGCCGTCCTCGCACGAGCTATCATGATCGGCGTGGCCATCGCCATCGGTGCATCGCTTGGTAATATGATCGGCCGACCAGTACGACGCGGTATGATTCGCTGGTATAATAAGCTCCTGCGACGACGAGAGCTTAACATTCAATAAGCCCGGGGAATACTCTTATTTCAAGACTACGCACTCGTCGCCCAGTGTCTGACGCAGCTGACTCATGAGCTGATCGCCAGCCTCAACACGAAACGGCATGCGCATGGCGGATTTATTAGCCTCACCCAGCACTAGCACTACATCAGTCACGCCAGCGTATGCGGAGCAGAGCGACTTGAGTGCTACTAGTTTATCATGGTCGCTCGGGTTTTTGATATGAAGAAATAGCTTTTCTGTCTCGGGCACGGCGTGCGTGACTGCTGGACGCGGTGGCGTGTTTGTCGTGTCGGCCGGTGTTGACTTCATGTTCGTCCCTTTCGCTGTCGATACTCGGGCTGCGCCTGCTCGCTGAGTCGTTTGAGTTCGAAATGCCGTACGCCGCTCTTGCTTGACCTTGCTACTCATCTTTGGCGCTTCCATTTTACGGCCAGTCGACTGATACTGCCGGAGGTCATCGTCAGAAATCAGTTCAATTTCATCAGCAATCATCTTGCTCTCTGAGCCCAAATTACCGTCCCGATCACGGGCTGAGTTTTTGCCGGTCACCCGAATGACGGCGTCCTGGACGAGCTTGGCACCGACTTGCTCATACAAATTTGGGAAAACGATAACTTCGCCCTCGCCAAATTTATCTTCGATCCCAACGAATGCCATCTTGCTGCCTGACTTGGTAACGATGGTGCGCACGGTCGTGATAATACCGCCGATCGTCATCAGGCGACCGTCGTATTCTGGCACTAACTGCGTTAATGGCTGCGCCTGCTCGCTGAGATATGTTTCATACGCATCGAGCGGGTGCGCCGAAATATACAGCCCCATCAGCTCGCGCTCCCACATCAGCCGCTCTTTGTTGGTGTGTTTGGCCGGCGCCGGCTGTAGCTGCATCGTTGGCTGAACATCAGCCGACTCATCACCCAGCATACCAAACAGGTCAGTCTGCCCCGACGCGGCCTCTTTCTGAGTTTTTTGAGCAAAGGCGACAATGGTATCAAGATTAAATAATAAATCAGACCGATCACCAAAGCTATCAAAGGCACCAGTTTTGATCAGCGACTCCCAGGCCTTGCGGTTAAACTTGCTGGTCGACACTCGCTTGGCAAAATCTTCGACCGACTTGAACGGGCCATCAGCCTCGCGAGCACGAATAATTTCTTCCACCGCGCCAACACCGACGCCCTTGACCGCCGCCATGCCGAAACGAATCTTCTTTTCACTAGGCACCACCGCGAACTCGACGAATGACTCATTAACATCCGGGTTGAGCACTTCAATGCCCATGTGCTTACACTCGGTCATCTCGATGGCCAGGCGCTCAGTATCATCCTGGTCACTGGTCATCAGCGCCGCCATGAAGGCGTCAGGATAATGCGCCTTGAGATACGCCGTCCAGTAGGCGATCAGGCCATAACACGCCGCGTGCGACTTATTGAAACAGTAGTTAGCAAATTCTTCCAGTGCGTCCCAGAATTGCTCAGCGATTTCCTTGGTCGCGCCACCAACCTTGACCGCGCCTTCGACAAACTCTGGCTTGACCTTTTTCATTAAGTCGATTTTCTTTTTACCCACCGCCTTGCGCAGGGTATCCGCCTGTCCACCGGTAAAGCCGCACCACTCTTTGGAAATCTGCATAAATTGCTCCTGATAGACCAAAATGCCGTAGGTGTTTTTCAGCGAGTTTTCCATACCGGGGTGCAAGTAGGTGATTTCTTCTTCGCCGTGTTTACGCTTGATGAATGAGTCGATAAACTGCATCGGCCCCGGGCGGTACAAGGCCACCATGGCGATGATGTCTTCAAAGACACTTGGTTTGAGCTCGCGCAGGTACCGCTTCATGCCAGCCGATTCCAACTGGAACACGCCAGTGGTGTCGCCGCGCTGGAATAATTTGTAGGTTTCTTCATCATCCAGCGGCAGCGTTGATAAATCAATATCCGTTTTGTAGACTTTACGAATAATACGCAGGGCGTTGTTAATGATGGACAGGTTAGACAAGCCCAAAAAGTCCATCTTCAATAGCCCCAGCTCTTCGACCGGGCCCATCGGATACTGCGTTGCCACCACACCCTTTTGCGCCATCTCCAGCGGTACGTATTTCACCAAATCATCCGGCGCAATCACCACGCCGGCGGCATGCACGCCGTGCGAACGAATCGTTCCTTCCAGCCGCGAGGCAAAGTCATAGACGGTTTTGGCGGTCGGGTTACTTTCATATTCTTTCTTGAGGTCAGGGTCTTCCTCGAGCGACTTTTTGATGGGTACATGACGACCCTGGACGGGTGGCGGAATGAGCTTGGCCAGCCGGTCAGACTCGCCGTATGGAACTTGCAATACCCGCGCCACGTCACGCACCGAAGCGCGCGCTGCCATGGTACCAAAGGTACAGATGTTAGCCACTCGTTCTGAGCCATATTTCTTGGCACAATATTCGATAACTTCGCCGCGGCGCGTATCTTGAATATCGATATCGATGTCGGGCATGGAAATACGGTCGGGGTTGAGAAATCGCTCAAACAGCAGGTCGTAGTGTAGTGGGTCAAGGTCGGTGATGTTTAGAGCATAGGCGATGATGGAGCCAGCCGCTGAACCACGCCCTGGCCCAAAAATAATTCCTTGAGATTTTCCCCAGTTGATAAAATCCTGGACGATCAAAAAATAGCCGTTATAGCCCATCTTGTCGAGCACACCAAACTCCATATCTAGTCGCTCTAGCTGCGCCTCTGATAACTTGGCTCGCAGCTGATCATTTGGCAGCTTCTTTGCATCCTCCAACTTCATACCAGCATACCGTGCTGCCATGCCGCTATACACCAGATGATCCAGATATTCTTTTTCGGATTCACCGTTTGGCGTTGGAAATTTCGGGATGAGAATATCACCCAGTTTGATTTCTACGTCGCACCGATCGGCGATGGCTTTGGTATTGGCAATTGCCTGCGGGTTAGTTGTTTGCCACCGCGAGATGATGTCTTCTGGCGTCGTCAAGTGCAGCTCAAAATCTTTCAAGCTCATCCGCTTTTCATCACTCAAATACGCACCGGTACCGACGCACAACAAAATCTCATGTGCCTCTTGGTCTTCGTGATTGAGATAATGGCCGTCGCTGGTCACCACACAGGGAATGTCCAATTCCTCGCTGATGCGCTCAATATAATCATTGACCTTTTTCTGCTCCGGCCAGTGACTGCGCGCTTCCGGGTGACCATGGTCTTGGAGCTCCATGTAGTACCGGTCGCCAAACACTGACTTGTACCAGCCAGCGATTTCCTTGGCCTTTTCATAATCATCATTACGCAAATTCTCGCCCAGCTCACCACCGATACAGCCAGACATACAGATGATACCTTCGTTGTATTGTTCCAATAGTTCGTGGTCAATGCGCGGCTTGTAATAGACACCTTCGAGGTTGGCGACAGTGCTGAGCTGCATCAGGTTTTGATAGCCCTTGTGGTTCATGGCCAGCAGCGTCAGGTGATAACGCGCCTTGTCCTTAGCGGGGTCGCGGTCATGACGAGTGCGGGCTGCTACGTAGGTTTCGATGCCGATGATTGGCTTGATGCCAACATTCTTGGCCGCTTTATAAAACTCAATCGCGCCCGACATCGTGCCGTGGTCAGTAATAGCACAAGCCTCCATACCCAGCTCCTTCACCCGCGCCACCATGTCAGGAATTTTAGTCAGCCCATCCAGAAGCGAATGGTGGGTGTGATTGTGTAGGTGTACGTAATCAGACGGCTGCAACGCGGCCGCGGCTTGAGCTGAAGCTGTCGTATGTTTGGTAGCCATTATTCATTGCGCCTCCCTTGTGGGCGCCACCTCCTCTTTCTCCACCCAGTATAACATGCTAGCGCCGCCGCTGCATGGTATCAATCAGCTGGTTGAGAAAATCCGCCAGCGCTGGAAAGACGTCGGCAAACCGCCCCAGCAGCCAAGCCGACACCATGATCAACACCGTCACACCCACCAGGCTACCCATACCAAAGAAAAAGCCGCGCCAAAAGTTCATCCAATAAACCTGCCGGCGCGATCGATGAAAATCAAAAAACAGATCTTCGATCATTGCCTGCCGGGCGCCGTTTTCATTGTCACGCTTGATGCGATCAATGGCGCGGCGAGCTACCGATGGGCGTGGGTCGGCGGCCTTAGCATCCTTATGGCCACGTTCTTTTGACGATTTAGCTGGCACTATTTTCCTCAAGCCGCTTGACTAGGTATTCACGAAGGCTCGCACCAAGCTTCGGATCACGCATGCCAAAATCAATCACTGTCTTGAGATACTCTAGCTTGTCGCCAGTGTCATAGTACCTGCCATTGGTAATTTCCACGCCATAAAAACTATGGCCGTCATCAATCATGCTCTGCATAATCGGCTGCACCGTAAATTCGCCGTGACCATCAAACGCATGTTTGGCTTTCTCGAGATAAGTAAAGAACTCGCCCGGCAGCAAATAGCTACTGACACTCGCGAGATCGGACGGGGCATTGGCTTTGCCCGGCTTTTCAACGATATTCGTCATCTTAATTACACCGTCGGCAACCTGCTCGCCGTTAACCACACCGTAGCGATCAAATTCAGCGTCATCAACAATCTTCTTGCACGATAGCACCGCGCCGTCTAATTTTTGCGCCGCCGCGATCATTTGGCGAAACCGGCTGGGACTAGCAGCGATAAAGTCATCCGCAAACGTATAGATAACCGGCTCATCACCATTGATCAAATGTGCGGCGCAAGTCAATGGCGTGGCGTTACCGTACGGGCCTTTCTGGCGAATGTAAACAAAGTTTGCCATTTCCGACAAATTATTCACGATGTCAATCAGCGGCTGTTTCTTGGCGCCGCCCGCCCGCAAATTAATCAGCAGTTCCTCGTTCGGCCTGTCGAAATGATCCTCAATTGCTCGTTTGTTAGCACTGCCGATGATAATGATATCTTTGATACCGGCCTCGACCAATTCCTCGACGACGTATTGGATAATCGGCTTGTCGATCAGCGGCATCATTTCTTTTGGCATAGCCTTGGTTTGCGGCAAGAACCGCGTACCGAAGCCGGCGGCAGCGATGATAGCCTTGGTTGGTTTTTTCATGATAGTTCCTCCTGTCGTAGGTTATCTAAATAATCAAACAAAAGCGCGAATGGCCCTGTTACACATAAATCACCCGCCCGAGCGATGGCAAACAACTCTGTCGCTGAAACAAACCGTAGTTCAGCGCCCTGGCTACTTTCAGCTTCATCAAGATGGATTGCATCCCCATTGTACACGCAGTCAGTCGCCAAGTACACTGCGATCTTGATATTAATGTACGGGCCCTCATAGCATTCACCAACATATTCAAAGCGCCCTGGCGTGCAGCCCGTCTCCTCCATTAATTCACGCCGCGCGACTGCCTCTACCTCCTCGCCCGGCTCGCCTTCGCCACCGGGGAAATCATAGAGCCATTTTTCCGGGCCAGCGCGAAACTGATAGGTCATAGCGATCTTGTTATCCGTCGTCACTGCCACCACTAATACTGACACTAACTCCTCAGAAAAGAAGGTCGTAAACTCATGCTGTTCACCATCCTCTGTTTGATATCGCTTGATGACGGCCGAGCGCTTGAACGCCTCGCCGACTGTTTGCGTGGTGGTTGGTTGAATACGCGTGAATGTTTTCATTGCAGTCGCTCTCGGATTAGCTTCTGGGCGAGGCTTGGGTTGGCCTGGCCCTTAGAGCGCTTCATGACTTGACCAACGAGGTAGCCGATAGCTTTGTCTTTGCCCGAGCGAATGTCAGCGATGGATGCCGCCGAGGCTGGGTCATGTAATACTTCGTCAACGATGACTGTGATGACCCTCTCGTCAGACACCTGCAGTAAATTCTTACTCTCGGCAATCTCGCGCGGCCCCTGTTTGAGATATTGTCGATCAAACAAACTAAGGAAAATCTCTTTGCCGCCAGTTGAACTCACCTCGTTATCCTCGACGAGTAGTGACAACTCTGTCAACCGACGCGGCCCAACATAACCCTCCCCGATGAGATCCATATCAATCAACCCCTCCGGCGTCGAAGCAAACCAGTTAAAGATCCGCTTGACCAGCCGCTGATATTTTATCTTGTCAACTCCCAACTCATCGAGAACAGCTTGCTCATTATGCACCGTCAGCGTCTTGATAGCATCAAGCAATATCGCGAGCGGCTGATGGCCGAGGATCGTCGTAATCACCGAATGATCCAGCCCCAGATCAGCCCACCGCTCTCGGCACTCGCCCGGCATCAGCGGCATATGTTCCTGCATGCCGGTGATTTCCTCGTCAGTCAAAACAATCGGCGGAATGTCCGGATCGGGCATGTAGCGATAATCCTGCGCGTCTTCTTTCGAGCGCTGTGAGGTAGTGATTTGCTGGTCGTCACTCCAACCGCGGGTTTCCTGTACTACTGGTTCACCACGCTCCAGTAGGTCAGCTTGACGTTTGAATTCGTATTCAGCGGCACGCTCGACGCTGCGGAACGAGTTGAGGTTTTTAACTTCCGCGCGCTTGCCGAGCTCAGTCGCGCCCCTTTTAGCCACCGAGATGTTGACATCAAAGCGCATATTGCCGTGATACAAATCACCGTGCGTCACACCTGCATAGACCATCAATTTGTGCAGCTCCGAAGCGTATGCCTTAGCCTCCTCAGCAGAATGCATATCCGGCTCAGAAACGATTTCAATCAGCGGTGTACCAGCGCGGTTGAGGTCGACCAATGAATAGCCGTCGTGGTGCGTCAACTTGCCAGCATCTTCTTCCATGTGCGCATGATGAATCCGCACTCGTTTGAGCGAACCGTCTTCTAGCGGCGCATCGACATAGCCAGCCAAGATGATTGGCTGGTACATCTGCGAGGTCTGATAGCCCTTTGGCAGGTCAGGGTAAAAATAATGTTTGCGATCAAACCGACTGACGCGAGCAATCGGCGCGTTTAGGGCTTTACCAGCACGCACCGCCAACTCGACGGCGTGCTTATTCAGCACTGGCAGCATGCCAGGCAAGCCAAAATCAATCTCGTGCGTTTTTTCGTTTGGCTCAGCGTCGCGAGCGTCGTTATCAGCCGGACTAAACAGCTTGGTTTTGGTCGCCAGCTGGACGTGGCACTCAATGCCAATGGTCATTTCGTACTCATCATATACACTCATCATAACGCTCCCAAATCTTTTAATGCTTGTTCAAAGGCGGCCATTGCCCGCTTGAATGTCTGGGTGGTGATGGTGACCCGACTTTCGTGGGCAATTTGATTACGCAGCTTATGCGCCGACCAAACCGCGTCCTCATTCGTCCACAGACCATGCCGTGCCTTGAGCCGCTCACCCATCGTCGTACCGCTAACGCCGTATTCGCGCATCGCCCGGTCGAGCAACTTGTCAGCTTTGATAATCGCCATTTGCAGACTGTCGGGGTTGTTTGTATCAGCCACCCGCTGCACCGCCTGCCAGACTTTTCGGTATAGTTCCCGGTCGAGCTTCTCCGTTTGTTTTGACGTCAACTGAATGAATAGCATCAATAGGCCACCGATCACCAGCGCCGCCACCACTAGCGCGATCAACAATCCATCCATCAGATGACCTCCACTTCCGCCGCCAACTTCAGTAAGTTGCCGTCTGACTGATAATCACCAATCAGCTGTACGCCAATCGGCAAGCCCTCGCCGTTACTTCCAGCCGGCACAGAAATTGCCGGCAGTCCAGCTAGACTAGCCGGCACGGTCATGATGTCAGACAGATACATCTTGATCGGATCACCAGTGTTCTCACCAAGTTTGAATGCTGGTGTCGGCGCCGTCGGCATTAACAGCGCGTCGTACTCAGTGAACAACTTTTTGAACTCGTTAATGAGCAGCGTGCGCGCTTTTTGCGCCTGCATGTAGTAAGCGTCAAAGAAACCGCTCGACAACACGAAACTACCGATCATAATCCGCCGCTTGTTCTCCGTCATAAAACCTTCGTTACGGCTGCGGCCGTACAATTCCGCCAGCGTTTTCACCTCGGCCGCTCGGTGACCATAACGCACACCATCATAGCGTGCCAGATTTGACGACAGTTCCGCCGGCACGATGATATAGTACATCGCCAGCGAATATTGCATCATATCTAGATCTACTTCTTCAATTCCATAACCCAGCTGCTTCAGTTTTTCAGCATAGTCAAGCGTTTTCTGGCGCACCGCCGCGTCCACATCGTCAGTCATACATTGCTTAACCAAACCAATCTTTTTCTTTCTAAAGCCTGGCTGGTTCTGCCAAAAGTCCGGCAGCGTCGTCATATCCTTGCCGTCGCGGCCCGCCATAATTTCCATCACCAAATTAGCATCATCAGCATTCGTGGTGAAACAACCAATGGTGTCGGTGCTCGAGGCCATAGCTACTACGCCGTAGCGACTGACTGCACCGTAGGTTGGCTTGACACCGACCACGCCGTTAAAGCTGGCCGGCTGACGAATTGAACCGCCAGTATCTGTACCTAGCGCAAACGGCACCACGTCAAGCGCCGTCACGACCGCCGAACCGCCCGAAGAACCGCCGGCTACCCGAGTTTTATCCGTAGCGTTTTTGGTCGGACCAAAGGCTGAATTTTCCGTCGAACCGCCGTGAGCAAAGGCATCCAAGTTCGCCTTGCCGATGCAGATCGCGCCCTCGGCCTCCAGCCTCTCAACCGCTGTGGCTTGCAGCGGCGCCTCAAAGTTCTCCAGCATTTTCGCCGCGGCAGTCGTCGGCGCCCCAAAAGTCAAGAAATTATCTTTCACCACAAACGGCACGCCAGCCAGCCGCCCAGAAATCTCACCCTTATCCACCAGTTCGGCACGCTCCAGCGCCCGCTCTTCTGTCAAACTCAGCAGCGCATGATATTCTTCAACGTCGCGCGCGTGCCTCAACGCTTCTTTAACATTTTCGACCGCGCTTTTTCCGGTAAAATCACTAATCCGACTCATTACAATACCTGCGGCACTTTCACTTGACTATTCTGTTTTTCAGGCGCCAAGTTAAGCAGTACTTCTCTGGAAACCCCTGACTGAACCTCATCTTCGCGCCAGACGTTTTCCAGACCCGTCACTTGGTAAGTTGGCTCCACGCCCGCCGTATCAAGCTCGCCGAGCTGCTTAATGTAGCCAATTATATTTTCCAAATCTTGGCGCAGTCCATCAACTTCATCATCGGCTAATGCCAGACTACTCAAACTTGCCAAGTGCTGAATGTCACTGGTAGAAATAGTTGTCATGCAGTCTATTATAGCACTGTCTCGAGGAAAATCTAATAACTCAGCAGTCGCGGCGAATGGAGCGTCACCATCTGCGGCAGACCGTACATACTCATTCCTGAACCAAGTGATAACCCACCGCGGTTCCAGCCGATAGCCGCCGCCGTTGCCGCATCGGTTGCCGCATTTGGTGCGTCTGGTCGTTCGATGTAGCTAATCTTGTTGGCCCCACGATCCGCTACGTACACTCGACCATCTGGGCCGCGCAAAACTTGTCCACCGCCATCACCACCAAGGCCTTTCCAGTCAGGGTGATTTGGGGTTGATGAGTTAGGGAGCGAATCAGATATTACACAATCCCTGAAATGCTCGCAGCCGGTAAACCCGATAAACCGCTCACTTGTTTTGATAGCACTACTATTGCGACTAGTAATGTCATACCGGAACAGTTCACCGGTATATATTTTCGATACATAGACATGGTCGCCGTTGGATGAAAAATCAGCAGCGTACCCTAGGCTGTTATCAAGTGGATCATTATTATATACACCGACCGACCAATGAGCTATTGGTGTCATATTAGTATCAGCTCCAGATATATCAAATACGTGTAATACTCCAGCGTTACCATTACGATTTGGACAGACACTACCCCCCATAAACACCAGCATTTTGGTGGCCTCGTTGTTAAAGTTAATTGAACCGAATCCCGTTCGCGAAGGACTTGATGGATTTGGTTGCACGATACACGGCTGAGCCGGACCAGACGGCACATTATACACTGCTGCATTTGGCGTCTGAATAGTTGCTCCGTTGTCAGTCGAGAAAATATTGAAGGCATAGACTTGATTCGGCGAACCCGGCCGATAGGTATACACCACCGCACCATTTCCCGCATTATTCGGCACGGCATTCATCGCCTCGCCAGAATAGTTGCGCGAAAAACTGCCCGCCATGCCAATGGACATGTTCTTTTTCGTCACTCGTCCGAGTGGATCATTGGTAAAATCAACAACGTGGTAGTATAACGTACCGAATTTTGCCCGCTCACGACCATTTGCCGAGTTTGATACTACGAGATACTTAGATTCCTCTTTGTTGATTGGAAAGGCAACCACTGCCTGCGTACCAGTACGCGAGCCACACAATCCCTGTGGTGATTCACTATAGTATGCCGTTTGACCATCGTCACATGTTGGATTGCCATCGGGAGCCGAGCTATCAACCTGCATAATATTTCGCGCTGAATTCCAGATACGAAGCCCGTCAGAGTAGAATTTTAAGTTACCGTTGCGATCGGAAATTGTCGTTAGACCCTCATGGGATGGGCCACTTGAGTGTGTTGGATGAGGGTGTGGCGTCGGTTTATTTGACCCGCCCACACCAAAATCAAGGCAGACTGACCCGCCGATACACCACCAGCGCTTACTGGCGCGCGTCCCCTTAAAATCAACTTCCGGGATAGCTTGCTGGCGTGAATTGTAAATATAGGTCTTATACGGGCGGCCATCAGATTTTCGGATCAACTCAAGGTAGCCCTTGACATCAGCACGCCGCGGATTAGTTGTTGAGGTGTATTCACCAATAAAATACGAACGTAATTTGTCATTACGAAATACGTCAATCGCTGTACCGTTGCCGCGGCAATCAGTACCTGGACGCACACCCGAGGCAATGGCACTGTCATGGCCACGACTGATACATTCATTCATCCGCACCACGCCGGCCTCAGCCGCTTCACGTGCCAGCTGATTATAGTACTGCTCCATCAAGGCATTAGCTGCTGCCGACGCCAGCTGGAGACCAGCCAACAAAATCAGTAGCAGCATAATGCTCGCTACAAGGACGGTCGGCAAGACGAACCCACCGTCCTTATCCCACCCAGACGCTTTGTTAGTCACATCCAACTCCGTACTTATCGCACATTGTCGAACGAATGTTGCGCTGCACATTGGTTCTAGTGTATGTCGACCCGGTATCGTGTACTTGGACGGCTGCCGTAATCGCCCCGGCGACCAGCACTGCTCCGGTTGCACCCAGCAAAATCAGAGACATTGTCTTAGATGTGTTACGGCCAGAAATAATCCCCCTGAGCATCCACAATGTCACGCCGATTACCCCTAGTGCCAGGAGATATGGCACAAACTCGGCGAGATATAGCGCACCATACACCCTATCGGCACTGCCCGCACCGATAAACAGCAGTGAACTAATGAGAACTGTTATTATTTTTGCTACAAGCACTATTGCTGGAATTATCAATGCACCAAATGCACCATATGTTACTACTTTATACGCCATACTACTGGTGTAGCTGTCACGATCTGGAATAGCCCGTGAGACGCGACCAAATGTGATGAGCGCAACGATTGCAAACAGTGTTGCCAATACACCCGCCATCACTATACCCGTTCCCGGCGTTACCATGTTTATCGATAATATATCGGCCAGCCAACCGCCAATCGAAGTTATCGTCGTTGTCGTTGCACCATTAACCTTTGCCCAAGCAGTAAACAACGACCCCAGTACTTGTGCAAACAACACCGCCGATACGACCGTCGATACCATTGCTAGTAAATACTCAAATGTCAGCCATTTTGCCTTACCGCGACCCGGATCGGTAGCAGCCTGGGGATAGTACGCTGTCGGTTGTGGAGCATATTGTGGGACTGGTGGAGCGCCTGCGTCCTGTACCGGCTGCACCATCTCTGGTGTTGATGCTGTTTTCTTTTGTGTCATAATTATTACCTCCGCTTATGCTAACCTCATTCTACATGGTCTGGCGAATTTCTGCAATCAAATCACGCAGCTGGGCAGCTTTTTCAAATTCTAGATTGGCACTATACAGCTCCATTTGACCGGTCAACTCCTTGATCAGCGTTGGATATTCATCCTTTGGAATTTTCTTCAAATCAAGCTGTGGCTTTTTGTCCGATTCTTTTTGCGGGATGATGGAGCGCAGGCCATCGTCAATCTTCTTCTGGATGGTTTGCGGCGTGATGCCATGCTCTTCGTTATATTGCTGCTGTATAGTACGCCGACGATTCGTCTCGTCAATCGCTCGCCGCATGCTGTCAGTCACATTGTCGCCGTACATCAGTACCCGCCCGTCCACGTGCCGCGCCGCCCGGCCAATCGTCTGAATCAGCGCCTGTTCACTACGGAGGAACCCTTCTTTATCGGCGTCCATAATCGCCACCAGACTGACTTCTGGCAGATCCAGCCCCTCGCGCAGCAGATTAATACCAACCAAGACATCATACGTCCCCAACCGCAGATCTTTCAAGATATCGCCGCGCTCCAGCGTGTCAATTTCACTGTGTAGATACGCCGTTTTCACTCCATTGTCAGTCAAATAAGTGCTCAGATCCTCGGCCATACGCTTGGTCAAGGTGGTTACCAGTACGCGGTGTCCGCTAGCAACAGTCTGGCGAATCTCCTCCATCAAATCATCAACCTGTCCATCAGTCGGCCGCACCTCAATTGGCGGATCAAGCAACCCGGTCGGCCGAATCAACTGCTCAGCCGGCTTTGGCGAATGGGCAATCTCATAGTCGCCCGGCGTAGCCGACACATAAATCGCCTGGTGAATATGCTGATCAAATTCATCAAACCTCAGCGGACGGTTATCCAACGCACTCGGCAAACGAAAACCGTGCTCCACCAACACTTCCTTGCGAGCCCGGTCGCCGTTATACATACCGCGCACTTGCGGCAAGGTCATGTGCGACTCATCGACCAGCAGCAGCCAGTCATCGGGAAAATAATCAATCAAGGTCGCTGGCTGCTCGCCCGGCTCGCGGTCAGTCAGATAGCGCGAATAATTCTCAATGCCTTTAACAAAGCCAGTCTCTTTGAGCATTTCTAGGTCATATTTGGTGCGCTGAGCTAGGCGCTGCGCCTCGAGTAACTTATCGTGTGACTCAAGCCATTTGAGCCGCTCGTCAAACTCTTTTTCGATACCGATGATAGCCTTTTCAATTCGTTCGCGTGGCGTCGAATAGTGGCTGGATGGGAAAATCGTCAGACTAGCTGGCTGATCCAAAATCTCGCCAGTCAGCGGATCAATTCGCGTGAGTCTCTCAACCTCATCGCCAAAAAACTCCACTCGCACCGCCGTGTCCTGCCCAGCCGGGAAAATATCTACCACGTCGCCGCGCACCCTGAAAGTGCCGCGTGCAAAATCAATGTCATTACGTTTATACTGAATGTCAGTTAGTAAGCGAATAAACTTATCCTGGACTCGCCGCTCACCGACCGTCAATTGAATCGCCATGTCAGCATACGTCTCTGGCGAACCAATGCCATAAATACAGGACACACTGGCCACGATGATCACGTCGCGCCGTGTCAACAACGCCGAGGTCGCCGCATGCCGCAGCCGATCGATTTCATCATTAATTTTCGAATCTTTCTCAATATAGGTGTCGCTACTGGCAATGTAGGCCTCCGGCTGATAATAATCAAAATAGCTGACAAAATAATGCACCTCATTATCCGGAAAAAACTCCTTAAACTCAGAAAACAGCTGCGCTGCCAACGTCTTATTGTGAGCTAACACCAGTGTCGGCACATTGGCTCGAGCGATAATATTCGCCATAGTAAACGTCTTACCCGAACCCGTCACGCCCAGCAACGTCTGCTCGCGCTCGCCCCGCTCCAAACCGTCCACCAACTGAGCAATCGCTGTTGGCTGGTCGCCGGTCGGCTGATAGTTAGAGACGAGATTGAACTGGCTCATGCTTCCTATTGTAGCATCGTTGACAAACACCGACTTTTCATGATATAGTTAACCAGTTATTAGCGATAAAACAAAAAGGGCACTTCAATGACTCCACAACATACATGTATTCCGCGCGATGTGCAGCTGCAGGCTGCGATGTTCCGCCTCGGTAAGATGGAAGATGAAATCCAGAGCGGCTACGAAATTCTCCGGAAATATCAGAAAACAGTAACTATCTTTGGTTCGGCGCGCACCGATCCGAATAGTGTCTATTACCATGCCGCGAAAGAAACAGCTGAACGGCTAGCTAAACTTGGCTACGCCATCGTTTCCGGCGGCGGACACGGCATTATGGGGGCTGCCAATGAAGGCGCCAATAAAGCCGTCCAAGAGGGAGCGCGGGCTGCTGGCGGCGAGTCGATCGCCTTCAACATCCGGCTGCCGCACGAGCAGGAAGTCAATAAATATGCCACCGAGGTATTCGAGTTTCAGCACTTTGCGCCGCGGAAGATCGTCATGACTATGTTTGCCAACGCCTATATTTACTTCCCGGGCGGCTTCGGTACGTTGGACGAGCTGGCGGAAATATTGACGCTGATCCAGACTGAAAAAGCTAACCGTGCACCGGTGATTTTGTTCGACACGGCATTTTGGAGCGATTTGGATGCCTTTTTCCGCAACCATATGTTGGCCGAAGGAGCTATCATTGAGAAAGACCTGGATATTTATACTATCACCGACAGCGTCGATGAGATCATTGAGCTGGTACAAGCAAATAAGGCCTATTGCTGATCACCTATCGTGTCAATTCAGACTTTTTGGGATTTCTTCGGAGTATTTGCGTTTTGCTGGGACTTTTTATGAGGTTTTTTGCTAGCAGATTTTTTAGATTTTACAGGCACGGCAGCTGACTTGCGGCGTTTTGGTTTAGCGTCAGCTACCGGTAACTGGAACGGCGACGCGGACTTGACTGGCTCACTGACGGCCGAGGCAACATAGCAAATCCCGCCCTCGCAGACGACGCGCTCAACAGTCGGCGTATGGGTACGTGGATGAGCTGAAAAACGACGGGTTATTTCATAGCCAAGCCCGCGCTTACCAGATTCGATACGATGCTGACCGTATGGTAATTGATGATGATAATTTTCGACGATATCCACCGGATGAAATGAGATGATCTGTCCATCAAAATCCATCATCACCCAGTCGCTAGCTCTCGCCCAGGCTGTCTGATCAATCCGCGGCGCAGCAGCCATTAGCGCCTGATACACTTCTCTGCCCGTCGTGTCCGCCGGATCAAGCCCAAGCGCACGGATAATTGAATGAGCCCGAGCTAAAATCTCAGTAATCAACCTCACATCGCTATCATCGCCGGCCATTCGTCTGAGCTCGCTCACGGCAACTCGTGTCCGCACTGAATCACCCAATAATTTTGTTAAGTTTCTTGACATTAAAACTCCTTTTCGCTTAGTGGCATGGCATGTAGTCGTGCGCCTTGATGTAAGATACCGGTTTTAGCACCGATATGATTGACGACCGAGCTTGAATTTGCGCTGGCAAATACTACTGCGTCCTTCAGCTGGGCGCCATGAGCCCACTGACTCAAAAAGCCACTGGCAAATGCATCACCTGCACCAGTCCGATCAATTGCTGGCACATCCTCATACATCGCCGCTCTGACAATCGTTACGCCATCAGATACCATCGAGCCATTCACACCGTCTGTTAGCAACACCACCGGCACAAGCTCTTTTGCTCGCCGCACCAGCTGTTCCAGATCATCACCCGGCACTAACTGTTGCATCTCTTCTTTATTCAGTGCCAATACCTCCACATCATCCAGCAGTCCCATTAGCTTATCACGCTGTGCTAGCTCTCGCTTGCCTGGATTAAAGCAAATTTTCATACCAGCTGCTCGCGCCTCACGAAATACCTTATCCAAGACCGTCATCTGACCCGCCAGCGTCGACACATATAGCCAATCAGCCTCAATATCCGCCACGGTAAAATCAGCCGCGTGATAATGCGTTGATGCGCCGCGATACGTCAAAATTGTCCGTTCACCATTTGGCGCCAATAACAATACCGAGTAGCCCGTATTGTATTTTTGGGAAAATCGAACATATCGCGTATCAACATTCTCGGCGTCCAGATCATCCAGCACTGCTTGGCCAGCCGGATCACGGCCGACAACGCCCAAAAACATCACTTCGTGGCCCTGCCTGGCAAAGGTTACCGCGGCATTCGTCGCACCCCCACCTGTCGAAAAATGGATCTGGTTGACGTCGGCCTTGGCACCAAGTTCTAACTTAGCAAAACAACGTTCTGGACTGTCGCACACCGGAGCCAAGGCGTCTGACTGGCTTAAAAAAACATCCTGCACACCAGCACCAACAGTAATAATTCTTGCCATTACACCACCGCCTTTCCGGCTGAACCGAAGGCCTGAATTTTCGTCTCAACCACCTCCTGAACGGCCATGTACACTGGTGGCATTAGTTTGACGATGGCGTATTCATTCGGGTTTTCGCGCAAGATCCTTTCCAGCGTCGTGCGGAAAGCGTAGCGCATGTCGGAATTAATGTTAATTTTAGAAACACCAATTTTTGCCGCCTCCTCAAAATAATGCAGTGGTGTGCCCGACCCGCCGTGAAGCGAAATCTGGCAATGAAGTGCTTCGCGGATGCGCCCTAATAATTCCAAATCCAGGACTTTCGGCACCGGATACAACCCATGCAAATTACCAATCGCCGCCGCAAAAGTGTCAATTCCCGTCGCCTCTACGAAATCACGCGCGCCTTCTGGCGTGGAAAAGGTTTTCTTAATTTCTTCATAGTCAATCGCCTCGGTATGGACGTTTGACGAACCCCAAAAATAGTGCGGCTCCGACTCCACCAACGCGCCGGTGAACTTGGCATACTCGACAACCTCACGGGTTTTGGCAATGATTTCCTCATCCGAAGCATCGTGATTTGCCTGGGAGATGTCTATATGCACAAACTCATAGCCCGCGTCAATCGCCCGCTTGCAACCCTCGACCGTTGGCCCGTGATCCAAATTAAGATACATCTCAATGCCGTATTCTGCCTTATAATTATCCACCAAATCGCGCACATTCTCCAGACCCATGGCCTTGACCTCGGCGTCTGATACTTCCACCAGCACTGGCGACTGGAGCTTCTGCGCCGCCCGTGCCACCGCGATCAGCGTTTCTTGATTATCAATATTAAACGCCCCGACCGCAAAGTGCTGCGCCCGTGTCCGCTGCATCAGATGGCGCGCATGCGTGGTATTACGCCGAATGTCAGAAATTGTCAGTCCCATATACCCTTTTATCCCTTATGCTACTTATGGTTATTATAGCAGCGGTGACGGAAAATGAAAAGAGGCGAAGGGGTTTTACGATTTATTTTTGTACAGTTTTCGTCAAAATGCTGGCCTTGATTTTTTGGCTCATCATGGGGTCAATCCTGATGAGGGAGCTTGGTATTTTTACTTATGCAGCATCATAGGAGATCGCGACACTCGTGACAATTTCCTGTATAGCTCTGTGGACGCTTGAGAAATTCCCTGACGTCTGCGCAAGCCTAAATAAATGACAGGTCATCTTTTACGTGTCGGACAACTGCTTCGACATCTAGTCCATGCTTTTGCCATAATTCAACTACCGAGCCGCTTTCGCCGAACTGGTCGCGGACGCCGATACGCTTTATTTTGACTGGCAATTTTTCACTAAGCACTTCCGCCACCGTGCTACCAAATCCGCCGGCAATTTGCCCTTCTTCTGCCGTCACCACACGGCCGCATTTTTGGGCGGCGGCGATGACCGCTGCTTCGTCCAGCGGCTTAATAGTGTTAAAATGCACGACTTCTGCCTGAACGCCGGCGTACGCCAATTGTTCTGCCGCCATGAGGAGTTGATACGTCATCGTGCCAGTACCTAGTAACGCTACATCTTTACCCTGCCGCAGTACGGACGCTCGGCCAATGGCCACCTCACCATCCAAAAACAGCGGCATGTCAGCTCGCGGCAATCGCACATAATTTGGCCGCGGATCAGCCGCCATCGCCGCTGCCATCATTTCGGCCTCGTAGGCATCACCTGGTGCCAAGGCCACCATGTTTGGCAGACTCCGCATCAGCGCGATGTCCTCCAGCATTTGGTGCGTCGCGCCGTCCGCACCGACATTCAGCCCGGCATGTGAACCGACCAGCTTGACCGGCTGGTTATTCAGGCAAATCGTCGTCCGAATTTGTTCCCAATTACGCCCCGGACTGAACGCCGCGTAGCTAGCCGCAAACGGGATATTACCCATGGCTGCTAGCCCCGACGCTACTGTCACCAGATTTTGCTCTGCCACACCAACCTCAATGAACCGCGGCGCACCGATTCGCTCAGCAAATTCGCCAAAGCCAACACTTTCTGCCAAGTCAGCGCTTAGCGCCACAACTTGACTATTGTTCATTGCTGTGTGAACTAACCCATGGCCAAAACTAAGCCGCATCGACGCGGTATTTCCCGCGCGCCAATCATCCCGCAACATGCTCATACGCCCATCCCTTCTTCCGGCTGTTTCTTAGCCAGTAAACCCAATTGTGTCAGCGCCGCAGCGGCTTGCTCAGCATTCGGCGCCTTGCCGTGCCACCGATAATCACCCTCCATAAAATCAACGCTGCGCCCGGGTATCGTATGCGCGATGATAATACTCGGCTGCTCGCGTACTGCCTGCGCCGATTCAACCGCCGCGATAATTTGCGCCATATCATGCCCGTCAATTTCCTGCACCTGCCAGCCGAAACCGCGCCATTTCTCACCCAAATCATTCAGCGGCATGACTTTTTCTGTATCGCCGCCAATTTGAATAGTATTACGATCAACAATACTGATTAGCCGGCCTAATTTATACTTGGCTGCAAACATCGCCGCCTCCCAAATATTGCCTTCGTTAAGTTCACCGTCACCTAAACTACAATATACAAGGCGCTCCGAATTCTGCAAATACTGCAAATGATACGCCATACCGACAGCCTGGCTGAGACCGCAGCCTAGCGGCCCGCTGGTCGTCTCTAGCCCTGGTAATTTTACCCGCTCCGGATGCCCTTGTAGCCGCGAGCCAAACTGCCGCAAACTCATTAACTCTGATTCCGATAAAAATCCGCGCATCGCCATCGCTGCGTATAGCAGCGGCGCATAATGGCCGTTACTCATGACGAACAGATCGCGATCAGGCCAATCCGGCTCTTCTGGCCGCAATCTAAGCATCCGAAAATACAGCACCGCCATCACATCAGCAAACCCCAGCGGTCCCGCCACATGACCGCTGCCGGCAGCTGCTACTTGACGAATAACCAACTGTCGTAGTTCTCGCGCCTTCTCTTCCAGCCGGCCAATCGTAAGTTCGCTCATAGCAAACTACCCGAGCACACCCGTCTTGCTAATTTCCTGCTGGAGTTTAGCGAACATTGCTGGTGGATCAGTTGCTTTTTGGATTGTCCCGCCAACGTTCAGGACGTTCACGCCGCCCTGAACAAGGCTATAAGCATTGTCAACCATCACACCACCATCCCAACCAATTTCAACATTCGGATTAATCATCTTGACGAGCCGAATTTTTTCCAGCTGCATCAGGCTGGCTGTTCCGCCAAACTTACCTAGCTCACCGCTGAAAATCAGGACATGCTCTGCCTCTTTGATAAGCTCTTCGACGGTTTGCGGCACTGTTGGCCTCAGTAGTGCTAGCCCAGCCATAATACCCGAGCGCTTAATTTCTTTGAGCGCCCCCAACACGTCGCCTTCGGCCTCGGCATGAATAATAATCAAGTGCGGCCTCAGCGTGATCAACTTCGGCACATACTCATCCAGTTTGTTCACCATGGCATGAATATCAATCGTCCAACCTTCTGGTGCCCATAACTCTGGAATACCAACCGTAACGGTTGGCGCAAATTCACCATCAGTCAAATCGATATGCACCCGCTCAGCAAAGCCAGTAATTCTATCAACTTGCTCTTTGTATTGCTGGGCATTTTCTGCCAAAATTGCCGGGGCGATAACACTACTCATACGATTTCATCCAGTTGCGCATTGCGCCGATTATACCGCGGAGCATCCGCGTATGCAGTATTGAGCCACGTTTCAACAATACCCTTCCAGGCAGCTTCGTCGTCCTCGAGGACCCTAGCCGGCAGACACAGTACATTCGAATTATTGTCACGCCGCGTCATCCTCGCTTCATGTGCATCCCAAATAACACTGGCGCGGATCCCCTTAAAACGATTCGCCGCCATACACATACCCTGACCGCCGCCGCAAATTAAAATTGCCCGTGGCTCATCCTCGCCATCACCAATCACTCGCAGCGCTGCCGCTGCCGCAAACTGCGGAAAGTCGTCATCGGGATTGAGCTCACGACCACCAACATCCTCGACTACGTAGCCATTCTTCGCCAAATACGCAAATACTTTTTCTTTCAATGCAAACCCGCGATGATCTGAACCAAGATAAATCTTCATGGGTTTAGTATAAGCGGTTTGGGCGATATTTGCAACCAATCAAGTCCTTGGAAGCTCAACTCATCACGTCGAGCCGCAGCCGGCCAACACCTTGCCCATCGCCTCTTTTTCTGCATTTGTTACCCACAGACGATATTTACGCTTGATGGCTACCTGCCGTTCAATGTACTGGCAGCGAAACGGTTTATTGGGAGGTAGCCAGGTCGCGGCATCACCATCGCCTTTGGCTTGGTTGGCCGGACCATCAGCGGCCAACAGATTTAGCGGGTCGTTTGCCAATTTTTCTCGTTCCTCACGGGGTAATTGCTGTGCACCTTTCTGCCACGCATCACTTAACGCCACCACGTGATCAATTTGTACTTTCGACGAGGTCTCTGGCCCGCGCTGAAACTTGATCATCCGGCCGGTATACGGGTCACGTAGCGTCCCGGCCAACACGCGACATCTATCATCAATTTTTGTTTCCGTTAGATCCCGCGCCAAAATCACTTCGCGCACCGAACAGCCGCTCATTTTACCCCAACCATCACTAAATTGTTTGCGGCTATAGCCTGTTTTGGGTGCGCGACCTTTAACCTCTAGTTTAGCTAACTCCGCCTGGGCGTTTGAGTCACCAAACAATTGCTGCTGCATAGACGGCGAAGTCGGTGTAACCCGCGGCTGCTGCAGTTGCACCGCCCACACTACTGCACCCACCGCCGCCATGACAAGCAGTACCATTATCTGCCGCTGTCTAATTTTCCTCGTCACCATATCTATATTATAATGAAAGTATGAAAACAGTTCCACGCTTACTCGACACCTTTATACCACATCATTACGCATTAACCCTCGACCTAACACGCGCCGAAGAAAAAGCGTTTTCTGGCACAGTGATTATTTCTGGCGAGTCAACTGGCGAGTCAATTTCGCTGCATTCTAAAGAATTAACTATTCATTCAGTTACAATTGACAACCAGCCGGCTGAGTTTTCTCTTGGTGAACTTGATGAGCTGCGCCTGTTAAATCCAGAGTTTTCCAGCGGCCAACATGTCGTTCACATTGAGTTTTCCGGCACCATCACCGACGCTATGCACGGGCTGTATCCGTGTTATTTCACCCACAATGGCGTGAAAAAGCAACTGTTTGCCACCCAATTTGAATCGCACCACGCCCGCGAAGTTTTCCCGTGCGTTGACGAGCCAGCCGCCAAAGCCACCTATGATGTAACGCTCGTAACCACTCCAGGGCTAACCGTCCTTGGCAATATGCCCGTCACTGAATCATCTGAAAAGGACGGCGCGCTGACAACCACCTTTACCACTACGCCGCGTATGAGCAGTTACCTCCTGGCCTTTGTCGTCGGCGAGCTCCACAAGAAAACTGCCCGCACTAAATCTGGCGTCGAAGTCAATGTTTGGGCCACGCCAGCCCAGGGCGAGGACACGCTAGATTTCGCGCTGGACATCGCCACTCGCTCAATTGATTTTTATAATGAGTATTTCGGCGTGCCATACCCGCTGCCAAAGTCCGACCATGTGGCGCTGCCAGATTTCTCGTCGGGCGCCATGGAAAACTGGGGACTCATCACCTACCGCGAAAGTTGCCTGCTGGCTGACCCGAGATTAACGCCGGAATCATCCAAACGCTTTATCGCCACCGTCATCGCCCACGAACTCAGCCACCAATGGTTTGGTAATTTGGTGACTATGCAGTGGTGGAACGACCTGTGGCTAAACGAAAGCTTCGCCAACATGATGGAGTATGTGGCGGTCGACGCACTACACCCTGAGTGGCGGATGTGGGAGGATTTTGCGACGAGCGAGGTCACCGCGGCACTGCGGCGCGATAGCCTGGATGGTGTGCAGCCAGTACAGGCCGATGTTAATCACCCGGATGAGATCAGCACTTTGTTTGACCCAGCAATTGTCTATGCCAAGGGCGGGCGTCTGCTGGTGATGGTACGGCGGCTAATCGGCGAGGAGGCGTTTCGCGCAGGGCTGAAGTCATATTTTGAAAAATTTGCTTACCAAAACACTGTTGGTAATGATTTATGGCAGGAGCTAGAAACCGCCAGCGAACAGCCGATTGTTGACTTGATGAACACTTGGATTTCGCAGCCAGGTTTGCCGATTGTACAGGTCGAGCAAGATAGTTCTGATAGACAACCTACCGCCACCCTGCGCCAGGAACGCTTTTTCATCGGTGATCATCAGCCGTCCGACGTCCTGTGGCCGATTCCGCTGTTCGCCAATCAGCCGCTTGATGATATTCTGACCGAGCGCGAGAAAACATTTACGATAAACAGCGACGTTCGACTGAACTGCGGACTGAACGGACATTTCGTAACGCATTACGACTCAGTAATGCGAGACCGATTGATCGAAAAGGCGGCAGAATTACCGACATTAGATAAAATTTGCTTACTGCAAGACATGACGCTGCTAACACGGGCTGGACGAGAAAGTTCGGCGGCGCTGCTACCGCTGGCACGCGTTTTTCAGCACGAGACCAATGAGAAGGTTTTTAGTATGGCGGCCGGTGCGCTGGCGGAATTACGGAAATTTGTTGACGATAACGAAGCAGGACGTGCTCGGCTAAAGCAGATTTCTGCTGAATTTGCCCACGATACCTTCATGGAACTTGGCTGGGATGAACGGAGCGGCGAGTCTGATGATGATCGCGAGCGGCGCACGGCAGCGCTGGGTTTGATGTTATATGGTGAGGATTCAGTAGCGCTCACGGAGGTCAAACGACGCTTTGACGAAACCGACCCAGATGATTTACCAGCTGAGATTCGCCCGCTGATCATCAACGCCAATGTCAGACAGTTTGAGACGCCAGAAATGATTGACAAGCTTTTTACGATATATCAGAATACGCCGTCAGCCGACCTGCAGGTTGATATCGCACTAAGCTTGACCTCGACGAAGAATCCAGCAACTACCGAGCAAATTTTAACAGCGATCAAGGATACTACTATCATACGTCCACAAGATGCCAGCCGCTGGTTTATTTATCTGATCCGTACGCGGGAAAACCGGCAAATTGCTTGGAATTGGCTGAAAGAAAATTGGTCGTGGGTGAAAGATACCTTTGGCGGCGATAAAAGCTACGATACTTTTATCCGCTACGCCGCCAGCGCTCTGTTGACCCGCGATGAGTTAAACGATTTCACCGAATTTACCACGCCGCTGCGCGCCGAACCAGCCCTGACCCGCACCATTGATCTGGGCATCCGCGAAATCGCTGGCAGAGTAGCACTGATTGAGCGGGATCAGGCCGCGGTTATTGATGCGCTTAATAAGTAATGTGAGTTATACGCTTTTACTATTGACTTATGTAATATCAAGTGGTATAATCACGGATAAACATTTAGTCACACTGAGTGGAGTTGGCACGTGTTTGAGGTAATAAATTAACTCAATTTAAGGAGATTCTATGGGAAATCACAACACTATTGGTAGCCAGGGAGACCGGAGAGATACACTACACCAAATAGCTGACACCGCGCGTAGGCTGGGGCAAAAGGCCGTGGCTTGGGCTTTAATGGCTGGCACAGCCGCATTTGGAGTCGTAGGCTGCTCAGGGGAGAAAACTACCGAACACAAGACTGTCTCCGTGGCTTGCGGCCACGATTCGTTAGCAGTACCGCAGATTGAGAGTGCTGAAACTTACGAATATAATATAACTAGAGAGCCAAGGCTCGGAGTAGTTACTGTTGGTTGCCCCGGCGGCGGCAATGTCATAGTTACTGGTATAAATGAACCAAGCAGTAATCCTACGCCAAGGGGTGAGCTATTTCCACATACTCTTGAGATAACCGCCCTTTGCTCACGAGGCGACACAGGCTTCAAAACACGCGTTATCGACACGCCAGCCGGTAACAATATATTTGAAGCCACCATAGAAGACTGTTCTATCGAAAGTGCAGTAATCAACCGAGACCCTAACTAACGACACATCGCCAAATTTATACCCTACACCACTAGGCATTCGGTGTTGTAATCCCTGTCAACAGCTATAGCTAACATCCGCATATCACGCCCCTCGTGTTGCGGATGTTTTATCATAAATAGCTCAGCTGCAAAGCGCATTTGTCGCTGTTTTTTGTTGGTAATCGCCGCCAAGCCATCACCATATCTGGAATTCTTGCGATATTTGACTTCGGTGAAATACAGCACATCGTCTTTTATGCTGACGATGTCGATCTCGCAGTACCGCGTCCGCCAGTTACGGGCAATAATCTCATGTCCGTCCGCCGCCAGCCAATCCGCAGCGGTTTGCTCGCCCTTATCTCCAATTTGGCGAGTTGTTGCTAATTTTTCTGCCTCTGGAGTAGCATTTAGTGCGTCGACTTGGGTAACATCCTCAGTACCTACAAAATCGACTGGAGTGATATCCTCGGAAAAAATTTGGGCAACTTTACGTGGGTCCCGAATTATTTTCTGAGGATATCCGACAGGCGACTCATTCGGTAGAGCACTTGACTTTTTCTGGTGCAGATTCTGTGACTTCATGCTACCCACATACTTTTGTAGCGGCGCAAAGCTCAACCGATGCAGCGGTGTCACACCCAGCCGCTCAATCGCCACGCGGTGCTTGGCCACGCCATAGCCAGCATTTGACGCAAAGCCGTACCCCGGATAGACCACGTCTTGCTCAGCCATAAACTGGTCACGCGCTACTTTGGCGATAATCGACGCCGCCGACACGCCGGGGATCAAACCATCGGCCTTGGCTATCACCGTCACGTATCGCTCCAGTGCCGTATCCGCCAAAAAATTAACCGTCCCGTCAATGATAATTTCATCAAACGCCACATTATTCGCTTTACACTGCGACTGAATTTGCTTCACCGCCCGCCGCGTCGCCAGCCGTAATGCCTGGCTCATGCCAACGTCGTCCAATTCACTGGCACTCACCCAGCCTAGCGCCCAGGCAGCCGCCTGCTCACGAATTACCTCGTCCAGCGTCTCGCGGCGTTTTTTAGTCAACTTTTTACTATCATCCAAACCCTCAATCTCGGCACTGCCCAAAATCACCGCACCGACCACCAGCGGCCCCGCCCATGGCCCGCGTCCAACTTCATCAATGCCGAGAATCATGCGCGTGCTGGCCCTTTTTTGCCGCTAATCTTACGACCACCCAACCAAGCCACACCGCCGCCGTGCCCAATGTGTTCGCCAAGATATCCCAATTGGTATCGTCCAGCGTGATACGCGCCAGCCCTACCTTAACCATCAATAATTCCGCCAGTTCATTGATACAGCCCAGCGCCGACACCAACGCAAACACCGAGAACGCCATCACCAACCAGTGCGCCCGCCAGCGTGTCGCCAGCACCAAATATACCCACACTAGTCCCGTAAACAACCCGCCGCCCACGAAATGCGTCGTAAAACTGGTGTCTCGCCCCTCAATGAGCGGCGACGGCAAATACCACGAGATGAAGAACAACACACAGGCAAGGTATAACAACCAGCGATACTTCTTTTCGTCGATGAAGCCATGGCGGCGCAACACGTACGGCACCGCAAATGCCAAAGTCACCGGAACAAACACAGAGATATAGTGAAAGATCGACATATTGGCATTATACCATGAGAAAACCGCCCCCCCCAGAGAGAGCGGCCTATGTGTCTCAAAACTAATTACGCTTCTTTGTGGCGAGCTGCGACCTCGGCAGCCTTGGCGTCAAGTTCTGCCTGAGCAGCGTCTTTTTCGGCTTGCTTGGCAGCGGCAGCCTGTGCGGCCTCCTCTTTCAAGCGTTCAGCTTCTGCTTCAGCCTTGGCGTCGTGCACGTTGTTGACAGCTACGCGGTCAAAGTTTTTGGCAGTCAAGCGAGCTGATTTACCAGAACGCTTACGTAGGAAGCTGAGGAACTTGCGGCGAACCTTAGCGCGGCGGACAATTTCCACTTTCTCGATCAGCGGGCTGTGCAGCAAGAATGATTTTTCCACGCCAACGCCTGAGGCAATTTTACGAACGGTGATGCGTGAGGTGTGTGACTGTTTGTTGTCGGTGCGAATAACCACACCTTCAAACATCTGGATACGCTCTTTGTTGCCTTCCTTAATTTTCTGGTACACACGCACGGTGTCACCACTGCGGACATCAACAACTGCTTGCTTTTTCTGTGCTTGATTGACTTTGTTGATTAGTTCAAAACTCATACTGTTTTCCTCTGTTTCGGGATCTTAACAGCTGGCCATATAGTTGTATCCCTATAGCTCCACACTGAAAGACTCGATATTTAATGTCACCGATACAATTAGTTATCAATTCTAGCACAATTACCCAAAGATAGCAACTCCTGAAAACTTCACCAAACTGCGCTATAATTGACCGCATGGATTACAATACACTAGCACTTGAATTACACAAGAAATATAAGGGTAAAATTACTACCAGCTTGCGCGACCAGGAGAAACTGGACCGTGACAAATTAAGCGCCTATTACAGCCCGGGCGTGGGTGCGGTCAGTCAGGCAATTGCCGAAAACCCAGCGGATTTACCAAAGTACACCTGGACGAATAATCTAGTCGGCGTGATTTCTGACGGCTCAGCGATTTTAGGCTTGGGCGATTTGGGACCGAAAGCCGCCATGCCGGTGATGGAAGGCAAGGCGCTGCTGTTCAAGCATTTCGCTAATGTCGACGCTGTGCCGGTTGTACTGGACGTTCACCAACCAGAAGAAATTATTGCCACGATCAAGGCAATCGCACCGAGCTTTGGGGCGATTAACCTAGAAGACATCGCCGCACCAAAATGTTTTGAGATTGAAGAGCGCCTGAAAGCTGAACTGGACATCCCCGTGTTTCATGACGACCAACATGGTACAGCGATAGTGGTATTGGCGGGGCTGATCAATGCCGCGAAATTGACGAGACGAAATTTGGCAGACTGTAAATTTGTAGTCATTGGCGCGGGCGCAGCCGGTACGGCCATCATCAAATTATTGCACTTATACGGCGCGAGGAACATCATGGCAGTAGATAGCCGCGGCATTGTTGGTGCGTCTCGCACTGATTTGAATGCGGAAAAAACTGCACTGTTAGAATACGTCGACGCTTCACAAACCGGCTCAATTGACGACGCCATCACCGATGCTGACGTGTTTATTGGTGTGTCGCGCGCTGGGCTACTCACACCTGAATTGGTACAGAAAATGGCCGAGGATCCAATCATCTTTGCCCTGGCAAACCCGGTACCAGAAATCATGCCAGACGTCGCCCGAGAGGCGGGCGTAGCAGTCATCGCTACTGGCCGCAGCGATTTTCCAAACCAAATTAATAATTCCTTGGCCTTCCCAGGCATCTTCCGCGGGGCGCTCGATCACGGCGTGCAAAAAATTACCGACCAACACAAACTGGCTGCTGCTGAAGCCTTGGCTGGGCTGGTTGAAAACCCAACGGCCGATGAAGTCATTCCTTCGCCGTTTGACGAGCGAGTGCCGTCAACCGTCGCTCGTGTTATCACATAACCCTATTCGCATATGCTAACAATCATAATGGAAACCGTCGGAGTGATGGCCTTAGCGTGGCTTTTTGATGTCCACTAGATAACTCGATTAACTTCCTCAAGTGTCGTCTCGCCGCGCAAAGCCGCCAGCACGCCCGCCTGCAATAATGTCACCATACCATGTTTCTTGGCTGCAGCCTCAATTGCTTCAGTGTGAACGTCGGCGATATCACCTCGCAGGAATTTCTGAATTTCTTCGGTTACTACCAGCTGCTCCATCACCGGGATACGCCCCTTATAGCCAAACGGCACCTCGTCGGTCGCCACGGGTCGCCACAGCTTGAACGTATCAAGATCAGGACAATCAACATGTGGTGGCAGATCCTGCATAACCTCTTTTACCCAATTGCGCGTCGCCTCATCTGGCTCATATTCTTCCTTGCTCTCATCATGCAGGCGCCGCACCAGCCGCTGAGCGATCAATAGGCGCACCGCTGAACTAAAGATTGGATTCTGCCCGATCATATCAATAATTCGACTAAATGCCGCTGACGTCGAGTTAGCATGAAAGCTTGACAGCACCAGATGTCCGGTAATCGACGCCTGAATTGCCGTCTTGGCAGTTTCCTGATCACGAATCTCGCCAACCATCACCACGTCCGGGTCGAGGCGCAGCACACTGCGCAGCCCATCATCAAACCGCTGGCCAGCCGTCGTATCAATCGGGATCTGCGTAATGCCGGGAATGGTATTTTCTACTGGGTCTTCCAGTGTAATCACTTTACGATCCGGTGTATTGAGCGCATTGAGAATGCTGTACAAAGTCGTTGACTTACCCGAGCCAGTTGGCCCAACTAACAGCACCAGACCACGCGGATGGGAAATGATCTCATCAATTTGCGCCCGCTCAGCCGCACCGATACTGAGCAAGTCTAGGTTCAACATCGAGGTGTCAAAATTAAATAAGCGCAGCACTACGTCTTGACCATACATGGTTGGCACTGCTTCGACACGGAGGTTAAGGAGGTGTGATATACCGTCACGATGGATTTCTTGCTGCATGTGCCCCGACTGCGGCTCATTGGACGCCGTCGAAATATTTGCTCGCGAAGCCAGCGCCGCCATGATAACTCGATACCGATCACGGCCCAGCTCCGCCACCGAGTGCAGTGCACCATCAACGCGCATCCGCACCCGAATGGTGTCGCGCTGATTCTCAATATGAATATCCGACGCATTCAGCCGATCCGCCTGATCGATCAAATAGTTAAACACGTCGTTTGTACCGACGGTCGCCAATGTCTGGCTGACCTGCTGGAGTGTGTCACTATCGCCCTCTTTGGCGATTTCGATATTATCATAAATCACTTTTTTCGGCGGATCAAATCGCAGCATTAACGACCGAAAGCCCGAGGCCGATATCAGGAAGAACTTAGCAATAATACCCTGCTCGCGGTAGTTATTAGTCATCGTCGCTACTAATGATTGTGGTGTCTGTGACGTAATGCCAAATCGATATGACTGCTCGTCAGGGTTTATCGCCAGTGGCACAACGTGTCCGTTATACATCTCTTCAATCGTCAAAATATCACGAATCAGCGGAATTGTTTGCTCAAACTCGCGAGCATCCAGATATTGTAGGCCTAAAATCGCCGCTCGTTTCCGGGTTGCGTCTTCATCTTGATCGCGACGTTGTTGTTGAATTCGATCTTCATCCATCAATTTTATTATAGCAAAAAGCTTATCCTTGGGCGAGTGCTATAATGATATCATGCCAGAAATTACCCTCCTCCTGCACAACATTCGCTCGACGTACAATGTCGGTGCAATTATGAGAACAGCCGAAGGCTTTGGCGTCAGGCAAATTATCTTTAGCGGCTATACACCGTACCCCGATTTACGATTAGCCGATCCCCGGTCTATCGATCCAAGGCTGCCGCACATTACCGAAAGGTTGACCGCCCAGATTCACAAGACTGCGCTAGGCGCAGAAACAATGCTGCCCTTTAGCTACGTAGTTGATATTCACCAGTGGTTGGCGGAGAATGCCAGCAGGGAACGCTTACCTGTGATTGCCCTAGAGCAGTCAGCGTCGAGCACAGAGCTCAATACGTTCCGGCCACCAACCCGCTTTGCCCTACTCCTCGGCGAGGAGGTCTATGGCATTGAGCCGGACATTCTAGCGCGGTGCGATCACATTGTCGAAATCCCCATGCAGGGTGCTAAAGAGTCATTTAATGTCTCAGTTGCGGCCGGTATCGCACTCTACGGCCTCTGTTTTTCGCTAAATATAACCCCGGGCTAGATCATAATCCCTACGGGCGTAAATGATGTCACAATTGCCATTAAAATCAGCGTCACGTACCAAATCTTGCGATTAAATTGATATTTCTCAACCGACACCACTAAAAGCAGCCCGACAATCAGTCCAACCGGCAACGCCTGGATTACTACCACGCCCAGCTCAATCGGCTGCTTCAGCCGCAGCCACAATGCCGCCAGCACGACACATACCACCAGCTTTACGAAAAAAGTGCTGTCATTTTCATACAGCCGCTCCCGTCCTTTGCGGTTGGTGATGCTACTTGCCTTTGAGCGATTACGAGCGTACGTTCGTGATTTTTGTTTTGCCATAAGCTTTTTTATCATATCATACCATGCATACCATAGCAAAGCAGCCCCGCATGAAAGCGAGGCTGCCCTAAGTTTAGGTTACGAGAAATAAATTACCACATATTCGTCAGGTGGACCGACTTAAATCCATTCCAGCCGTGACCGACTTCTGCTGAACCACTACTAAACGGCCAATTCATGTTGCCGCTATTCGTATATTGCAGCAACCGTCCGTCTTTCGTCCGGCCGACGATATCCGCCAGGCCATCAGTATTCATATCACCGAGCATAATGGTATCAAACCCGTTCCAGCCATGACCGATTTGACGACCGCTCTCAAACATTGCCGTCTTGTTGTTCCGCCCACGATTGAGATATGCCCACATCGTACCGTCCTGCCGTACTGCGACGATATCATCATAACCATCACCGTTCAAATCACCGGCAACGATCGATCGAGCATTATTCCAACCGTGACCGATTTGACGGGCTTCATCTGACACGAAATCATACACTCCTTCAAGCTTCTTGTAGCGTAGATAAACTTTGCCTGCCATCAGGTTACCGTTGTTATCAACATAAACATGTGAGGCCGGGCTGTCTTTACCGTGCAGCTTGGCGAACACTGCATCACCCTGATAGTCGATATCGCTGGCGACTGGCTTGTCAGCAAATGGTGTCGTCGTGGAGCCATTATTGCGGAACACTTGGGCCTTTTGATTCTTTGAATAGGCAACGATATCCGGACGACCATCACCATCCATGTCAGCAAATGTAATGTTTGTGTATTTATTAAAGCCCTGCCCGATCTTTGTCGAACCGCCACTAAATGGCCAACCCGGGATAGCATTGTTCTGATACAGCCACAACGAGCCATCTTTGCTCAAGCCAACTGCGTCACTGAAGACAACACCCTCGGTAGCATTCGCAACTGGTGCGCCACTCAGCACCAAGCCAAACACCGTCGCCGACAGCCCAAGCGCCGTTACCGTTTTCTTTAGTATTCCCATACGTCCCTCCACCGTCATAGACGGTATTTATTTAGTACACTCCTACCGTACTACGTTTTCTACATAAAAGCAATCCCGCTTGTGATTATCAAGCGGGATCGTGGTAAATTCTACTGTAGGATTAGGCCAATTACATCCGAATCTCAGCGTCAACACCAGCCGGTAAGCTCAGATTCTGTAGGCTATCAATCGTTTTTGGTGTGGCATTGGTAATGTCAATAAGGCGCTTATGGGTGCGCATCTCGTAACTCTCGCCGCCCATTTTGTAGACGTGCGGGCTCTTTACCACCGTGTAGGTGCTGCGACGAGTCGGCAGCGGCACAGGGCCAGCTACGCTCGCGCCGGTGCGAATTGCCGTATCGATAATTTGTTTTGCTGACTGGTCGATGACTTTATGGTCGTACGCTTTCAGGCGAATACGAATCTTAATACCAGTGTCTTGAGCCATAGCTCCTCCTTTATGTGCGACTCCGTAACCTCTGCTCACGTCCGCGCCTCGCGGATGGCCGAGTTCTCGGAGTAAATTAATACTGTTTGGCGATTATATCACAATACCTGAAGTATGGCTAGTCAAGAACTACCGGATTTGCTGCCACCCACTGACGCCACTGCGCGACATCTTCAATCGGTGGCCGATAACCCATAGCTTCACCTAACTGGCTCGCCGCCAAAATACAGGCTGCAATATAATCGGCATTAGCTTCGTGGTCAGACCGGACATATTCTTGGTATTGTTCACTAGTATAGTCCACTGGTAGAGGTACGATGGTATTATCTATCTCACCAAAAACCTGCATTACCTTTTTGTCAAGCTGGATTACGTGCCCTAACTCATGACAAAACGCTATCAACCCGACGATTTGACGACCTATTTCTGCATCCTCAAGTCGCTCACGTGGCACACCCAATCGAGACGACATCCGTGCTATAAGATTCGGACTAGACAGCGTCTCCCTCGTGCCGATGACAATCATTGGAATTTTCTCACCATCCCATACTTCACCCTCACCACCTCTGAAGTCACCACTGTTCTCATCAATAACAATTTGCATCTCCTCTAGTGTCCGAGCCGGAAACAAATTCAAGGCGGTCTCGTAAATATCACCTGCTAGCGGATTGATATACTCACCAAGTGTTTCGACTCTTAATTTTTGCGCTTTTTTGTGCGACAACTCTTCCATAGTAATCTATACTGTAACATATAATATTTATTCCGTCAAGCATTACTCTAAACTACGAATTGCCTCCGTTACCACCTCGGCCGAATGACGTAGCGCCGCCTGCTCGCGCTCATTAAGCGGATACCCTGTCAAGATTTTTACACCATCTGCACAAATCGTTGACGGTAGGCCAAGCACTACATCGTGCAGTCCATACTCGCCCTCAACCAGTGAGCAAACTGGATATACTGAACGCGACGATGAGCGTAGTGCCGAGACAATCTTGGAAATAACGAAACCAATTGCATAATACGTCGACCGCTTGGTCTCGATCACCCGGTATGCCCGCTGACGAATTTTCTCCTCAATACCGTCGACCATCGCTGGCTTAAATCCCGGATAATCAGCAAGCGGTACCTCACCGACTTGCGCTGATTCAATTGTCGCAAATGATGAATCACCATGCTCCCCTAAAATATAGGCGTCAACCTCTCGACTATGTACATCTAGCTGATCCGCGATATACGACTTAAGCCGCGACGTATCGAGCGTCGTTCCGGTACCAAACACCCGACTCTTTGGCAAGCCCGATTCCTTCAGCGCCACATACGTTAATGCATCGACCGGATTCGACACTACAATGATATATGGATGAGCACCACTTTTCATAATATTCCTAATAGTCCCACACATAATCTCAGCGTTCACGCCAAGCAACTCCAATCGTGTCTGCCCCGGCTGCTGCGGCGCACCAGCGGTGATAACCACGATATCATCAGTCTTGATATCGTCATAACTGCCTGGCCGCACCACAACACACCGATCAATTCCCATTGCGTCATTGATATCAGCCGCCTGCCCCCACGCCAAGTCAGGGTTGCGGTCGATCAACACAATTTCCTCAACTACACTCCGCAGTGCACAGGCGTACGCCGCCGTCGCACCGACCATGCCACCCGCACCGACGATCACCAACTTCTGTTTATTCATGTTTGTCTCCTAATTTTTATTGCGATAACTTCTCTACTGTAACGCTATCTTGTTGTTTTGTCAAGATACTCATAGTAATATATCATTAAAAATCCCCCGGAAACCGGGGGATTTTTGGGTTGCAGTGTAAAGACTATTTGTTAATCTTTGTCACCACACCAGCACCAACGGTACGGCCACCTTCGCGGATGGCAAAGTTCAAACCTTGCTCCATAGCGATTGGGGCGAGCAACTTAACCTTGAAGGTTACGGTGTCGCCTGGCATGACCATTTCTTTGTCAGCTGGCAGCTCAACTTCACCCGTCACGTCAGTGGTGCGGAAGTAGAACTGTGGCTTGTAACCCTTGGAGAATGGAGTGTGGCGACCGCCTTCTTCCTTCTTCAGGATGTACACCTCAGCTTCAAACTCGGTGTGTGGTGTAATCGTACCTGGCTTAGCCAAAACCTGACCGCGCTCAATATCGCTGCGCTCAATACCGCGTAGCAAAACGCCGGCATTGTCACCTGCTTGACCCTGATCCAGAGACTTCTTAAACGCCTCAATACCAGTGACTACTGATTTCTGAGTTGGGCGGATACCAACGATTTCAACCTCGTCGTTCAGCTTAACAACACCCTGCTCGATACGACCAGTTGCCACAGTACCGCGACCCTTGATCGAGAAGACGTCCTCAATTGGCATAATGAATGGCTTGTCCATGTCGCGTGGTGGCTCTGGGATATAGCTATCCATAGCATCAACCAGCTCCATGATGGCGTCTTCGTACTTCTCATCGCCCTCCAATGCCTTAAGAGCCGAACCCTTGATAATTGGAGCATTCTCGTCAAAGCCGTTCTTGGCAAGCAGCTCACGAACTTCTTCTTCGATCAGCTCGACCATATCTGCGTCAGCCATGTCCATCTTGTTGAGGAAGACAACGATCTTTGGCACGCCAACCTGCTTTGCCAGCAGCACGTGCTCGCGGGTTTGCGGCATCGGACCGTCGGTTGCAGCAATCACGAGGATCGCGCCATCAACCTGGGCAGCACCGGTGATCATGTTCTTGACGTAGTCAGCGTGGCCTGGCATATCAACGTGCGCGTAGTGACGGTTCGGTGACTCGTATTCTTGGTGTGAGCTGGCGATAGTAATACCACGCTGGCGCTCTTCTGGTGCGTTATCGATCTGGTCGTACGCAATTGGTTTGTTGACTGCGCTTGGAAGGCGCTTTGCGAGCACTGCCGTAATTGCGGCGGTCAGTGTCGTCTTACCGTGGTCAACGTGGCCCATTGTACCCACGTTAACGTGCGGCTTGCTTCGGTCAAATGCATCTGCCATTTGTAGAAGTTCTCCTTTTTTAATAATATTTTCACGCGATAAGCCCCCGAAAAAGGCTCCACGGCGTATGGGCTAATTATAACTGGTTTGCAAACTGTTGTAAATAGGGTTTATACTATGAGCATGAGTATCTTTTCTAAGAAAGCAACACCTGAAGCAACCCGCACTAGTGTATATCCAAAACGATTATCATATGACGAGCGTCGGGAACTAAATGCCGAATATGATCGTCGCCGTCAAACCAACTTA